>JBDZUX010000081.1:0-2854 GCA_040255405.1 Lysobacteraceae bacterium
TCGAATCGCCTGCCCGGCAGCAATGCTCCGCCACTGACGAACGGTATCGACAGCGCTTGCTTGTCCAGACTGGCAAACAGCTTGCGATAGAAGCGCCCATGCGGCTTTTCCTGGAACGGAATGGTGGCCGCGTGCGCCATGAAGTCTTTCGACAACCCCGGCGTGAAAGCATGCGCGCGATTCGCGTATACCTTCAAAGGGTTCATGGCAGGACGGTTGCGGCTGCGATTCTCGATCACGAAGCGTGCCAACCCGAACATGTCGCGCGGCAGCCGTGCCAGCTCGCTCTTGAGGTCACGCGCGAATCCCTCGCGCATTGCTGCCAATACTTCCGGCTTGAACAATATTTCCGCCGCGCGCCAGATGGCGCTGTTCGCGCCGCGGATCTCTTGGTGCAGGTAAGCGTCAAAGCCGCCCTCGGGTTGGTGCAGCGGCATGAACACAAACCCCGGTACAAGCCCATCCCAAACGGTCGTGGAATCTATCTGCGACGCGACCTTCGCGATGAACAGGTCCAGGCTCGGAAAGCCGACGTCGCTCGCGATCAGATAGTCGAGGTAAGCCTGCGAAGAGAAGAAATCGCTTGGCGGGTGCACTTTTCGTACCGGAACCCCTGCCACCTTCGCAATCGCCTCCGCCAGCCTGCCGTCGGCGTCGCCGTGCTCGTCCTCGTGGGCAATGATCAGCGCGTCTGAAGGAATGCCGGCGCGCTTCAGCAGGAACAGCAGCAACCTTGAATCGAAGCCGCCACTCAGCAGTACGGTTCCTGGGTCGCCGTATGCCGCGTACGCGCGGATGTCGCGCTCCAATGCGGACAGGAAATCGAAATCCCGCCAAGCGTCCGATGGCCCCGGCCACTGCCAGCAAGAGCGGATGTCCAGTCGGCGCCGTGCAAGGTCGTAGATCAACAAGCTGCCCGCGGGAACGCGGGCAAGGCCCTGCATCAGGCTGCGCTCGCCAATGGGGTGGCCGATTGAAATGAAGGCGCCCCACGCCGCCAAATCCGGTTCGCCGGCGAGCGCCTTGGTTTCTGAAACCAGAATCAGCTCGCCGTCGGCATGGCGTATGTAGAGCGGTTGCATGCCGAGGCAGTCAGTGGCAACCACCAGGACGCGCCGCGCTTCGTCCAGGAACACGCCGGTGAACGCACCGTCGTACTGTGGGAAAAGCCGCACGGCGGCATCCGCGTCCACGATCTCGTTGGTGTCCGGTCCATTGATCGCGGTTCCGGTGAAGAAGCAAAGGCTTCCCCGGTCGGCCAATTTGCCGCCGAGGCAACCGATGGCGCCTTCCATGAAATCTCGCCGGCCCGCAACCAGGCGCGTCAGGTTCTGCCGCGCCAGCATGGTGTCGACGCGTCGACTCGCATCCCGCCCGATGCACAAGGCGAGCTTGACGGCGCGCAGCGCGGTTTGCCGCGCGCTCGCTGCGTCGGGAACAGCCGTGGGTGGCTCGGAAGGCTCCAATGTCACCTCGCTTGGGTCGGGGCCAAACCGGTAAATCCCGTGAGATCGCTGGCAACCACTGCGCAAGTGCATCCACGAACGCCGTTGAATCCGGCTGCATTCGCGAGTGCCTTGCGTAGACAGCCAACGGCCAGCCTGGAAATCCGGAACCAATATCCACCGGCACCGGATCATTGCCGCGGCGCAGGGTTGCCCATCCGATTGACCGCGATCCGACGTGGCGCGCCACCGGGTTGGTCTTCCCTGACTCCCGGCTATCCGGCGCTACTCCCGAGTCATCATTTCAGATACGTACAAGAATCATCGCCCAGGTTACCGGGCGAGGCGCGCAGCGCCGTTTTGCGTGGGCGACGTCAATCAGCGCATTTTCCTGAACACGAATATGGTGTTGTAGCCCGTGCTGTGGAGCCTCGCCAAATAACGCATGTTGAACCGTTCCATCGCGAGCGTGGCCGGCCAGGTCAAGGCGAACGACCGAAAGTCGGTTTGCGGCCAGATGCCGAGCGAATATCGTGCCTGGCAGACAAAGCCGCGTTCCACAAACAGGCGCTTGAGATCGGCATTGGGGGTGCCGTAGCTGCCGTCACGGTTTCCCATCGCGCGCATCGCCACGTAAGACGTGGACCAAAAACTGCGGTGGTTGTTGACGACGACGTGCCCGCCCGGTTTCGTCAGATCCGCAATCTGGTCGGCTGCGTCTTCCCGCAAGGCCGGATCGGCATTGGGGAAAAAGCGGAACGCAGAAACTGCATCGAACGTGTTTTTCCCGAACTGGGCCAAGGCTTGTCGTCCGTCCATTTCATGGAATGCCACGGTTTTGCACTTGGCGCGGGCCAGCGCCAGCATGTCGGCGGAGATATCGATGGCATGCAGCTCGCAAGTCGGCAGCGCCGCCTCCAGTTCCGCCGCAATCCGGCCCGTGCCGGTGGCAAAATCCAACATGCGACGTGGCGCGAGGCGCGCGAAGATGGCGCGAATCAGTGGCTGCTCCAGTGTCCACATCGCGGCGCGGCCAGGGCGCTCGCGGAAGCGTGCTTGATAAGCCTGACCCGCGTGCAGGTGACTGGTCGAATATTGGGGAAATTGCCGCAAGGGGGTACGCCTGAACAAGTCTTTCATGCGTGCGCGGCCCTCAAATCGTCACCCGCAGCTGTCGCGCGCTCCTTGGGAGTACCGAGCGTGGCAACGAAATCCTCGAAAATCGCATCCTCGGGATGCATGGACCCATCGACCCACTCGAGCTTGCCGGACGACGGATTCCCGTTGAGGGCCCAGTGGCCCGGACAGTTGCGAACGCACCAACTTGCGTAGGCAAGACCCAATTCGATGATGACGGGATCGGATCCTCGGCGGAGGATGTCGACGGTAAGCGTCTGCGAACCGAGTTC
>JBDZUX010000082.1:0-2847 GCA_040255405.1 Lysobacteraceae bacterium
TCGCGCCCGCGCGAAGCGGATTCGTGATGGTACAGCTCGGCGTGCGGGGTCCAGATGTTGTGCAGGCCGCGCTCGCGCAGGCGCAGGCAGAAATCGATGTCGTTGAAGGCGACGGCCAGGCGCTCGTCCATACCCTCAACGTCGATGTAGGCGGCACGGCGAACCAGCAGGCATGCACCCGTGACGGCCGAAAGTTCCTGCGCTACGCGGGCGCGCCCAGCCGGGCCGCACCATCCGCGTGGCCGGCCGGCGTGGACGTGGTCGGCCGCGCCATGCAGCCCGACCACCACCCCGGCATGCTGGATCGTGTCGTCGGGGTAGTAAAGCATGGCACCCACGGCGCCGACTTCCGGTCG
This sequence comes from Lysobacteraceae bacterium, assembly GCA_040255405.1. Lineage (GTDB taxonomy): Bacteria > Pseudomonadota > Gammaproteobacteria > Xanthomonadales > Rhodanobacteraceae > 66-474. The sequence continues at coordinate 357 of JBDZUX010000082.1, forward strand.
CAGCGCGTGCCCTGCCATCTCCTCCAGCCAGCCGGGCGAGATGACTTCGATGTCGTTGTTGAGCAGGCACACCAGTTCGCCGTCGCACCGGGCGACGGCGCGGTTGTTGATCGCGGAGTAATTGAAGGGTGCGTCGTCTGACAACAGCCGAACGTGTTCTCGGCCACGCAATGATCCAAGGTAGTCGAGCGTTTCGCGTCGCGATGATTGGTTGTCGACGATGACGATTTCGTAGTTGGACCAGGTGGTTTTGCGCCGGATACTTTCGACGCAGGTACGCAGCAACTCCATCCGGTCGCGCGTGGGGATGATGATCGACACTTTCGGCAACACGGGTGGCAGCGGCCAGTGAACGTGGAATGTCGGTCCGGGCTGTTCAGCCTCCACCGTGGCCTGCACGCCACACCGCGCCAAATGTTCTCGCACGGCCCGCACACCGTCGGCGGCCACGTCGCGTGCCGGCAGCTTCAGTCCTGAACTGCACGTTGTCGCCTGGCGGTGATACAGGACGTCCGACACGTGGCGTATCTGGCGACGGGGCAACCGTTCCGTGCAGCGCAGGAACAGGTCGTGCAAGGTGCTTTCGCCGTAACCGTCGCGCAGTCCGCCGATGTCGCGCAACAGATCCACGCGAACCAGCGCGAAGTTGCCGATGTAGTTCTGGCTGCGCAACAGGTCGGGGTTCCAGTCCGGCTTGAAATACGGTTCGCGGCGCCGGCCCTCGTCATCGATCCAGTCCTCGTCCGCGTAAGCGAATGCGAGGTCGGGATGGCGCTGGCAGAGTTCTGCCAATTCGAGCAGCGCATGCGGGCGCAATTCTGCGCCGGCACCCATCACGACGACGTGGCTGGCCGTGGCCATGGCCAGCGCGTGATCGAACGCCACGGCACGCGAACCGGTCGCGGCTGCGACACGAATGCGGGCATCCCGTACTGCATAACTTTCCAGCAGTTCGACGATTCCGGGACTGCAGGACGCGTTCGTGACGATGCACAGTTCCCACCCACCCCATAGCTGGTCGCACACGCCGTCGATGCGACGGCGCAGGGCCGATACCGGCCCGTCCCGCACCGGCAACAGGATCGAGAGCGTCGAATGGGTACAGGCGCCCGCGCGACGCTGCAGATTCGCCAGGCGGTTCGGCGTCAGCGTGTCGTATTTCCTGATCCAGACGTCGTAGTCCGTGAGACCCGGCGGTCGCTGGTGTTCGAGGTAGTCCGAAAATGCGGCGGTGGTGGCGATACGGCGGTCGGTCCGCCAAAGGTTGGCCAGGAAATTCGCCGACCGGCGCAACAAGGCACCCGGGGCAAACGACTGGCCGGCGCCGCGCAGCATCATCCAAAGCGCAGTCGCGCGTGAAATGCGCCGCAGGCTGAAATCGCGCATCCGGAACCGTGCCGCCAAAACCCCGGGGCAAAAATGCAGGTCCGATACCGGATGCCGGAACAGCACCAACGCGTGCAGCATGCCGCCCGCCGAGGGTTCGGGCAGCGGAATTTCTTCGGCGCTATCTGCCACATCGGCCGCGTACGTGGGCTGCAGGCTGGGCAAGGTAACGGTGCCTGCCACGCACTCGAGACGACCGCGCAAGGCGTACCAGCCGGCAGGCCATTCCGATTGCACGGCCGGCGGGCCGAAGCGAAAACCCGCGTGGTCGCCATCGATCTCCCACACGACGCCATCGGATTCCATCCGCGCCTGCACCGTATCGTCCGGCTGCAGTTCACGCGTCACGGGCGCTGCGTGCAGTTGGAAGGATACCCGCCAGCGCGCCGCGCCAATAGATTCAGCCGGCTGCACGGGCGTACCGCGGAGTCTGTCCGTACAGGCCTTTCACACGCTGCACCACGCGCCAGGCATTGGCGTCATCGGCGTGGTCGAGCAGCAACCGGCGCTTCCAGGCGTAGCGCTCACGCTCCAGCGGGCCGGGCGGATCGAAACTTGTTTCGAGCGCGGCCTGCAACTGGCCGAAATCGCGACAGATCGGTCCCGGGAAAACCTGGTGCATGTCGTAGAACAGCCCACGCTCGGCCTGGGCGTACCGGTCGAAGTCATAGGCGAAACTGACCATCGGCCGGCCGGTAAGCATGAAATCCACGAAACAACTGGAGTAGTCGGTCAGCAACATGGCGGCTTGCCGGTAAAGGACTTCCACGTCCTCGAAGTGCGTTGACGAGAGATTCAGGGCCCCGATTGCAGCCAGCGCGGCACCATAAACGTGGGCCGTATCGGCCATGTGCTCGCGCACGCCGATGACCGCGTCGTGTTTCTCAAGCCACTGTTGCAACCACGCCAGTTCCACGTCACTGAAGCTGTAATACGCATCCTCTTGCCCTTGTCGGAACGTGGGCACGAACAGCACCAGCCTGCGGCCTCCGAGCAAACTCTCCAGACGCGCGGCCTGCTCGCGCAGGTGCACCGGCAACTCATTTTCGGGACGGGTAATGAAATCGTGCCGGGGCAAGCCGGTGATCCACACGTCGTTGTAGGT
>JBDZUX010000013.1:0-32057 GCA_040255405.1 Lysobacteraceae bacterium
GCCAAGCTGTACGAGATCGGCGCCGGCACCAACGAAATCCGCCGCATGCTTATCGGCCGCGAGTTGTTTTACGGCAATGCCTGATCACCGCATGCTTCTGTAGGGCGGGTGACAACCCGCTTTTGGGAAATGTCTCACATCAACGCCTGTCGCGTGGGGCGGTTTCTTTCAGCGCGCCCATGCCGATCATGATTCAACACGGCTTGTCATCGTGACAAAGTGAAACCGCTCTGAAGCCCAGTCGGCGGGATTCGCTTCGCTGCTCCCGCCCTACCGGCCGCCCGCTATCGTCACTCCGGCTTACTGCCGCGGGCCTTCACAACGCCTGCGCGTGGAAGGTGTCGCAGGTGTTGACGTCGCCTGACTGGAAGCCGGTCTTGAACCAGCGTACGCGTTGGGCGGAGCTGCCATGGGTGAAGGAGTCGGGCACGACGGTGCCCCGCGATTCGCGCTGCAAGGTGTCGTCGCCGATTTGCGAGGCGGCGCCGAGCGCGCTTTCGATGTCGCCGGGCTGCAGCCACTGCAATTGCTGCTGCGACTTGTTGGCCCACACGCCGGCGAAGCAATCGGCCTGCAATTCCAGGCGCACCGACAAGCCATCCGCACCCTGCATCGGCTCGCCGCGCTGCGCGAGCTGCTGCTCCATGTCCATGATGCCGAGCTGATCCTGCACGTGGTGGCCGACCTCGTGCGCGATCACGTAGGCGCGCGCGAAATCGCTGTCGGACTGGAAACGCGTGGCGAGTTCCCGGAAGAAATCGAGGTCGAGGTACACGCGCTTGTCACCGGGGCAATAGAACGGCCCGACAGCTGCCGACGCGCCGCCGCAGGCAGTCGAAACCCGGCCGTTGAACAAGGTGAGTTTCGGATCGACGTACTGTTCTCCGGCTTGCTGGAAGTACGCCGTCCACACGTCTTCGGTGCTGCCGAGCACCTTGCTGACGAACTGCACCTGCGGATCGCTCATGTCGGCCTGCGTCGTCTGCGAAGGCGTGCCGGACGATCCCATGTCGCCCTCCCCCGTCAGCAATCCGAAGATGATCCCGCGCGTCGAGGGAAAGATCATCGCGATGACGATCGCGATGATGGTGCCGCCGAGCCCAAGGCGCATCCGGCCGATCCCGAACCCGCCGCCACCGCCGCCGGTCGCCTGCTCCACGTTTCTGCTGGAACGGCCCTTCTGCCAAAGCATCGCGCCTCTCCTTGCCCGCCGCGAACCCGCGTCCGGCAAACTGTGCGGCAACCGCCCGGCGCGCGCAAGTGCGGCATCACGGGTGCCCGGAATCGCCGCCAGTCCTGCGTTTTCTGAACCGTCCGCAACGCGTGCCACTTGCAGTCAGCGCCGCGGGGTTAGGCTGTATCCGACGCGGATGGAACCCCGGAGATGACACGCACCGGATGGATCCTCACATGGATCGTGGCGGCGATCGGCGCATTGCTGGTCGCCCTGGTGCTGTTCATCGCGCTGTTCAACTGGAATCGCGCGCGGCCTTGGCTGGGTGAGCGCCTCGGCAGCTCGATCGGCCGGCCGATGGCCATCAACGGCGACCTGGCGGTCCACTGGTTGCGCAATCCCGACGCGCACGGGGTGTCGGGCTGGATTCCATGGCCACGCTTCGTCGCGCGCGACATCAGCATCGCCAATCCGGACTGGGCGAAACAGCGGCGCTTCGCGACCGTCGAGGAAGTGCGCTTCAGCCTGTCGCCGCTGGCGCTGCTCTGGCACACCATCGACATTCCCTCGCTGAAACTGATTGGTCCGTCGGTGGACATCGAACGCGACAAGCAGGGTCGCGCCAACTGGCATTTCGATTTCGCCAGGGGCAGCGGCGGCAAATGGAACCTCGACATCGGCGAGGTCGCGCTGGGCGCCGGCAAGATCCGGATGGACGACGACACGCTCGACCTGCACATGGATTTCACGCTGCAGCCGCTGGGCAAGCCGATTCCCTTTTCCGAAATCCTGCCGCCGGCCAGCGCAGCACGTTCCAGCACGCCGCCACCACATTCGGACCAGAAGTATTACTTCGCGTGGACGGCCAAGGGCACCTGGCGCGGCGCGGACGCCAGCGGCAACGGCAAGCTCGGCAGCGTGCTCGCGATGTCCGATGCATCGATGCCGTTCCCGGTGCAGGCGGACCTGCGCCTGCGCGACCTGCACATCGCCGTGGTGGGCACGCTATCGGACCCGGTGCACCTCGGCGCGCTGGACATGAACCTCGAAATGTCCGGTGAAAGCATGTCGCACCTGTACGCGCTGACCGGCATCGCGTTGCCGCCGACCAAACCGTTCACCACCCGCGGGCGGCTGTTCGCGAAGGTGCACGAGGGGCTCTTCCGATACGAGGACTTCGACGGCAAGGTCGGCCACAGCGACCTGCACGGCAGCGCCACCTACTCCACTGCCGGCGCACGCCACAAGCTCACCGGCACGCTGACGTCGAACGTGTTGGACTTCGGCGATCTTTCGCCGCTGATCGGCGCCGACAGCAACGCGGCCAAGGCCAGGCGCGGCGAGGCGCAGAAACAGCCCGCCGACAAAGTGCTGCCGGTGGAAACCTTCGACACCACGCGTTGGCGCAAGATGGACGCCGACGTGCGCTTCACCGGCAAGCGCATCGTGCGCAAATCCGACCTTCCGGTCAGCGATCTTGCCGCGCACCTCGTGATGGACGACGGCATCCTGACGCTGGACCCCCTCGCGCTCTCGGCGGCGGGCGGTGACCTGACGGCGCACATCAAGCTGGATGGCCGCAAGAGTCCGATGCACGGCGACGCCACGTTGTCGCTGCGCCACCTGAAACTCGGCAAGCTGTTCCCGACCGTGGACCTGATGCATACCAGCCTCGGCCAGATCAACGGCGATGCGAAGCTCGACGGCGACGGCAATTCGGTGGCGGCGTTGCTCGGTACCTCCGACGGCGAAGTGAAGATCCTGGTCAACGACGGCGCGATCAGCAAACTGCTGCTCGAGGAAATCGGGCTCAACGTCGGCAACATCATCATCACCAAACTGGTGGGCGACGAGCCCGAGAAGCTCAATTGCGCGGCGGCCGATCTCGTTGCGAAACAGGGCGTGTGGCGGCCACGGATATTCGTGATCGACACCGAACCCATGACGATCAACGTCGAAGGCAGCATCAACCTCGCGAATGAAACGCTGGACCTCACGATCCACCCGCACAGCAAGGGCGTGCGCGTGCTGTCGCTGCGCTCGCCGTTGTACGTGCGTGGCACGTTGAAGCATCCGGATGCGGGTGTCGAGAAGGGACCGTTGCTCGCGCGCGGCGTGGGCGCAGCGGTGCTGGGGGCCGTGGCGGCACCGGTTGCCGCGCTGGCTGCATTGATCGCACCCAGCCACGATGAAGACAACGCCTGCCGGGGCGTGATCGAGGCCATGCGCAAGCCCGCGACGAAACACTGACGATTGCGCCGGCGCAGCGCGCGTTATTCTTGTGCGCCCATTCATTCCGACCCACATCCCATGACCCCGCAGGCCAAGGCGCAATGGCAGCTCCACTTTTGCGTGGTGCTGTGGGGCTTCACCGCCATCCTCGGCAAGCTGATCTCGCTGACCGCGCTGCAACTGGTGTGGTGGCGCATGCTGATCGTGACGCTGACGCTGATGCTGGTGCCGAAGGTCTGGCGCGAATTGCGCGCGATGCCGGCCCGGCGCATCGCGGCGTACGCGGGCATCGGCGTGCTGGTGGCCCTGCACTGGCTGACGTTCTACTCGGCGGTGAAACTCGCCAATGCATCGGTCGCCGCCACCTGCATCGCGCTGGCGCCGGTGTTCCTCGCCGGCATCGAACCGGCCGTGGTGGGACGCAAGTTCGAGCCGCGCGAATTGCTGCTGGGGGTAGCGGTGGTGCCGGGCGTCGCACTGGTGGTCGGCGGCGTGCCGTCGGACATGCGCCTCGGCGTGGCGGTGGGCGTGGTGTCCGCGGCGCTGTGCGCGACTTTCGGCGCGTTCAACAAGCGGATCGCCGATCGCGCCAGCTCGCTGACGGCAACTTGCCTCGAACTCGGCGCGGGCACGTTGTTCCTGACGCTCGTGACGGCCGCGTGGCATGCGGAAGGCTCGTTCGTACTGCCCGATCCCCGCGACGCGCTGCTGCTGCTGACGCTGGCGCTCGCCTGCACGCTGCTGCCGTTTGCGCTGGCGATGAAAGTGTTGCGCAAGCTGTCGGCGTACACCGTGCAACTCGCGACCAACCTCGAACCCGTGTACGCGATCGTGCTGGCGGTGATCCTGCTGGGCGAGCAGCGCCAACTGGATGCGTGGTTCTACGCCGGCGTCGCGGTCATCCTCGGCGCGGTGTTCGTGCACCCGTTGCTGACGCGGCGGCCGGTCGACAAGCCGCCGGGACCGGTGCTGGGCACCGCCGAGTCGAAACAATAAAGTAGACGCATGGCCGCCCCGCCCCGCACGGAAACCAAAGCACGCGACCGCGGCTTCCGCGAGATCGAGGTGTGGCGCGCGGACAACGCGGGTCGCGCACAGGCGCGCGACAAGGTCATCGCCGAAACGCCGGTGGCGCTGGTGTACAACGGCGTGCCGTTCGCGGTGATGATGGCGACGCCGTGCGACCTCGAAGACTTCGCGCTGGGCTTCGCGCTGTCCGAAGGCATCGCCGCAAGCGCGGCCGAGTTCGAACTGGTCGACGTGCTGGAAACCGAACGCGGCATCAGCCTGCAAGGCTTGATCCCGCGCGAACGCTTCGACGCCCTGCAACGGCGAAAACGCAGTCTGTCCGGACGCAGCGGCTGCGGATTGTGCGGCATCGAATCGCTCGAAGAAGCGGTGCGCCCGGCGCCGCGCGTGGCAAGCGGCCTGCCGGTGGACCGGGCCGCAATCGCAACCGGCCTGCGCCGGCTCGCACAGGCCCAGCCCCTCAACGCAGCCACCGGCGGCGCCCACGCCGCGACGTTCAACCCGAGGGGACGCGCCGCGATCGTGCGCGAGGACGTGGGCCGCCACAATGCGCTGGACAAGCTGATCGGCTCGCTCGCGCGGGTGCCCGATCCCCCGCCCGTCGAAGGCGGATTCCTCGCCATCACTTCGCGCGCATCCTGGGAAATGGTGCACAAGGCCGCGCATGCCGGGATCGCGGTGATCGCTGCGATTTCGGCGCCGACCTCCCTGGCGATCGAAGCGGCCGACGCCGCCGGCATCACGCTGATCGCGTTCGCACGCGACGAATCGATGAACATCTATACCCACGCCGCGCGGATCGCCTGATCCGACGCGGCGCGACGTGCCGCGTCTTCAGGTGCGATCGGCCTTCTTCGCGTTCTTTTCCGCGCGCTTTTCCTTCAGCGACTTCTGCGGCTTTTTCTTGGTTTCCTTCTTTTTCTCCAGACCCTTCATGTCAGACTCCTGTTGGCAGTGGACCCGCGGATGCAAAGATGCGCCAGCCGGCGAAACTTGGCAAGAGGGTTGCGCCGGGCCGGTACAGGTTCAGGGTCGGATTGGCTAGACTCGACCCGCGGACCGGCGCGTGGGACGCGCCGCATATCCACACGCAGGAGTCTTCGCATGTCTTCGTACGCCAAGCCAGCCGCCGCCACCGGCATCCCCTGCCTCCGTTCTCGCCATGCATCGGCCATGATCGAGTGGCTGTGCGAGGCGTTCGGTTTCGAAAAGCACGCGGTGTACGCGGACGGCGACCTGGTGCAACACCCGCAACTGACGTTCGGCCACGGCATGGTCATGCCGGGCTCGGCCGGCAACGCCTCCGAATGGGGCGGGCACATCGTGCAACCGGACGAGATCGACGGACGCGAGACGCAATGCTGCTGCATCGTGGTATCCGATTGCGCGGCCCGTTACGCGCAGGCCAAGGCGGCCGGGGCCGAAATCGTTGACGCATTCGAACCCAGGGACCACGGCGGCAGCGGCTACGGCTGCCGCGACCCGGAAGGCCATTTGTGGTGGTTCGGGAATTACGATCCGTGGGTGGACCAGGCCGCGTGAAGAAGCCCGACGTTCCCATCGCGGACGAACTCGCCGGTGCGCGCGACGCGGGCATCAAGGTCGGCATTGGCGGATGGAACTTCCCGCCCTGGCGCGACAACTTCTACCCGAAGGGCCTGCCGCAGCGCCGCGAACTCGAATATGCCAGCCGCCACCTGGCGACGCTCGAAATCAACAGCACGTTCTATCGCGCGCAGACGCCGAAGGTCTACGCGAAGTGGCGTGACGATGTCCCGCGCGGTTTCGTTTTTTCGCTGAAGGCACCGCGACGGGTGGGCGAGGTGCGCAAGCTCGCGGGCGCCGGCGCGCTGGTCCGCGGGTTCCTGTTCGGCGGACTGGCCGAATTCGGCGACAAGCTCGGCCCCATCGTGTGGCAGTTTTCGCCGTCCCGCCAGTTCGAGCGGGATGACGTCGCGGCATTCCTCGACCTGCTGCCGCGCGAGTTGAATGGCCGCCCGCTGCGGCACGCGCTGGAAGTGCGGGACGCAACCTTCCTGTGCGAGGCATTCCTTGAACTCGCACGCGCACGCGGCGTCGCGTGTGTGTTCACCGATTCACGTGAATTCCCGAGTTTCGCCGACCTCACCGGGGATTTCGTGTATGCGCGCCTGAAGCGCAGCCGTGAATCCGAGCCCGATGGCTATCCCACGGGGGAACTCGATGCGTGGGCCGAGCGCTCGCTGGCGTGGCAACGTGGCGGCGCGCCCGACGACCTGCCGCGCATCTCGGATGGCGACAAGGTGGCGTCCACGCCGCGCGACGTGTTCGTCTATTTCATCAGCGCGGCCAAGGCGCGCAACCCGGCCGCGGCCATGGCGCTGCAAGGACGCATCAAGTGAACCGATTGGCCGCCGCGCTTGCGGCTGTCGCGGTGTTGTTGGGCGGCTGCGCCAGCGCGCCGCCGAAACCGCGGACCCCGCGCCAGCCCCCGCCGGTCACGCGTCCGGCATCGACCATCCCGAGCGCCGCCTCGCCGCGCTTCGCGCCGTCCTCGCTCGCCGACGGCATCGACGCATTCGTGTCGCAGCCGCGCTTCGCGCGCGCGCAGTGGGGCATCGACGTGGTTGCGCTGGACAGCGGCCAGACGCTCTACCGGCGCGACGCGGATGCGTTGTTCCTGCCCGCCTCCAACGCCAAGCTCTTCACCGCGGCGCTGGCGCTGCAGGCACTCGGCGCGGACGCACGTTTTTCCACCACGTTGTATGCGACCGCCGCACCGCGTGCGGACGGCAGCGTGCCGGGCGACCTGGTCCTGTACGGCGGCGGGGACCCGTCGCTGGGTGATCGCGACGTTTCGCCCGACTGGGCCGGGCATCTTGCCGACGCGCTCGCCGCGCGCGGCGTGCGGCGCATCCGCGGCAACCTGGTCGCCGACGACACGTATTTCGCCGGGCCGCCGTTCGGAGAGGGTTGGGAAGCATTGGACCTGCAAACCGGCTACGGCGCCGGGGCCGGCGCGCTGGGCGTGCAGGACAACGCCTTGCACGTCAAGGTCGCGCGTGAAGGCGCGCGCTGCTGCGCGGTGACGGTCGTATCGCCGCATTCGGGTCTGCGCGTGGTCAACCTCACCGGCAGCACCGCACCGCTGAACCTCTACCGGCCGCCCGGTTCCGGCGTGCTGTACGCGAGTGGTCGCCTGCGCCCGAACACCCCGCGCGCGACGTTCACGCTGTCGGCGCCCGATGGCGCGTTGTTCGCGGCCAACCAGTTGCGCGAGGCGCTGTCGCAACGCGGCATCGCCGTGGACGGCAGCGTGCGCACGGTGCACTGGCCGGAAACGGACCCGGCCCTGGCCCGCAACCCGTTCGAGATCGCCAGCGTCGCCTCGCCGCCGCTGTCGCAACTCCTCGTGCACATGATGAAACACTCCGACAATCGTTACGCGCAGATGCTGCTGCAGCAGGTCGGCGTCGCGACCGCGCGCACGGGCGTGTGCGCGGACCGCGCGGGTCCGCCCGCGACCAGCGCCGAATGGGGCGCGTGCGCGATGCGCGCGTTCCTCGCACGCATCGGCATCGGCAAGGGCGAGGCCACGCTGGACGACGGTGCGGGCCTGTCGCGCCAGGATCTCGTCACGCCGGCCGCCACCGTGAAGGTACTGGCGTGGGTCGCGCGGCAGCCGTTCGCGGACGTGCTGCGCGAAGCGCTCCCGCTCGCGGGCGTCGACGGCACGCTGAAGCACCGCATGCGCGGCGGCGCCGCCGCCGAAAACGTGCAGGCCAAGACCGGCACGCTGTCGCATGTCTACACCTTGTCGGGCTACGTCACCAATGCGGCCGGCCAGCGGCTGGCGTTTTCGCTGCTGCTGAACCGCTACGTCCGTCCGACCGACGACGTGGGGCGGCACATCCGGCCGTCGCCGCAGTCGGACCTCGACGCGATCGCGACGATGCTGGCAGGCAGCGGCCTGAATTGACGCGGCGCGTTATCCGCGTCGCTCGACGCGTGGACCTGCCGGCTCAACGCGGCCCGAGCGCCAGCGCGATCGCGTCGCACAACTCGTCGATGCCGAACGGTTTCAGGATGAATGTCGCATCGGCGAGTTCGGCCGGCAGGCTTTCGCGCCGGCCCGATGCGAACAACACCGGGCAGTCCGGCCGTGCTTCGCGCACGCGCCGCGCCAACTCCATGCCCGACATGTCCGCCAGCCCGATGTCGGCGACGAGCACGTCGAAATCATGGGCCGCCGCAAGCTGCAGCGCTTCCGCGCCGCCGGATGCAAGCAGTGCCGTGAAACCATGGGCCTGCAGCAACTCGCCCAGGGCTTCGCGAACCGTGCCCTCGTCTTCGCACAGCAGCACGGTCCGCGGCGATACGGGCTGCGCCGGCGACGCGCCGGCGCGCGCCAATCCCGCGATCCGCGCGCGGGCCCTGCTGGCCAGCACGTGGCGCAGCTGGCGGGCCAGCGCTTCACGGCTGTAGGGCTTGCTCAGCAGTTCCGCGCCATCGTCTATCCGGTCGCGGCGCATTATGGCGTTCTGCGTGTAACCCGATGTGTACAACACCGCAAGGTTCGGCAACCGCTCGCGCGCCTTGCGCGCCAGTTCGGTACTCTTGAGCGGGCCCGGCATCACCACGTCGGTGAACAGCACGTCGATCGGGGCGCCGCTCTCGACGATCGCCAGCGCCGCTTCGGCATCACGCGCCTTCAAGACCGCATAACCAAGGTCCGCCAGCGTCGCCACCGCCAGTTCGCGGACCGCGTCGTCGTCCTCGACCACCAGCACGGTTTCGGTGCCGCCATGGACCGGCCGGCCTTCTCCGGAAACCGGCTGGTCCTCGGATTGGTCCGAACGCGGCAGGTACAGCTTGAAAGTCGTGCCATGATCGATTTCGCTGTAGACGTTGACGTGGCCCGAGGACTGTTTGACGAAGCCGTACACCATGGAAAGGCCGAGCCCCGTGCCGCGGCCCTCCGGCTTGGTGGTGAAGAACGGTTCGAAAATCTTCCCGACCAGTTCGGGCGCGATCCCGCAACCCGTGTCGCTGACGGCCAGCATCACGTAGTGGCCGGGACTGACATCGGCGTGGTCGTTCGCGTAGTCCTGGTCCAGGAACGCGTTGCCCACCTCGATCGTCAGCCGGCCCTCGCCGCTCATCGCGTCACGCGCGTTGATCGCGAGGTTCAGCAGCGCGCTTTCGAGATTGCTGCGGTCGACCTGCGTGTTCCACAAGCCGCCCGCCACCAGTGTCTCCAGTTCGATGCTCTCGCCCAGCGCGCGGCGCAGCATGTCACCCATGTCGCGCACCAGCCGTCCGATGTTGATGACTTGCGGCGAAAGCGGCAGGCGCCGCCCGCAGGCGAGCAATTGCGCCGCCAGCCTGGAACCCTGCCGCACGCCTTCCAGCGCGTTGCCGATACGCCTTTCCGCGGACGGCTCCTGGCCGAACTGCTCGGCCAGCAGGTGCAGGTTGCCGCCGATCACCTGCAGGATGTTGTTGAAGTCGTGCGCGATGCCGCCGGTGAGGGTACCGATGGCCTCCATCTTCTGGGCGCGGTGCAGGGCGTCCTCGGCGGCCGCGCGGCGCGCGATTTCCTTCTGCACCATCGCTTCGAGGTCCGCCGCGTTGCGCTGCAGCGTCTCGCGCGCGCGCACCATGTCGTCGATGTCGGTGGTGGTGCCGAACCATTCGGTGATGTTGCCGTCTTCGCCGCGGATCGGCGCGCCGCGCGCCTTGAACCAGCGGTAGCTGCCGTCGGCGCCGCGCAGCCGGTAATCCACGTCGTAGACGTGTTTCTGCTCGACCGCGCCGCGCCACGCCGCAGCCGCGCGCTCGCGATCGTCCGGGTGCACGGCGTCCAGCCAACCGCGGCCCATGTCAGCGCCCGGGTCGACGCCCGTGTAGGCCTGCCATTGCGGGTTGTAGTAATCCGCGCTGCCATCCGGACGCGAGGTCCAGATGAGTTGCGGCAAGGTTTCGGTCAGCGTGCGATAGCGGTGTTCGCTCGCGCGCAGTGCGCTGGTGGTCCGGTGGTGCTCGGTGATGTCGCGGATCGTGATCGACACGCACAGCGGCTCGCCGCCTTCGTGCACGGGCGCGGCGTTCACCTGCGCCCAGATGGTGCCGGGCGCAAACGCCAGCTTCAGCTCGCGCGCGCTGACCGTGTCGCGTTCCAGCGTCAGGCACAGGAGATCGAGGATCGTCGCTGCGGTCGGCGCCGGAAACACGTCGCGCACGTGCCGCCCGATCGCCGATCGCGCCGGCACGCCGCAAATGCGCTCCGCCGCGGCATTCCAGGCGGCGATTTCGCCGTGCGGGGAAATCGCCACGAACGCCTGCGGCGCCTGCGCCAGCAAGGTCGCAAGATAGCGCTCGGAGCGCTCCAGTTGGCGCTGGCGCTGGTATTCGGGTTCGGCCTCGTCGGCGCCGGACGCGTGGCGCAACTGCTGGTTGATTTCCCGGCGCAGCACGTGCAGCTGCCTGCGCCGGGTCGAGGCGGTTGCGGCCTTGTACAGCACCGTCGCCATCGACTCGGGCGTCGCCGACATCGCCACGATCCATGCCGAAGCGAGCCCCGGCACGAATGAAATCTGCGCGCGCAGGCGCCCGGCCTCCAGGTCGGGCACGCGCAGCACGATCTGGGTGTCCGGCATCCCGCGGTGCGCATCGCTGGCGGAAGTCAGCGCGGCGGGCTCGCCAACCCCGCAAACCAGTGCGTCCGCCTGCGCCGGGTCGTCCACCAGCACCATCTCGACCTCGGCGACGGCGATCGCCGCGCGCAATGCCCGTTCAGTCGCCCTGTCGCCCAGGTTTGCAATCGCCAGTGTCATGCGGGCACCTAAAGCATGGGCAAGCCGAGCAACGAACGGCCAAGCCACGCTTCCAGAAGATGCGTGGTGGGACTCATCACCTGCGCCGCGCGTGCGTCGCGGCGCATGCGCGCCACCGCGTTGTTTTCGCCGTAGCCGCGACCGCCCAGCAAGGCCATCGCGGTGTCGGTGACCTGGTTGACGATTTTCGCCACCTTGGCCTTGGCCGCCAGCAACGCCTGCGTCGCTTCCGGATCGCCCGCATCGGCGATGCGCGCGGCGTGCCGGACCAGCCGGCGCGTGGCCTCCACTTCCGTCCATGCACTCGCCACGTCTTGCCACAGCACCGGTTGCGCGCTCAGCGCCTCGCCGGTGTGCTGGTGCTCGCGCGTCTTCAAATGCTCGATCGCCATTTCCAGCGATGCCGCGGCAAGTCCAAGGTACACGCCCGACATCGCGGTGAGGAAAAACGGCACCACGATCTCGAACATGTACCAGATCTGGTCGCCCTTGGCGCCCAGCAGGTTCATCGCGGGCACGCGCACATGTTCCAGACTCACCGAGCGCGAACTGTTGCCGCGCATCCCGTAGCCGTGCCATGCCTCGCCCCAGCGCAAACCCTCCGATCTGCCTTCCACCAGCATGCAGGTGAAGCTGCCGGGATCGTTTTCGCCGCCGGGCGAGGTCGCCGACACCACGTAGGAATCGGCGTAGCCGCCGCTGGTCACGAAACTCTTGACGCCACTGAGCACGAACTCGCTCTCGTCGGCGCGAAAGTGCGAGCGCGGCAGGTAGAAATGGGCGCCGGTGCCGGGCTCGCTGAGCGCCAGCGACATCAGCTGCTCGCCGCGTGCGATCGGCACCAGATAGCGCGCCTCGTGCTCCGGCGTCGCCTTGGCCACCAGTACCTGGGTGGCCACGCAATGCATGCCGTAGCACATCGCGGTGGAACCGCAATGGCGCGCCAGCTCTTCGCAGATCATTGCCAGCGCCAGCATGCCCTGTCCGTGGCCGCCCAACCGCGAGGGAACATGCAGCCCGAGCAGACCGGCCCTGGCCAGCGCCCGGATGTTCTCCGCGGGCCATTGCGCGTCCGCGTCCACCCTCGCGGCGTTGGCCGCCAGCACCTCCACGCCGACGCGGCGCGCCAGGCTGCCAAGGTGAGACAGGTCGCCCGCCACCATATCCATGCCCCGGTGCTCCCGACGAAGGCCTCGTCCGCGAGACCTCCCCTCCCCCGTGCGCGGCCAATATATCCCAATTGCGTGCCGCGGAAACCCCTGCAGCGAACGCCAGCGCTCGAAACCGCCGAACAGCGCCGCCCCGACCCGCCCACTCGAACGCGCGTGATGGCCACGCCCGTGCGCCCGCCTTGGCACCCTCGTTGAAGTATGCTCTCCGGAAACCCACGCCCGGCCAGGGTACGCCATGGATTTTCCCGAGTGTCGCCGTCGCGGTCGCGTGTCCCACGTCGCAACGTGCCTCGTACTGGCGATGCTGCTGGCGGCGCCGTGGCAAGCGGCCACGTCGGCGCCCGACTCGCCGCAGCAACAGGTTTTCGCCGCGGAACGCGCGTTCGCCAAGTCCATGGCCGACCGGAACGCATCGGCATTTGCGAGCCACGTTTCCGACGAGGCCATTTTCTTCAACGGCGCCGGCGTATTGCGTGGCAAGCAGGAGGTTGTTGCGGCGTGGTCGCGATTCTTCGAAGGCAAGACCGCGCCGTTCTCGTGGGCGCCCGACCGGGTAGAAGTCCTGCAATCCGGCACGCTGGCGTTGAGCACCGGTCTCGTCCGCGATTCGAACGGCAAGATCGTCGGCCGCTTCAACTCGATCTGGCGCCGCGAAGCACCGGGCGTGTGGCGCGTGGTGTTCGACAAGGGAAGCCCGGCCGAGGCGGGCGACAAACCGTGACGCCGGGACACCCGATCGGAAATTTTCCACCCGCGGTTTCAGCGGGAAGCGGCAGCACACCACGGATGACAAACACACTCATGCAACATCAGGTTTTGTTCGTGCAAGGCGGCGGCAAGAACACCCACGACCAATGGGACAATCAACTCGTCGACAGTCTCCGGCTGGCGCTCGGGGACGGTCATCAAATCTGCTATCCGCGCATGCCCAACGAGGACGAGCCGAGCCATGCATCGTGGAGGCCGGCGATCGAACGCGAGCTGGCGGCGATGCGCGACGATGCCGTCCTCGTCGGGCACTCGGTCGGCGGGACCATCCTGCTGAAAACCCTCACCGGGCGATCGCCATACACATGCGGCGCGATTTTTCTGCTCGCGGCGCCGTTCGTGGGCGACGGTGGTTGGCCCAGCGATGAAATCGAGTTCTCCGCGAACCTCGGCGCGCAGCTTGCCGAAGGCGTGCCCGTCCACTTGTGGCACGGTCTCGATGACGACATCGTGCCGCCTTCGCACGCCGATCTCTACGCACGCGCGATCCCGCAAGCCCAAGTGCATCGCCTGCCCGGCCGTGACCATCAATTCAACAATGACCTGGCGGACCTCGCCGCAACGATTCGATCACTGCCGGGTTGACGTGCGTCGCACGCGTGTTGCCCTGCACGTTTTCGGAACAAGCGCGCCGGAACCGGTCCGCGCATCCCAACCGGATATCCAACCCCGACGCAGTTTCGCGTCGCGAATTGCAGGCGCTGCCGAGGAGGCGTTGTGAGCGAAGATCAGTCACCTCTTGAAACCCGAGGCGTTGCGGTCCAGCCGCTGGCGACCATGGATCTTGGTCCCGAGATCCACGGCATGGCGGGGCGCCAGCTTCGGATGCGCATGGTCACCATCGCACCCGGCGGCGTGTTCGGTCCGGTCCACGATCACGTCGACAGGCCAGGCATGGTTTACGTGCTGCAAGGGACGATCACCGATCATCGAAACGGGGTCGCGACGGAATACGGCCCGGGTGTCGGCTGGCCCGAGGACCGGAACACGACGCACTGGCTGGAGAACCGGGGCACGGTTCCGGCGGTGGAGATTTCCGTCGACATCGTGCGGCGAGACGGGGCGCCGTCACCGGCTTGAGCTGGCGCGTCCAACAGTTCGCGGGGATCGACTTGGTCCTGGCGTTCCCTGAAAAGGCGGTTGCACCTCAGCCCAGGTAGCACGGCCCGGTTTCGCGCACCTCCATGGTGGCCCACTCGGCAGCCGGGCACAGCGCCGCAAGTTCGACGGCTTCCTCACGCGTCGCGCAATCGACCAGGAAGAAGCCGCCGATCATTTCGCGGGCTTCGGCGAACGGGCCGTCGCGCAAGGACCGTTTGCCGCCGCGGATTTGCAGGCGCCGGCCTTCGGAATCGTTGCGCAGCGACGAATACGCGCGCAGCACGCCGCGGGATTTGAGTTCGTCGGCGTAGCGTTCCATGCGCGCGTACAACGCCTTGCCCTCTTCCTCGGTGCGTTCGGCGCGCTGGCCGCGGGGTTCGGCAACGAACAGCATGTAGGCCATCACTCTCTCTCCTGTACCGAAATGTTGTTCCGTTCGTCATTCCGGGGCGGTCTGCAGCTTCACCGCAGACCGAACCCGGAATCGGTGTGACGGCGCGCATCAACTGCAAACCGATTCTGGATTCGGGCCTGCGGCCCGCTCCGGAATGACAAGCATGAAGAACGGGCTCGCTCAGGAATGACGCGCCTGAGAAAGGCGGACCGCTCCGGAATGATGAGCGAGAGATCCGCTGCGGGCACACCTACGCGTCTCCACACGCTTCGGCGCGCTGGCGAAGCAGTTCCGCTTCACGGGCATTGCCGGTCAGTGTCGCGGCGCGTTCGAATTCCGCACGCGCCTCGGCGCGGCGGCCCAGCTTGAACAACAGGTCGCCGCGTACGCTGGGCAGCAGATGGTAATCGCGCAAGGCGCGTTCCTGCCGCAGCGCGTCGACCAGTCGCAGGCCGGCTCCCGGGCCTTCGGCCATCGACACCGCGACGGCGCGATTCAATTCGACCACCGGCGACGGCGCGACTTCCGCGAGACGCGCATACAACGCCACGATCCGCTTCCAGTCGGTGTCTTCCGCATGCAACGCGCGCACATGGCAGGCCGCGATCGCGGCCTGCAGCGCGTAGCTGCCGTCCGCGCCGCCGAGTTGTTCCGCGCGTTCCAGTGACGCGAGACCGCGGCGGATCAGCAGGCGATCCCAGCGCGCACGGTCCTGATCCAGCAGGAGGATCGGCGTGCCGTCGGCCGCGGTGCGCGCGTGCAGGCGCGAAGCCTGGATTTCCATCAGCGCGACCAGCCCGTGCACTTCCGGTTCGCGTGGGGCGAGTCCTGCCAACACGCGGCCCAGCCGCATCGCTTCCTCGCACAACGCGGGGCGCGCCCAGTCGTCGCCCGCGGTGGCAGTGTAGCCTTCGTTGAAGATCAGGTAGACCACTTCCAGCACCGCGGCGAGGCGCGGCGCGAGTTCCTCGCCACGCGGCACTTCGAACGGCACCTGCTTTTCCGCAAGCGTGCGCTTGGCGCGCACGATGCGTTGCGCGACCGTGGGTTCGGGCACCAGGAAGGCGCGCGCGATTTCCGGCGTGGTCAGGCCGCCCAGCATCCGCAATGTCAGCGCGACCTGCATGTCGCGGGTGAGCACCGGATGGCAGGCGGTGAAGATCAGCCGCAGCAGGTCGTCGCCGATGTCGTCATCCAGCGCGTCCGCATTGTCCGGCGCGTGCGTCATGGCGTCAGGTTGGAGTTCGTAGTCGAGCGCGGCCTGCTTGTCGTCGCGCATCCGGGCGTGGCGCAACTGGTCGATGGCGCGGCGCTTGGCGGTGGTCATCAGCCACGCGCCGGGATTGTCCGGTACGCCGTCGACGGGCCAGCGTTCCAGCGCGACGAGCAGTGCTTCCTGCGCCAGATCCTCGGCCTGTCCGACGTCGCGCAGCATGCGCGCGAGCCCCGCGATCAGGCGCGGCGCCTCGATCTTCCAGACCGTTTCGATGGTGCGGTGGGCATCGGCCGTCGTCATGACGGCCGATCACAGCAGCCCTTGGTGTCCGGCGCAAGCGCTCGCCGCGATCGCGTTCAGGCCTTCGCAATCTTCTCGCGCAGGCGCGCTTCGTGTTCGCGGATCTCGGGCGTCGCGGCCTCGCCGAAATCCTCCATTTCGAACACCGGACGCAGCTCGATTTCCGTGCCGCCGTCGAACGGCGCGCGCTTGATCCACTCGATCGCCTCGTCGAAATTGCGCACCTGCCACAACCAGAACCCGGCCACCAGCTCCTTGGTTTCGGCGAACGGACCGTCGATCACCGTGCGGCGCTTGCCGTCGAAACGGACCCGCGCCCCTTTCGAACTGGGATGCAGGCCTTCGCCCATCAGCATCACGCCGGCGTTCACCAGTTGTTCGTTGAACTTGCCCATCTCGGCCAGCAGCTCGGTGCCGGGCATCACGCCGGCTTCGGAATCCGCATTCGCCTTCACGATCACCAATACGCGCATGACTTGTCTCCGCTGCTCCGGCCACCCGCCGGTTTCATTTGGGCGACGAACGACACGCGCCGGATTCGACATTGACCCGCATCAGGGCGACCGCGACACTACGGGTTCAGCATTGAAAAGTTGCCACCTGAACAGACACCATGGCCAGCACCGCCGAAACCGTAGTGAATCGCCCCGCCCCGCCGCTGCATCCCTTCCGCCCGCTGTTCTTCTGTTCGGCGCTGGCGGCGAGTCTCGGGATGCTGGCGTGGGGCGCGTTCCTGCATTACGGCTGGCTGCCTTCCGCTGCCCTGCAAAACCCGTTCTTCTGGCACGCCCACATCATGTTGTTCGGCTTCGCCAGCGCGCTGGTGGGCGGATTCCTGTTGACAGCCTCGGCCAACTGGACCGGCATTGCCACCACCACCCGGCGTGGCCTGCTGCTGTTGACCGCGACCTGGGTGGTCGCGCGGGTGCTGTTGCTGACGCCGCTGCCATTCTGGGTGGGCGCGCTGTTCGACGTCGGTTACCTGTTCGGACTGGTGTTCCTGGTCGGCCGGGTGCTGTGGCTGTCGCACAACAAGCGCAACGCCTTCCTGATCCTGATCCTGTCGTTCTATGCCGGGCTGGATATTGCCTTCTACGCGGGGCTGCTGGCCGGCAACGTCACCGTGCCGACGCGCGCGCTGATCGGCGTGGTCGACCTGCTGATGGTGCTGATGCTGGCGATCGGCGGACGGGTGATTCCGTTCTTCACCGGGCGCAAAATCCCGGGCCATGTGGCGTGGACGAACAAGTACGTGATCTTCGCGGTGAACGGCGGCGGCGCGCTGGTGTTGTTGTGCGGCCTCGCCGGTGCGCCGGGATTCGCGCGCGGGGTCCTGATGCTGGTGGTGGCGGCACTCGCGTTGGTGCGCCTGGTCGGCTGGCGCGGCTGGCGCACCTGGCACGAGCCGATGCTGTGGGTGCTGCATCTCGGTTATCTGTGGCTGGCGATCGGGTTGATCGTGCGCGCACTGGCGCTGATCGGTGTCTATGCGATGCCGGAGATCGACACCTTGCACGGCATCACCGTCGGCGCGCTGGGTACGTTGTCGCTGGCGATGATGACCCGGGTGGCGCAAGGCCACAGCGGCGTCCCGATCCAGTCGAACGCGGCGCTCACGCTGATGTTCGTGCTGCCGACCGTGGCCGCCGCGCTGCGGCTCTGCATCAACACGCCACGCGGCTGGCTGTGGGCGGCGCTGGCGTGGTTCGTCGCGTACGCGATCTACCTGCTGGTGATCGGCCCGCTGCTGGTGCGCGGGCGCCTCGCCGCCGCGCATTGAGTTGCCGCTGTCGCCGGCGGCCGAGGTGTCATCGCCCGGGCCTCCGGCCGGTCCACTTTCCGGGACCCTCCCGGATGTGGCTGGCAAACACCGATGATTTACAGAACTTTGCGCACGTTGCTCATGCTGCTGGTAATGCCCGCGGCAGCCTCATGCGGGCCTGCCGCGGGTGATGTCGCGGCGGCGCATGCGGCGGTCCCGGCGCCCAGCGTCGACGCGCCCCTCGCGAATCATTCCGGCAAAGCCACCGCGGTACTGGCCGGCGGGTGCTTCTGGGGCGTGCAATGGGTGTTCGAACACGTGCCCGGCGTGACCAACGTAACCTCCGGCTATTCGGGCGGCGCGGCCGCAACCGCCAGGTACGAACGGGTCAGCGAAGGCGACACCGGGCACGCGGAAACCGTCCGGATCGTCTACGACCCCTCGAAGGTCACCTACGGACAACTGTTGCGTGTGTACTTTTCGGTAGCGACCGATCCGACCGAGTTGAATCGGCAAGGCCCCGACACCGGCACGCAATACCGCGGCGTGATCTTCTACGCCAATGCCGAGCAGCAAAGGATCGCGAAGGACTACATTGCACAGCTCGCTGCCGCGCACGTATTCGAGGCACCGATCGTGACGCAGGTCGTCCCGCTCGGGGCGTTCTACCCAGCCGAGGATTACCACCAGGACTACGCGCGGCAGAATCCCGGCGCGCTTTACATCGCCATCAACGACGCCCCCAAGCTCGTGGCGCTGCAACGCGAATTGCCAGCACTGTATGACGCGCAGCCGGTAATCTGGCACGCCGAGCACCCGACCACGATCATGGTGGACCTGCACTGAACCGTTGAGCCGTCAACGCTCGCAACAGGGGCGTTGCCGTTGCACGGGTGGACACGGCACGTCGCCGTACGAACAGAATACGCAACAGTCACGGGGTTTCGGGCGCAGCATCGCGCCGCAGCCCGCGCATTCGTGGAAGAACACACAGGCGTCATCGGGCATGGATTCCCCGCTGCGATGTCCGCAATGCGGACAGGTCAGCCTGGATTGCCGGACAGGATCACGCGTCATCGAGCGCAAGGTCATGCCGGGCTCCGCGTTGCGTCGCTCAGTTGTTGCCGCGCACCGCGACCCAGAACGGCAGTTTCCCGTGCGTGTCGAACTGCTTGACGACCTTGAGCGAATGCGTGTCGATGACCGCGATCTTGTTGGTGGCCGCGACGCCCACGTACAACCAGCGGCCGTCGCGGCTGGCCCTGACGCCGTGCGGGCCTTGCCCGACATCGACTTGCTTGACTACCTTGAACGTCGCGGGATCGATCACGTCCACCACGTGGCCGGCGATGCCGCCCGTGAACACGTAGCGCCCGCCGGGAATCACGTCGATGCCGGCGTGACCGGGCGCCACGGGAATCAAGGCCAGTTCCTTGCGCGTCCGGAGGTCCACAGCAGCGACGCTACCGGTGAGATCGCGCACCCACAACACCCGGCCGTCGGCGGAGAGATCGAGGTTGTGCGGACCATGGATGCCCGGCACCGCAATCTCGCCGGTCTTCGCGAGGCTGCGCATGTCGAGCACGGCCGCGCCCGTGCCGCCCTGCAAGGTGACGTAGGCGAGCTGGCCGTCCGCGGCGAAGTGCGCGTTGTGCGGCGTCTTGCCGACGATAATCTTCTTGACCGGCTTCAGCGCCCGCATGTCGATCACGGTGACTGAATCGGTACCGGCACTCACCGCCAACCCGAACCAGCCATGTGGCCCGATCTCCACGCCCTGCGGCACCGCGCCGACGGCGATCGTGGCGAGGGTCCTGCCGGTCTTCGCATCGACGATGAAGACGTTTTCCGTGGACGCACTGCTGACCAGCAGTTGCCTTCCATCGGGGCTGACCGCGACGTAATGCGCGCTGTCGAGGTTGTTCCATCGGGCACCGCCCGGGAGTGACGCGACGCTGTCCGACCCTTGCAGGGTGACGTACACGGGCGACGGGAAAAGTTGCACGGGCGCTGCGGCGGCCCACGGCGCAACCAGGCACGCTGAAACAAAAGCAGCAATCGCGACTATCTTGCGCATGCGGCAATCCCTGGATGTTCGAAATCGAATCTCCTGCAACAGACCGGTCGGGGCGCGGTTGCCTTGCATGCGCCAACACAACATGCCACCGCGCGCGCTCGTCAGAACCAGATCCGGAATCCCGCGACAAATTGCAGATCATCCGCCGGCTCATCTTGCGCATGCGCGTAATCGCGACTGCGACCGAAGCGCTGCTGCCACACCACCCCGATGTACGGCGCGAATTCGCGGCGGATTTCGTAACGCAGGCGCAACCCGGCTTCGACATCCGACAGGCCCGAGCCGACCCCGCGCCGGGGATCGTTCCGGCCGTAGAGATTCGCCTCGATCGATGGTTGCAGGATCAGGCGTTGCGTGAAGCGCGCTTCGTATTCGACCGCCACGCGCGCGGCGGTGCGCCCACCCTGCCCCACGTACAACGTCGCCTCCGTTTCGAACCAGTACGGCGCAAGGCCCTCGATGCCGAACGCGGCCCAGGTGCGATCGGGCCCCGCTCCGAAGTCGTGGCGCACGCCGAGTTGCGTATCCCAGAATGGCGCGACCGCGTGCGACCACAACGCTTCGGTTCGCAAGTCCTGGAGGCGCCCGCCGGCGTGCTCGCCTTCGAACTTCAGCCACAGCTTGTCGAAGTTGCGGCCGTACCACGCTTCGCCGTCGATCGCGATCGCCCGGTCGCCATCGCGCCCATGCACGTATTCCAGGCGGTCCAGCAGCACCATGCCGAGCGCCGGATCGTCGCGCATGGCCATGCCCGGCATCGGCCCGTGGTCGTAGCCATCGGAGTAGTCCGGGCTGCGTGCGTTACCGGCCGGTGCGGGCGCCATGCGGTGCATGCCCTGCATGGTGTGCGGCGTGGTCGCTGCAGCGGGCGGGGGCGGCGCAACCTTCGCGTGGTCCGCGTGGTGCGAAGGATGCCGGGGCATGGACGCATCGGTCATGTCCATGGGATGCGCGGTTTGCCGGGCCGAAGCCGGCGCGGCCATGGCAACCAGGCACGCCAACGCGCACGCCGCCACCGTCGTACTCGCCCGCGCGCTCATGCCACCACCACTTCGCGGAACATGCCCGCTTCCATGTGGTAGAGCAGATGGCAATGGTACGCCCAGCGACCGGACGCGTCGGCCTTCACCCGGTACGCGACGCGTTGCGCGGGCTGCACGTTCACCGTGTGCTTGCGCACCTGGAATGCGCCGTCGGGCGACTCGACCTCACTCCACATGCCGTGCAGGTGGATCGGGTGGTTCATCATGGTGTCGTTGCAAAGCACCACGCGCAGGTGCTCGCCGTAACGGAAATGGATCGGTTTCGACTTCGAGAAAATGACGCCATCGAACGACCAGATGAAACGTTCCATGCTGCCGGTGAGGTGCAGTTCGATTTCGCGCGTGACGGGTTCCGGATACAGGGAACCGCCAAGCGTGTGCAGGTCGGCGTAGGTCAGCACGCGCCGGCCATTGTCGCGCAGGCCCGCGCCGGGATCGTCCAGGTTCGCGCGCGGGAAATCGACGCGCATGTCCACGCCGGGGTTGTGGAATTCGCTGCTCGCGTGATGGGCCTTCACAGAGTCCGGCATGGCCGTGCCGCCGTGTTGCATGTCATGCAAGCCCGCTGTCCCCATTGGAAGGAGAGAAGGTTCGGACGCGTGCATTGCGCCGGCGTCTTGCCGAACCCGCGCCCGCCCGGGCACCCCCTCCCGACGGGAGCGGGAAACGGCATCGTGCTGCATGCCGTGCATGGCATGTTCGCCGCCGCCCATCGCGCCCATCATGTCCGCCATGGTCAGCATCGGCACCGGGTCGAGCGGCGGCACTTCGGCTTCCATGCCCGCGCGCGGCGCCAGCGTGCCGCGGGCGTAGCCCGAGCGGTCGATCGACTGCGCGAAGATCGTATACGCACGGTCTTCCCGGGGCTCGACGAGCACGTCGCAGGTTTCCGCCGCGGCGATGCGGAATTCGTCCACCGCAACCGGTTCGACGTCCTGCCCGTCGGCGGCGATGACCGACATCTTCAGACCGGGAATCCGCACGTCGAAGAAACTGTTGGCCGAGCCATTGATGAAGCGCAGCCGCACCCGCTCGCCCGGCCGGAACAGGCCCGTCCAGTTGCCGGATGGCGTCGTGCCGTTCATGAGGTACGTGTAGGCGAAACCGCCGACGTCGACGAGGTCGCGCGGGCTCATCCGCATCCGGTTCCACATCGCGCGTTCGCGCAGCGCAGCGGCCAGTCCGAGCTTCGACGCGTCGCCCAAAAGTTCGGGCACGGTCGGATGGTTGAGGTTGAAGTAGTCGCTGCGTTTTTTCAAAACCTCGAAGATGCGCTCCGGATCCATGTCGGTCCAGTCGTTCAGCATCACCACGTAGTCGCGATCCGCATGCACCCGTTCGCCGTGCGCGGGATCGATCACGAGCGCGCCGTAAAGACCGGTCTGCTCCTGGAACGGCGAGTGCGCGTGATACCAATAGGTGCCGCTTTGCCGCACCGGGAAGCGATAGGTGAACGTCTCGCCCGGCGCGATGCCGGGAAAGCTGATGCCGGGCACGCCGTCCATCCCGGCCGGCAACAGGATGCCGTGCCAGTGGATCGACGTGGAGACGCGCATCCGGTTGGTCACGTGCAACGCGACCGTCGTGCCTTCGCGCCAGCGGAGCAGCGGCCCCGGCAACTGGCCGTTGACCGTGGTCGCGATGCGCGCCGCGCCGGTGTAATCGACCGGCATCTCCGCGATTTCGAGCTTGAACTCGGTACCCGAAAGCGCGCGCGGCTGGTTGCTTCCGGCCAGCGCCCACACCGGTTTGCCGAAGCCGCCCAGCAGCGCGGCGGTGCCGCCCAACGCCAGTCCCTGCACGAAGTGGCGACGCGAAAGCACCGGGATCGAAGGCCCCGAATTGCCGTGAATGGATTTCATGTCATTCCCGCAGGCGCGCCACGCGCGCCGACTGCGCAAAAAAGATGCATCGCGGTGAACCCGCGAAGCGGATGCGGTCGAGCGCGGCATCGAATGCCGCGCCAGGTTCAGGCGATGGGTGGTCGCAACGGCGGCGTCGCGAGCACAGGCGGCACCGGCGCCTGCGGGCCTGCCGACCCATGTCCGCCGGACGGGATGAACGCGACAAACACCCAGGGCACGGTCATCACGGCGTTCGATGTCGCGAGGCAGTGGCATGCGGCCTGGCAGCAATCACCCCGCTGCGCAGGCGCGGCCGGCATCGATGGGGCGTGCATTCCGGCCGACGCCATCATCGCGTCGTGGCAGTGCGCCGCATCGTTCGTGCCTTGCGCGTGCGACTGCGAGACCTGCATGGGGCTCGCATCGGTCATCAAGGGGGCGCCGGACGCGAGCGCCGTCCACGCCAGCAACGCCAGGGCAAGCGTCAGGCGAAAAATCGGAGCGTTCGGGCGCGACCAGCAAAACACGTGGGGAGCATAGACGCGGCGGGTTCGCCGCTCAACCCTGGAGCAGGCTTCATGCGAGGCGCGACAGGTGCCTATACTGCGGCGATGCCCGGGATCGACCCATGAACTATCGCCACGCCTACCACGCCGGGAATTTCGCGGACGTCTGCAAGCATGCGATCCTGCTCGCCCTGCTGGACGCGTTGGTCGCGAAAGCCAAGCCGCTGTGCTATTTCGACACGCACGCCGGCCGGGGGCGATACGCGCTCGACGACAAGGAAGCGGCGAAGACGGGCGAGTGGCGTGACGGCATCGGGCGGCTGTTCGGCAACCCCGAACAGCCCGCGGCGCTGCAACGCTATGTCGAGGCGATCCGCGCCTCCAATCCGGATGGAACGCTGCGAAATTATCCGGGTTCTCCGCTGCTGTCGGCGCAGGCACTGCGTCCGGATGACCGGCTGGTGCTTTGCGAAACGCAGCCTGGGGAAGCCGCCGTGTTGCGCGCGCTGTTTCGCGATGGTCGCCGCGTGCACGTGCATGCACGCGACGGCTATGCCGCCTTGAACGCACTGTTGCCGCCACCCGAGAAACGCGGGCTGGTATTGATCGATCCGCCGTTCGAGGCGCAGGAAGGCGAGTTCGCGGCCATCGAGGCGGCGCTCGAATCAGCGCACGCGCGCTGGCCGAATGGCGTGTACGCCGTGTGGTATCCGATCAAGTCGCATCGTGCGATTGCGCCATTTCATCGGCGCATGGCGAGCGGTCCGTTCGACTCGCTGCTGGTCGCGGAATTGCTGGTGCGCCCCGGCGATTCACCGTTGCGCCTGAATGGCTGCGGGATGTTGATCGCCAATCCGCCGTGGAAGCTGGACGCTGCGCTGGCGCGGTTGTTGCCGGCGATGCGCGAGGCGCTCGCGCAATCCGCAGGTGCATCGGAAAACCTGCGCTGGCTGCGCGGTGAATGAATGCGACGCAGCGCCGCGCCGGCGTCACCGATTTTGGTTATGCTCGGAATGTCCCGTTGTGAACGAGGCTTCGCCATGCGCGTACCGTTCCGTTCCCCGCTCCGGCTCGTGCTTGCCGCCCTGCTGCCGTTCGCGATCGCGGCGTGCGCACCCGCGCCCATCTACAAGACCGGCCCGGAAATCGTGGACGCCACGCCCGACCAGGTCGCGGGCTCGCCGAACAATTTCCCGCAGGCGCAAGTCATCTGGGGCGGCGAAGTGATCGGCGTGCAAAACCTCGCCGACCACACGCGCATCGAGGTGCTCGCCTACCCGCTCGATGCCTCGCAACGGCCACGCTTCAAGGAGCCCGCAACCGGGCGTTTCATGGCCGAGGTGCCGGGGTTCCTCGAACCCATGAATTTTCCAAAGGGTTCGCTGATCACCGTGCGCGGACAATTCACCGGCACCCAGGCCGAAGCGGTCGGGCAGGCGCGCTACATCTACCCGATGGTGTTCGTGCGGAACGGCGACTTCCACCGCTGGACACCGGAAGAAATGCGCAAGGGCCATCCCAACATCAGCTTCGGCGTCGGGGTCGGCGTCATTCGTTGAGGTACGGGCGTCCATGATCGTCGCACCCCCCGCCCGGTGGCCGTCTCGGCGACACGGCCGCAATGGCGACCCCCGGCGGGAGATCCCGCGACAGCGGTTACGATCGTGACAGCTGGCGGATTCGCAGAACCCATCCGGCTCGAAGACGGCCGAAGCTTCCTCATGCGGCCCCTGCGCCCCGACGACCTGGAAGCCTTGCGACGCGCCTTCCTGCGCCTGACGCCCGAGGAAATCGAATACCGCTTCTTCTATCGCTCGCGCGAATTGCCGGCATCGGTGCAGGCGCAGGTGCGCAGCCTCGATCCCGCACGGGACGCGGCGTTCGTGATTGACGATGCCGGTGAAATCCGCGCGGTAGCGGATCTGCACATGGCGACCCCGGAGGCGTGTACCGCGGAATTCGGGTTGATCGTCGGCAAGGCCATTTCCGGCCACGGCATCGGCAAGCGCCTGATGCTGAAGTTGCTGGACGAAGCCGGCCGCCGCGGCTTGGCCGCGCTCCATGGCAGCGTCCGCGCCGACAACGGCCGCATGCTGGACCTGTGCCGCGAACTCGGCGCAACCATCACGCCCGACCCGGACGATCCGGGCGTGTTGTGCGTGCGCATCACGCCGGCGCCGCAAGCATTGGCCACAGCGCACTGATAAAATTGGAGGTCTTTCCCTCTGCTGGCGCGCAACGGTGCCCCGGCAGTGTCCTGTATTGCGAGCCGTCTCCCGTGGCCTCATTCGACATCCCGCTGCCAGCACTTCCCCGTACGCCGGGCCAGCGCCGCGACTGGCGCGAACCCGCCGGATCATCGCTGGCCTTGCTGCTCTGCGAAGCGGCACGCCAGCGCGAAGGCGTAATCGTCGCGGTCACCGCCGACAGCCGCGCGGCACGTACGCTGCAGGACGAGCTGGCGGTGTTCGCGGGCGACCTGCCGGTACTGCATTTTCCCGATTGGGAAACGCTGCCTTACGACCTCTTCGCACCGCACCCGCAACTGGTGTCGCAGCGCATCGATACCCTGAACCGCCTGCCCGGCACCCGCCGCGGCGTGCTGGTGGTGCCGGTCTCGACGTTGATGCAGCGGCTGGCGCCGCGCACGCACATCGCGGGCAGCGGCCTTTCCGTGGCACGCGGCCAGCGGCTGAACCTCGCCGACGAACAGCGCCGCCTCGAAGCCAGCGGCTACCGCCACGTGCCGCAGGTGGGCGAACATGGCGAATTCTCGGTGCGCGGCGCGCTGCTCGACATTTTCCCGATGGGCGTCGACGAGCCCTATCGCATCGAACTGTTCGACGACGAGATCGAATCGATCCGCGCATTCGACCCGGAAACCCAGCGCTCGTCGCATCCGGTCGAGGCCGTGAACCTGCTGCCGGCGCGCGAATTCCCGCTGACCGACGAAGCGATGCGCGCGTTCCGCGACCGCCTGCGCGAACGCTTCCCGATCGACGTGCGCCGCTGCCCGCTGTACCAGGACATGAAGCAGGGCGTGACGCCGGGCGGCATCGAGTACTACCTGCCGTTGTTCTTCGACGCCACCGAGACGCTGTTCGACTACCTCGGCGACGAAGCGCTGTTCGTACTCGCCAACCATTCGCTCGAGGCCGCCGAGACATTCTGGACGCAGACCGGCGAGCGCTACGACCAGCGCGCGCACGACATCGAGCGTCCGGTGCTGCCACCGATGGAGTTGTACCTGCCACCGCAATCGCTGCGCGAACGGCTCAACAATGTGCTGCGCATCGACCTCGTCGGCGCCGACGATACACGTGCTGCGGATACAGGCACGCAGGCCGCACCCGAGCTTGCCGGCAGCGGCGTCGCGGCAGGTGGCTTCGCGACGCGTCTGCGCGAATGGATCGAAGCGCACCCCGGACAGCGCGTCCTGATCACCGCCGATTCGGCGGGGCGGCGCGAGGCGTTGCTGGAGCAATTGGCGGCGGTGGAAGTCCGTCCGGCGGTTTTCGAATCCTGGCAGGCGCTCTTGGCTCGTCATTCCGGCGCAAGCCGGACTGCGTCTGCAGGATGGCAAACGCGAACGCCGCAGGCCGCGCGCGACGCGATCGCCAGGGATGGCGCGAGCAATCCATCTGCCTCGGTCGGCGAAACAAGAATGGATCCCGGCTTGCGCCAGGATGACGGCGGTGAAGAAAGTTCGCGCCGGGACGACTTGCCCCTGTCCGGTCTCGCCATATTCACCGCACCGCTGGACCGCGGATTTTCGCTCGTCCAGCCCGCGCTGACGGTCTTCACCGAACGCGAGCTGGTCGGCGAACGCGCGCGCACCGAACGCAAGCGGCGCAAGACGGCCGAACGCGATCCCGAAGCGATCCTGCGCGACCTCACCGAGCTCGAAATCGGCGCGCCGATCGTTCACGTCGACCATGGTGTCGGCCGCTACCTCGGACTCGTCGCGCTGGATGTCGGCGGGATGCCGGGTGAATTCCTGGCGATCGAATACGCGCGCGGCGACAAGCTGTACGTGCCGGTCGCACAGCTTGCGCTGGTCAGCCGCTACTCCGGCGCCGACGACGAGCACGCGCCGTTGCACTCGCTGGGCGGCGAGAGTTGGGAGCGCGCCAAGCGCAAGGCCGCGGAGAAGGTGCGCGACGTCGCCGCCGAGCTGCTGGCGATCCACGCGCAGCGCGCGGCGCGGCAGGGCAATGCCATCGATTACGATCGCGCGATGGTGGCGCGCTTCGCGGAGGGTTTTCCGTTCGAGGAAACTCCCGACCAGCAGGCCGCGATCGACGCGGTGCTCGCCGACCTCGCCGCCCCGCAACCGATGGATCGCGTGGTTTGCGGTGACGTCGGCTTCGGTAAGACCGAAGTCGCGCTGCGCGCCGCGGTCGCCGCGGCCAGCGCCGGCAAGCAGGTCGCCGTGCTGGTGCCGACCACCCTGCTCGCCCAGCAGCACTTCGACAGTTTTCGCGACCGGCTGGCGGACTTTCCGGTCAAGGTCGAACTGCTGTCGCGTTTCCGCGCGAAGCAGGATGTCGCCGACGCCCTGAAGCGGCTTGCCGACGGCAAGCTCGACATCGTGGTCGGCACCCACAAGCTGCTGCAGTCCGATGTGAAGTTCCGCGATCTCGGCCTGGTGGTCGTGGATGAGGAACAGCGCTTCGGCGTTCGCCACAAGGAACAGTTGAAGAAGCTGCGCGCGGAAGTGGACCTGCTCACGCTCACCGCGACGCCGATCCCGCGCACCCTCAACATGGCGATGAGCGGCATGCGCGATCTTTCCATCATCGCCACGCCGCCGCAGGCGCGCATGGCGGTCAAGACGATGGTCGCCCAATACGACCCGGCGCTGATCCGCGAGGCGTTCCAGCGCGAACTCGCCCGCGGCGGGCAGGTGTATTTCCTGCACAACAGCATCGACACCATCCAGCGCACCGCGCGCGATCTCGCCGAACTGATTCCCGACGCACGCATCCGTGTCGCGCACGGCCAGATGGGCGCGCACGAGCTGGAACAGGCGATGCTGGATTTCCATCGCCAGCGTTTCAACGTACTGGTGTGCACCACGATCATCGAGTCCGGCATCGACGTGCCGACCGCCAACACCATCGTGATCGATCGCGCCGACCGCTTCGGGCTTGCCCAACTGCACCAGTTGCGCGGCCGCGTCGGCCGTTCGCACCACCGCGCCTACGCGTATCTGATCGTGCCCGACAGAAAGATCATGACCGCCGATGCGGAAAAGCGCCTCGCGGCGCTGGAGTCGCTGGAAGAACTCGGCGCCGGTTTCACGCTCGCGACCCACGACATGGAAATCCGCGGCGCCGGCGAACTGCTGGGCGAAGCGCAATCCGGCCAGATCGAGGCGATCGGCTTTTCCCTGTACAACGACCTGCTGGGACGCGCGGTGCACGCGCTGCGTTCTGGCAAGGTGCCCGATTTCGAGCTCGGCGGCGACAGCGGCACCGAAGTCGAACTGCACATGCCGGCGCTGATTCCGGACGATTACCTGCCCGACGTCCATACGCGTCTCACGCTTTACAAGCGCATTGCCAGCGCGGGCGACGAAGAAGGCTTGCGTGACCTGCAGGTCGAGATGATCGACCGCTTCGGCCTGTTGCCCGCCGCAACCAGGAACCTGTTCGCGATCGCCTCGCTGAAACTGCGCGCGGATGCGCTGGGCATCCGCAAGCTCGACCTCGGCGCGGCCGGCGGACGCATCACCTTCCGTGCTCAACCCGATGTCGATCCGGCCACCATCATCCGCCTGGTCCAGCAGAAACCGCGCGTCTACAAACTGGACGGCCAGGACAAGTTGCGGATCGCGCGGGAATTGCCGGAACCCGCCGACCGCCTGCGCGCCGCGGGCGAGTTGCTGGAAACCCTCGCGGTACGCAGCAAGGCGGCTTGATCAGCGTCGTCCGGCGGTACACCGCGGTCAGGCGCGCGCTGCCGCGGCGCCGGGATTGATCTGCGGACCGGCCATGTCGATCCACTCGCCGAAGGCCGTCATCAACGTCCCCAATTGCGCACGCGTTGCGGAATCGGCGAGGGTCCCGTCGCCGTCGAACAAGGCTCCGGCGTTGCGCACGTACAGCGCGGGTTCCGGCATCACCCGCGCGCCGACTGCCGCAAGTGTCTGGCGCAAGGCGTGCTGGGCGAGGCGCGTGCCCCACGTTCCGGACGTCGCGCCCATGACGGCAACCGGCTTGCCTGCCAACACCTCGTCGGGGCCAGGGCGGGACAGCCAGTCAATGAGGTTCTTCAGTACGCCGGGCATCGACTGGTTGTATTCCGGCGTGGCAATGACGACGCCGTCGGCAGCCCGGACCCGCCGCCGCAGGCGCAGAACCGGCTCCGGACCGTGCTTCTGGGCGGCTTCGATGTCTTCGTTGAACAGCGGAATCGATTCCAGCGAATCGCAAAGCTCCACACTCATCGATCGGGGGGCGACATCGCGTGCCGCCCGCAGCAGCAGCCCGTTGAACGATCCGCGCCGCAAACTTCCCGCGAGGGCAAGCACGCTGTGACCGCTTCGCGGCGCAACCCGCGACGCTGCCGCATCCACATCCATCATGCCCGTGTCCATCGATTCACCTCCCGAATGCAAGCAACGCCGCAGACACGATCAGCAGGCAGCCCATCAAACGCTCCAGCCGGGACAGGCTTCCCGTGCCGCGCGCGACCGCCCGTCCCAGCAGCGCCCACATGCCGAGGCATGCCGACGAAATGCACAGGAACAACGCCGCAGCGCCTGCGTGCGCGGCTGCATCCGGCGGGACGGGTAGCGCCGCCGCCACGGTCGCCATCAGGACCCAGCCCTTGGGGTTGAGGAACTGGAACACGAACAATCCCGCGAACCCTTCCGGCAGTCGGCCTGGACCGGCATCGGTGCCGCCGTGGCCGGCACGGACGATCAACGTGATACCCAGCCACGCCAGGTAGACGCAACCCGCCACCAGCAAGGCGCTGCGCAGCCACGGCACGGCACCGAGCAGGGCATCCAGGCCTGCCATTGCGGCCGCGAGCAACGCCAGTCCGCCGAGCACGACACCGGCAATCGCCGGGAGTGCACCCGAAAATCCGCGTCGTGCGGCAACATGCCACACCACCAGGTTGTTGGGACCCGGCGTGGCCACGCCCGCCAACAGGAGTCCCGCCAAGCCAAGCAAACCTTCCATTTCGTCACCCATGCGTTTTGCCTGCAGCCATTGTCGGTCCCGGCCGCGGTCCAACAAAAGGGTCCCAGTGGTCTAAAATACTTGCCATGAAGAACTTGCCATTGAACGCGTTGCGTGCTTTTGCCGCGGTCCACACGGCGGGCGGCATACGCGCCGCGGCCCGGGATCTCGCGGTGACCCACTCGGCGGTCAGCCGGCATCTGAAAGAACTCGAGGGCTGGCTCGGTGTTCGACTTTTTGAACCGGCAAAAGGCAGTCGCCGCATCGTTTTCACCGCCCAGGGCGACGCGCTCGGCAACGCGGTCGCCGCCGGTCTCGCCGACATTGCTCGGGTGGTGGCGTCGTTGCGCGAGGATCGGTCCGCCACTTCGGTGGTGGTCGCGACCAGCCAGTCATTTGCGAGCCGCTGGCTGCTGCCGCGCCTGCCGGCGCTGGCCCGCGCCCATCGCGGCATCGAGGTGTCGGTGCTGGTCGAGCAGCAGCTCAGCGACATGCGCCACGGCGAGGCCGATTTCGCCATCCGGATGGGGAACGGGCGATGGCCGGACGTTGTCGCCGAACCCCTGATGGACGAAACGCTCTATCCGGTGATGAGTCCGTCGCTGTGGAAGGCACGCAACAGACCCGATTCACCGGGCGATCTCGTCCGCTGCACCTTGCTGCACGATCGCGATCCCCGGGCATCGTGGGAAATCTGGAAGCGCGCCTTCGGGCCGGCTTCGCTCAACGTGCGCAAGGGACCCCGCCTTACCAGTTCCGACCTGCTGCTGCGCGCCGCGGCCATGGGGCAAGGCGTCGCGCTGGCCCGTGATCGCCTGGCGCGGGACGACGTGGCTTCCGGTCTGCTGATGCGCCCCTTCGGGCGCCTCGAGGTGCCCATCGGGCCGTCCTACTGGATCGTTACACCGCCGCCGCCTGCCGGTCTGCGCCAGCAGGTCACGGCGGTCATCGATTGGCTGAGGCGTGCGGCGCGGGCCAGCGATACCGGGCGTTGACCGCTGCGCCCACCGCCAGCCCGGACGGGCCGACCGCCGGTGCGCATCCGCGCCCGCCCCGGGGTTGAACCGCACCTGATCGCCAGGATTCGCTTGACGCCGGCTTCACGAACCGACGACGAGCGGCGCGGTCTACTTGCGGGATGCATCTCCACAACCGGTGCACAGGAGTTTCCATGAGCATGCAACGTTCGATCCGTCTTGCGCTCACTGCTGCCATCGCGATGTCGCTCTACGGCGTTGCCGCGATCACGACCGCGTCGCCGCAGCAGACCATGCAGCCGATGCCGCCGCCTCCGGCCCAGCCGATGCCGCCGCCTCCAGCGACGCAATCGATGCCGCCGACGGCGCAACCCGTGCCACCGCCGCCGCCGACGGAACCCACGCCCCCCACTCCACCGGCACAGCCCATGCCGCCGACACCAACGCCGACGCC
>JBDZUX010000013.1:32157-65643 GCA_040255405.1 Lysobacteraceae bacterium
CGGAGTCCGGCACCGGGTTCTACCAGGGCACGGAAACCAGCGCGCAGTACCCGCTGCCCGACAGCAACGGCGGCACGCTCACGGTGAATGCCGGCATGCCCGCAGAGGCCAAGGACTACGGACCACCGCCATCGTTTGCCACGCTGGACGCCAACCATGACGGCCGCATCAGCCCGGACGAAGCGCAAGCCTATCCGCCGCTGGACAGCGACTTCCTGTATGCCAGTGGCCAGGGCAAGTCCATCAGCCGCGACCGATACGAGAAGTGGGTGAAGAACCAGCACTGAGCACCGGAACGAACGCCGGGTGATCGCGCTTGCGCCATCGACTGGCGCGCGGGCATCATGCGGGCTTTCCCTGCAGGCGCTCGCGCATGCCCGTCCGCGCATCGTTTCCGTCCGTCCTCACGTCCCGCGCCACGCTGGATGACCTCGATGCGTTGACGCTGTTGTTCGACGGCTACCGGGTTTTCTACGGGCGGGATTCCGACCCCGGTCTCGCGCGCGCGTTCCTGCAGGAACGCCTGCGACACGACGAATCGGTGATCTTCATCGCCCGCGACGCAACGGGCGAAGCATGCGGCTTCACCCAGTTGTACCCGCTCTTTTCCTCGGTATCGGCCCGCCGAATCTGGCTGCTCAACGACTTGTTCGTGGCGGCCGCCGCGCGGCGCGCCGGCGTCGGGCACGCGTTGATGGAATGCGCCCGCGCGTTCGCAAAGGAAACCGGCGCGTTGCGGCTGGTGCTGGAAACCGCCGAAGACAATCACCCGGCGCAAGCGCTCTACGAATGGCTGGGCTACGTCCGCGACGCCGGCACGCGGCACTATTCGCTCGATCTCGCCTGAGCCGGCGCGCGGGTTTCAGGGATACGACTGCCGGACGCAGGCGATGTGTTTCGAGCGCAGTCGCTGGTACACGTACACCGTGGCCGGAGGCAAGTTGCGAGGCGCAAACCCGGCGCGATGCATGCGCAAGCCGAGCGCGTCGCGCTCATGGCGGCGCACCGGACTGGCCGGGCCGTAGGTGAACTGGATGAAACGGCCAGCCGGCCCGAGCGCGGCGAATGCGGCGCGCAGGATGTCGCAACGCAAGCTGCTCCCCATCGACAACATCCCGAGCCCGCTGACCACCGCATCGAGCTTGCCATCCGCAAGCAGGCCGTGTTCTTCCGCCAGCGTATCGAGATGGCGCGCATCCGCGCACGCGACGGCCACGCCGGGAAACCGGTCGTGCAGGAAGGTCGCGAGGTCGGGATTGATTTCCACCACCAGCAGTTTCGAGGGTGCGATGCCGGCGTCCAGCAGCGCCCGCGTGAACACACCCGTGCCCGCACCCACTTCGACGACGCGTTCGCAGCCCGGCGGCAGCTGCTCGACCATCAGCCGCGCGAGCTGCCGGCCGGAGGGCGTCACCGACGCCATCTTCATCGGATCGCGCATCCATTGCCGCAGGAAGGTGCGGATGGAATGCAGGTCGATGGCGGCTTCGCCGCCATGGCGGGAATCGAGACTGGGATCGGAACTCATGCGCGTGCAGTTTTAGCACACCACGCGTGCGCGGTCCGTAAACCCGTTCGCGCCACGCGAGCACGCATCAGTGATGGCGATGGTGATGGTAGCCACCATGGCGGTGGCGCCAACCGCGATCGTGATGGTAGCGGCCCCGGTCGTGGTAATGGCGCGGCTCGTAATAGCCATAACCATAGTAGGCCGGACGCGGCACGTAATACACCGGCGCGGGCGCCGGATAGTACACCGGTGCCGGATAGGCCGGCGCGTAGTACACCGGCGGCGGCGCCCAGTAACCACAGCGCCAGCAATCGCCGACGCTGACGCCGAAACCCGGCGTCGAAATACCGATCCCGACACTCACATGCGAGCGGGCGAACGCACCCGGCGCGATCCAGAACGATGCCGCGAGCAACGCGATCGCCAAGCCGCCACGGCGGAATAATCCTCCAATGTTCATGGATGCCTCCGACTTCAGTCCATCCGCATGCTCGTGCTTTCGGACTGAATCATGGCTTAAATCAACTGATCTTCCCTGATCACTGCGTCACGGACGCAACGTTCAACCGTACACGACGATCTTCGTGGTACGTTGGAATGCCATCCGGAACTTCATACATTCAGCGGCGCCTCGCTCGCATCCCCCTTCCCCGAAATCCCTGCTGCATCGCCCACGGCAACCCGATTCCGGATCGCGCTTCGCGCGTCCGGAATGACGAGCCAAAAGAACTTGTCGCGGGGCCGGTCGCGCAAAGTGCCCGGAATGACGACCCAACACTTGTCATTCCGGGTTCCGCTCCCGCGTGGCGGGAGCGGAACCCGGAATCGGTTGTCAGCCATTCAATGTTTCCGCAACAACCAGCATCCATGGATGTGCGGTCGGCGTGCGAAATCCGCGGGAATGCTGGCGCGGCCGACGTCTTCGATCGCGAATGTCCGCGACAGCGATTCGACATCCAGCCGGAAGCGCCGGAAATTGTTGGAGAACACGATCACGCCGTCGTCGCGCAGGCGTCGCGCGCAGGCATCCAGCAGTTCGACATGATCGCGCTGGACGTCGAAATCACCCGCGCGCTTGGAATTGGAAAACGTGGGCGGATCGACATAGACAAGCCCGAATTTTGCGCGGCTCTCGGCGAGGAACGTCATCGCATCCGTGCAGGCAAGCACGTGGTCGCTGCCGCCGAACCCGTTCAGGACCAGGTTGCGCGACGCCCATTGGAGATAGCCTTGGGACAGATCCACGCTGGTGGTGCTGCGCGCGCCGCCGGCTGCCGCGTACACGCTGGCCGTGCCGGTGTAGGCGAACAGGTTCAGCACGTCACGATCGCTGGAAAGTTCGCGCAGCCGGGCACGCACCAACCGGTGGTCGAGGAACAGACCCGTGTCGATGCGATCGCGCAGGTTGACCAGGAAGCGCAGGCCACCCTCCTCCACCACCAGGAATTCTTCGCGCGCGGCAAAACGACCATACTTGCTGCCGCCCTTGCCGCGTGCGCGGGTCTTGGTGACCATGCGTTCGCGCGGCACGTCCAGCGCGGCGCGCGCCGCACGTTGCAGATCGCGCCACCGGGTTTGCGCGGCGTTGGCCTCGACGCTGGCGGGCGGCGCGTATTCCTGCACGTGCAGCCAAGTCTGCGCCGTCGCGTCTTCGCCGATGTTGGCGGCGTCTTCGGACCAGCCGCGATAGACGTCGATGGCGGCGGCGTATTCCGGCAGGTCGGCGTCGTAAACGCGAAAACAGGTGATGCCTTCGCGCGAAAGCTGCTTGCGCAGATTGCGCAGGTTCTTCCGGATGCGGTTGGCGACCATCCCGGCGCCGGCCGACAACGGTGCCGATTCGGGCGGCGCCGACGGTGCGCGAACCTCGAGCAAGCCCAAGCGGCACTCGATCGCGCCATTGAACAGCGCATAGTGTCTGTCGAGGCGCAGCCCGAGTGCCCGTTCGAGCTCCGGTTCGCTGGTCAACACCGCCGCGTGCCAGCCGACGAATCCCGCGCGCAGCCGCTCGCCGAACGCGCGGTACATTACGGGCAACGTGGCGAGATCGCCCATGCGTTCGCCATAAGGCGGGTTCGTGATCACCAGGCCCGATGCAAAACCCGCGGGCGGTTCCAGATGTTCGACCGTGCGCTTGTCGAGGGTGACGAAACCCGCGACGCCGGCGTTCTGCAGGTTGTGCGTCGCGACCGCGATCATGCGCGGGTCGCTGTCGCTGCCGAAAAAGCACGAGCGGAGTGCGCGCAGTCCCGCCTGGGCGCGTTCCTGCGCGGCGTCGTGCAAACGCTGCCAGAGACCCGTGTCATGGCCACGCCAACCGATGAACCCGAAATAGTCGCGCTGCAGCGCGGGTGCGACCTGCGCGGCGATCCACGCCGCTTCGATCAGCAAGGTGCCGGAACCGCACATCGGATCCACCAGCGCGCCGCCTTGGGCGTAGATTTCCGGCCAGCGCGCGCGCAGCAGCATCGCGCAGGCGAGGTTTTCCTTCAGCGGCGCCTCGCCCTGTTCGCGACGCCAGCCGCGGCGGTGCAGCGGTTCGCCCGACAGATCCAGCGACAACGTGGCGCGTCCCTTGTGCAAGCGCAGGTTGAGCCGCACGTCCGGACGGTCCGGCTGAACCGTCGGGCGTGTTTCGTAGCGTTCGCGGAACTGGTCGGCGATCGCGTCCTTCGTCTTCTGCGCCGCGAAACCCGAATGCGTGATCGTGCCGCTGCTGCCGATCGCGTCGATCGCGAGCGTGGCATCGGGTGCCATGTGCTGCGACCAGTCGACGCCGCGCACGCCGACGTACAGCGCGTCGGCATCGGCGGCCGCGAATTCCGCGAGCGGCATCAGCACGCGGCTGGCCAGCCGCGATTCGAGGCAGGCGCGATACGCGCACGCCATGTCGCCTTCGAAACGCACGCCCGCGAGCGCCTCGTGCGCATCGGCACCCAGCGCGGCCAGTTCGTCGCGCAGCAGGTATTCGAGGCCCTTCGGGCAGGTGGCGAAAAAATGCGTCACGTCGACCGGCTCACTTCGAAACCGATTCGAGGAACGCGCGAAATTGCCGTTCGATCGCCGGCACGTGCATCGCCAACCGATGGTCATCCGGCAGCAGCAACGCCGGCATGCCGCGCGCACGCGCGAATGCCTGTGCGGCCAGCACCGGACACAGCGTGTCCTCGTAACCATGGATCAGCATCGCGGGCACACCGGCTGCCATGTCGAACGGCTGCGGGCATTCGGGGATCATCGTCGGCAGCGCAATCAGGAACAGTCCGTCGCACGGCGCGCGCAACGATGCCAGCCCGGACACGAACGCGCCCATGCTGGAACCCGCCAGCACCAGCGGCCGCGGGGCGTCCCGCATCGCCTCGACAAGGCGCTCGACCCGCGGCGGCACCGCACCCGCGTAGCCGAGCGCGTCTTCCCCACGGTAGTCGGGCCTGAACGTGGTCCAGCCGAGCGACTCGGCGACCCGCGCCAAGGCACTGACCTTGGTGGCGCCGGGCCCGCTGTCGGTGCCGTGGGAAAGGATGACGTGGCCGGGCATGGGGTGACTCCGGGGACGAGCGACAGGAAAGCGTAGCAGCGCCCCGCGACTGCATGGCATTCCGTGCAACACTTCCGCCATGATCAGCCCGCTCGTCATCCACGACCAGCCCCTGCCCTACGTCGAGCACCTGCAATCGCGCGCGCTCG
The DNA here is from genome assembly GCA_040255405.1 of Lysobacteraceae bacterium. GTDB lineage: Bacteria > Pseudomonadota > Gammaproteobacteria > Xanthomonadales > Rhodanobacteraceae > 66-474. The sequence continues at coordinate 37,355 of JBDZUX010000013.1, forward strand.
CCGGCATCGACCTGGTGGTCATCCACTGCACCGAACTTCCAGACCTCGCGACCGCGCGTGAATACGGCGAACGCACCATGCACGCCAGCGGCACCGGCAACAGCGGTCATTACTACATCGACCGCGACGGTCGAATCGTGCGTTATGTGCCCGACGCACGGATCGCACACCACGTTCGCGGCCACAACGAGCATTCCATCGGCATCGAACTGGTCAACACCGGCCGTTGGCCGGATTGGTTCGACTCGCGCAGGCAGGTGATGACCGACCCGTACCCCGACGTGCAGATCGAAGGGTTGTTGAGTCTGCTCGCAGACCTGCGCGCGACCTTGCCGGGACTGCAAGCAATCGCCGGCCACGAAGAACTCGACAGCGGCATGATCGCCGCCAGCGACGATCCCTCCAGGCAGGTCCGGCGCAAACTCGATCCGGGCCCCATGTTCCCGTGGCATGCCATCGTGCCCGCATGCGGACTGGAACGACATCGCTAGCAGAGCCACATCCCTTCACGAATCCCATGCCGGAATTCACCGTCCAACCCCTCTTCCACTCGACCACCGTCGCGGCGCACGACGTGCGTTGCCGTGGCGAGTGCCGGCATCGCAGCGCCGAGGAATGTTCGGCCGCCACGCACCTGGTGTTCCCGTACCGCGGTCTGTTCATGCGCCACGTCGGCAATACGCAATCGGTGGCCGATGCCAACCACGTGCTGTTCTTCAACGGCGACGAGGGTTACCAGGTCAGCCATCCGGCATCGGGCGGCGACGCCTGCCTGTCGCTCTCGATCTCGCAGCCGCTGCTCCGCGAACTTGCGCCCGCCGCGCTGCTGCAGCGTCGCGATGCGCCGATGTTCCGCAACCAGTCGCTGCGCATCGACGAGCGCGCCCAAGTGCTGGTGGCGCTGCTTCGCCACAGCCTGCGCAGCGGCGCCATCGAACCCCTGGAAGCCGAGAGCCTGGCATTGACCCTGGTATGCCGCAGCCTCGGCCCGCGCACCACCCACGCGGCGGGTTCCACCCGAGCGCGCCAGCGGCTGGTCGATCGCGCCAAGCTGCTCCTGGCCAGCGCCCCCACCCGCCGCTGGACGCTGGCCGAAATCGCATCGGATATCGGCGGCTCGCCGGTCTATCTCACGCAGGCTTTCAAGCAGGTCGAAGGCATGCCCCTGTATCGCTATCACCTGCGCCTGCGGCTGGCGCACGCATTGGACCGTGTCGCCGATTGCGAGGACGTCGCCGCGCTCGCGCTGGACCTCGGCTTCTCCAGCCACAGCCATTTCAGCGCCGCGTTCCGCCAGGCCTATGGCCGAACGCCCAGCGAATTTCGCGAGGCCGCGCTGGCCCGCAAGTCGTGAACGGCCAAAGAATTTCTGGTCAATCACTGTTTTCGTCACCCCGGCGCAGGCCGGGGTCGATTTTGATCTTGATTTTGTTGGAAGAAAATCAAGATGGATTACAGGCCGCTCCTGCGGCTCGCCCTTCGGGCGACTCAGCCATCCGTGGCGCTCGCCCTTCGGGCCATCGGCTTCGCCGATGTTCGCGCCGGCATCCATGCCTCCGCAGTCCGGCCTTCGCCGGAATGACGAGCAAAATCGGAGTTCGCTAAATTTCCTGACAGCCGCCGAAATCGCGCGGTGGTTCCATGTGCATGCCCGATCGCGGGCATCACCGGAGCACCATCATGGAAGCGAAAGAAGCCACCTGCGCCGTTTGCGACTACCCGCTCGACGGCCACGCCATCAAGGTCACGATCGGCGGCCGCACCGTCGAAGTGTGCTGCGAAGAATGCGCGCAGAAGTTGCGCGATGCGGAAGCGCAGGCGTGAGCGGAACACCGCCGCCCTCGGCCGCAATGAAGATGGCGCCGGGAATCACCCGGCGCCGTTTCCTTGGCTTGTCGGCGATCACGCTGGCCGCTGCGTGCGGCGCCGGTCTGGCGGGTGCGCCCTCAAATTCGGAATCGTCCGCGGCGCTCGACGCGGCCGGCTTCCATGCTGCCCGCGGCTACACCCGTACTCCATTCGGCGACATCGCACATGTCGAACGCGGGCGCGGCCCGGCCGCGTTGTTCCTGCACGGATTCCCGCTGAACGGCTTCCAATGGCGCGGCGCGCTCGATCGGCTGGCCCCCTGCCGGCGCTGCATCGCACCGGACTTCCTTGGCATGGGTTACACCCGCGTCGCCGATGGGCAATCCTGCGCGCCGGCCGCGCAAGCCGCGATGCTGGTGGCCTTGCTGGATGCCCTGCACATCGACCGTGCCGACGTGATTGCCAACGACAGTGGCGGCGCCGTGGCGCAACTGCTGGTCGCCCACCACCCCGAACGCGTGCGCAGCATGCTGTTGACCAACTGCGACACCGAAGAAGATTGCCCGCCAGCGGCGCTGCTGCCGGTGATCGAGCTGGCCAAACAGGGCCGCTATGTGGATGAATGGCTGGAGCCGTGGTACCGCGATCACGCGTTGGCACGTTCGCGCCAGGGCATCGGCGGCATGTGCTATGCCGATCCCGCGCATCCCACCGATGAGGCGATCGACACCTACTTCGCGCCGTTGCTTGCATCCCGCCATAGCCGCGATCTGGTGCATGCCTACACGATCGCGCTGGAAAAGAACGCGCTCGCAGGCATCGGCCCGGCACTGGCCCGTTCGCGGGTGCCGGTGCGGGTCGTCTGGGGCAATGCCGACACCATCTTTACCGCGGCCAACCCGGATTTCCTCGATCGCACCTTCGGCCACTCGCTGGGCGTGCGACGACTCACCAACAGCAAGTTGTTCTGGCCGGAAGAACGTCCTGACGTGATTGCCGAAGAAGCGCGCAACCTGTGGAGACAAGCCGCATGAACGCATCCGCTTCCCATCGCATCGCGGTCTACGGCGCCTATGGCCACACCGGCCGTTTCGTACTGCGCGAACTGCGCCGCCGCAGTCTCGTGCCGATCGCCTGCGGCCGGGATGCGGCGCGGCTGCGGGAACTGGCCGCGGCCACCGGCATCGAGACCCGCGTGGCCGCCGTCGACGATCCGGTTGCGCTGGATGCAGCCTTCGCCGGTACCGCCGCCGTCGTGCATTGCGCAGGTCCGTTCCTCGACACCGCCGCGACGGTGCTCGACGCCGCACTGCGCGCGCGCATCCACTACCTCGACGTCGCGGCGGAACAGCGTGCGGTGACCGACACGCTCGCCCGCCATGCCGAAGCCCGTGCCGCGGGCGTGACGGTTGTGCCCGCGATGGCGTTCTACGGCGGCCTCGCCGACTTGCTGGTCACCGCGGCGCTCGATGGCGCCAACGATGCGGACACCGTGGACATCGCGGTCGCGCTCGACGGCTGGCACCCGACCCGCGGCACGCGCAACACCGGCGAGCGCAACCACCACCCGCGTACCTATGTCGAACACGATCAGGTCCGCACGCTTCCCGACCCGGCGCCCGTTCGCGAAACCGACTTTCCGCCGCCGTTCGGGCGGCAGGAAACCGTATTGCTGACGCTGTCGGAATCCGTGCTGATCCCGCACCACATCGCCTGCCGCAACCTGCATGCGTGGATGAACCTCGCGCCGCTCGAGGACCTGCGTGATCCGTCCACGCCACCTCCAACGGCCAGCGACGCCAGCGGGCGTTCCGCGCAGCAATTCGCGGTCGAGGTACGCGTGGGCCGCGGCAGCAGCACCGTCCGCGCCAGTGCGAGCGGTCGCGACATCTATGCCATCACCGCACCGTTGCTCGCCGAAGCCGTGCAACGCATCCTCGATGGCCGCGTCCACGGATGCGGGACGCTCGCCGCAGGCCAGGCGTTCGACGCGGGCGATTTCCTGGCGGCGCTTGCGCCGGCGGGACTCGCCGTCACTTTCCAACACGGAGTCCCGCAAGCCGCGCCGGTATAATCCCGCTTCTTTTTGCGCGAATTGCGTGGCCATGACCCAGCCGCACGTCAACGAGCTGATCGAACTGCTGCAACTCGAGCGGCTGGAGGACAACCTGTTTCGCGGCCAGAGCCGCGACATCGGCACCAGGTATGTCTTTGGCGGACAGGTCCTGGGCCAGGCGTTGTCGGCTGCGCAACAGACGGTCGATCCCGAACGCGCCGCGCATTCGCTGCACGCGTATTTCCTGCGCGCCGGCGACGTCGAGGCGCCGATCGTCTACCGCGTCAACCGCGCCCGCGACGGACACAGCTTTTCGGTGCGCCGCGTGGAAGCGATCCAGCACGGCCAGCCGATCCTGAACTGTGCGGTGTCGTTCCAGGTCAGCGAACCCGGTTTCGAACACCAGACTTCCATGCCGGAAGTGCCGAAGCCCGAAGACCTGGAACCGCCGACCCCGCTGCCCGGAGCGGAACTTGCCAAGCTGCCGCCCAAGCTGCAGCGCTGGCTTTCCACCGACGGTCCCTTCGAATACCGTTTCGTGTGGCCGCGCGACGAGCTGCATCCGCCCAAGCGCCCGCCCTACCAGCACATCTGGTTCCGGCTCAGCCAGCACATCGAGGCCACGCCCGCGTTGCATCGCGCGTTGCTGGCGTACGCCTCCGATTACCACCTCATCGGCACGGCACTGCTGCCGCACGGCGTGTCCTATTTGACGCCCAACCTGCAGATGGCCAGCCTGGATCATGCGCTCTGGTTCCACCGCCCGTTCCGGGTGGACGAGTGGCTGCTGTATTCGTGCGAAAGCCCGACCGCGCAGGGCGCGCGCGGATTGGTGCGCGGCCAGATGTTCGATCTGTCGGGCAAGCTGGTGGCGTCCAGCGCGCAGGAAGGCCTGTTGCGTCTGCGGGGAATGCGCGACCGATGAAACGCCCTTGTCGGGCTTTCCCGGATCGAGCCCGTCTCCTGGCCACGTCGTACGAACGAATGGCCCACACCCCCACTCGTCATTCCGGGGCGACCGAGGGGGTCGAACCCGGAATCGGTTTTGGGAGAGCATCCAGACCGATTCCGGGCTCCATCGCCGACAAAGCCGGCGATGGCCCGGAATGACAAGCTGTTTTGACCGTTGGGATTCAATCGGGAACTGTGACCAAAGGACAGCATCAAGTTCAGGACCAGCGCCAACCTGCGCGTCGAATGCGAAACTTGCAACCTCGGCATGCAACGCGCCGGCAAACGCATCCTTAACCCGACATTTCGGCGCCGCCAATGGGCCATCCCGCGCCACGAAAACTGTCGTAAACTGCCCGCATGCGCAGGATTTACACCTCTCCCCGAATCGAAAACGTCGAACGGTTGGTCGCGGTGATGGCCGAGCAGGGCATCGCCACCAAGGTGACCAACTTGCGGGCGTACGACAGCAAGAGTTACCGGCGGTTTTCCTACGCCCGGCCCGGCAGCAGCGACAACTGGCCCGCGGTGTGGGTGAAGCACGCCAGCGACCACACCCGCGCGCGCCAGTTGATGCGCGACATCGGCATCGAGCCCGTGACCCGCTACGCGGAAGAACTGGCCGCGTACCGCTTCCGGAAAACCGGCGGCGGTGCACGCAGCCCCGCGCATGTCGCCGCCCGGGTGCGTACCGCGATGCTGGTCGCGGTGTGCGCCGCCATCGCCATCTACGGAGCGAAATTGATTTCGGTCTGGTGACATGACCCTGCGCAGCGAACGCGTCCGGCTGTTCCAGACCCTCCCGCACCCGTGCGGCTATTTCGAGGGGCGCACCGCGCAGAACCTGGTGCTGGACCCCGCCGCGCCGAACCTGCCCAAGCTCTACGCGCTCTCCCTCGCGCGGGGCTTCCGCCGCGCCGGCGGCCACATCTACCACCCGCATTGCCAGCGCTGCCACGCCTGCGAACCATGCCGCATCGACGTGGCGACGTTCACGTCCAGCCGCAGCCAGCGTCGCTGCCTCGCATCGAACCGCGACGTCGAACTGGTCGAATGCCCGCCCGGCCTCACCGCCGAACGCCAGCACCTGTACGCGCGTTACCTGCACGCGCGGCATCCGGGCGGCGGGATGGACGAAGCCAGCGACGAAGACTTTTCGCATTTCCTCGCGGCGCCGTGGAGCCCGACGGTGTTCCTCGAATTCCGGCTGGGCGGCCGGCTGATCGCGGTGGCCGTCACCGACGTCTGCGAAACCGGCCTGTCCGCGGTGTACACCTTCTTCGATCCGGACCTGCCAAAACGCGGCCTCGGCACGTACGCGATCCTGCGCCAGATCGAACTGGCACGCCTGCGCGGCCTGCCGCACCTGTACCTCGGCTACTGGATCGCGCACCATCCCAAGATGGGCTACAAGGCGCGGTTCCACAGCCTGCAGGTACTCGGGCCGGATGGCTGGGCGCCGATCGCGCGGCCTTCCGCGATCAAGCCATGAAATGGCGCGGCACGACTTGCATCGTGCTGATCGCATTGCCGGTGTTGTCGAACACCGCCACGCCGCCGCAAACCGTCTCGAACGCCCATCGCGCTGCCCGGGCCGCCATTGCGCAACTGGAACAACGCTGGGTCGCCGATATCGCCCATGGCAACCGTGACGATCTCGCCGCGATGCTCGCCGACGACTATCGCGACATCGACTGGAAGGGCGAGGTTCGCGACAAACCCACGCTGCTGGCCGGGCTTCACCCGTCGGCGGATGCCACGCAGCACATCACGCACCTGCTGGTGCGAGTGTGGGGCGCCACCGCGGTCGCGACCGGCGTCAACGAAGTGCATTCGCGCAGCCAAGGCTGGACCGTCGAAGTGCCCTTCACCGATGTGTTTGCGCGTACCGGCGGCCACTGGCTTGCCGTGTCATCGCAGGAAACACTGCGCCAACGGGCCCCTTCAGGCGGCAGGCCCTGAAACCCGGCCGCGTTCGCCCTGCCGCTCCACCTGTCGGCGGAATCCTCGACATTCCGGGGCGCATCGGCGCCGCGCGCTCCCGGTCGAAACATTCATGGAATCCGCCGTAACACATTGATGCAATTGTTCATTGCGTCGGACTTGCCGACCTGCGCTCCGGCGCGGCCTGGACAAAGCCTCGCGCCCGGTCGACGCGCTCGCGCGCACGGGCCGAGGCGTTTCCGCTTGGAAGCAGGATATCATTATGATATCGTCCTGTCACTCAAGCGGAGACCTCAATGAACGAAACGCGTGCTTCCTCGCTGTCCGGCATTCCCCTCGCGGTGCTGTTCACGATCGCCCTGCTCTTCTGCACCGCGGGCTTCGTGCACGGTGCGCTGCACCAGGTGCTCGGCATCCTCGCGGGGTCGGTGATCCTGTTCGCGTTCTTCGCGTTCCTGTGCAAGGGCTTCTTCCAGGTGCAGCCGAACCAGGGCGTGGTGCTGCTGCTGTTCGGCCGTTACGCCGGCACGTCGCGTGAAACCGGATTGCGCTGGACCAACCCGTTCCTCACCAAGCGCGCGGTGTCGTTGCGGGTACGCAACTTCGAATCGTCCAAGCTCAAGGTGAACGACGCCGACGGCAATCCCATCGAAATCGCCGCGGTGATCGTGTGGCAGGTGGTCGACACCGCCGAGGCCGTGTTCGAGGTCGACGACTACGAAAACTACGTGCACATCCAGAGCGAGTCGGCGCTGCGCCAGATGGCGCAAAGCTATCCCTACGACGCGCACGACGATGGCAAGCCCAGCTTGCGCAGCCACGGCGACGAAATCACCGTGCATCTTCGGGACCAGATCCAGGAACGCCTCGGGCGGGCCGGCGTGCATGTGCTCGAAGCGCGCATCAGCCATCTCGCCTACGCGCAGGAAATCGCGCAGGCGATGCTGCAGCGCCAGCAGGCCGGCGCGATCATCGCCGCGCGCACGAAGATCGTCGAAGGCGCGGTGAGCATGGTCGAAATGGCGCTGGCGCATTTGAACGAGCACGACATCGTGCAGCTCGACGAAGAACGCAAGGCCGCGATGGTGTCCAACCTGCTGGTGGTGCTGTGCGGTGAACGCGGCACGCAGCCGGTGCTGAATACGGGAAGTTTGTATCCGTGATCATCCCTGACCACGAGGATCAAATCCGGCCATCCGTGGCCGGCTTGCCACGACAGCGCGCGTCCTGATGCAAATGAGTACCGACAAGAACAAGAAGGCTTACCCGCTGCGCATCAACGCGGCGGTGCTGGACGCGATGCAGCGCTGGTCGAACGACGAGTTGCGTTCGCTCAACGCGCAGATCGAATACGTGCTGCGCGACGCGCTGCGCAAGGCCGGCCGTCTGAAAACCGCCGCCAACCACCCCACCCCGCCAGCAAGACGCGACGCACCATGAATCCCGACACGCGCTGGACCTGCAAAGGCGCCGCTTCAAATCCTCGAACTTCTTCAAGCTGCATCCCGATCCGGACGAAGCCGGGGACCTCCCGAACCAATTGGACCGCGACGGCTGGGAACTGGTGTATGTGGTCGAGGGCTACGGTGTACCCTCGCCGGTGTTCTACTTCAAGCGGCCGGCATGATGCCGCACCCTCGTCACCGGAAGCGTCCATGCATCGCGAACTGACCCTCGTTGCACTCGCCGCCCTGTCGATGCCCGGCGTGCCACTTGCAGCGGGCCAGCAGCATCCCGCCGCCACCGCGCGGGATCATCCGGCGGCCAGCGCGCACGCCAACGCGATCGCGGGCCTGGCCGGCGCGGCCCTCATCGAAACCTGCACCGCCAGGACCAACGCGTTGATCGACAATCTCGAGCAGGGTGATTTCGCGGCGGCGACATCGAACTTCGATGCAACCATGAAAGCCAACCTGGGCGCGGACAAACTCGGCAAGTTCTGGAAGCGGGTCGGGAGCCAGGCGGGCGCGTTGCAGGACCGCGGCGCTCCGCAGAACATGATGCACGAGGGCCACGCCGTCATCACCCTGCCCTTGCATTTCGAGAAGGGCCACGCGAACGCGCAGGTTGCCTGCGATACTGACGGCCAAGTGGCCGGATTCTTCCTGCGGCCCGTGCCGGTTCCGGCATCCGGCTGAAGCCGTGGCCGCGCAGCCCCCCCGACGTTGCCGGGATGCCGCCGAACGCAGCAGCCTGATCGAACGGGCGCATGCACTCGGCGTGCCGCGCAATTACGGGAGGGCGCGCGGCCTGCGCATCCTGCACGAGCCGCGCAGCCTCGTGTCCATCGGCCCCGACATCCACGACCGCGTGCAATGGCTGCAACCGCGCGCGGCCCGTTCGCTCACCCGGATGCACGACGCCGCCTCAAGCGACGGCGTGACGCTGCAAATCGTCTCCGCGTTCCGCTCCATCGAATACCAGCTCGGCATCGTCGAACGCAAGTTGGCGCGTGGATTGACCATGGATGAAATCCTGCGTGTCAGTGCCGCGCCCGGCTACAGCGAACACCACACCGGCCGCTGCGTGGATTTCACCGCACCGGGGTACGCGCCGCTCGAAGAAGCGTTCGAGCGCTCACCCGCGTTCGCGTGGTTGCAGCGGAACGCCAGGGAATTCCGGTTCGCACTCTCCTACCGGCGCGGCAATCGACACGGGATCGCCTACGAGCCCTGGCACTGGTGCTGGCACGCGCGTTGGCTGCGGCGCTGATTGCCGGCAGGCGGCCGAAGCACGCCGCAGGGTACGACCACCGCGGAGGCGCGCGCAAAGTCAGCCGCTGCGCGGCTCAGGTGCCCGACGCCGGCTCCGTCTGGAAGCCCTTCACCAGCCTGCCGAACAAAAGGCCATAGGCGATTGCAAGCGGGATCGTGACGATCGCCGTGGCTGCCATCAGCGCTTGCCAGAAATAGATATCGCCGCTGATGAGCACGATCGGCACGCCCGCGCTGATGGTACGGCTGGCGGTCGAACTGACGAAGGTGGCGGCGTAGATGTAGTCGCTCAAGGTCAGCGCGAAGGCAAACACCACGCAGGTCGCGATGCCCGGCCCCGCGAGTGGCAAGCCCACGCGCAGGAACGCCTGCCAACGGCTGTAGCCGTCGATCAACGCCGCCTCTTCGAGTTCGCGCGGCATCGACTTGAAGAAGCCCAGCAGCAACCAGGTGCAGAACGGCACCGTGATGGTCGGGTAAACCAGCACCAGCGACCAGATCGTGTTGGCGGCGTTGATGGTGGTGATGAGCTGGAACAACGGGATGAACAACAGCGTCGGTGGGATCAGGTAGACCAGGAAGATCGCGATGCCGGACTGCGCGCCGCGCCGCCCACCGAGGCGCGCCAGGCTGTACGCGGCGGGCACCGAAAGCAACAGCGTGATGATGACCACCACCAGGCCGATGAAGAACGAATTCCACAGGAACGTCGCGTACTGGGTCTCCGTGAACAGGAACTCGATGTTCTTGAACGTTGGCGGCAGGTTGAACAGGAACGGATTGTTGGCGACGTTGTACAGGTCGCCATCCTGCTTGAACGCGGAGATCAGCATGTACGCCGCGGGGAAAATCGCGAACAGCGCGAACAGCACCATCGCGATCCAGAATCCGATGCGGCGCAGGATCCGTTTGATCAGCACGATACGCTCCTAGCCATTCTCGCTGCGATACGCCATGCGCAGCGCGAGAATGGCCGCCGCCAGCAATATGGGGAACATGTACAGTGCCACCGCCGCGCCCTCGCCCAGTGCGCCGCCCTCGATGCCCTTGAGATAGGCCCAATACGGCAACAATTGGGTGGAGTAGCCGGGACCGCCGTGGGTGGTGATGGCCACGATCGCCATGTCGCCGAACACGACCAGCGCCGCGAACACGGCCACCACCACCAGGATCGGCGCAAGTGCAGGCACCGTGATCCGGAACAGCACGCGGAAGAACCCGGCGCCATCGACCTGCGCCTGTTCGTAGATGTCATGCGGAATGGCGGTGCGTCCGGCGAGCACGATGATCGTGCCGAGCGGCAACAGGCGCCAGACGTTGATGGCGGTCATGGCGGCAAGGCCGACTCCCTCGCGCCCGTAGTAGTAAAGGTGTCCGGCCGGGCCGAGCAGTGAGCCCGGGCCGAGCACGCCGACCTGTCGCAGGATCCAGTCCACCGGGCTGAACTCGGAATCCAGCAGCCACAGCCAATTGACCGCGGCCAGCGACACCGGCATCGCCCACGGCAGGATGATCAGGATCTGCCAGAACCACTTGCCGCGGAAGTCGCGCGCAAGCAGTTCCGATTCGGCGGTCGCGAGGATCACCACCAGCACCAATGTCGCAATCGTCACGACGACGCTGTTGCGCAACGCGATTGGAAAGGCTGCTTCGTGGACCACCGTGAAATAATTCTGCAACCCGACGAAGCCGTGGATGCTCGGATTGCCGATGGTCGCGCTGGACAGGCTCAATGCGATCGCCATCACGAATGGCACGCCGACCAGGGCCACGATGTAGATCACCGCCGGCGCCAGCATCAGGCCGCCCAGCGGACCGCCGCGATCGCCGACGCCCGCGCGACGCTGGCCGGCGCTGCCGCGCCGCATGGCGGACTCAGTTGCCGCCATGTTCGATCCTCTTGCCGCTGGCCGCGTCGAAATAACGCAGATCCGCGGGTGCGACGGTGAATGTCGCCGATTCGCCAACCTTGAGCGCCGCGGCATCACCGCTGTTCACGCGCGCCAGCAGTTTGTGGGTTTCGGAACCGCCTTCGGCATGCGCATACACCTGCCAATCGGCGCCGAGAAATTCCAGTTCGATCACCTTCACTTCCAGCCGAAACGCGCCGTCGACCATCGCCGCGCCTGGGTGGGCAACCCGCACGCATTCGGGCCGGAATCCGACGATGCGGTCATCGCGCTTCAACAGGTTCATCGGCGGCGTGCCGAGGAATGACGCGACGAAGGTGTCGGCCGGATTCGAATACAACTCCTGGGGGGTGCCCAATTGGCGCACCTGCCCGCTTTTCATCACCGCGATGCGGTCGCCCATGCCCATGGCTTCGATCTGGTCGTGCGTGACATACACCGTGGTGATGCCGGTGCGGTCGTGCAGCTGGCGCAATTCGCCGCGGGCCATCGCGCGCACCTGCGCGTCCAGCGAACTCAGCGGCTCGTCGAAGATGAACAGGGTCGGGGCACGCACGAGCGCGCGCGCCAGCGCTACCTTCTGCTTTTCACCGCCCGACAGGCGCGCCGGCCGCCGCTTGAGGAGCGGTTCCACGCCCATAAGCTTTGCCGCCCACGCGACCTTCTGTTCGCGCTCCGCGCGCGGCATGCGCGCGGCCTTGAGGGGGAACGCGATATTCTCCGCCACCGACATGTGCGGATACAGCGCGTAGCTCTGGAACACCATCGACACGTTCCGCAGCCGCGGCGGAAGGCTGGTGACGACCTCGTCACCGATCAGGATGTCGCCGATCGTGGGCATTTCCAGTCCGGCGATCATCCGCATCGTGGTGCTTTTGCCGCAGCCCGAAGGCCCGAGAATGGCGAGGAACTCGCCATCCCGGACCTTCAGGTTGATGCCGTCCACGGCGTGCACACCCGCGTAGTGCTTCTCGATTCCGCGCAGTTCCAACGTTGCCATTGCTTCAAGTTCCTGGCTGTATCCGAAGTTATTGCGCAGCGCAGCCGACGAAGCCGAGCTTGTTCCACTTGTCGACGATGCGCTGGATCTGCGCGGCGGTCGACTTGACGGCCGCCTCCGGCGTCTTGTTCCCGCGCGCAACCTCGGCCATCATCGTGCTGAGCAGATGCGTGTTGTAGACCTCGCTCACCGCGGGATTGGCGGAACCCGGATAACCCGGCCACGCGGTCCACTCGGACGCATTGCGCAACACATTGAGCTTGTCCGCCGGCTGCGAACCGAACGGATCGTTGTCCAGCCAGCCGCCCTTCGCGAACAACTGCGGCACTTGGCCGGGGTACGCGGGGAAGTCGTACAGCTCGCTCGCGTAGGTTCCCCAACTCGCGTTGGTGGTGAGGTCGAGCATGAACTTCTTGGCCGCAAGCTTGCTTTGGTCGTTGGTCACGTACTTGGGCATCACGTAGATCAGCCACACGTGCGAGGTCTGGTGCACCTGGCCGGTCGGGCCCTGCAGGCCCGGCGAGAAACCGGTGTCGGCCGCGGTGGCGTTGTTCTGCTCCTGCGCGGTGCGGTAGAAGGAAATCGAGTTCTGGATGTACGAGGCTTGGCCGGAAATGAAGGCCTGGTTGTTCGAGGCCGGGTTCCATGCGAACACCTCGGGCGTCTCGGCAGCCTTGAACAACTGCGCCTGGTACTTGACCGCGGCAATCACCTGCGGAGAATCGAGTGCGACCTTGCCGCACTTGTCGAACACCGAACCGCCGAACGACCAGATCAGCGAGCGGGCGTAGAACTCCGAGTCGAGTTCCGGCGACATGCCGACGCCAACCGGAATACCGGTGCTCTTGAAGATCTTGGTGCCGCCGGTCATGAGGTCTGCGTAGCTGTGCGGGCCCGTCGGATAGCCGGCTTTCTGCCACAGGGAGATGCGATAGTCGCCCGGATCGGGCACCCAGCCATGGCAGTAGCCATACCACTGTTTCTTGATGGGCAGGTAGGTCTGGCTGGTGCACACATCGAGGGCCTTGCCGAATGCCTGCTCCGCGGCCTCGTTCACGTCATCCAGGCTTTGCAGACCCTGGATGAAGGAAGCCGGTGGCGACACCATCTCGAACAGGTCCGAACCCTTCTTGGCGGCAATGGCGGCCGACAACGTCGGCACCAAATCACCCAGGTTGATGTGCTGGACGACAACCTTGACGTTGTTGTGCTGGCCCCATTCCTGCGCGTACTTGTCGAACCACTTGTCGTAACGTGGCACGAAGTGGTGCCATTGGGTGATGGTGAGCGTCGTGCCCGCGGGGAACTGTTCCGGGAACGTCAGCGAACCGTATTTGTTCGGAAAGCTCACCGCCGTCGGCTGCATGCCTGCCGGTGCGGTCGACGCGGGCGCCGCGGCCGTAGCGGCGGTTGGCGCGCTGCCTGTTGTCGCCGCGTCCCCGGCGGGCGCCGGATTCTGCGACTGGCCACATGCCGCCAACGCCATCGCGAGCGCACACACGCCGCCGCGCGACAGGTACTTGTTGCCCCTTGATCCGATGTTCATCATCCGCCTCCTCAAGTGTGTCTGGCTTTGCGGTTCAATGACACGCGCCATTGCGCCACCCTTGCACAAGTGCCCGGCGTCACGCCGGGGCATGGTCACGGTATTACCGGCACTCCGTTCGAACAACGCCGACGACCTTCGCGGGCGGCGCCGAGCGCGCGCATGCCGTGTTCGCGTCCGACCCGGCCCGCAAACCGGCATGCAATGGCTGCCATGCACGCATCGCCACCTCAGAAGTGATAGATCGCGCTGAGGCTGAGCTGGTTGCCACTGGTCGTTTGGCGATCCAGCCCGTCGGTGGTCGTGTGCAACTTCGCGTGCATCCACTCGACGCCGAGCGCGTACGGACCGTCGCTGTATTCAAGACTCAACGCCGCCTGCTGGCTCTTGAGGCGGCCCGCGGCCCCATTCCCCATCCAGCGAACGACGTCGTCGGTGTTCGACTTGCTTTGCCCGTAGAACGCGTATGCGGCCCAATGCGGCGTGAAGTGGTCGCCGATCTGGACGTAGCCGCCGGTGTCCTTGATGTCGCCGAACTGGACCAGGTCGCCGAAGATTTCGCCCAGTCCGCGGCCCGTGTACGCGGTGCCCATCAGCACCCAGGTGCCGGGCGTCCACTTGCCCCCGAGTTCAACACCCGTGCTGTTGAAACTCGACTTCACCGGGGTCGGCGCGCCACCGCCCACGCCGCGCAGGTCGATCTGGCTGAAATGACCCGCTGCGTACGCCACCCAGTTGTCGCCCTGCGCCCGCAAGCGCGCTTCCATCTGCGGCCGGAAGCCGGCATTGCCCGCCGTCAGGAAGTTCACGTTGTCGCCGGGACCGTTCCACGAACCTTCGAATGCACCGAAGTCGAGGCGCCACTTGACGCCCTGGGTGCCGTGGTTGAGGTCCTGCATCAACACCACGCCCGGGAAGCGCCAGCCGATCATGCCGGTGCCGAACCCAAGCGGAAACGCGATGTGGGTGAGCGACTCCGGCACGTTGTCCAGCGGGAACATCAGTTCCCATTGCTGGCCAATCCGGATCTTGGTGCCGGAACTGGCCCTGTCGAGATCGAGGTAAGCCTGGCGCAGGCGCGGCGTCGCCTGCTGCTGGCTGTAGGGCCCGCTGCCGTTGAAGCCGCCGAAGAAGTCCATCTCGATCCGGCCACCGCCGGTCCAGTCGCCGGCAAACTGCGCGCCGCTGAAGTCCAGCATGAAGCGCGTATTGCGCACGTCCGCGCCGCTCATCGAACCGGTCGAGCCCGGCACCGGGAATTCGGCGTTCTGGCCGTTGCCGAACGTGAAGCTCTTGTTCTGCGTGAATGCGGTCGCGCTGATGAAGCCGTGCAGCGCCATCGACATGCCCTTGCCCGTGGTGAAGGTTGGCGCGGACGGCGCCTGCGCGACCGGTTGCGGCGCGGGCGCGGGCGGCGCTGCCGCCTGCTGCTGCTGGATCATCTGCTTCAGTTGCTGCACCTCCCGCTGCAATTCGTCCACCCTTTGCTCGAGTTGCTGCGTGGTGGCAGCGTCACTGCCAGCAGCGGCAGCCTGCGCGCCGGAGTCCGGCGCGGCCGCGGTTTGAGCAACGGCCGCGAGCGGCAGCCCCAGCCCGCACGCAATGGCGAATCCCAGCAGCTTGACTTGCAATGGTCGCGTTTCGTTCGACACGGCTGACCCCTCCAGGCGAGTACCGGCGAAAGTGTGCGCATGCGACCACGCCCGGCGCTATTGGCCAAAGGTCGAACATCGACCAACGTCGAACCCGCACGCGGTTGCGATGCCGTGCATCGGGATTACACTCGATCACGCTTGCCGCACATGGCACGCCAGCGCGTGCCGTGATACCCGCAGCCGGATTCACGCTCGATGCCAGACATCCTGATCGCCGACGACCATCCCCTGTTCCGCGACGCACTCGAGCGCGCGGTGCGGATCGCGTTGCCCGAGGCCACCTTGCACAGCGCCGTCGATGTCCACCGGTTGCTGGAGCTGATCGAAGCATTTCCCGACGCAGACCTGCTGCTGCTCGACCTGCACATGCCGGGTGCGCCGGGCTACACCGCGCTCGCCCACATCCGCGGACAATACCCGGGCCTGCCGGTCATCGTGATTTCGGCGCACGAGGAAGTTTCGGTCGCGCGACGCACGCTTGCCTACGGCGCCGCGGCCTACGTCCCCAAGTCCACGTCGGCGGCCGACATCGTCGCGGCCATCCACAGCGTGCTCGCCGGCGACGTTTGGCTGCCGGAGACATGGGTCGGCAGCAACGTGGAACTCAAGCCCGGCGAGATCAACGCGGCCGAACGCATTGCCACGCTCACGCCGCAGCAGTTCCGGGTACTGGCGATGCTGGCCGAGGGCAAACTCAACAAGCAGATGGCATGGGAAATGGGCGTGTCGGAAGCGACGATCAAGGCGCACATGACGGCGGTGATGCGCAAACTCGGCGTCAACAACCGCACCCAGGCGGCCCTGATCGCAAGCGAACTCGCATTGGAGTCCGAACCCCTCGGCGCGCCGCCGGAGCAGGCTTCGGGCTGACGTACCGGATTTGCCGCCCCGCGCGCGGCCGGCGGCGCGCCAAGGTGCTAAGGTGCCGGATGCCGCGGGTGGTCGCGGAAGCGGGTGCCGGACGCGCCGCGGCGGCTCCGGCGGCGGTTCCGCAGGATGGCTTTGGCGGGGGCGAATGCCTTGATCCAGGCTTGGTTGCTGCTGTTGGCGTTGCTGTACATGGGACTGCTGTTTGCAGTGGCCCACGCCGGCGATCGCCATTCCGGTTACCTGCGTCGCCCCCAATTGCGCACGCTGGTCTACGCGCTGTCGCTGGCGGTCTACTGTTCGTCATGGGCGTTCTACGGCGCGGTCGGCGCCGCGGCGCGCTCGGGCATCGACTACCTGCCGATTTACCTCGGACCGATCCTGCTGTTCGTGTTCGGCACCGGCATGCTGCGCCGGCTGGCCGCGGTGGTCCGGCGCCGCAAGATCACATCCATTGCGGACTTCATCGGCGCGCGCTTCGGCCAGTCGCACGGGCTGGCGGCGCTGGTGACGGTGATCGCCGTCATCGCGCTGGTGCCCTACATCGCGCTGCAGCTGAAGGCGATCGCAACCTCGTTCA
The DNA here is from genome assembly GCA_040255405.1 of Lysobacteraceae bacterium. Lineage (GTDB taxonomy): Bacteria > Pseudomonadota > Gammaproteobacteria > Xanthomonadales > Rhodanobacteraceae > 66-474. Next base: position 54,387 of record JBDZUX010000013.1, read on the forward strand.
CCGTGTTCGCAAAGTTCGACTACGGCACGTCGGTGTTCGACGGCATCGACAGCGCATTCTGGTGCGCGGTGCTGCTGGCGGCATTCGCGATCCTGTTCAGCACCCGCAGCGTGAATTCCACCGAACACCACCGCGGCATGGTGCTCGCCATCGCGATGGAATCGGCGATCAAGCTGCTGGTGTTCATGGCGGTGGCCGGCTACGCACTGTGGCACGGCCCGGGCATCGCGGCGACGCTGCAACTGCCCGCCACCCAGCTCCGCGACGGATTGCCGCCGGGCTTCATCACGCAAACCCTGCTCGCGATGTGCGTGATGATGTGCCTGCCGCACGAATTCCACATCGGCATGGTCGAATCCGAGGACACGGCCGATATCGATCGCGCGCGCTGGGTGCTGCCGGTCTACATGGCGATCGTCTGCCTTGCGGTGCTGCCGATCGTGGCCACCGGCATGCGCATTCCGCAGGTGCAGATCGGCCTGCCCGACGCCTGGGTGCTGAGCCTGCCGCTGGCGCTGGGCAACCACGGCGTGGCGTTTCTCGCGTTCTTCGGCGGCTTCGCCGCAGCCACCGGCATGGTGATCGTCGCTTCGGTCGCGTTGTCGATCATGATCAGCAACGATCTCGTGATCCCGGCGCTGTTGCGCGTCCGCCGCCTGCAACTCGACCAGCGCGGGAACCTGCCACGCCTGGTCGTGCGCACACGGCGGCTGGCGATCGTGGCGGTAGTGCTGGCCGCCTACGCCTACTACCGCGCGACCTCCGGCAGGGGCGACCTCACGGCGCTGGGCTTGCTGGCCTTCACGGCCATCGTGCAGTTCGCACCGGCGCTGCTGGCGGCGCTGTATTGGCGCGGCGCCAGCCATCGCGGCGTGATGTCCGGGCTGGCCGCGGGCTTTGCGGTGTGGACCTACGCGCTGCTGTTGCCGACGTTGATCGATTCCTGGCAGTGGTTGCAGGATGGTCCATTCGGGCTGGTCTGGCTGCGTCCGCAGGCGCTGTTCTACACCAACGAGTGGAGCCCGCTCACCAACGGAACCTTCTGGTCACTGGTCGCCAACGTCGGCTGCCTGGTGCTGTTCTCGTGGCGGTTCCGCCCCAGCCTCAATGAACGCCTGCACGCGGCGGCGTTCATGGATTACGGTTCGGTCATCTACAGCGAAACCTTCCGGCGCCGCGGCCGGGTCAAGGTTGCCGACCTGCGCACGATCGCCGGGCGCATCGTCGGCGAGGGCAGCAGCGCGCGAGCATTCGACGACTACGTGCGCCTCCTTGGCCACGCGCTGCCGCCGGGCGAGGCCGCCGACGGCAACCTGATCCAGTTCACCGAACGTCTGCTGGCCTCCGCGGTGGGCGCGGCGAATGCACGCCGGATCCTGATCGGCGCACTGTCGGGCACCGGCCTCGACGTGGCCGAGTCGATGGCCCTGCTCGATGCAGCCTCGCAGGAGTCGCGTTTCAACCGCGAATTGTTGTCGACCACGCTGGAAAACGTCGCGCAGGGCATCAGCGTGGTCGATGCGGACATGCGGTTGGTCGCGTGGAACCGCCGCTACCTCGAATTGTTCGACTATCCGGACGGCCTGGTGCATATCGGCGTACCGATCGCCAGGCTGATCGGCTGGAATGCCGAGCGCGGCGAGTGCGGCCCGGGCGAAGTGGGTTCGCACGTCGAAAAGCGCATCCAGTACATGAAAGCCGGTTCGTCGCACATGTTCCAGCGGGTCCGGCCCAACGGCACCGTGATCGAAATGCGCGGCCGTGCGCTCGCGGGTGGCGGCTACGTCACCACTTACAGCGACGTCACCGATTACAAGCACACCGAGCAGGCGCTCATCGAAGTCAACCAGACCCTCGAACAACGCGTGCAACAGCGCACGTCGGAATTGTCCGAAGCGCTGTCCGCGGCGGCGCGCGCCAAGCGCGTGGCGGAGGTCGCCAATGCCTCGCGCGCACGCTTCCTGGCCGCGGTCAGCCACGACCTGCTGCAACCGCTGAACGCAGCGCGCCTGTTCACCTCCGCGCTGCGCGCCTATCCGGAACTGGACGCCGAAGCCGCGCGCCTGGCCGAACGCATCGACGCCTCGTTCATCGCCGCCGGGGGCCTGCTGGAAGCCCTGCTCGACATGTCACGTCTGGATGCGGGCAGCTACCACCCCGAGATCACCGACTTCGCACTGGACGACCTGTTCGCGTCACTGCAAACCCAATTCGAAGTGATCGCGGCGCAGCGCAACCTGCGCCTCCGGGTTGCACGTACCTCGCTGAGCGTGCGCAGCGATCCGCAACTGTTGCGACGGGTCGTCCAGAACCTTCTCTCGAACGCGCTGCGCTACACCGGCTCCGGCGCGGTGCTGCTGGGCGCGCGCCGCTTCGGCGGCAACGTGCGGATCGAGGTGTGGGACACCGGCCCCGGCATTCCGACCGAGCATCGCGCGCGCATCTTCGAGGAATTCCATCGCCTCGAACAACCGTCCCCGTGGGGCGAAAAAGGCCTGGGCCTCGGTCTTTCGATCTGCGATCGCCTGGCCCGCATCCTCGGGCACCGGCTCGACCTGCGCACCCGGGTCGACCACGGCAGCTGCTTCACCATCAGTGTCCCGCGCAGCCACGCCGTGCCGGCACGCAGCCGTCGCGCGGAGCGTGGCGGCGCCACCCAGCAACTCCCGTTGACCGTGTTGTGCATCGACAACGACCGCGCGATCCTCGACGGCATGCGCGCGCTGCTGGGCCGCTGGGGCGTGGACTGCCGGGTCGCGCCCGACATCGAACAGGCACGCGCCGAACTCGCCGGGGGCGGCATCCACCTGCTGCTGGCCGACTACCACCTCGCCGACGGGGTCGATGGCCTGCAGGCGCTCGAGCGTTTGCGTGCTGCACTGGGCAACCTGCCGCCCGTGATCGTGATCACCGCCGACGGCAGCACGGCACTCAAGCAACGCGCGCGCGCGCTCGGCTACCCGTTGCTGCACAAACCCGTGCGGCCCGCCGCGCTGCGCGCACTGCTGACCGCTTCGCTGCACAACCCGGTACTCCACGAGCCGGGTGACGCAGGCGATCCAGCAGAGGCCGGCGTCGCCGCGCCGGTCGCGGGCCGCTGACGTCGCGCACAGCGAACGACAAACGGTTGCCCAACGACGCCGAAGGGTGCAAACGAGCCGGCCGCACCCGATCCGGCCGCCGCCTCAATCCTGCGACCGCTTCACCGTTTTCGCACTCGGCTTGGGGGGATTGGCGGCTTCGACGATCCGCCAGAGGTAAAAGCTCGCCAGCGTGCGATACGGCCCCCAGCGTTCGCCGAATTCCTGCAACGCCAGTGGCGCAGGCAGTTCGGGGAATCGGTGCACGATCTGCGCGCCCTTGCGGATGCCGAGGTCGTGGATGGGCAACACGTCGGGCCGGCCGAGCCGGAACATAAGCAGCATTTCCACCGTCCAGCGGCCGATGCCGCGCACCTGGATCAGGTGATCGATCAGGTCCTGGTCCGGCATGCGCGCGAGTTGCGCCGGTTTCGGCACGACGCCCGCGCGTGATTTCTCCGCGAGGTCGCGCAGCGCCGCGATCTTGTTGCGCGAGACGCCGGCCGCGCGCAACGCGGTGTCATCGACGGCATCGAGCCCACGCGGCGTGATACGCCCACCGCGCGGCATCAAGGCCTCCACCCTGCCCGCGATCGTCGCGGCGGCCTTGCCGGAAAGTTGCTGGTAAAGGATCGAATGGGCCAGCGCGTCGACGGGATCGAAGCGCACGGAAAAGTCGCGTTCGATCGGTCCGATCCGGCGCATCCATGTCGCGAGTTTGCGGTCGCGTTTTTCGAGGTGCGCCGCCGCGGCCTGCACGTCGAAGCCGCGTGCGATCACATCGTTCTTCATGCATCGTTCCTCAGGATTGTTGTCGATACAGCGCCACGCCCAGGGCGATCCACCCTGCCACGAACGCGAGCCCGCCCAATGGCGTGACGATGCCGACGGCGTGCGGTGCACCGAGCGCGAGCGCATACAGGCTTCCGCAAAACAACACGATGCCCAATGCGAACAGGATCGCGCCGAGGTGCGCGGCGTGCGAACGCCCGGCGGACAGCGCGCAGACCGCCAGGGCCAGCGCATGCCAGAACTGGAACTGCACGGCCGTTTGCCACACGTCCAGCATCGGCGCCGAAACGAACCGGCGCAGCACGTGCGCGCCCAGCGCACCCAGCAACACCGCGCTCGCGCCGGCCACGACAACCGCCACGGCCGACCAGCGCAGGCGCGGCGGAATTCCCGGTGCAGGCGAAGTCAACGCCAGGCTCCTACGCTGCGCCGGCGGCGTGTCCGCAGCAGCCCGTACAACAGCCCCGCCAACGCCACCACGATCGGCATCAGCAGGATGTCGATGAATTTCAGAAGCACCGACAAGCGTTCGATGTCGGCATCGAGGCTGCGCTGCACCGCACGCAATTCGGTGCGGATGGCCAACTTGCGCCGGGTGAACTGGTCGACCGCGGCCTTTTGCGCCGCGGTGCGGGCGCGGCCGTGCGCGGCCTGCTTCAACTCCGCCAGGTGTTGCTCGGTGTCGGTCAACTCGTCCTGCAGCTGAAGCTGCTTGGCCTTGAACTTCTCGTCGGCCTGGCGGCGCAGCGCGTCGACGCGGGTGAACTTGCGCACGTCGACGGCGCGGCCGCGGATCGCGATCAGGTCGGACGGCCCGGCAAGATCGTCGATCGCGTTGACGAAGAAGTCGCCGTTGTTGGCGAACGGGCTCACCAGTGTCTGGCCCTGGGACGGGCTTTGCTGCACCCACAGCCGGTCGGACAAGAGATCGGTATCGCCCACCAGGATCACCTCGGGCTTGCGCGCGCCGGCGGGCGCGTCGTTCCGCGCATCGTCCGGGAATGCAGGCGCCAGCTTGCCACGCAGCCGCACCGCGATCGCGTAGTGCTCGCCCTGGGGTTGATAGCCTTCGTACAGCATCGAGGGATCGAGCGCTTCTCGCACCCGGCTCACGGGCACGGCCATCGCGCCCGTGGTGCTCTGGATCAATGGATCGAGCCGCACCGCCGCCTGCGGCAACAGCTGGAAGAAGCCGGTCGAGGACACGTCGATCACGTTGAGCGCGCGGGTCACGGGATCACGCCGGTTGAAATCATCGCCCGTCAAACCGAGCACGGCCGGATGCCGGACCGGCTCGCCGGTGACGGGCGATTGCACGCTCAGTGCACGCGAGCGGTCCAGCAGTACGTGGCCGGAATCGAATGCCACGCCCCAGGCCCGGAACAACCTTGGCAATACGGACGGCTCCTCGCCCCCCACTTCGGATTCGGGATCCACGAATGCCAGCAGATGTCCGCCGCCTTGCACATAGCGATCGACCGCCTCGACGTCGGCCTCCGACAACCCGATCGGCTGGATCAGCACCAGCACGCTCACATCGGCGCCGAGGTTCGCCAGCGAACCGGCGTCCAGCTGCTGCACGCGGAACAATTGCTGCACTTGCTGCAACGCCGTCCACGGCGGCGCGCCATTGCCGTCCGCGCCGGGGGGGTCGCCCCAGATCGGCAGTCCGCTGTAGATTGCGACGCGGGGCTTGCGGGGCGTACTCAACTCGTACAGCAATTTCGCAATGTCGTATTCGAGAAAGCGCTCCTTCGCCAGCATGAAGAACGGGATCACCGAGGTGCGCCCGTTGCTGGCATTGCGGCCGGTCAATCCGAAAAAGATCGGTTGGCTCGTGCCGTCCGCGCGGGCCGAGGTCAGCCCCGCCGCGGTCGCACGATCCTCTTCGTCGGAAAACGGCAGCGGATCGATCTGCGCGAAATGCACCCGCCCGTGCGACTGCCGCACGACTTCCTGCAGCATGTTCACCACCCGCTGGTGGTAGGCGCGCAACTGCGGCAGGCTGTGGCTGGCGCGATCGGAGAAATACAGCGTGAGGTCGAGCGGTTGCCCAAGGCGGCCCAGGATGTCACGCGTGCCGGGGGACAGCGTATACAGGCGGTCGTGGGTCAAATCGACGCGCATCGTGCCCAGCCAGCGCGATGCGCCCAACACCAGCAGCACGTAGAACGCCGCCAGCACCGGCAGCGTCAGCCACAACCGTCGACGCACCACGCCACGCAAGCTCATCCGCCGCGCCTCGCGTCGAGGATCAGCGCATTCGCTGTCAGCCAGAACACGATGGTCAGCACGAAATAGGTGACGTCACCCAGATCGAGCACGCCACGCGCGATCGCCTGGAAGTGGGCCAGCAGGCTCAAGGCGGCCAGGCCATCCGCGATCCGTTCGGAGCCCAGCGCCAGCAATGGCCGTTGTACCAGCGGATCGCCCGCCAGCAGGAACAGGAAACACACCGCCAGCGCGGCAATGAACGCGATCACCTGGCTGCGGGTCAGCACCGACAGGCATTCGCTGATCGCGAGGAACGCACCGGCCATCAGGAAACTGCCGATGTAGCTGGCCAGGATCACGCCGTTGTCGGGCTGGCCGAGATAGTTGACGGTCAACCACATCGGAAACGTCAACGCCAGCGCGCAGCCGATGTACAACCACGCGGCGAGGAACTTCGCGACCACCGCTTGCCAAGGCCGGATCGGCAGCGTCATCAGCAATTCCAGGGTGCCGCTGCGGCGTTCCTCGGCCCACAACCGCATCGCCAGCGCCGGCACCAGCACCAGGTACAACCACGGGTGGAACTGGAAGAATGGATCGAGGTCGGCCTGTCCGCGCTCGAAAAATGCACCGAGGTAGAACGTGAAGGCACCCGCGAACAGCAGGAAGATCACGCTGAACAGCCACGCAACCGGCGTGATGAGGTAACCGCGCAGCTCGCGCAGGAACACGCCGCGGAACGCCATGCCGCGCGCCTCGGCGGTGATCGCGGCGCGCGCGTTCATGCCGCTGCCGCCATGTCGCCGGTCGCCTCCGACGTCACCTGCCGGAACACGTCCTCGAGCCGCCCGCGTTCGAGTTGCAGCTCGTCCACGCGCACGCGCTGCGCGTCGAGCAGCTTCACCACCGCGTGGAAGATTTCCTCGCCGTCGCGCGGAAACACCGTGATGCGGCCATCCACCGGATCGACTTCCACGGTGTCGACTTCCGGCAACCGGCCCAGCAGTTCGCGCGCCAACGCGCTGGCGGGCGCGCGGAAACTGACCGCGTGGTGGTAGCGCGACTGGCGTTCCAGTTCCGAAGGCGTGCCTTCCACGCGCAGGCGCCCGCCGGCCAGGATCGCGACGCGATTGCACGCGGCGCGCACTTCGCCCAGCGCGTGGGTGGACACGATGATCGCGCGGCCACGCGCCATGCCGCGGATCAGCGCGTGCACTTCGCGCTGCTGGTTCGGATCGAGTCCGTCGGTGGGCTCGTCCAGGATCAGCGCGGGCGGATCGTGCAGCAGCGCCTGCGCGAGGCACACGCGCCGGCGATAGCCCTTCGAAAGCGTTTCGATGGTTTGCGAAAGCACCGTCTGCAACCGCAGGCGCTCGATCATCTCGTCCAAACGCCGGCGCCCCGGGATGCCCGAAAGACCGCGGACACGCGACGCGAATGCCAGGAATTCGGAAACGGAAAGTTCCTCGTAACTCGGCGCTCCTTCCGGCAGGTAACCCAATGCGCGGCGCGCCTTGATCGGCTCCGCCACCACGTCGTGTCCGCACACCCGCGCCCTGCCCGAGCCCGGCATCAGGAACCCCGCGATCATGCGCATCGTGGTGGTCTTGCCCGCTCCGTTGGGCCCGAGCAGCGCCAGCACCTGCCCCGGCAACACCTTGAGGTTCAGGTCGGCCACGGCGTCGATCCTGCCGTAGCGCTTGCCGAGGTGTTCGGTTTCGATCATCGCCCAAGGAACCGCGCGAGTGCGTGCGCAAACTCTAGCAGGGTGCGAAGCGTCGCTCGGCGCCGCGGCTGGTGACGCGCCCAAATTGCGTCGCAACGGCGAGGCCAAACAAAAGGCCCGCACCGGGGCGGGCCTTTGTTCAATCGACATGCCGTCAACGGCGGTGGCGCTTCTTCGCCGGCGCCGGGCGCTTGCGCGCCTCGGGTTTCTTGCTGGCGTCGTCGGACTTCTCCGCGTTGTCGGAGTTCGCGGCATTGCCCGACCAGATTGCCGGGTCCAGCGCCTCGAACGGCTTGGCACGACCGTCGATCTGGTCCGGCGTCTGCGCGGGCGCATTCACCACCGGCAGGAACACGCGGTAGACCTGATCGGAGTCCGGCGTATCCACCGGCGAGGTCAGCTGGTCGTAGAGGCGGTTGGCGTTTTCATCGTACTGGTAGCCGTGCGTACCGGCGTAGGCCTTCAGCGCCATCCGCACCAGCGGAATGCCGGCCTCGCCCGTCCAGGTGGCGGCGAGCACTTCGCGTGCCGGGAACATCATGGCGCGCACGTCGGCATTGACGATCAACTGGTTTTTCTTGTCGAGGCTGCCCGGTGCCGGACCGTTCTCGGCGTTGCCCGCGGACGAACCCGATGCCGGCGCACCCGCGCTCGCGGCGCCTGCTGCGCTGGACGCGCCAGCGGCAGTGCCGGCCGAGGCGGCGCTGGTCGCTGCGGGCGCCGCCGCAAGCTCCGCGCCGGTCGGCGGCGGCGGCAGCTTGGTGAGGTCGTACGGCTTGCCGTCGATCGTGACCGTGGTGCTGTCGATCGGCACCGCCAGGTCGAAGATGTAAGTCGTGTCGCCCCACTCGGTGGTGACGGTGGTGGTCGGGCCGGCCGCCTTGACGCCCAGCTTGGCCATCGCGGCATCGATCTGCTTCAGCGCCGCGGCCTTGGCTGCGTCGATGTCGTCCAGCGTGCGGGTGGCCTTGGTCGACACCAGCAGGACCGGCGTCGCATTGGTGCGATACAGGCCGGGCTCGAGTTTGCCGTAATCCACGTTCGGAATGCCGGCCAACATGTTCTGCAATGCATCGAGACCGTACTGGATCATCGCGGCCGGGTCGCCGTGGATCCACAATTGCGAGTAGCGGTCCATCAGGTTCCAGCCGTAGTCGACGTCGTAGCCCCAGGTGACGGTGCTGACGCGCTGGCCGTGGCTCGGCGTGACGGTGAAGGTGAAGGTCTTGTTCTCGCCGTGCCAGTCGTTGGTGAGATCCCACGTGACCATGCTGTTGCCGGCCAGATCGATGTTGCCGGATTTGTTGACCAGCTTGCCATCGCCGATGATCTCGTTTCCCTGCCATGTCAGCGTGGCGCCGGGGCCATAGGCCGGGCCGGACATCGCGTATTTCACCTGCGGGTCCTGCGCCTGCAAGGCACCACCGCCGTAATCCGCAAAGCGCCTAAAGTTGTTCAGGACGTCATAGATGTGCTGCGGGTTGTGGCTGATTTCGATCGAGCGCTCGATGTGCGCATGGCTGGGCAGGAAGAGGCCCACGATCACGGCCAGGACGAAAACGATGATCAGGGCAACAACGAATTCGAGCACACGGGTCATGCCAGGAATCTCCGGACGGCTTGTTCACATGGCCGGTACGCGAAGGCCGGGGCAGCTTCGACGCGCACCGCGTTGCAGGGACGAAAGGGCGGATGGTAGCGGCTTCACGGCGACTGCGCCATGCCTGCCCTGGAACCCACCGCTGCATCGCTCCACGTTCGATGCGGCTGTTGCAGGGCCAGGCCGTGGATGACCGCCCTGGCAACCATCGACCGCGAACACAACGAAAACCCGGACGACGCGGCGATCAGGGATCGATCGCACTAGACGATCCCCAGCTCCAGCGCCTTCAGCACCGCGCGTGTGCGATCGCGCACGCCCAGCTTGGAGAGAATGTTGGAAACGTGATTCTTGACGGTGCCCTCGGCGACCCGCAGCGAATTGGCGATTTCCTTGTTGCTGTACCCGCCCGACATCAGGCGCAGGATTTCCGTCTCGCGGTCGGTCAGCGGGTCGGGCTGGCCGAGGCTGGTGAACTGGTTGTGCATGCGGCCCACGCCCGCGAGCAGGCGCTGGGTCACCACCGGGGCGATCAGCGAACCGCCGCTCGCCACGGTCTTGACCGCATCGACCAGCTGTTCCAGTGACACGTCCTTCAACAAATAGCCGCGCGCGCCGGCCTTCAGCCCCGCCAGCACCAACTGGTCGTCGTCGAACGTGGTGAGGATGATCGACGGTGGCACCTTGCCTTGTGCGGCGAAGGTATTGAGCACATCGAGCCCGCTTTTGCCGGGCATGCGCATGTCCAGCAGCACGACGTCCGGATTGATTTTGGGAATCACCTCCAGCGCGGAGGCGCCGTCCTGGCATTCGGCCACCACCTGGATTTCCGGCGAAAGTTCCAGCAACGAGCGGATGCCCTGCCGCACCAGCGTCTGGTCGTCCACGAGACACACGGAAATCATTCGGTCCTCTCCCCAAAGCTCGACTTGCCAAAATCCGACATCAAGAACTCCACACGTGAAGCCAGGCGGCTGCCCGATGTTTTCACACAGCCCGTTCCATCGGCAACGACGCTTCCAGCGCGAATCCCCGATCGCGATCGGTCCGGATCGCCAATTGCCCGCCCACTTCGGCCAAACGCTCGCGCATGCCCGTCAGGCCATTGCCCGGGATCACTTCGCCTGCGCCGCGACCGTCGTCGTGCGCCTTCAGCACCAGCATACCGCCTGCACCCTCCTCGAAGCGCAGCCACAGGTGGCGCGCGCGCGCATGCCGCACCGCATTGGTGATGATCTCCTGCGTGCAGCGCAACAATACCTGCGCGCGGCGCGAATCGCCCACCGCGAAGCGCGGCGGCAATTCCAGGTGCACGGTGAGGCCGGGCACGCCCTCGGTCAGGTCGCGCAACGCGTCGGTGAGTTGGATGCCTTCATCGTCGCGCAGTTCACTGACCACTTCGCGCACGTCGGCCAGCAATTGCTTGGCGGTCGAACGCGCACGCGCGACGTGGGCGGAAGCGTCTTCGTTCACCACGAGATGCCCGGCGACCTCCAGGTTCAGGCTGAGCGCGGTGAGGTGGTGGCCGACCAGATCGTGCAATTCCCGCGCGATGCGCATGCGTTCGGAGATGCGGCTGGATTCGGCCAGCAACGCGCGGGTCGCGCGCAATTCCGAGTTGAGCCGGCGCTGCTCCTCGCGCGCGTCCACTTGCTGGCGGGCCACCTCGGACGCAATGAACACGATCACCGAAGACCCCAGATACAGCCCCGACTGGATCACCGCAAAACCCAGCGTGACATGCGGGAACATGGCATACACGGGAATGATCGCGGCGTACTGCAGCACCAGCCACACGATCGCCACCGGCAACGGCAGCAGCCACGGCAGCACCAGCGTGGCCAC
>JBDZUX010000083.1:0-2781 GCA_040255405.1 Lysobacteraceae bacterium
GATTATTCGCGCGGTCTACCCGAACGAGATGCTGGCAATTCTGCCGGTCTTGTCCAGCGCGACGCCGAACTTGAGCAGGTCACCCGGCCCGAAGCGGATCACGTAGTCGTTGAACGCCTTGCCAGCTACGGTGTGTCTGCCTTTGAAAACGTAGGCAGTAGGTTGGCCATAGCCTTTGAATTCATCTGCGAGGCGCTTGGCCAGACCTGCTTTCATTTTCTTGTTGAGCCTGGCCGCAAGGTACGGCGAGTCCTCATCGCCGGCCTGCAGCTGTGCGAAATAGGCTTTGACCTTGGCGGTCACCGCGGGATCCTCGCCCGCGCCCGGACGCATCGCGGCCGCCGCGATAACCGGGTTGAGCGCCTCGAAGATGGCCGTGGTGATGGTCTCGCCCGGTTCCGGGTTGTCCACGAAATTCGTGAACGCGATGATCTGCATGCCCTGACGCGGAAAATACTCATTGGCGGTGGTAAAGCCCAGTGACCCGCCGGTATGCCCGACGCGGGGCTGGGCATCAATGCTGTCCACGAACAAACCCAGACCGTAGCCGGCGTCACCTTGCGCGGTTTTGACCGATGTCGCCATTAACGCGTAGTCCGCCGGCGTCACGATCGTTCCGCTTCTCAATGCGGCGTTCCACTTTTCAAGATCGCCGACCGTGGAGACAAGAAATCCCGCCGCCCAGCCGACCGACGCGGCGATCGTACGCGCGGACTTGATCTGCCCGCCCTCGCGGTCATAGCCAATCGCCATGTTCGGCAACTTGTTCTCCTCCGTCACGGTGAAGGTGTGCGTCATGCCCGCGCGATCGAGCAAATGCGTCTGCACGTAATGACGATAGGACTCGTGCGACACCACTTCGATGACACGGCCGGCCAGGAGGTAACCAGTATTCGAGTACGACCAATGGCTGCCGGGCGGGAAATCGAGCGGCTTGCCTGAGATGTACGAAATCAGTTTGTCGAAGCTGGTCGGTTTTTCGATCGCCTTGGCCGCATCCACGGCATCGAGATACTCCGGCATGCCGCTGGTATGCGAGAGCAACTGACGGAGCGTAACTTCCCCTGCGTGCGGCGCATCCGGCAGATAGGTGGAGAGTTTGTCATCGAGACGCAGCTTGCCGGCCTCCTGCAATTGCAGGATCGCCGCAGCGGTGAATTGCTTGGTGATCGAACCGATTTCGTAATAGCTGTCCACCGTGGCCGGCAAGTGGTGTTCGCGATCGCGCAGCCCGTAAGCGTGGCGGTAAACGACGTGGCCGTGTTCGGCGATCAGGATCGTCGCGCCGGGCGTGCCGGTGCGCTGCAGGACAGTTTGTACGTTGGTGTCGACGCGCTTGGCCAGTTGGCCATCGATCGGCGCTGACGCGGCGACAGCGTTGAGCGACAGGCACAGCAGGGACAACGCAGAGAAAGATCGCAACACAGAGTGAACTCCTGTCGAGAGGCCGGAACGTGGCAAGCCTGTGAGGGCGGGCGCCAAGGGCTGATTTATACACGCTTTGGGTCGCATGTCGTCCATTGCGGTCGTTGCTGCAGCGACAACTCACCGCAAGAACCCCGACACTTTGTGGCTGGACACGTTCCGCGCTGCCGACGCCCCGGCATTCAGGACAGTGACACGCACACTAACGGGGAAAATCCCGCGCACACGGCGTTGCTGGACGATGTTCGCCGCCGAAAATTGCCCGGAAAATTGGGAGTAGCTGCGGCGCCCGATCCTCCCCAGACTGTTCCGGTGCGTGGACGGCGGTACCATGCTTGGGAGTCCAGCGATCCGGCCGGCGCTTTTTGACCCGGGTCAACGGCAGCTTTGCGCGTCACAACTAATTTGATGCGACCCGGCGGACCTGTACGTCCTCGAGCCGGACACCCCGATAGGCGGTTCGATCTGCCGAGCCATCCAACATGAGCCGCCTCCACAAGGAACGTCATCTGGTCGAGCGGATCGGGTGGTTGCGGGCTGCCGTACTGGGGGCCAACGACGGAATCATCTCGACTGCAAGTCTCATTCTCGGCGTCGCGTCCGCGGCTTCCTCCAAGAGTGAAGCCCTGGTTGCAGGCATCGCCGGCCTGGTCGCCGGCGCCATGTCGATGGCCGCGGGAGAATACGTGTCGGTCAGTTCGCAGGCCGATACCGAACGCGCCGACCTCGCCCGCGAGACGGCCGAGCTTGCAAGCGACCGCGAATTCGAAACCGAGGAGCTGGCCCAGATTTATGTCGCACGGGGCGTGGAACTGGAACTCGCTCGCCAAGTTGCGGGCCAGCTGATGGCAAAGGATGCGCTGGGTTCCCATGCTCGAGACGAGCTCGGCGTCTCGGAAATCAGCACGGCGCGGCCCGTACAGGCAGCGCTTACTTCGGCCGCCACCTTCTCGGTCGGCGCGGCTGCACCTCTCTTGCTGGTCCTTGTTGCGCCTCCCGGTTGGTTGCTCCCGATCGTGGGCTTGGGCTCTTTGACTTGCCTGGCCGTTCTGGGGTCGGTCGGGGCAAAAGCCGGTGGAGCCGGCCTGATTCGGCCTGCGCTTCGCGTGACCTTCTGGGGAGCGCTGGCGATGGGCCTGACGACTGCGATCGGCGCATGGGTTGGCACGGCAATCTGATTGCCTGGCGATGCCGGGTTCACCGCGCGAAATCAGGCGCAAGCTTCCCCGTCAAGCAAGACGCCGAACACTTCCCCCATCCCCGAGGCGTACGGGAACTTGGCAATTCGCTTCCGTCAGACTTCCCCTCGCGGACCGTCGCCACTGGCCGCAACGGATCGCATCGCGCCGGTCGCTG
>JBDZUX010000001.1:0-2114 GCA_040255405.1 Lysobacteraceae bacterium
ACATAGGTGGTCGCCTTGCAGATGTCGCTGCCTCGCGCGATCACGTCCGAGGTGACATCGCCATTCGCGTCATAGGCAAAGGTTTCAGTGGAGGTGCCATCCTTGTCATTGTGGGTGATGGTCTTGATGCGTTTTTCCGCATCGCGGGACCACGTAGTGACCTCGCCATCTGGTACGGAAACCTGGCTCAATAGCCCGAAACCGTCATAGGCGTAGGTCCAGGTAGCCGTGGTGCCGTTTGGATGCGTGGTCTTGGTGGCGACTCGGCCGCGAGCATCGTAGGTGTAATCGGTCTCGTCGCCATTGGGGCCAACGACCCTGCCGACTTCGCCCAAGCCGTTGTAGTTGGAATAAGCCGTGACGTGGCCGAGCCCATCTGTCACGGAGGTCAAATTCCCGTGCGAATCGAAGGCGTAGGTCGTGTGGTCGGTGCCGCTCGGCGATGGCTGCGTCACCACGAGTTTCTCGACGATGCCGTTGCCGTACAGGGTGTAGGCATAGGTCGTGGTCAGCGACTGATTGGCCGTGCCGACACCGGTCAGGTTCGTGCGGGTGATCGAGGCCAGGCGATTTTGGGCATTGTAGGTATAGCTGGTTTTCGATTCGCCCTCGACGGTAACGCTGGAAAGCCGGTTCAACTGCTTGTTCGGGTCCCACACATAGTCGGTCTTGCGCGCGACAGACGTGCCATAGGCTTCGGTCTCGGTCTGCAACTGACCGTCTGCAGCGTAGCTGTAGGTATGGATGGTGCCATCGTTGTCGACCGTCTTGGTCAGGTTGTCGTTGGCGTCCCAGGCAAGCGTGTTCGTGGTCGCCCCGCAACCCTGCACCGCACTGTTGCCGACCTTGCTCAGCAGGTAATTGCCTTGTGCATCGGTCGTGTATGTGTTTGTCGTGGTGAGACCGAGCGGGTTGGTGATGGTAGCAACCATGCCACCGCTCGATGTCGAGTACACGATGGACGTGCGCTCGGTGCCATCGGCCGCGCCGTCGCTGCTCACCCGGTCATGGCCGTCGTAGCTCGTGGACCAATACGGCGTGCCGTTGTAAGCGATGCCGGTGACAATATCACCGCTACGGGTAATGCTGATCCCCGTAGCCGGCGTGCCGGGAAACGAAATGGAATTCACGTTGTAGACCCACATTCCATTGGACGACTTGTAACCGTCCTCGGTATACGTGTACCCGTTCCCGGCGGGGTCCGTCACAGTCACTTGCCGGCTCGCCGAAGTGGTGGTGTGGGTGGTGTCTGAAACAATCGTGATCGACTGGCCATCGGTGTGTGTCACAACCGTCGTCGCCTCGGTAAGATCGCTGCTCTTCGTGGACGAGCGGGTGATGGTCCAGCCGATGCCCGAGGTATCTTTGATGGATGTCGCGTGGCCTGCGGAATCGTAGGTCTGGACAGTTGAGTCTTCGTCGTGCAGCGTCCACGTCCCGTCGGAGTTGTGGGTCAGCGTTGCAAGTCCGCCGCCGCCGATCTCCGGGAAATTGCCGTACGCTGCGTAATTGCCAGAGAACGAAAGGCTCGATCCATCAGGCCGGTAGAGCACGACTTGATCGCACGAGGTACTGTTGCCAGTAGCCACGCAGCGTGTGTCCAACAGGTAATCAATGCTGGATGCCCACGGATTGATGGTGTCTTCCGCCGAGCCGGTCTTCGAGTGGTAGTACAGAGTGAACTCCAGCCCCATTTCGCCGGGCAGTGAGAACAGCGGAAAGCTCAGGAGCTTTGCACCATCGTCCACTTCGACAGGATCGCCTACGTGGCCTTGGCAACCAGCTTTGTCCTTTTTCTTGTCGGTCGTCGCGGAATGGGGGTTGTTGTAGCTGAATGCACCGCCACCGCCTCCGCCGCCGTTGAAACCGCGGAGCCAATTGAGGACATGGATGAAATCGTATCCGGGAGGTGAGTAGGCAGCGACGACGTTGATCGGCTGCAGGGTTGGGGGGCCATCTTTTTGTTTGATGGTTTGCGTACCCGCCGCGGCCGCATTTCGCGGCAATGCAGCCGTCGAGAGTGCGATCAGCAGAAACAGGATGACTCTGCAATTCGTGTACGTTCTGCGCGATCCCGCAGGAATCCCGTCGCTCCTGAACTTCGAAGCATCCCT
>JBDZUX010000001.1:2214-211207 GCA_040255405.1 Lysobacteraceae bacterium
AAGCATCCCTTCGACTCGTCCATGTCCCGCCCCCCTTGCGAGTTCGTCCGCCCGAAAAAACGTATGTCCAACGGCTGTTCAACAAGCTACGGCTATAACCTTTCATCAACCTTTCGTTGAACTACACTTTCTCAAATGACCGCCAAAGACCAATTCGTCTCGCTGAACCTGTGTGTACTGACGGTTTCCGATTCGCGCACGCTGGAGAACGACACGTCCGGCCAGTTTCTCGTCGACGCGTTGACGCAAGCCGGACACCGCCTGCTCGACCGCAAGTTGCTGCGCGATGACCGCTACGTGATCCGCGCACAGGTGGCGGCCTGGATTGCGGACACGAACGTGCACGGCATCCTGATCACCGGCGGCACCGGCTTCACCGGCCGCGACTCGACGCCGGAAGCGGTGCTGCCGCTGCTGGACAAGGAGATGCCGGGCTTCGGCGAATTGTTCCGCGCGATCAGTTTCGAGGAAATCGGCACGTCATCGTTGCAATCCCGCGCGTTCGCGGGGCTGTCCAACCAGACGTTCGTGTTTGCCCTGCCCGGCTCGACTTCGGCCTGCAAAACCGCCTGGGAAAAAATCCTCGGCGCGCAACTCGACGCCCGCACTCGGCCGTGCAATCTGGTCGGACTGATTCCGAGATTGGGCGAACGCTGATCGGCGCCCGCGTATCATCGCGTTTTTCACGGGAGTTCCATCATGCACGCTGGCAGTTGCCTGTGCGGCGCCGTGCGCTATGAAGTCCACGGTGAACTTGGCCCGATCACCGTATGCCACTGCCGCAAATGCCGGAAGGCCAATGGCTCGGCGTTCAACGCGGTGGCACCGATTGCGCGCGCGGATCTGCGCCTGCTCGGTGGGAAGGATGCGCTGACCGAATTCGAGTCCTCGCCCGGCGTGCACCGGGTGTTCTGCTCGGGCTGCGGTGCGCAGTTGTACAGCCGTCGCGACGCGACGCCCGACATGTTGCGCCTGCGCCTCGGCACATTGGACACGCCGGTCAACGCCACCCCGGGCCACCACATCTTCGCCGCGTACAAGGCGGAGTGGTACGACATCCCGGGCCATGCGCCGCAATTTCCGGAGCACGCCCCTGTCTGAGCCGGGGACTCAGGCGGTGGTGAAGCCACGCCAAACCTGGTCCGGCAACGCCTCGCGCCGGACGTCCTCGACGACGGCTGCGGGCGGTCCGTGGTGCAGCCACCCATCCAGCTCGTCGACGGCTTCACGCTGGCCCGACGCGACCACCTCCACGCTGCCATCGGCGAGATTCTTGGCATGCCCGGTCAGCCCGAGGCGCAACGCCCGGTCGCGCGTGGAAGCCCGGAAGAACACGCCCTGCACCCGCCCCCTGATGATGAAGCGCGCACACGTCATGGGCGCATCGCCCCGGCGCCGGATCGTTCTGACGGGGACGCCGCGATCGCGGCGTCCAGCAATTTCGCATCGACCGGCCCGATGAGGCGCTTCGCCAACCGCCCGTCCGGCGCAATCAGGTAAGTCGTCGGCAGTGTGGCCGGCATGTCGATGCCATGCGGCAAATCATCCATGTCGAGCTTCGCCAGGGGGTAATCGACGGGGTGTTTCTTCGCGAACGCCAGCACCTCGGCGCGCGACGCACGATCGTAGGCCAGCCCGATCGCGGCCACGTCCTCGTGCGCGCGGACATACGCCGACAGAGCCGGCATCTCGGCGATGCATGGCGAACACCAGGTCGCCCAGAAATTCACGATCACCCACTTGCCGCGCATCGCCCCGAGATCGAAGGTCTTGCCATCCAGCGTGCGGATACTGAGCGCGGGATGCGCGGGAACCGCTTGCGCGCGTCCGGTCCCTGCCGCGCATGCCAGCACCAGCATCAACATCCACGTACCGCGGCGGAACGCATTCATCAAGGCTTTTCCTCGGACTTTGCCGGCGGTTCATGCACCGCCGAGGCGAACACGTGCCGCAACGGGACCGCCAGGTTGCCACGCAACGCGGCTTCGGCACGCTGCAGCGCGACCCGCACCTCGGGCAGCAGACCGGCGCTGGCGCGCTGCAATGACAACGCATCGTCAGGCAGCCGGTATTCGCCCGCGCGGAATACGTCGTCCAGCGAAGCGCTGTCCAGGTCGCGCGCCAGCACCCACTCGCCGCCGGCGGCACAGCTGATCATCCCGGCGCGCCGGAGATCCGCGAGATAACGCTGCAACAGGTCGGCGGTCAGGAAACTTTCGCGCTGCGCCAACTCCGATTCGAGCAACCCCGTACCCGAACGCTGTGCGATCGCGAAGTGCTGCAACACCCGCATCAGCCCCACAAACTCGCAGCCCGGCGGCAGCATTTCGTGGGGGTCGTGGTACTCGAAGGCGTCCAGCGCGGCGGTGAGCGTCGCACCCAGCAGCACGATGACCCACGAAAGATAGATCCAGATCAGCAGGATCGGAATCGCCGCCAGCGCGCCGTACACCGCCTGGTAGTTCGCGAGATCCTGCACGTACCAGGCGAAGCCGTTGCGGGCGGCCTCGAACAGCAACGCGCCGGCCAGCGCGCCCGCGATCGCGTCGCGCCAGCGCACGCGGCAGTTGGGCACCAGTTGATACAGAATGCTGAGGCCCGCCCACGTGACCGCGAACGGCAGCACGGCAACCAGCCGCAAACCAAGTACGCCGGCACTGCCGGCGCCGCGCAACACGGGCTGCGCGAACACCCAGGAACTGGCGGCCACTGACCCGACCAGTGCCAGGGGCCCGAACGTCAGCGCCGCCCAATACAGCAGGAACCGCGCGCTGCCTTTTCGCGGCGATGGCACGCGCCAGATCCGGTTGAAGCGATCCTCGATACTGGCCAGCATCATCAAGGCGCTCGCCAGCAGGAACAGGATGCCGACGATGGTCAGCTTGCTGGCGTTGTCGGCGAACTGGAGCAGGTATCCTTGCACCGTTTCACCCGACGCCGGCACGAAATTGCGGAAGATGAAATCGGAGACATGCTCGCGCAGCCCGGCGAACACCGGGAATGCGGCAAGGATCGCGACCACCGCGGTCAACAGCGGCACCACCGCGAAGAGCGTCGTGTACGAGAGCGCGCCGGCCGTTTCGAAACACTTGTCGTCGCGGAAGCGGTACCACAGGAATTTCGCGAACGCCTTCAGCCGCTCGCGGCGCAGTACCTGACGGAAACCCGAAAGCCGTCTCATGCGAAAAGGCTAGTGCAACTGCGGGACAAAGGAAACGCCGGGGCGCCGCGGCGTTGGCGTCCATCAACCCGAACCTTCGATGACAGGAAGCAGCGCCGGAACATGGAAATACTGATCGTCTATTACAGCCGCCACGGCAGCGTCGCCCAGCTCGCGCGCCTGATCGCACGCGGCGTCGAGGAGGTCGACGGCGTGCGCGCGCGACTGCGCCAGGTGCCGCCAGTGGCGCCGGTCACACAGTCGGCGCATCCGCCGGTGCCGGACGAAGGCGCGCCCTACGTGGAACTCAAGGACCTGCATGAATGCGCGGGCGTGATCGTGGGCAGCCCCACCCGCTTCGGCAACATGGCGGCGCCCATGAAGCACTTCATCGATTCCACGCCGGCCGAATGGGTTTCGGGCGCACTGGTCGGCAAACCGGCCGCCGTGTTCACATCCACCACCACGATGCACGGCGGCCAGGAATCGACCCTGCTGTCGATGATGACGCCGCTGATCCACCACGGCATGTTGATCGTCGGCATTCCCTTCACCGAACCCGCGCTCAACGCCACTACCACGGGCGGCACGCCGTACGGCGCCAGCCACGTGGCCGGCATCAAGGGTGACCTGCCGATCAGCGACGACGAGCGCACGCTGGCGCGGGTGCTCGGACGACGGGTCGCCGATATCGCGAAACGCCTTGCGGTGGACGCATGAGCATCACCGCGCAACAACGCATCGGCTTCACGGCCTGGGGTGCCTTGGCGTTGCTGCAGGTCGTGTGGCATGCGTGGCTGCTGCCGCCCGCGCGCATGCCGGTCGCGGTGGCGTTGCCGATCGCATTGCTGCCGTTGGCGATTCCGCTGGTGTATTGGCGGACGCCGGCGCGCATGTTGCTGCTGGCCGGCATGATCTGCCTGTTCTATTTCTGCCACGGGGTGGCCGAAGCGTGGGCCGCGCCTGGCGAACGCGTGTTCGCCGTGATCGAACTCGCACTGGCAGTGATCGTGATCCTGTCGTGCGCGCACAAGCCGAAGCGCCGGCGCCAGTCAGGGAGTAAGCTGCCCCAATCATGAGCTTCGTCCAACCCGCGCCGCGCCTCGCCGATCCGTACCGGGAAGACCGCGTGCTGCAATCGTGGTTGGCACGCGTGCTGCCCGAGGCACAACGACGCGCCGCGGAACCGGATTTCGTTGCCCTGGCCGGCTACGCGCAACGCGCGTACGCGCGACAAACCACCACCACGCCCACCGAGCCGGTGCTGACGAACTGGGATGTCTGGGGCAACCGCGTCGACCGCATCGAGCTGACCGAAACCTGGCGGGAAGGCCCGGCCATCGCAGCCAAATTCGGGCTCGTCGCGGACGGCCACGATCGCGCGCTGGGCGAATTCGCGCGCGTCCAGCAGTTCGCCAAGGTTTACCTGTACCACGCCGCCAGCGCGTTCTACTCGTGCCCGTTGGCGATGACCGACGGGGTCGCCACGACATTGCGCGATGCGTCGAATGCAGCCTTGCGGGAGCGCGTACTTGCGCACCTCCTGAGCCGCGATCCCGCGACGTTCTGGACCAGCGGGCAGTGGATGACGGAAACCATCGGCGGCTCGGACGTCGGCGACAGCGAGACCACCGCGCACCGTGGTGCCGATGGCACGTGGCGACTAAACGGCCGCAAGTGGTTCACTTCGGCCATCAACGCCGAAGTCGCACTGGCGCTGGCGCGCCCCGAGGGCAACCCGGGCGGCGGCGACGGCCTGGCCATGTTCTGCGTCGAAGCCCGCAACGCCGATGGCTCGTGGAACGGCATCACCATCGACCGGCTGAAGGACAAGCTCGGTACCCGTGAACTGCCGACCGCGGAAATCCACCTGCACGACACGCGCGCGGAGCTGGTCGGCGACGCCGCGAACGGCGTGCGCGCGATCACGCCGGTGCTGCAGGTGACGCGGTTGTGGAATGCATTCGGATCGCTTTCGACGATGGCGCGCTGCCTCGCGCTGACACGCGACCACGCGCGGCGCCGCAGCGCGTTCGGCAAACCGCTCGCCGACCAGCCGCTCTTCACCGACGGGCTGGCCGGCTGGGAAGCCGGGTTCGAAGCGGCATTCCACCTGGCGATGGAAGTCGCGCTGTTGCTGGGGCGCGTCGAATCGGGCACGGGCGACGACCGGGATGCCGCTTTGCAGCGCCTGCTGACGCCGCTGGCGAAAGCGTGGGTCTGCAAGCTCGGCGTGCACATCGCCTCGGAAGCGGTCGAGGCGTTCGGCGGCATCGGTTACCTCGAAGACAGCGGCATCCCGCTGCTGCTGCGCGACGCACAAGTATTCCCGATCTGGGAAGGCTCGGGCAACGTGCAGGCGCTGGACTTCCTCCGCGCACTCGACAAGCTTGGCATCGACGTACTCGTGGAGGCGGTCGACGCATGGACGGAAGCCGCCGACGGCGCAGTGTCCGACCGCGACGCCGAAGGCATCCACGGCGCAATCCGTCACGCCGATACGTGGCTGCGCGACCATGCGCGCGATGTCGACATGCTGCAAGCCGGCGCGCTGCGCCTCGCCACCACCTGTGCGCGCAGCGTCGCCGCCGCGCTGTTGGCGCGACATGCGGCGTGGGCGCAACGCCATCAGAACGATCCGTCATCCTCGAATGCGCTGCGACGGTTCTGCGCGCATGGCATCGATCGCATCCAGGCCACGTAGGGGCGAGCCTGCTCGCGACCACCGAACGCGAGGTGACATGTCGTGCTTGCGCCGCGCGCAGGCGCGCTCCTACGAATTTCGCACGCGCCGCGCATGAAACGTCGCGATGTAACGCTCGAGTGACTGCGATGCGATCGCCTCGCGCAGCTCTCGCATCAGCGTCAGGTAATGGTGCAGGTTGTGGATCGTCGCGAGCTGCGAAGCCAGCATTTCGCCGCAGCGATCGAGGTGCCGCAGGTAGGCGCGCGAAAAGCCGCTCGCGCATGCGTAGCAGGCGCAGCCTTCCTCGATCGGACGCGTGTCGTTCGCGTACTTCGCATTGCGGATGCGCAGCGTGCCTTCGCGGGTGAACAGGAACCCGTTGCGGGCGTGCCGGGTCGGCATCACGCAATCGAACATGTCGATGCCGCGGCGCACGGCTTCCACGATGTCTTCCGGGCGGCCGACGCCCATCAGGTAGCGCGGTTTGTCGGCCGGCAGTTTCGGTACCGTCGATTCCAGCGTCGCATTGCGTTCGGCTTCGGGTTCGCCCACGGCCAACCCGCCGAGCGAATAACCATCGAACCCGATTTCGAGCAATCCATCCGCCGAACGCGCACGCAGGTCGTCGTGCACGCCGCCCTGCACGATGCCGAACAACGCATTGCGATTGCCGAGTGCATCGAACGCGCGCCGCGAACGCGCGGCCCAGCGCAACGACAACTCCATCGACTCACGCACCACACCCGCGTCCACGGGCTTGCCGTCCACCATGTATGGCGTGCATTCGTCGAACGCCATCACGATGTCGGAATCCAGCACCGTCTGGATGCGCATGGACTCTTCGGGCGACAGGAATACGCGCGAGCCATCCACCGGCGAGGCGAACGTCACGCCCTCTTCGGTGAGCTTGCGGCGTTCGGCGAGCGAGAACACCTGGAAACCGCCGGAGTCGGTGAGGATCGGTCCGTGCCAGCCGATGAATTTGTGCAGTCCGCCGAACGTGCCGATCACGTCGAGTCCCGGCCGCAGCCACAGATGGAACGTGTTGCCGAGGATGACCTGCGCGCCGATTTCGCGAAGATCCCGCGGCGTCATCGCCTTCACCGAGCCATACGTGCCGACCGGCATGAATGCGGGCGTGTCGATCACGCCGCGCGGCAGCGTGATGCGGCCGCGACGCGCGGTGCCATCAGTGGCTTGGAGGTCGAATTGCATCATCGGGAATCGGAGACCGGAAATCGGGATGGGGTATCGGGATGGGGAATCGGAAATCGGGAAAGCCTGACAACTATCGTCATTCCGGACGTGGCGAAGCCGCGCTCCGGAACCCAGTGACTTGCTCTTCGTCGTATCAAAGGGCACCGATTCCGGGTTCTGCCCGCGAAGGCGCGGGCAGCCCCGGAATGACGACAGGAAAATTCATTGCGGTGCCGACTCCCAATTCCCCCTTCCCGGTTCCCGGCTGTCCGGCCACACCAGCATCGCGTCGCCATACGAATAGAACCGGTAACGCTGTTCGACCGCGTGCCGGTACGCCGACAACACGAACTCGCGCCCGGCGAACGCCGACACCAGCATCAGCAATGTCGATTCGGGCAGGTGGAAGTTGGTGATCAAGCCATCGACCGACGTGATCCGGTAGCCCGGGAAAATGAAGATCCGTGTTTCGCCCGCAAACGGCTCCACTTCGCCGCGCTCGCCGCGGGCGGCTTCCAGTGCGCGCACCACCGTGGTGCCGACCGCGATCACGCGTCCGCCGCGTACCCGTGCGCGATGGATCTTCTCGACCAGCCCGGCGCCCACGTTCAACCACTCGCGGTGCATTTCGTGGTCTTCGATCCTCTCGGCGCGCACCGGCTGGAAGGTGCCGGCACCCACGTGCAGCGTGATGTAGTCGAAATCGATGCCGCGCGCGCGCAGCGCATCCAGCAACGCCGCGTCGAAATGCAATCCGGCGGTCGGCGCCGCCACCGCGCCGGGTTGGCGCGCGTAGACGGTCTGGTAGCGTTCACTGTCGCGTGGATCGTCCGGCCGCGCGATGTACGGCGGCAATGGCATGTGGCCGACGCGCGACAGCAGTTTTTCGAGAGACTCGGTGCACTCGAATTTGAGTTCAAAGAACTGGCCCTCGCGGCCGAGCACGCGCACCTGCGTGCCGTCGTCCAGCTCGATCAGACCCCCTTCGCGCGGCTTCTTGCTCACGCCCAGCATCGCCACCGCCGTGTGCGAGCCCGTAATGCGTTCCAGCATGATCTCGACCGCACCACCACTCGGCTTGCGGCCGAACAGGCGCGCCGGCAGCACGCGGGTGTCGTTGAACACGAGCAGATCGCCAGGGCGCAACAGCGAGGGCAGGTCGGTGAACGCGCGATCCGCCAGGCCCTGGTGCGGCGCATCGACCTCCAGCAGCCGGCTCGCGCTGCGCTTGGGCAGCGGTTGCTGCGCGATCAGCTCGACGGGCAGATCGTAATGAAAATCCGACTTCTTCAAGGCTTTGTGCAAATGCGGATGGCAAACGCGCATTGTAGAGCCCAACGATGGGCGGCCTCCTTTGCGCGTCGGCGAGCTGCCCGACCCTGCTGTCGAAAAACCTGACATTCGGTTGCCGTTTTTTCGTTTCTTGCGGTGACCGCCGCGGATCTTCGCGACCGCGGACCCGGTTTATCCGGCGCTGCATGGGCCTCAGGCAACCGCCCCGGCGCGCCTGCAATCAAAGCGGCCGATGCACTTGCATCAAGGCACGCAAAATCGTCGAAAAAGCTTACGAAAAACCATCGCGCACGACGCGAGCCGCGATTTTTTCGACGTGAAACAACGATATACAAATTGGCATGCTAGTTGCTATTGCCATTGCACCGGCAAACCGGAAACCACAAGGCACCTTGGCAAGACCGCAAAGATGCCATCACGGCGCTTCCGGCACGGCGTCGCAACCAACGAGGGATACGACAATGTCGATGAAAAACAAGCTGGTCCTGGCTGGCGTGCTTTCGGCAATGTGCGCCTCGGCCTACGCAGTTCCCGTGACCTATCTGGCGGCGGACAACAACGTGAGCTCGCTCGCGCAAATGGTCAATTCGAGCGCGAAGGCCGCCGAATTCAGCGCGGTGGCGGGCAGCCTGAATCTGGTCGATTTCGAGTCGCCTGTCCCCGCCGATGTCACGATCACGGGCGGCTCCACCACCAACGACAGCGGGTGCGGCGCCTTGTGCGGTTTCAACACGACTCCCGGCGGGCAGTTTTTTCGCTACGTCTTCGGTGGTTCGGTGACCTTCAGTTTCACCAATCCCGTCGACGCCTTCGGGTTTTACGTCAATGGCCTGCAAACGGACGCGGTCCCGCAACAGACCATCGTGTACGTCGACGGCTCCTCGGTGACCCGGACCATCAACATGCCGCCCGCGATCAACGGCGGGGGTGCATTCGTCGGGTTCATCGACTTCGGGCAGCAGATCGCCAGCGTCACGTTCAATGCAACCAACGACATACTCGGATTCGACGACCTGCTGTTTGGCCGGTCCGAACACAATCCGAATCCCGTGCCGGAACCCGGGACACTGGTCCTGTTTGGCCTTGGCGTGCTCGGCATGGGATGGGCCTTGAAGCGCCGGCGTCAACAAGCCCGGGCCTGACAAGCCTGCGCTCGACGATCCGCATCCACGTGCAGGGGCCTCGCGGGAGGCCCCTGCCGTCTCGTTACAACCAGCCCTTTTGCCGGGCCAACCGATACGCCTCGATCCGGTTGGCGACACCCAGCTTGCCGATTGCCTCGGACAGGTAATTGCGGACGGTGCCATGCGAAAGGTTGAGCTTGTGCGCGATCTCACCCGCACTCTGGCCTTCGCCCGCTAGCCGCAACACCTGGCGTTCGCGGTCATTGAGCGGATCGGCTTCGGTCCAGGCCTCCAGCGCCAATTCCGGCTCGATCGCACGCCCGCCGCGATGCACCATGCGCAGACTGTCGGCGAGTTTTTCCGCGGGCGCGTCCTTCAACAGGTAACCCGAAACCCCCGCATCCAGGGCGCGGCGCAGATAGCCGGAACGCGCGAACGTGGTCACGATCACGACTTTTACCGGAAGCTCGTGGCGCTGGATGCGCTGCGCGAGTTCGAGTCCGGTCAGTCCCGGCATTTCGATGTCGGAGATCAAAATGTCGGGTTTCAGGCGCTCGACTTCGCGCCACGCGGCTTCGCCGTCCGCGGCCGAACCCAGGACTTCGATGTCGGGTTCCAGTGCCAGCAGCGCCGCCAGCGCGCCGCGCACCATCGCCTGGTCTTCGGCCAACAGCACCCGCATCATGCGCGGCTGCCCGCAGGTTGTGCCAACGGCGCGGCGGCCACCGGCGCGACCTTCTGCGCCGCCGCGCGTCCGGCGGATGCCAGCGGCAAGCGGATCTCGATGCCGGTGCCCTTGCCCCGCGGTGATTCGATCCACAGTTCGCCGCCGCGCGCGACGATGCGTTCGCGCATCCCGGTGAGTCCGTTGCCGCGTTCGTTGACGCCACCCCGGCCATCGTCGCGGATGCGCATCACCACGCGTTCGGCGCCGACGATCACGGTGACTTCGACGCGATTGGCGCGCGCGTGCCGCTGGATATTGGTGACGGCCTCGCGCAACACCAGCGCCAGACACGTTTCGACTTCGACGGGCAGGTCCTGCGGATCGTGCCAGTACTCCATCTGCACGCCGGCGGCTTCCAGCAGCAGTCGCGCGGAAGCCAGTTCGGCCGCCATCGCCGCGGCGCGGATGCCGCTGACCGCGCTGCGCACCTGCGACAAGGCCTCGCGCGACACCCGCGCGACATCGGCCATTTCGCGGTGCGCGGCATTCGGATCACGCTGGATCAATCGGCCGGCCAGTTCCGATTTCAATGCCACCATCGACAGCGTGTGACCGAGCAGATCGTGCAGGTCGCGGCCGATGCGCTCGCGTTCGGCACTGGCGGCAAGGCGGCGGACTTCGTCCATCGACAGGCGCAGGTCGGCGCGATGCCGGCTCTGGATGCGTTCGGCGACGATCAGCGCCGAGACGATCGGACACAGGATCCAGATGTTGACCAGCGACGCCCACGGAAACTGGAGCCAGAACCACTGGCCACTGTAGACCACCAGGCACGCCAGGATCAGGCTGCCCGATCGCCTCGGATCGCTCCAGGTGGCCGCCACCGCGCAGGCGTAGATCAGATACGTCTGCGCAAACGGGTTGAACGGCGTCACCGCCATGCTCAGCGCGGCGATCGCAAGCGCGTACCACACCGCGTGCCGGCGCGGGCACGTGTGCGCAAACCAGTAGAGCGCGAGGAAAACCGGCAGGCTCGGCACTGTCGCCAACAGCCAGTGCTCGAAACCCTTGGGTATGAACAACGCGGGGCCGAACAGCCACACCAGCCACACCAGCCAGACCCATGGCTCGAGCCGCGCGTACCAGCCGCGCGCTTCGCCGGCCTTCACGGAGAACGCCGAATCGGGGGCAATCTTCAGTTTCAATCGCGCCGCCTCATGCCTGCCCCATGGTACGCGTTCGCACCGGCGTCACAACACATGCGGAATGAACCGCTTGGTGCGAAGCATGTAGTCGCGATAGGGCTGCCCGAGGTCCGCGCACAGCGCCCGTTCCTCGACGTGCACCCGATACCCGTATCCGAGGGCCGCGCCGGCCATGATCGCGAGCAGCGCCGCCCAATTGGTCATCGCGATGCCGGCGCCGAGGAACATCAGCAAACCGCCGGTGTAGGACGGATGGCGGATCAGCCGGTACGGCCCGCTGTCCACCACGTATTGCCCGGACCGGGTCGCCACCGTGCGGGTGAAAAACCGGCCGAGGCTCTTGATCGCGTACCAGCGGAACGCCAGCCCGGACAGCATCACCGCGATGCCGATCCAGAATTGCAGGCGCTGGCCGCGCTGCAGCGTGGTGCCGGGGAAATTGGCGTTGACGAGGATGATCCCCGCCACGACACCCATGCCCACCGCCATCACGATCCAGACGTGCGAGCCGCGGTCGCGCACCCGGGCGCCTTTTTCCACCCGCTGGAAGAAGGTGCCGATCCACTCCGGCGCGAAACATGCGAAAAGCGCGGCGTAGAACACGGTCAGATGAAAGTGCGAGTGTGCAATCAACGCCGGCATGGCGGCCTCCCGTGCGGTCCAGCCGACACCAGCATGCCGCAACCACCCGGAGCCGTCAGCCCCGAGGCGTCATCGATCGCTTCTGACAGCCGTCATGCCGCTTGTGGCGGGGTTACGCCCGAACCGGCTGCCTGTTAGAATCATCGGACGTTTTCTTTTCTGCGTTAAACACTTACGGGCGACGCCGCGGTGCCGCCCCTGCGTCTGGAGGCTCCCATGAAATCGATCGACATGCTGCGCGAACTGCGTGAACAAGGCGGCAAGGTCCGCACCCACGGGCTGGACGATGCCACCGCCGAGCGCTTCGCCGGCCAGGATGCCGATCTCGCCGGCGCGATTGCCGACGCCCACGCCGCATTCAAGCAGCTGAAGTCGCAAAGCCCCGAAGTGCTGGGGCTGGACGAGGACACGCAGCTGCACGCCCTGCAGTCCGGCTTCGTCAACTTCTACCCGGACGACGCGGTGTGCCCGTTCGTGCCGCTGGCCGCGCGCGGCGCGTGGATCGTCACGCTGAAGGGCGCCGTGCTGTACGACTGCGGCGGCTACGGGATGCTCGGCTTCGGCCACAATCCGCCGGCGGTGCTGAAGGCGCTCGCCAAACCGCAGGTGATGGCCAACGTGATGACGCCGTCGCTGGCGCAGCACGCGTTCGCCGGCGCGCTGCGCCGCGAAATCGGCCACCGCGCCGGCAAGCATCCGTTCGCGAAGTTCATGTGCCTCAATTCGGGTTCGGAATCGGTGACGCTGGCCGCGCGGATCGCCGACGTCAACGCCAAGCTGCAGACCGATCCGGGCGCGAAATACGCCGGCCGCACGATCAAGCGCCTCGTCGTGAAGGGCGCGTTCCACGGCCGCACCGAGCGCCCCGCGCTGTATTCGGATTCCTCGCGCAAGGCGTACGTGTCGAACCTCGCGAGCTTCCGTGACGAGCATTCGGTGGTTGCGATCCCGCCGTATGACGTGGCCGCGCTGCGGCGTGCCTTCGACGAAGCCGAGCAGAACGGCTGGTTCTTCGAGGCGATGTTCCTGGAACCCGTGATGGGCGAAGGCGATCCGGGCCGCGCGGTGACGCCGGAATTCTACGCCACCGCACGCGAATTGACCCAGGCGCACGGTTCACTGCTGATGGTCGATTCGATCCAGGCCGGACTGCGCGCACACGGCGTGTTGTCGATCGTCGATTACCCGGGCTTCGAGAACCTGCCGGCGCCCGACATGGAAACCTATTCCAAGGCGCTCAACGGCGGACAGTTCCCGCTGTCGGTGGTGGCCTTGAACGAACGTGCCGCGGGCCTCTACAAGAAGGGCATCTACGGCAACACCATGACCGGCAATCCGCGCGCGCTCGACATCGCCTGCGCGGTGCTGGCCGAGATCACCCCGGAGCTGCGCGCCAACATCCGCGAGCGCGGCATGCAGGCGGTGCAGAAATTGAACGCGCTGAAGGATGAACTGGGCGGCCTGATCACCAAGGTGCAGGGCACCGGGCTGTTGTTCTCGTGCGAACTGGCGCCGCAGTTCAAGTGCTACGGCGCGGATTCCATCGAGGAGTACATGCGCGAGCGCGGGATCAACGTGATCCACGGCGGCGCCAACTCGCTGCGCTTCACCCCGCACTTCATGATGAACGAAGCCGAGGTGGACCTGCTGGTATCGCACGTCCGCGAGGCGCTGCAAAAAGGCCCGCGTCAGCAAGTCGAAGCCAAGCGCGCCGCGGCATAGCTGGCTGCGTTCCCGAGCATATCGAACGCCCGGCGCAACGCCGGGCGTTTTTTCGCTGGTCGGCACTTTGCAGGTTGGACTGACGCCAGCTTCATGGGCGGAAGCCCCACGTCGTGCATCACGCAGAAACGTTGGGCTCCGCCGGATGAAACCCGGCCCGGCACCCACTTGTGCTCAGGCCGCTTCGGCCTGGCGTTCTTCGAGAGCCCGGATCAAGGTGCTGGTGAATGCCGGGATGTCGTCGGGTTTGCGGCTGGTGATCAGGTTGCCGCTCTCGACGACTTCGCTGTCCTCCCAGTGTGCACCGGCGTTTTCGAGGTCGGCACGCAGCGAAGGCCACGAGGTCAGGTGTTTTTCGCGAACCAGGCCGGCGTTGATGAGCGTCCACGGTCCGTGGCAGATCGCGGCCACGGGACGCCCGGTGCGGCCAAACTCGCGCACGAAATCGATGGCCTTTTCGTGCAGGCGCAGCTTGTCGGGATTGATCACGCCGCCCGGCAGCACCAATGCGTCGTAGTCGGACGCGTGCGCCTTCGCCAGCGGCACGTCGACCTTCACCTGCCCGCCCCATTCGCCGTGGTTCCAGCCCTTGATCTGCTGCGCGTCGCCAGGCGCAATCACCGCCGTCGTGGCGCCGGCTTCCTCCAGAAGCTGCTTCGGCTTCATCAACTCGGATTGCTCGAATCCGTCGGTGGCCAGAATCGCGACCCTGCAGCCTTTCAGCTTGTCCTTGCGCATGCTGTTGCTCCTGAACCCGTTGCCATCGTGGGAACGCGCAGGATACGCAGCGCGCCGTTAATCCCCCGTGTGCGCAAAGGAAGTGTCCCGCAAATCCGGCCCGCCGGTTCAGTCGATCGACAGCTACCGGCACGAAGCAAGCGATGCGGCAGCGCCCGCGGCTATCGGGTGCTGCCCCTGGGCTGCAGTATCGTCCCCCTGCAGCGCTTCGCGCCGCAGCGACACGCCCAGAGCTTCTTCATCTTCGGCGTGTGCGGCACGTCCAGCACGATGCCGTAGTTGTAGGTGAGTTCCTCGCCCGCCTTGATCGCGCGCCGGGTCTCGATGACCACCTTGTCCTTTTTCGCCCCGTCGACCTCCTCGATGTACGCGCGGCAGTTCGGCGCGCAGGAATGATTGATCCAGCGCGCGCTGTTGCCACCCACGTTCGCATCCACGATGTACTTGTCGTTCAACGTGAAAAGAAACGTGTGGCCGGTGTCGGCGCCATCGTCGTACAACCGATCGGCCTGCGCGTGCGTGATCAGGCGGCCCTTGTACTGGATCAGCACGGTGCGCGCGGGAATGTCGACGGCGGCATACACGCCGTTGCCGTGGATGGGCGAGCGGCGGACGATCAGGCGACGTGTCATCGTGAACCCTTCGGGACAAACGCGTATGATGCCTTGACGTGCAGCCATCACACAATGGAGGTTGCCATGGCATTCACGATCAAGCACGCCAACGAGCCCGCCAGCAAGGCCGACGGCGCGCGCATCCTCATCGACCGCCTGTGGCCGCGCGGCCAGTCCAGGGAGAAGTTGCAGCTCACCGCGTGGGTGAAGGACGTCGCGCCCAGCACCGAGTTGCGCAAATGGTTCGGTCACGATCCGGACAAGTGGGAGGAATTCCGGAAGCGTTACCGCGCGGAACTGGACGCGAACCCCGATGCGGTGACGGCGTTGCAGGCGCTGTTGAAGGAACACCCGAACGCGACCTTGCTCTTCATGGCACACGACGCCGAGCACTGCAATGCGACCGTGCTGGCCGAATACCTGCGCGAGCACGCGCCGCGCGCACGCAAGCGCGCGACGGCCCGGCCGTGATGCGGTGCGCATGGCTGGGGCTTTGCCTCGCGCTTGCGCCTGCCGGGGCGTTCGGTGCGCGAGGCTTCACGCTCGACAGCCCGACGTTGTCCGACGGCGCACGCATGCCGATCGCGAACGTATACACCGAATGCGGCGGCGGCAACGTTTCGCCCGCGCTGGAGTGGCACCACCCGCCCGCTGGCACGAAGAGTTTCGCTGTCACGATGTACGACCCCGACGCCCCGGGCGGCTTCTGGCACTGGATCATCTACGAGATCCCGGTCGGCGCCCATGGCCTCAACGCCAATGCCGGCGCGCCGCGCAGCGGCAACGCGCCGGGCGATGCCGCGCAGGTGCCCAACGATTTCGGCGACCACGGCTATTCCGGCCCCTGCCCGCCAGCCGGCAAGCCGCACCACTACGTCATCACGGTGTACGCGCTCGATGTACCCGAACTGGGACTGGCCGCGCACGTCAGCCGCAAGATCGCATTGGCGGGCATCGAAAAACACGCGCTCGCGAAGGCCACGTTGACCGTCGTGTGGGGCCGTTGATCCACGCGTCGCGCGGCTCCGATCGCATCCCGGGCTAGAATCATCGCGTTGACCACCCCCGCGGATGCAAAGAGGATGCGACGAATCCAGCAGCTGGCCGCGTGCGTGATGGTCGTTGCCGCCGGCGCGCTGGCGTCGATGACGGCGGCCGCGGCGCCACCCACGATTTTCGCCGCCGCAAGCCTCGAGCCCGCACTGGATCAGTTGGCACACGACGGGGCGTTGGGTTCACCGGCACCGCGCCGGGTCTATGCCGCATCGTCGGCGCTGGCACGGCAGATCGAGAACGGCGCGCCCGCCGATCTTTTCATTTCCGCCGACGAGCGCTGGATGGACGCCGCCGCGCGACGTGGCGCGATCGTGCCGTCCACCCGCACCGATCTGCTGGGCAACGCGCTGGTGCTGGTCGCGCCATCCGACTCGACGGCAAGGCTCGATCTTGCGCAGGGTGCTGCGTCGGTGCTGGAGGCATTGGGCCGCGACGGCCGCCTCGCGATCGCCCTCCCCGATGCGGTGCCCGCCGGCATCTATGGCAAGCAGTCCCTCGCGAAACTCGGGATGTGGGACGCACTGCAACCGCGGATGGCGATGACGCGGGACGTGCGCGCCGCGCTGAACCTCGTGGTGCTGGGGCAATGTCCGATCGGCATCGTGTACCGTTCCGATGCCGTGTCCGAACCGCGCGTGAAAGTGCTGGCCACGTTTCCCGCGGCAAGCCACAAGCCCATCGTTTATCCGGTCGCGCTCGTGAAAGGGCACGACAATGTCGCCACGCGTGCGCTGCTCGCGGCGCTGAAATCCGGGCAAGCACGCAAGGTGTTCGAACATTGGGGCTTCGATGCGCCACCACGCGGACAAGATTGACAGGCATCCTTCGCCATCGAATTTCGGATGCATGCGCACCCATGCGAAAGCGAACCCTTAGATGGACCTCTTGACCCACGCCGAAGCCGTCGCCCTGGCACTGAGCTTCAAGGTGTCGCTGGTCGGCGTCGCGTGTTCGCTGCCAGTGGCGGTCGGCTGCGCGTGGCTGCTGGCGCGCACGCGTTTCTTCGGAAAACCCGTTTTCGAAGGCCTGTTGTTGCTGCCGCTGATCCTGCCGCCGGTGGTGACGGGTTACGTCCTGCTGATCGTGTTCGGCCACCACGGCCCAATCGGGCGCTGGCTCGATACCGCGGGCCTCTCCATTGCGTTTCGCTGGACGGGCGCCGCGCTGGCTGCCGCAGTGATGGCATTGCCGTTGCTGGTGGTGGCACTTCGCAACGCGTTCGAGGCGGTGGACCGCAAACTCGAACACGCGGCAGCGACGCTGGGCGCCGGGCCATGGCGAATCTTCTTCGGGATCACCCTGCCGCTGTCGGCGCGCGGTCTGGCCGCCGGCCTCGCGCTGGCGTTCGCGCGCGCGTTCGGGGAGTTCGGCGCCACCATCACCTTCGTGTCGTCGATCCCGGGGCAGACGCGCACCCTGCCGATCGCGCTGTACGAATTGATCTCGACGCCGGGCGGCGAAACCGGCGCGTTGCGGCTCACGCTGGTTGCCGTGGTGGTCGCGGTCATCGCATCGCTGGTCGCCGCACTGATGCTGCTCAGGGGCGGCACGCGCGAGGACGAAGCATGATCGAACTCGATCTCGCCCTGCAACGCGGCAAATTTTCGCTGGAGCTGGCGGTGCGTTCGCCCGCGCGCGCGCTGGCGCTGTTCGGCCCATCCGGGTGCGGCAAGACCTCCACCCTGCTCGCGATCGCGGGGCTGCTGCACCCGCGGCGCGGCCGCATTGCGATCGACGGCCACGCATTGTTCGATGCCGCCGCGGACATCGACCTGCCGCCCGCGCAGCGCAACCTCGGCGTGGTATTCCAGGACGCGCGGCTGTTTCCGCACATGAGTGTCCGCGACAACCTGCGCTTCGGCATGCCGCGCGCAGCCGCGAAGGATGCGTTCGACGACGTGGTGGAACTGCTGGAATTGTCCATGTTCCTGAAACGCAAACCCGGGCAGCTTTCCGGCGGACAGATACGCCGCGTCGCGATCGGCCGCGCGTTGCTGCGCGAGCCACGCGCCTTGTTGCTGGACGAGCCGCTGGCCAACCTGCATCGCGAAGCGCGCGCGGAAGTACTGGAGTATCTGCGCGGCCTCAAGCACGGATTCACGCTCAGCACGATCCTGGTCAGCCACCAGCCCGACGAGGTGACCGCGCTGGCCGACAGCGTGGCGCTGATCGAAGACGGGCGGCTGGCTGCGCTCCAGAGCATCGATGCGTTCCAGGCGTCCATCGCCGCCCCGGGTTCCATGCTCGCCGCCAAGGCTTGCGCGTCGGGTTAAAGTAGCGGCGGAGTGATAGGCCGAAGAGGAACCCGACGATGACCCGCCGTTCGTCCCGGTCCGCGCTGCGTGCGCGGTTTGCCGTCCTGGCATGCGCCGCCCTGCTGCTCGCCGGCTGCACGGGCCTCGGCACCAAACTGCAACCTCCCACCGCCAGCATCCAGCAACTCACGGTGAATTCCGACGGTACCTGGGCCGCCGTCGTCCGTTTTCAGAATTACAGCTACGACACCGGCATGCACGTATATTCGATCGACGCGGAACTCACGCTCGATCACAAATCGGCCGGCCATATCACGCTCTCGCCCGCGCTGGATATACCGGCGATGGACGCCGACGTCGCGACCGCGACCTTCAAACCCGATGCCGCCGGCACCGCCGCGCTGGCCGCAGCCAAACGCAACGCGGTGCAATACGAATTGAAGGGCACGCTGTCTGTCGGCAAGGGCACGGCGGGCAGCGCGCAAGCGTTCGAACTGGACGGCACGGGCTACATGTCGCCGGTGCCGGGCGTATCCAACATCTGGCGATGATTTGAAGACATCGCGCGCAGGCACGCTCCTGCGAGAGCACCTCGCAGGTGACAGCAATCCCAGGGAGTTTGCATGACCACCCACTACACCGCCCCGCTCGCGGACATCCGCTTCGATCTCTACGACCTGCTGGAAGTCGAAAAGCTGTTCGCCACGTTGCCCGGTTGCGAAGGCCTCAACCGCGAACTGATCGACGCGGTGCTGGACGAAGCTGCGAAGTTCTCGCAGACGGTGCTGGCGCCGCTCAACGAAATCGGCGACCAGCAGGGTTGCAGCTTCGACAAGGCCGCCGCCGCGGTGAAGGCACCCGAAGGTTTCAAGCAGGCCTACCGGCAATACGTGGAAGGCGGCTGGGCAGGGCTGACCGCGCCTGAAGCCTTTGGCGGCCAGGGCCTGCCGGAACTGGTCGGTGCGCCGGTCAAGGAAATGGTCGATTCGGCCAACCTCGCGTGGGGCACCTACCCGCTGCTCTCGCACGGCGCCACCGAGGCACTGCGGGTGCACGGCGAAGCCTGGCAGAAGGACGCGTTCCTGAAGCGCATCGTTTCGGGTGAATGGACCGGCACGATGTGCCTGACCGAACCGCATTGCGGTTCCGACCTCGGCCTTTTGAAAACGCGCGCCGAACCGAACGGCGACGGCAGCCACGCGATCAGCGGCACCAAGATCTTCATCACCGCAGGCGAGCACGACTTCACCGACAACATCGTGCACCTGGTGCTGGCGCGCTTGCCGGACGCGCCCAAAGGCGTCAAGGGCATTTCGCTGTTCATCGTTCCGAAGTTCAAGGTCGGCAGGGACGGCGCGAAGGGCGAACGCAACGGCGTGCGTTGCGGTTCCATCGAGCACAAGATGGGCTTGAAGGGTTCCGCCACGTGCGTGCTGAATTTCGATGGCGCGCAAGGTTGGTTGATCGGCGAAGCCCACAAGGGTTTGAACGCGATGTTCACCATGATGAACACCGCGCGGCTCGCGGTCGGCCTGCAAGGGTTGGCGTTGTCCGAACGCGCGTACCAGAACGCGCTGTCCTACGCGCGCGAACGCCTGCAGATGCGCTCGCTTTCGGGTGCGAAGTTTCCCGACAAACCCGCCGATCCATTGATCGTGCACGGCGATATCCGTCGGATGCTGCTGACGCAGAAATCGCTGATCGAAGGCGGCCGCGCGTTGGGCCTGCACGCCGCGATGCTTGTCGACATCCAGCACCGTTCGAAGGATGTAGCCGAAGCCCGGCGCGCCGAAGCGCTGGTGTCGTTCCTCACCCCGATCGTCAAGGCCCTGCTCACCGAGAACGCCAACGAGTGCACCAGCCTCGCGCTGCAGATCTACGGCGGCCATGGCTACATCGCCGAACACGGCATGGAGCAGTACGCGCGCGACGCGCGCATCACCACGATCTATGAGGGCACCACGCAAATCCAGGCGCTGGACCTGCTCGGCCGCAAGGTCATGCAGCAGCAGGGCGAGGGCCTGAAGTTGTTCCTGGAAGAGATGGCCGCGTTCTGCACGCAACACGCGAATGACGATGCACTGAAGGCATTCGTGGCGCCACTGGCAGGCATTGCCAAGGAATGGACCGACGTCACCCAGGCGATCGGAAGGCGCGCGGTGGGCAATGCGGACGAGATCGGCGCGGCGGCAGTCGATTACCTGTTCTATTCGGGCTACGTCGCGCTGGCGTACGCATGGGCGCGCAGCGTGGCCGCGGCGGATGCATCATCCCGATCCGACGACTTCAAGCAAGCCAAGCGCCTGACCGCACGTTTCTATTTTGAACGTATCCTGCCGCGCACCCGCACCCACCTGGCCGCGATGCAGGCGGGTGCGGACAGCATCTTCGCGATGCCGGATGCGTTGTTTGGGTAGACCCACGAACATCCCGCTCGCACCGCGTGATGCTCTTGTTTCTTCTCCCTCCGGAGAGCCTGCTTCGCCAGCCAGTATGTTTCTCTTGTCGTCATTCCGGGGCTGCTCGCAGCTTTATCGCGAGCAGAACCCGACTGCGTTTGCAGGATTGCAAACGCGAACGCCGCAGGCGGCCCGCAGGGCGGGCGCCACGGATGGCGCGAATCAATCGGTTCTGAAAACCTGGAAAACCGATTCCGGGTTCGACCCTGCGGGTCGCCCCGGAATAACGATGTAAGGAAGAGGCAACGTCGTGTCAGAGCCCCCCGGACACTCCATCACCATTCGCCCCGCGGAGCCGGACGATACGGGATTCATCCTGTCGCTGGCGCCGCGCTTCGTGGGATTCGAACTGCCCAAGAGCCGGCGCAAGCGCGAGACGCTGGCCGGCATTCGCGCCGACATCGAACGCGCGTTGCGCGACGCGCCGCCCGCGGATCATTTTTTCGTGGCGGAAGACCCCGGTGCGGAACGGGAACGCGTCGGCTTCCTGCACCTGCAGGTGCAACGCGACTTCTTTTCCGGCGCGCGCGCCTGCCATATCTCCGATCTTGCGGTGGCGACCGGTCGGGATGGCCGCGGCATCGGCCGGGCTCTGCTCACCCATGCCGAAACATGGGCGCGTAGGAATCGCTGCAAGTTATTGACACTCGGCGTGTTTCCCGGCAACACCCGTGCCCGCGCGCTGTACGAACACGCCGGCTTCACGACCGAGTTGCTGCGCATGGCCAAGCCGGTGGGTCGCCGGCGACCGCCGGCCAAATCCTGATCCGGAAAACAGGGGGGGCTGCCTGCCGGCAATGGGCCAAAATGTGATGTACTTCACATTTTGTTGGGAATCTGGCAGAGTCAGCCCCACCGGACGAAAGCGATCCCCGAACGCTTCGCGGGGATCGCATCCGTCAGGGCGACCCGAGGGCGGAGGCGGCCATGGCCGAGTCGCCGGTTTCGCGCATCACGTATCGCGCCTTCCTCAGCTACAGCCACCGCGACAAGGCGTGGGCCGACTGGCTGCACAAGGCGCTTGAGGCGTATCGCGTGCCGTCGCGGCTGGTCGGAACCCCCGGCGCGGGCGGGCCCATTCCACGCCGCCTGAATCCGATCTTCCGCGACCGCGAGGAACTCGCCAGCGCCACCGACCTCGGCCGCAAGGTCGACGAGGCCCTTGCGCAATCCGAAAACCTGATCGTGCTGTGTTCGCCCGCGTCGGCGGCATCGCGCTGGGTCAATGCAGAGGTGTTGGCCTACAAACGCATGGGTCGCGCCGAACGGATCTTCTGCCTGATCGTCGGCGGTGAACCCAACGCCACGGATCTGCCCGGCCGCGCAGCGGAAGAGTGTTTCTGCCCCGCTTTGCGCTTTGCATTGGATGCGGCGGGAGAACTCTCGAACAAGCAAGCCGAACCCATCGCGGCGGACGCCCGTGCCGGCCACGACAGCAAGTCCATCGCGATGTTGCGCTTGATCGCCGGCATGCTTGGCATGGGCTTCGACGCGCTGATCCAGCGTGAAACACATCGACGGCGGCGCCGCGCGATGATCGTCGCTGCAGCGGCCATACTGGGCATGGCGGTCGCCAGCGTGCTGGCCATCAATGCGGTCATCGCGCGCAACGAGGCACGCCAGCGGCAGGCGCAAACCGAACAGGCGCTGAATTACATGCTTGGCGACCTGCACGACAAGCTCAAGGGTGTGGGGCGGCTCGATCTGATGGCCTCCGTCACCGACAAGGCGCTGGCGCTGTTCGCCGCGAGCAAGCCTGGCTCATTGACCGATGATGAACTCACCCAGCAGTCGCGCGCGCTGGTGCAGATCGGCCAGATACGGCTGGACGAGGGCCAGTACGACCCCGCAATGGATGCCTTCCAGCGCGCCTACCAGCGCAGTCTCGAGCTGACCGCGCGGCATCCCGGGAACGGCCGGTTCCTGTTCGATCGCGCACAGGCGGAATACTGGGTCGGCTACGTGTATTGGCAACGACGCGACCTGAACCAGGCAAACGCATGGCTGATTCGCTATCGCGATTCCACGCTGGCACTGGTGAAGATCGATCAGCACGACCAAGACTGGCAACTCGAGTCCACATGGGGCGAGCACAACGTGGCCGTGCTGGCGCTGGATCGCGGCAATCTGGATACCGCGCAAAGCGGTTTCGAGGCCGAGTTGAAGGCCAAGGAAGAGATTGCCCGCGCACGGCCC
The DNA here is from genome assembly GCA_040255405.1 of Lysobacteraceae bacterium. GTDB lineage: Bacteria > Pseudomonadota > Gammaproteobacteria > Xanthomonadales > Rhodanobacteraceae > 66-474. The sequence goes on from JBDZUX010000001.1 coordinate 25,229, forward strand.
CAGGACGCCGATCTGGCCTCCCAGGTTGCCGACACCGTCTCATGGCTCGGCAATGTGGCGGAGCAGCGCGGCGAGCTCGCCGACGCCCAGCGGTTGTTCGGCGAACAAGTCCAGCGTTTGGCCGCGCTGCGCAGACGGTACCCCGAGGACTTTCGTTGGCTGGCCAAGTGGGCCAACGCACAGGAAGTGCTGGCCGCGTCACTGGACACGACGGGCAGGTACGACGAGAGTCTGCACGCACTGGCGGCGGCCGATGGCGGGCTGAAGATCCTGACCAGACACGACCCGGACAATGTTCCGTGGCGCATTACCCTGGCCAGCGTGCAGATTCGCCGGGCGTCGCATGCAATCGCTGCGGGCCAGCTCGCGTCAGCCGAACAACTGTTGTCCACCGCGATGGACGAGCTGCACGGTCTCGAGCCGTCCGCGGCAATCAAGGGCAATCGGGAAATCGATCGGGCACTCAGCCGCGGATGGCTGCTGCGCGCGCGCCTGGCATGGCAGCGCGGCAATTTGCGTGCCGCCGCAGCCGCTGCCAACGAATCCTTCGCCAAAGCTCGCAAAGGGATCGTGGGGAAGACCGTCGACGACGGCAACCTGGCCGACCGGGCCGATGCGCTGCTGGTGCTGGGGAGCCTGCAACAAGCTCGATCACCCGATACACCGCCCCCCGCATGGGCGGAAGCCCGCGCGTTGCTCGCGGAGCGTACGCGCACCTCGTATTACTGGCGCGTGCTTGACCCCTGGGTCCGGCTATGCCGCCTGACTGGCGACGATGCGCGCGCGCGGGTTGCGTTCGATCGACTGAACGCGAGCGGTTACGTGCCGTTGCAACCCTGGCCGGCTCCCGGTCAGCCATCTCCAGTCACCGAAGGAGGTCAACATGTCCACTGACCATGCAGTTTGCACCACGGCAAGGATTTCCATCACCGTGACGGATTTCCACGAGATTGGCCGCGGCTCCAGCCGCGCAGACATGGAATTGATCGATACCGGCCACGGCCGGGTCAGTCAAGGCAGGATCAACGATCCGATCGTTGTCACGACCGAGGCGCATCTCGAGTTTTCCGTGTCCGGCCGCGAAGGTGACCGATACACCTACAGCCCCGTTGGAATCAGCTTCAAGGAGACATCCGGTACCGCCTCCGAGGTGGCGTCTGATCAAGGCTGCGGCGGTCGCGACCCACTGGGGCACGCGGCATTTCCTGCGCGCAGGTTCGTTTCCCGCGGCAGCACCCTGCAATTGTCACTATTCGATGCCAACCCCGAGCCCGGCAAATTCAAGTTCGATCTGATGATCCAGCGATCGGACGGATCGCTCGGCGTCATCGATCCGGGCATAGAAAACAGGGGAGTCATGAAATAGCACCCCCGGTGACACTCAAGTGGCTCCTTCCGGAGTTTTATGGCGGTTCTACCGTGGCAATCCCGCCGCAAACGCACCAAGGAATAAATGAGGAACACCCTTTCGATTCGTCTACTTGCCACGTCTACCGCGATTCTGCGCACCGCATCGGCCAACGCCCAAGGCTCTGGTAACACCAGTGCCGCCGTCGCGATACCGACTGTGGTTGTCTTCGTCCACGATCGGGGTCAGCTTTGAACAAACTGATTCGAATGGAAGCGATCAGACCGGAACACGAAATTTCTCGATCGGCAATGTGGCAACGGTGCTTGGGTCATGCATGACAATTTCCAGACAGCTTCCCGTTTTGAGTACAGCATCGTGTTCCAGCGGTCCGATGGATTGCTGAGCGCCATCGACACGCAGATCCGCAACAAACCAATCATGAAATAGCGCGGTTGTCGCCGGATGATTTGTCGCTCCCCTTTCGGTCATATGGAGGTGACGAAGCGGGAATTGGGGCAGAATGCCGGAAACGAAAAACCGGTTATGCAATCACGCATGGATGGCGCACAACCGAAATAACCGGCAGACACGAACGGGCCGTCGCGATGGACATGGTCGATTCGGAGCAGACAAACACTTCGGCCGCGAACGCCGCGCTCGCGCCGCTGGTGGTCGGCGTCACCAGCCACCGCAACATCCCCGGACGCGAGATCGAGCCGATCCGCGCCCGCGTGCGGGCGTTGCTGGCGCAATTGCAAAACGAGTTCCCGCACGCGCCGCTGACGATCCTGTCGCCGCTGGCCGAGGGCGGCGATCAACTGGTGGCCGAGGAAGGCCTGGGGCTTGGCGCGCAACTCGTGGCGCCGCTGCCGTTCGCGCGCGAGTTGTATGCGCAGGATTTTACCGACGCCGCGGCACGTGCGCGCTTCGAATCGTTGTGTGCGCAGGCGCGCGTGATCGAATTGCCGTTGCTGACTGGCCATACGCACGCCGCGGTTTCCGAGCCGGGCGAAGAGCGCAATCGCCAATATGCGCACGTGGGGATGTTCGTGGCGCGGCATTGTCATTTGTTGCTGGCGATCTGGGACGGCAAGCCATCACACCGTTTGGGCGGCACCGCGCAAATCGTGGAGTATTTCCTCACGGGCACGCCGCCGGGTGGTTTCGAGCGCAGGCGCGACAGGCGGCCGCGCCTGTACGGTGGCGGTGACGAACGGTTGTTGTGTCACCTGGTGTGTTCGCGCGACGTGCCGGACGGCACGCCCAAATCACCGCTGCGCCCGGGCCAGGTGGTCTGGCGCAACCTTGACGACGCCTCGGAACCCGACGCGCCGATGCCGCAGGCGTCCCGCACGGTGTTCGCGCACGCCGACGCGTTCAACGTCGATGCCGCGAAGTACCGCGAGGAAATCGAGGCGGGCGGATCCAGCATCGAAGATGCGCCTTCCGCCGCAGGCGAAGGCACGCCGACACAGTCGTCACCCACTGCGCTGTTCCGTACGGCCGATTGGCTGGCGATCCATTTCCAGAAACGCGTGCTGCTGGCGATGCGGGCGATCTATCTGGTCGCGTTCGTGATGGGCGTGGCCTTCACCATGTACGACAACCTGCCCGATCAGGACAACATGCTGTTCGTGTTCCTGTTCCTGTTCGCGACCGGCGTGGTGGTGAGCGCCATCGCGAAACGGCGCGGCTGGCACCGCAAGTACCTGGATTACCGTGCACTGGCCGAGGGGTTGCGCGTGCAGTGCTACTGGCGGCGCGCCGGCATTTCGCTGACCGCCGATCCGGAATTCGCGCACGACAACCTGATGCAGAAGCAGGACATCGAGCTGGGCTGGGTGCGCAACGTGATGCGCAGCGCGGGACTTTTCGGCCATGCCTGGCCGGCGCTACGGGACGAAGCGGCGTTGCGCGGCGTGATCGACGAATGGGTCGGCGACGCCACCCACGGCGAACTCGGTTACTACCGGGTCCGTACCGAGCAGCGCGAACGGAGTCACCGCATCAACGAGGCGATCGGCGCGATGTGCCTGCTGGCGGGCATCTTCATCAGCGTGGTGTTGGCGGTGCTGGTGCACCGGCTGTCGGCCGACGCCAAGAACAACCTGATCGTGGTGATGGCGTTTTTTTCGATCTTCGCGGCAGTGCGCGAAGCGTATTCGTTCCGCAAGGCCGACCGCGAATTGATCCGGCAGTACCGTTTCATGGAGCGCGTGTTCGGCAACGCGCGCACCGCGCTGGACAAGGCCGGCGATGCCGACGAGCAACGTGAAATCCTGCGCGCGCTGGGCGAAGCTTCGCTGGCCGAGCACGTCGAGTGGGCGGTGATGCACCGCCAGCGGCCGCTTGAGGCTGGGAAGATGTAGCGGCACCGATCCAGGGGATTGTTTGCATCATCCATGCTGCTCCCTCGAGTACGCCCCACAAGGGAAGGTCAGGGTGGGAATGGGTTTTTATTGGACTACACGCGACACCATCCCCATCCCGTCCTTCCCGTTGAAGGGGAAGAGTCAAGCAATTACGCGGGCTGCTTGCTTTCGGATGTCTCGGCTGGCTTCGACGCTGCAAGCCGCGCTTCCGCGGCTGCGACCATAGCCTGGAAGCGCGAATCGTCGTGCAACGACTGGAAATCCGGATCGGCTCTCAGGTAACGCAAGAGATAGGCCGTGATTGTTTCGAAAAGCGGCGCGAGCATGTCCAGCGTGGCCGTCTTGTCGTGCAAATATTCGTTCAGGGAGCATGCGAAGTTGTAACGCATGTCCATGTTGTCGGGATCAATAAGCAGCGCGCGGTTCATGCGAGCCTTGGCTCGTTCGGCCTCGCCCAGTGCTCCCAGTGCCACGGCGCTGTATGCCATGACGCTGGCGTTGTTTCGATCCAGTGCCAGTACTGCGTCTGCCCGTCTTGCCGCCAGTTCCGCCGCGCGACGAACGCCAGTCCCGTCGCCGAGCGCCTTGTACGCGCTGACCAACAACATCGCCGTGTTGACGTCCGAGTCCATAAGACCCAAGGCCTTCTCGAAAAACCTGATGGCCTCGTCGAAGCGATGCAATTGGTAATTGAGACGCCCCGCCGTGCGATTGGCTTCATAGGATTCGGGATCCAGCCCCAGCGCTGTCTCGACTTCGGCCATCGCCTCATCCATGGAGCCCCTCATTTGCAGGATGTGAGCCTTTACCGCATAGGCTTCCGCCAGACCGGGATCCAGCGCCAGGGCCCGCTCTGCGGCCGCCATACCGTCATCCGACTCCACGCCCAGTTCGCGCAGGTTGCGGTAACCCACAGCCATCAGTGCCCACGCCTGCGCGTAACGCGGGTCGATTTCGGTGGCGCGCATGCATGCGCGGACAATCGCCCTCGAGGGATTCTCACCCAATTGATTGGTCACGTAGAGCTGCCGTGCCATCAGATACAAGTCATGGGCTTCGGCACTGTCGGTCCCGCGCCGTTCAATGGCTTTCTTTTCCTCGGGCAACAGCCGCAGCTTCAGCGCCTTGACGATCGCGTGCGAAATCTCGTCCTGCAGCTCGAAGATGTCGCTGGCGTCGCGGTCGTAACGCTCGGCCCACACGTGGCGATTGCTGGTGCCATCGATCAACTGTGCGCTGATGCGTACCCGCCCACCGGCCCTGCGCACACTGCCTTCCAGCACGTGCGAGACCTTGAGGTCGCTCGCGACCTTCGGCACGTCCACCTGTTTGCCCTTGTAAAGGAACGAACCGTTGCGCGAAACGACTTCCAGTGCCGATACCTTGCTGAGGTCGGTGATGATGTCCTCGGAAATGCCGTCGCTGAAGTACTCCTGTTCCGGATCGCCACTCATGTTCACGAACGGCAGCACGCAAATGGAAAAGCGTGGCGCGGGCTTGCTGGCGGCCGGCGCCGTTCCCTTCGCAGTCTCGCCGGCGCCGCTCGGCGCACGCGCGATCATCGCCTCCAGTGCATGCAGGCATTCCTGGACAGCGGGATGCGCCGGATCCTCGCGCCAGTCATCGAGATCGGTCGTGTGGATCGCACGCACATCGATCGGCAGGCGCGCCTGGTCAAAACGTACAGGCACCAGGATCCCGCGCTCGGCAGCATCGCGCGCTTCACCGCGCACCCAACGCGACACCACGGAGGTCGGCGTCCACACCACCAGCACCGCCTTGGCGGCCTGCAGGGCGACATCGATCTCATCATCGAACTGGCGACCCGGCGCGATTTCCGGATCCCACCACACCGTCAAGCCCTTGGCCTCGATCGCCGCCACCAATGGCGCGACGCGCGCCTTGTCGGCGCGAGCGTAGGAAACGAAAACGTCAGCCATGCGTATCGGCCCCTGCTGATGGGTCGGAATGCCACACTGCTCGGTCCCCAAGCATAGCGCGGCAATCGCCGGAATGCCGTTCCCGCAACGATTGGATCCGTGCGCGCACCTGCCGGCATCAAGCCGCAGGCAGCCGCCGCACCAGGATCAACGTGACGTCATCCGCTGCCGCAATCCCGCCGGCGAACGCATCGGCTGCAACCAGCAGGCGCTGGCACAATTCCGCCATCGGCAGATGCCGTCCGCGGCGGATCACCTCCACGACGCGTTCCCGCCCGAACTCAGCGTTGCCGGCATCGACGCGTTCGTACAGACCATCGGAAATCAAGGCCAGGATGTCGCCCTCGCCCATCCGGAGCGTCGCGGCGCGAGGTGCGTCGGCCAAATCCATCACCCCCACTGGGAACGTCGTCGGTTCGATCCATTCGCAGCGGTCATCGCGCGCCTGGTAGTGCAGCAGCGGCCCCTGGCCCGCGCAGTGGTAACGCACGCTGTGTGCCTCGGCGTCGAGATACGCCATGAAGGCCGTGATGAAGCGGTCTGCGGGAAGGTCCTCGGCCAGCTGGTTGTTGACGTGGCGGTAGGCATCGTCGAGGCTGGCGCCGAGCCGGAATGCGACGCGCAGCATGCCCTGCATTTCCATTGCCGACAGCGCGGGGCCGAAGCCGTGCCCCGTGGCGTCGCCCAGCAACAGGAACACGCCGGCCGGAAGTTTCACCGCGTCGAACATGTCGCCGCCGGCATAGGTCGCAGGCTGGAAATGTCCGTACAGGTCATAGCCCGGCACCGGGGGCAGTTGCGCGGGCAATGTGCTGCGCTGGATCGCACGTGCGACTTCCACCTCACTGTGCAAGGTGTTGGTCGCGCCGGGCCCCGTGTCGCGCAGTGCCAGCGCGCCTTCCGCAGCGAGGACCTGCGCAAGCAGTACCGTGTTCGGGTCAAACCCGCGGCCCGATTCATACAGGAGTTGCAGGGTTCCGAGCACCACGTCGCCCGCCACCAGCGGCAGGCTCAGGACCGCACCCGTGCGTCCCACGCGCTCGGGGTCGATCGAGGTGACTGCCATGATGTCCACGGCCGTTCCCGCATCGACTTCCAGCAGCATGTGACCGCTTTCGGCGCAGCGCCCGGCCAACCCGGCTCCGGCCGCGAGCCGCGGAGGCGGGTCGCGTGCGGGCACCACCAGGGTCAGTTCGCCGTTCTGCGTATCGCGGCGCCAGAGCGCCGCAGTGTGGGCGCCGGTGTGCAAACGTGCAGCTTCTGCCAGCTCCGCTGCAGCCGATCCGGTTTCCGTGCCGCCCAGTGCACGTGTGGTGGCCAGCAAGGCCTCCAGCAGATTCCTGCGAGTAACGTCATCGCCTGCTTGCCCGATGCTGACCACGCTCACGTTCCCCATTCCCGCCAGTGAAAGTCAACCCTCAGACCGCGGCAAGTCTCGTACCGCGGATGCCACGATGCAAGCACGAACATCGCACCAGCGGACGCATGATGCCGGGCCGGAGACGCGGCAAACGCGAACCGCGACGGACTGCAGTGCCATCGGGGCGGCGAATTGGCGCTATAGTTGCCGGGCGCTCCCGTGGCAGGGGGGTGCCGAGAGGGTAGCGACGCAGGTCGGTGCCTACTCTCGAAGGAAGGGGGAATCAGTGGAAATGACGTTCAAGCGTTCCGTCCACGAATTGCAGGCCATCGTCGCCGCGACCGACCTGTTTTTTTCCGAACGACACATCGACCCTGCGTTGCGCCTGCCGGTGGACCTGGCGATCGAGGAGCTGTTCGTGAACATGGTCAAGTACAACCGGGGTACGGACCGCGACATCTCATTGCGCCTGGACTGGGTCGGCGACGCCGTCGAGATCTGCCTGACGGACTACGACGTGGAACCCTACGATCCCACGCGCGTCCCCGACATCGATGTCGATGCACCGCTGGCGGCGCGGCGCCCCGGTGGCATGGGCCTGTATCTGGTCTCGAAAATGGTGGATGCGATCCACTACGAATACCGCAATCGCGAGAGCAAGGTCACCTTCACCAAAAGGATGGCGCGGGACCATGCTTGATATCCGTTACGGGGAAGACCGGCACGTGCTGCTGGTTGGGCGGCTGGACGCAGCCCAGGCGGCCACGGCGCAGGCGTTCCTGGACGAAGTCGCGCCGCCGTGCGTGATCGACGCGGGCGGGCTGGAATACATCTCCAGCGCGGGCCTCGGCGTGCTCCTGAAGACCCACAAGCGGCTGGTCGCGGCGGGTTCGGGCATCCGCCTGATCAATGTCAACCCGCACGTCCACGATGTTTTCCGCTATTCCGGCATGGACAAGCTGTTCTCGGTGACCTGCAGTACGTGACGCACGGCTGAACCACGTCGCGTGGCCAGGCCGGACTTGGCAAAACCCCGCCAACTTTTCGGGGCCTGGGGCGTATATGGCGCATATGGGGCGGATGAGCGACGAACCCGACGCGACGTGGGTGGCGCGCCTCCGCGTGCGTGATGCCGGTGCCTTCAGCGAATTGATCGAGTGCTACGAGCGTCCGATGTTCAACGTCGCCTTCCGGATGCTGGGCAACGCCGCGGAGGCGGCGGATGCCACCCAGGACGTGTTTCTGAAGGTGTTCGAGAACATTGCCCGATACGACCCGAAATATCGGCTGTTCAGTTGGATCTACCGGATCGCGGTGAATGAATCCATCGACCGGCTGAAGCACCGGCGCCACGCAGAGGCATTTGCGATCGATGTGGAGGATTTCCCGCTGGCAAGCGTCGAACGGGGGCCCGAGCAGGTGACCGGAGACGCACAGTTGCACGACTTGATTCAGACCGCATTGATGGAACTGCCCTACGACCATCGCGTCGTCATCGTCCTCAGACACTTTGCCGAATGCAGTTACGCACAAATGGCCGAGATCCTGCACATCCCCGAAAAGACCGTGAAATCGCGGCTGTACAGCGCCCGCCAGGAACTGCACGGCAAGCTCTTTGCGCACGGGGTGGCGACGGCATGATCGATCCCCTCGAAATGGCGTGGCTGCACGCGGACCTGGACGGCGACCTGGATTCCACCGCGCGCGTGCGCCTGCAGGCCGCACTGGACCGTTCGCCGGAATTGCGCGCTGCCCACGCAGCGCTGCTGGAACTGGACGCGGCCTTGCGCGATGCACCGCCCGCGCCGAACCCTCCGCCATCGCTGCATGCGCGGCTGCTGGATATCGCCGCGACGGCCAGCCCGGGTCGGGTCCGGGAACCGGGTTCCGCCCAATCACCAACTTTCCGCGGCGTCCGCCGTATTGGAAGTCGTGCGGCGCGCATCGGATCGCGCATGGCACCCACCCACCAAAGACACGAATCGAGGGGCAGCACAATGGCAAACATGACGACGAACAAGAAGGCATTGGTCACCGCAGTGGCGGTCGCGATCGTCGCGGTGGCGGTGGGTGTCGCCTATATGGGCGACATGTTCCCGCACGGTGCCAGCGAAATGGCCGCAGCGACGATTGCCCCGGCCCATCGCTACGAAGCAAGCCAGGTGAAGAGCGGCGACCTCCAGCTCGGCAACCAGGACGCCGCGAAATTCGTCCAGACCGATGCCTACCAGAAGATCATCAATGACCCGGCGATGATGACGTTGCTGCGCAGCGACGCGTTCCGCAACGCGCTGGCGAACAGCGAAATGCGCTCCGCGCTGCTGAACAGCGATGCGTTGCGGTCGGCGCTGCAAAGCAGTGACGCCTTCCGCGCCTCGTTGCAGAACAGCGACGCGTTCCGCAATGCGCTTGCCCGCAACGACGCCTTCCGCAATGCGCTCGCCAGCAACGATGCGTTCCGCGCCTCGTTGCAACACAATGCCGCCTTCCTCACGGCGATGCAGCACAACGCCGCGTTCCGCAATGCGCTCGCCAACAGCGATGCGTTCCGCAATGCGCTTGCCCACAACGACGCCTTCCGCAACGCGCTCGCCAGCAACGACGCGTTCCGCAACGCCTTGCAGAACAACGACGCCTTCCGCGCGGCCTTGCAGAACAGCGACGCGTTCAGGTCGGCCTTGCAGAGGAACGAAGCGTTCCGCGCCTCGCTGCAGAACAGCGACGCGTTCCGCAATGCGCTTGCCCACAACGACGCCTTCCGCAACGCACTTGCCAGCAACGATGCATTCCGCAATGCATTGCAGCACAACGACGCCTTCCGCAACGCGCTGCAGCACAACGCCGCGTTCCGCAACGCGCTCGCCAACAGCGATGCGTTCCGCAACGCCCTGCAGAACAACGACGCCTTCCGCAACGCACTCGCCAGCAACGACGCGTTCCGCGCTGCCCTGCAGAACAACGACGCCTTCCGTGCGGCATTGCAGAACAGCGACGCGTTCCGGTCGGCGTTGCAGAGGAACGAGGCGTTCCGCGCCTCGCTGCAGAACAGCGATGCGTTCCGCTCCGCGCTGGAACACAACGACGCCTTCCGCAACGCACTTGCCAGCAACGATGCATTCCGCAATGCATTGCAGCACAACGACGCCTTCCGCAACGCGCTGCAACACAATGCGGCGTTCCGCAACGCGCTAGCCAGCAACGATGCGTTCCGCAATGCCCTGCAGAACAACGACGCCTTCCGCAATGCGCTCGCCAACAACGATGCGTTCCGGAATGCCCTGCAGAATAACGACGCCTTCCGCGCCGCACTGCAGAACAGCGACGCGTTCCGTGCCCAACTGGAGAACGCTGCGATGCTGCGCGGCGCCCTGCTCAACAACGACGCGTTCCGATCTGCGATGTTGAACAACGACGCCTTCCGCAGCGCGCTGCAGAGCCAGGCATTCCGGCAGGCCATGCAGAACCAGGCGTTCCGCGAGGCGCTCAACAACGCCGCATTCCGCCAGTCGCTGCTGAACAGCGACGCCGCCCGCAACGCTTTGCAGCGCAGCGCAGCCGAGTAACACGAGGGTGCCGCCAGGGGACCGCGGAGAAACTCCAGCGGGAACCCTGATCCGCCACGACCCCGCCCGCCACCGCGGGCGGGGTTGTGGCATGCTTGCGGGGACGTGGTGCGCCAGCGGGATGCAAAGCCTGTAGCGAGCGGCAGGCATTGGGTGAAAGGGGCAGTCCATGGGGCGAACGGTGCGGGGACATCTGCTGGCCGTGGTCTTGCTGGTCGCGGCGGGCGCATGTCCGGATCACGCGTCCGCCCAGGCGTTCCAGTTGCAGAGCCTCGAGACGAAGGACCTGCGGGTGTTGTACACGCCCGACAACGCATACCTGGTCCCGCACGTCGCACGCAGCTTCGAGAATTCGCTGCAATTCCAGGAAAGGACCTTCCACTGGAAGCCGTGGGACCGTACCACGGTGGTGCTCACCGATTTCAGCGACTACGGCAACGGCGGCACCTCCGTCGCGCCATTCAACGAGGTGACGCTGTACATCGCGCCGGACCTCAAGGCCATGGGCACCTCGCCCAGCAGCGAGCGCATGTTCTCGACCGCCAACCACGAGATGGTGCACGCCGCCACCATGGACGGCTGGAACGCGCGCGACGCGCATTGGCGCAGGTTCCTCGGCGGCAAGGTGCGTCCGATCGATGCACATCCGGAGACCATCCTCTACGGCTACCTCACCACCCCGCGCATGAGCGTGCCGCGCTGGTTCCAGGAAGGCATCGCGGTCTACATGGAGACCTGGATGGGCGGTGGCATCGGCCGCGCGCAGGGCCCCTATGATGAAATGGTGTTCCGCGCGATGGTGCGTGACCACGCGCATTTCTACCGTCCGCTGGGGCTGGTTTCGGTGGGCACGTCGGTCAGCTTCGAGACCATGACCAATGCGTACCTGTACGGCACGCGCTTCATGACGTATCTGTCGCTGCGCTACTCGCCGCAGCAACTGCTCGACTGGTTCATCCGCAGCCAGGACAGCAAGGCCTATTACGCCGACCAATTCCAGCAGGTGTTCCACATCCCGCTGGACCAGGCGTGGAACGACTGGATCGCGTGGGAACACACTTTCCAGGAAGCCAACCTGAAAAAAGTGCATCAGTACCCGATCACCAAGGTGGCGCCGCTCGCGCCGCATGCGCTGGGTTCGGTCTCGCGCTCGTTCATCGACCACGGCAACCTGATCGGCGCCTTCCGTTACCCCGGCAAGCTCGCATACGTCGGCGTGCTGTCACTGAAGGACGGAACCCTCCGCCACGTGGTGGACATCAAGGGTTCGATGAAATACACCGTGACTTCTTCGGCGTACGACCCGGCGAGCCAGACTTTCTTCTACACGCAGAACAATCTCGACTACCGTGACCTGATGGCGGTCGACATTCGCACCGGCAAGAGCCGGCGACTGCTTCGGAAGGCCCGCATCGGCGACCTCGCGTTCGACCCGGCCGACCGCTCGCTGTGGGGCCTGCGTACCGCCAATGGTTACGTCACCCTCGTGCGCATCCCGTACCCGTACAACGAATGGCACCAGGTGCACACCTTCCCCTACGGCCAAGTGCCGTTCGACCTCGACGTGTCGCACGACGGCACCATGCTGTCGCTGTCGGTGGCCATGGTCAGCGGCACCAACTTCCTGCACCTCTACATGACATCGGCCTTGCTGGCCGGAAGCGCCACGCCCTTCGCGACCTACGACTTCGGCCAGGCCGCGCCAGAGGGCTTCATCTTCGGCAACGACGACCGCAAGTTGTATGGAAGCTCGTATTACACGGGCATCTCCAACATCTACCGCTACGACATCGCCACCGGCAAGATGGATGCCTTGAGCAACATCGACACCGGACTGTTCCGCCCAATGCAGTTGCCGGATGGCAAGCTCGCGGCGCTGGAGTACACCGGACAGGGATTCCTGCCGGTCGAGTTCGATCCGAAGCCGCTCGACGACCTCAGCTCCATCGATTTCCTCGGCACCCTGGTGGCCGAGCGCCACCCGGTCGTGAAAACCTGGGGCGTCGGTTCGCCATCACGGATCGACCTCGATTCACTGGTCACGCACAAGGGCGTGTACAAACCCGCTCACGAGATGCGTCTGCAATCACATTACCCGGTGGTCGAAGGCTACCGCGGCGGCGGGGCGCTGGGCTGGCACACCGAACTCGGCGACACTCTGAGCCTCTACACGTTGGGGATCGACGCCGCGGTGTCCGTGGGCGGCTCGACCGACCGCGGCCAGCGCCTGCACCTCGACGTCGACTACAAGGCCATGAACTGGGAAGTGCGCTATTGGCACAACCATGCCGATTTCTACGACCTGTTCGGCCCGGTCCGGACCAGCCTGAAGGGCGACTCACTGCTGGTCGGCTACAAGCGTACGTTGGTCCTGGACACCCCGCGCAAACTCGATTTCAGCGCCAGCGGCGCGTATTACACGGGGCTCAGCACCCTGCCGGGTTTCCAGAACGTCAACGCCCAGGTGAACAACATCTTCGTCGCACGCGCCGGCTTGAAATACGCAAACCTCAAGCAATCGGGCGGCGCCGTGGACCGCGAACAAGGCATCGGCTGGAACGTCGACACCACGACCTACGTCGCCAATGGCCGCACCATCCCGCAACTGCGCGCGGGATTCGACTTCGGCTTCATGCTGCCGGTGCCGCACATGTCGCTGTGGCTCTACAACAGCGCGGGTGTGTCCGGCGGATCGCGCAACAACAACCTCGCCAATTTCTACTTCGGCGGCTTCCAGAACAACTATGTCGACAACCAGGATCCGAAGCATTACCGCGAATTCGACAGCTTCCCCGGCTACGAGATCGACCAGCTCGCGGGCCATACCTTCGCCAAGTCCACCTTGGAACTCAACCTGCCGCCGTGGCGCTTCGAGAACGTCGGCAGCCCCGGCTTCTTCCTCAAGTGGATCCGCCCGGCGCTGTTCGCGGGCGTGCTGGTGACCGACCCCAATCGTGCCGCGCTGCGCAGTACCGCACGCGACGCCGGCCTGCAGCTCGACCTCGATTTTTCCGTACTGAACCACTTGCCGATGACACTGTCGGCCGGCTACGCACGGGGACTCGGGGGCACGGGTGGCGGCGGGGATGAATGGATGCTCTCGCTGAAGATCCTGTGACGATGAAAAGTCTCCACCACGGGCTGGCGCTGCTCACCGTCGTTCCGGTGGGCTTGTTGCCGGTCATCCTGTTTTTGCTGCTGCTGATTTACCTGGATACCTACCGAATGGTGCGGATGCGCCTGGTGCTGACGATGCTTGCGGCCGGTGGCCTGGTGGCGGTGGCGTGCTACGTCCTCAATGGCGAGTTGATGGACCTGCTCGGCATGAACCTCACCCACTATTCGCGCTGGGTGGCGCCAATCGTGGAGGAGACGCTGAAGGCGCTGGTGGTGTTGTGGTTGTTCGGCACACACCGCGTCGGGTTCCTGGTCGATTCCGTGATCCTGGGTTTCGCGGTAGGCGCGGGCTTCGCGGTGGTCGAGAACTTCTACTACCTGTACCTCGATCACAACACCACGCTGACGCTCTGGATCGTGCGCGGCTTCGGCACCGCGGTGATGCACGGCGGCGTGGTGGCGATCTTCGCGGTGATCACGCAGACGCTGGTCGAGCGCAGCGTGGACGTGCGTCCCATCCACTGCGTGCCGGGCCTGCTGGCGGCCATGGCCGTGCATTCCATCTTCAACCACTTCTACGTCTCGCCGGTGCTGTCCACCGCGGGCGTCCTGCTGATCCTGCCGCCGCTCTTGTATCTGTTGCTTCGCATCAGTGAACACCGCACCCACAACTGGCTGGAGGTGGACTTCGACGAGGACGCCGAGCTAATGAGGATGCTCGATTCGGGGAATTTTGATCGCACGCCCGCCGGGAAATTCCTGGGCAGCCTGCGCGAAAAGCTGGACGGGACGCTGGTGGCGGACATGCTCTGCTACCTGCGCGTGTACACCGAGCTGGCCCTGCGGGCCAAGGGCCTGCTGCTGGCGCGCGAGAACGGCCTCAACGTGGAACTGGACGGCGAAACCCGCGAAAAATTCGAGGAACTGCGCTATCTCGAGCAGAGCATCGGCGTCGCCGGACGCATGACGATGCGACCGTTCCTTCAGATGACCACCAAGGACCTGTGGCAGTTGTACGTGCTGGGGAAGTGAGGCAACCGGCTTGCACTGGCCAAGCCGGCCCTTGCTTTTGACTGTCATTCCGCCGAAACGTCCTGCCATTGACCGTCATCCCGGCGCAGGCCGGGATCCATATCCTCGCGCGAAACCCCGGATCCCGGCCCCCGCCGGGGCGACGTCGAAAGCTCATGCCGGCACGATTGGCCAGGCAACAGGGGCAGACTTCACGCTCACCCTCACCCAATCAGGCAGGCTGATTCACCGGCTCGCCCGGCGGCTTCGCGCGCTTCACCACGGACCCAGCGCGACGCGACCGACGTGGGCGTCCAGACCACCAGCACTGCCTTCACGGCATCGATCTCCGCGTCGATCTGGTCGTCGAACTCCTGGCCGGGCGCAATCTCGGGGTCCCACCATGCCGGTCACCCCCAAGTATCAGGTCGGACGCCGCGAACTGTCGGTCTCGCAGGCAAAACGCGATGCCGGGGAAGCCGGTAACCGATAGCATCGACAGGCGAGGCTCCGCTAACGCCCGTTTGGCGATTTGTTCTATGCTGCGCGAGCCATGGACTCGCACACAGCCGGTTCCATCGAATACGCGGGGTGCACGATTGCCGATCTGCACACCACGCGCGTGCTGTCGCTCGACGCGGGTGGGCGCATCCTCGACTGGATCAGTTGGCAGGATGCGGCCTGCCTGTATGTTCGCGAGGCCGTGGCCTGGACGTTGGGGGACCCTTGCCTCACGTTGCATGGCGGCTATCACCGCGACAACGGCAACCAGAGCATCCTCCGGTTGCATCCGATCGTCGCCAGCCGCGGCCACTGCCACAGCAGTGCCGTCGACCCCAGCCCTTCGCTCAGCAACGCCGCGTTGTTTGCACGCGATCGTTACCTGTGCCTGTACTGCGGACGGCGATGCGCGCGCGGTGAGTTGACACGCGACCACGTGATGCCGTTGTCGCGCGGCGGCCAGGACACCTGGGAAAATGTCGTGTCCGCGTGCCTGGCCTGTAATCTGAAAAAAGGCGGACGCTCGCCGCAGCAAGCCGGCATGCCGCTGCTGGCGATCCCGTACAGGCCGAGCTGGGTGGAGCACCTGATCCTTTCCAACCGCAACATCCTGGCCGACCAGATGGAATTCCTGGTGCACCATCTGCCGCGGGAGCGCCGTCCCGCGGCGTGAATGCCGGCCGCAAGGGCAGCTTCGCAAACGGCCCGATCCGTTGCATTCCAGGGCCGCCCGCGTAGCGGGGCCGAACGGGAACCGGTTGAACGATCACCAGGAACGAAACCGATTCCGGATCGCGCCCAGCGCGTCCGGATTGACGCTCGCCGCCATCGACGGCTTGGCCGCAACCGGCCTGCGCGCTATGCTGCGTTGCAGCAGTCGCTTTGTGCCCACCATGACCCCACAAGACCCGAGTTCCGCGTCGCCGGATCGTGATCCGGTGCGCGCCGAAAAAAACCAGCCCGCCGACCGGGAAAGCGTGCGCACCGCCGGCAGCACCGAGGGCATGCCGGTCGCACCGGCGCTGGGTGCGTCACTCGACCGGGCGAAGATGCCACTCAAATCGACGCTGGTCGATCGCCGCATCCTGTTGATTTCGGCGCTGTCGATCGTGCTGGGTGCCGCGGCGGCCGGCGTCGCGCAACTGCTGATGCTGATGATCAACCTGATCACGGACCTGGTCTTCTACGGGCGCATCTCCGACGTGCTCGGGCCGAACGCACGGCACGGCTCGTTCGTACTGTCCCCTGCGGGCAATCACCTCGGCGCGTTCGTGATTCTGATGCCCGTGATCGGCGGATTGGCCGCCGGGATCATGGCGCGCTGGGGATCGCGCGCGATCCAGGGCCACGGCATTCCCGAAGCGATGGAACGCATCCTCGAACACGAGTCCAACATCCCGGCGCGCGTCACCTGGCTGAAGCCGGTGTCCTCGGCGTTCGCGATCGGTACCGGCGGCCCGTTCGGCGCCGAAGGGCCGATCATCTCGACGGGCGGCGCGATGGGTTCGCTGATGGGCCAGTTGCTCAGCGTGACCGCACAGGAACGCAAGGTGCTGCTGGCGGCGGGCGCCGCCGCCGGCATGGCGGCCGTGTTCGGTGCGCCGATTGCATCGGTGGTGATGGCAATCGAATTGCTGCTGTTCGAACTGCGCCCGCGCTCGCTGATCCCGGTGGCGCTGGCAGCCGGCATTGCCGTGGGCGTGCGCTACATGACGTACGGCGCGGACGCGGTGTTCGCGATGCCCGCCGTGAGCGAACCCGGCGGCTGGGCGCTCGGCACCTACATGGTGCTGGGACTCATTGTCGGCTATGCCAGCGTGTGGGTGACCCACGCCGTGTACGGCGTGGAGGACCTGTTCGCGAAATTGCCGATCCACTGGATGTGGTGGCCGGCGCTGGGCGCGGTGGTGGCCGGCGTGGTCGGCTGGATTTCGCCGCACACGCTGGGCGTCGGCTACGACAACATCGACGCACTGGTGTCCGGCGACTTCGCGAACTTCCGCAACTTCGGCGCCATCGGGCAGGTCAACGACAACGGTACGGTCCACGTCGCGCTGCTGGTCGTCGCCGGTTTCGGACTGCTGAAGTTCCTGTCATGGGTGATCTCGCTGGGCAGCGGCACCTCGGGCGGCACGCTGGCGCCGCTGTTCATGATCGGGGGTTCGATGGGCGCACTGATCGGCCTCGGTGTCGATTACGCTTGGCCATGGTTCCACGTCGATCCGCGCATCGCCGCGCTGGTCGGCATGGGCGCGATCTTCGCCGGCTCCTCGCGCGCGCTGCTGACCGCCATCATCTTCTGCTACGAAACCACCCGCCAGCCCGCCGCGCTGCTGCCCCTGCTGGGCGGCTGCACGGCCGCGTACCTGGTTTCGGCGCTGACGATGCGCAGCACCATCATGACCGAGAAGATCGAACGCCGCGGCGTGAAGGTGCCGAGCGAATACGCCGCCGATGCACTGGCACAGGTACTGGTCGGCAAAGCCTGCACCCGCGAGGTGCGTTCGCTGAAAACATCCGACGAGCTGGGCGACGTCCGCCGCTGGATGCAGTCCGGGCGCGAACGCGCGCAGCACCAGGGGTATCCGGTGGTCGACGACAGCGGCCGCGTGCGCGGTGTCATCACCCGCCGCGACCTGCTCGATCCCGACAGGCCGGGCCTCACCCGCATCGGCGACATGCTGAAGCGCGGCCCGATCGTGGTGTTCGAGGACCACACCCTGCGCGACGCGTCCGACCTGATGGTGGCCGAGAACGTGGGGCGGCTTATCGTGGTGTCGCGCGACGACCCGGTACAGATGGTCGGCGTGCTGACCCGCAGCGACGTGCTGGCCGCCAACGCCAAACGCATCCACGAGATGCGCGACGCCTCGCGCCAGATCCGTATCCGCCAGACGCTGGCGCGGCGCTTCGGCGGGCGCGCGCATGCCACGGACGAAGCCAAGGCATCGTGATCGCCACGAGCGCGGCTGCCCGCGCTGCGCGACAATGCGCGGATGATCGACCGTCAACGTTACCCCCTGCTCGCCGGCATCGATTCGCCGGACGACTTGAAGCGCATTCCGGACGCCGAACTGCCGCGCGTCGCGGCCGAGCTGCGCGCCTACCTGATCGAATCGGTCGCCAGCGTCGGCGGCCACTTCGGCGCGGGTCTCGGCGTGGTCGAGCTGACCGTCGCGCTGCATTACCTGTACGACACGCCTCGCGATCGCATCGTGTGGGACGTCGGCCACCAGGGCTATCCGCACAAGATCCTCACCGGACGGCGCGACCGCATCACCACCATCAAGACGCGCGACGGCCTCGCGCCGTTCCTGCGCCGCGCCGAAAGCGGTTACGACGCCTTCGGCGTCGGGCACGCCTCCACATCCATTTCCGCCGCGCTCGGCATGGCGATCGCGCTGCAGCGCAAGGGCGACGGTCGCAAGGTGGTCGCGGTGATCGGCGATGGCGCGATCACCGGCGGCATGGCCTACGAAGCGTTGAACCACGCGGGCGGCGTCGCGCCGGACATGCTGGTGGTGTTGAACGACAACGGCATGTCGATCAGCGAAAACGTGGGCGGGCTCGACCGCACGCTCGCGCGCCTGCGCGCCGGCGAGGCCGGGGAATCGGGGCCGCATCCCGAGGCGCTGTTCGAGGAACTGGGCTTTGCCTATTCGGGTCCGGTGGATGGGCATGACCTGCCGCAACTCCTTGCCGCACTGCGCGCGGTGAAGGACAGGCGCGGCCCGCAACTGCTGCACGTGGTCACCACCAAGGGCAAGGGCTACGCGCCCGCCGAACTCGCACAGATCGAATACCACGCGGTCGGCAAGTTCGATCCGGTGCTCGGCGTCACCCGCGCGGCCGGCAAGGCGCCCACCTACAGCGATGCGTTCGGCGACTGGCTGTGCGACATGGCCACGGCGGACCCGCGCCTCGTTGCGATCACGCCCGCGATGCGCGAAGGCTCCGGAATGGTGCGCTTCTCGCATGCCTTTCCCGATCGCTTTTTCGATGTAGCGATCGCGGAACAGCACGCCGTCACGCTGGCCGCGGGCCTCGCCTGCGAAGGCATGAAGCCGGTGGTCGCGATCTATTCGACATTCCTGCAGCGCGCGTACGACCAGTTGATCCACGACGTCGCGCTGCAGAACCTCGACGTCACCTTCGCGATCGACCGCGCCGGCGTCGTCGGCCCCGATGGCCCGACGCATGCGGGGAGCTACGATCTTTCGTACCTGCGCTGCATCCCGAACATAGTCGTGATGGCGCCCGGCGACGAAAACGAATGCCGGCGGCTGCTGACCACGGGGTTTCGCCACGACGGCCCCGCGGCGATCCGCTACCCGCGCGGCGGCGGACCCGGCGCCACGATCGATCCCGCGTTGACGGCCCTGCCGATCGGCAAGGCGGAGCTGCGCCGGCGCGGACACGGCCTCGCGCTGCTCGCGTTCGGCTGCACGCTCGCGCCCGGCGAAACCGTCGGCGCCGACCTCGACGCCACCGTCGTCAACATGCGCTTCGTGAAGCCGCTGGACGAAGCGCTCGTGCTCGAACTCGCACACAGCCACGATGCACTCGTCACGCTGGAAGACAACGCGATCGCGGGCGGCGCGGGTTCGGCCGTCGGGGAACTGCTTGCGGCCCGCGGCATCGAAATCCCGTTGCTGCAACTCGGCCTGCCCGACCGTTTCCTCGAACATGGCACGCGCGAGCAGTTGCTCGCCGAAGCCGGGCTGGACGCCGACGGCATCCGGCACGCGATCCTGGCGCGATTTCCACAGTACGCACGCGCGCCGCTGCGCGGTGCCGGGTGACGGATCAGCCGCGGCGCGCTTTCGCTTCGTGATTCCGGGGCGACCCGAAGGGTCGAATTCGACTGCGTTTGCAGGATTGCAAACGCGAACGCCGCAGGCGGCGCGCAGCGCGAGCGCCGAGGATGGCGCGAGTCAATCGGTATCGGCAACTTGAAAACCGATTCCGGGTTCCGGCCTGCGGCCGGCCCCGGAATGACGATGGAAAGTGGCGCGCGGCCGATCCCGGAACGACCGTGGTCATGACGTGCAACCGGCGCCCGATTGTACCCTGCCTGCCGGTTCACGGCGTCCGACCGGTGACAACCGGTCCCGTCCCGACTACAGCCGAACCGGCCCAGCCTTGTGGCACTGCTCACGGCCGTTGCGGGCGAATGCGACGCCGGCCTCGTCGTTCTTCGACTCGGCGATTTCCAGCACGGTCTGCCAGTTGCTGGCACACAGGCCGCCGACCTTGGGCCCGAGCTCGAATGATTTTCGCGCATCGGTATCGGCCGCCGCGAAATTGCGCAGCAGAACCTCGACCTCGGCACGGGTTTGCAGGATGTCGGGGGCATCGGGCGAAAGCTTCAGCGCCGCGTCGAGCTTGTCCAGCGCGTCCTGGAACTTGCCGGCGCTTTCGTCGGCACGGGCACCGTCCAGATAGCCGTCCACGGCCGGATCGCGCAGCGGCGCGACCTGCACCACGGATTTGTCGGACACGCTGGCGGCGCGAATGGCCTCGACCATGGCGGTGGGCGAAGCGCGCTCGGACGCGGGCGTTGGCAGCGGCGGGTGCGAGCAGCCGGCCAGCAGCACGGCAAATGCCGCGGCGCCCCACGCGGCGCAAGTAAAGTTGCGAGTCATGTGTTGCTCCGGAATGACTTTTGCCGCTAGGGATGAACGCCCGCGGCGGACGACTGCGCGTCATTGCTGCCGCCGCCGAACAGGTTTTCCAGCCGCTGCAGATAACAGTGATTCTGCACCGTCGGCGCGTATCCATCAATGAAAGGATACTGCCGGGCGCCGTCGCATTGCGGCAGGCTGCCCTGCCCGGTGGCCGGATCGATCCACGCATACTGGAGGCCGTCGCCGATCGACGTGGTCAGCGGCGCGCTCGGCATCTTCTCGAACAACTTCATCCACACGCGCAAGGCGCCGGTCGCACCCCACAGGTGGGTCGGCTGGTTGTCGTCGCGCCCCATCCAGGTGACCGCGAGGCGGTCGCCCGTGAATCCGGAGAACCACGAGTCGCGCTGACGGTCGGAGGTGCCGGTCTTGCCTGCCACGTTCAACGACGCCAGGGATGAATTGCCGATCGCCGCGGCGGTGCCGTACTCGGTGACCTGCTGCATCATCCAGCGCACCAGCCGCTCCGGTTGCTGGTATTCACCCTTGCCGGGCCGGGTGGCGTATTGCTTCAGCACGTGGCCCCTGGCATCCAGCACGCCGCGCAGCGTGAGCAGCGGCAGCGCATGCCCGTCGGCGGCGAAAAATTCGTACAACTGCGCCAACTGGAACGGCGACATGTCCACCGAACCCAGCAGCAGTGATGGATTGGCGTGCACGTCGGTCAAGCCGAACGATCGCAGGAAGGCCGCCACGCGATCGACGCCGAGCTGCATGCCGAGGTGCACGCTGGCAAGGTTGTAGGACTTCGCCAGCGCCTCGACCATCGGCACCTCGCCGTGCGAGACGTGGTCGTCGTTCTGCGGCGTCCACAGCTTGCCGTTCGGCAATTTCATCGAGATGGGCGAGTCGTCCAGCAGCGACGCCACGTTCCAGCGCGACGGATTGGTCAGCGCCATCAGGTAGTAGAACGGTTTCAGGCTGGAGCCGACCGGCCGCCGCGCATCGAAGGCGCGATTGAATCCGTGCGTGTCGGATCCGCGTCCGCCCACCATCGCCAGCACGTTGCCGGTGGCAGGCTCGACCACCACCACTGCACCTTCCAGCTTGTCGCCGCGCTTGCCGAGTCCCTTCAGGGCTTCGTCCAGCGACTGTTCGGAATACACCTGCGCGGCCGGATCGAGCGTGGTGTAGACGGCAAGCCCGCCGCTGCGCAATTGCTGGTCGCTGAAGTCCTGTTTCAACTGGTTGCGCACCACGTCCATGAAGGCAGGGAAACGGTCCACCACCAGTTGCGGCTTCGGCGTCACGTCCAGCGGCGCGGCGCGCGCGGTGTTCCATTGCGCATCGTTCAAGAGGCCCGTGGTGTGGAACGCATCCAGCGCCAGGTTGCGGCGCGCCACGGCGCGTTCCGGATTGCGGCGTGGGTCGTAGTAACTCGGCCCCTGCACCATGCCGACCAGCAGCGCGATTTCCTGCGGGCGCAGGGTTTGCACCGGCCGCCCGAAATAGAACCAGCTCGCCGCGGCGAAGCCGTGCACGGCCTGGTTGCCCTGCTGGCCCATGAATACTTCGTTGCAGTACGCGGCCAGGATCTGGCCCTTGGTGTAATGCGCGTCCAGCAGGATCGACAGCACGGCCTCGTTGAACTTGCGCACCAGCGTCTTGTTGCGATCGAGGAACAGGTTGCGCACCAGTTGTTGGGTAATCGTGGAGGCACCCTGCACCTTTCTTCCCGCGCGCAGATCGGCCCAGACAGCGCGGACGATCGAGGACAGGTCGATGCCGTGGTTGTTCTTGAAGTCGCGGTCTTCCACCGCCTGCACGCCCTGCACCAGCAGCGGCGGCAACTCCGACAACTGCACGATGATGCGTTCTTCCTGCTCGGAGCCGTACAGCGTGGCGATGCGCGCGGGATCGAGGTGCGTCTTGCGCAGCGGCTTGTCCGCGGTGAGGTCGAACACCGATCGCACGCTGCCCGAGCCCAGTGTCACCCGCACCCGGCGCGGCAGTTCGCCGCCCACCGGATCCATGTAGCCGCGCGAAGCGATGATGAACTTGTCACCGTCCAGGCTCCAGGTGCCGGGCACCCGCGCGACGTGTGCGGCCTCGGTGTAGCCGGCCATCCGCAGTTGCAGTTCCAGCGTTGCCTTGTCCATCGGCACGCCGGCCTGCAGCAGTTGCGGCCTGCCGTACACGCGGGTCGGTTGGGTGAAATCGATTTCGGTGACGCGCGTCTTGACGCGGTGATCGAGCACCAGCGTGTACGGCACCACGAAACCGATCGCGAACCCGATGCCGATCAGGACGGGCCAGCGTGCGAATGGCCAGGCACGGGCGATGAACCCGCGCGCGCTTTTGAACCAGGACAAGGCTTCTGTCTACCCGGAAATATCGGCGAAGTTTAGCCGATTGGCGCAAAATCCCTGCGCCAACCGGCGCACGGATTCAGCCACGATTGTCGCGGCGATCACCACCGCCGCGACACGATGAAATGCCCGCCGCAGCCCCGGTCCACCCAGATCCCCGCGCGGTTCCAGCCCCACGTCTGGCCTTCGATGCACGCGGCGTTGGAGTACTGGTGCTGCAGGCGCACGTATCCGCGCGCGCCGACGTCGACCTGGCAGAAGTAGCGGCGATACTGCGGACTGCCGCACGGCACCATGAATTCTCGGTCCCAGCCCGGCCCGGGCTGCCAGCCGCCGCCATAGCCGGGCGCGAACACGCCGCCACACCCCTTGTCGACCCAGATGCTGCCGCCATCGTAACCCCAGCTCTGGCCTTCGACGCAGGCGGAATCGGACGTCTGCTGCACGATCCGGACGCCGCGCCAGCCGGGCGGAACCGCGCAGCGCAACAAGTGATATTGCGGACTGCCGCAGGAAACCGTCTGCTGGCCGTAGCCGGGCGGCGGCTGGTTCGGGTAGTAGTTCGGCGGCGGAGGCGGCGGCCGGTTGCTGTAGGTGACCTGCGCCAACGCGGCGCCGGCGCACATCAGCAGCACACCCGCAACGATCATCGCAAGCTTGCGCATGACGCGGCCCTCCGTTTGGTGTGGCCGCCAGTTTCCACGTCCGAAACTGAACGCCGGCTGCGCGGGCGCTCAGTCGTCGCCCGAGCTCGCGGCCTTGCCGGAGGAGGCCGGCTTGGCCGCCCCACCGGAGCCACCGCCCTTGGCGGCTTCGGCCGGCTTGTCGCCGGACGGCGCCTTCGGTTTGGCCGCATCGCCGGCAAGGTTGTGCTTCTTTTCCCGGTCGGATTTGAAATCGGTTTCGTACCAGCCGCTCCCGGCGAGGCGGAACGCCGGGGCGGTCACCTGCCGGTGCACGGCGTGCTGCTTGCCGCAATTCGGACAGACGTCGGGATCGGGGTCGGACAGCTTTTGCAGGCGTTCGAACTTTTCGCCGCACTCGCCACAGCGGAAAACGTAGATGGGCATCGCGTGCAATACCTGAAAACGATCCCGCCATGATACCGCTGCGGCCATGCACCACGCGCGGTTAGGCGCGCATTCGGGTGCGCCGCCTATCATGCGGGCTTTCTTCAGCCACGTGTCCGCAAGGAAACCCGATGTCCCGTCGCCGTTCCGCAAGCCTCGCCCTGATGATCGCCGCCGCCCTGCCCGCCGCGCACGCCGCGAACGCACCCGCGCCGCTGTGCCCGGCCACCTGGCCGGCGCAGCCGGCCGCTTGGGTCGCGCACGTCGAAGCGGTGAATCACGGACTCGGCATCCCTCCCGACTACGCCGCGAAGCACAACCTGGTGCCGCTGCCGGAAGGCAAGGACCTGGTGCAGGCGCCGCGCGATGTGTACGGCCGCAAGGTGAAGATGGTGGCGCCGGCTGCCGCGGCTTTGCGGCGCATGTTCGCCGCCGCCGCGCGTGATGGCGTGAAGCTGCAAACGGTCTCCGGCTTCCGCAGCATGGATTACCAGACAGGACTGATCCGCCGGAAACTGAAAAAGGGCATGACGATCCAGAAGGCGCTGTCGATCAACGCTGTGCCGGGCTACAGCGAACACCAGACCGGGTGCGCGGTGGACCTCACCACGCCCGGCGTGCCGGCGGCCGACGGCAGCTTCGCCAAGAGCAAGGCATTCACCTGGCTGCAACAACACGGTGCCGCGTTCGGCTTCCACCTTTCGTTTCCACCCGGCAACCCGTACGGCTACGAGTACGAACCGTGGCACTGGCGTTACATCGCGGCCGAAGAACATCCCGCGCGATCGCGTTGACGCGCCGCTCAGAGTGCAGGTTGGTGCTGAGCCGGGCTTCATCCGGCGAAGCCCCACGGAGGCCTTCGATCCATGTTGGGCTTCCGCCGACAAAGCCGGCGTCAGCATCAACCTGCGCGCTCAGCACGGCTACGCCACGCGATCGGACAAAATGAAATCGGTGTATTGGAACCGGTTGTCGCGCAGGGTCGAAGCGCCGCGCTCGAGGCGCAACGGCTCGGCGAACAACGGACCGGCGTAGCTCAGCGTGTGGAATTCGCCGCGCTCGCCGCAGGGATCGACCCCGGCCGGCAATGCGCCGAGCAGCGACGGATCGTATTCGCGACCACTGAATGACCCGTCGAGCTGTTGCGTATCCACGCATGTCAGTACCGCGCGGTGCCCATGCGCATGGAAGCGTCGCGCCAGCTCACGGGTGTCCGTGCCCCAAAGCGGGAAGACGCCGCGCCAACCAGCGCCCGCCAGTTGCCGTTTGCGATACGCGCGCACGTCTTCGAGAAACAGATCGCCGAACGCACAGTGGTGAAGGCCCGGCCAGCGCTCGCCGGCCTGCCGCAACGCGTTTGCGTGTGCCGCTTCGTAGGCGGCATTGCTGGACGGCCAATCGATGCTGCACTCGATCAAGGGAAGTCCCAGCGCAGCGACCTGTGCGCGCAGCACGCGGCGCCGGATGCCATGCATCGACACCCGCTGGAACTCGCCCGTGATCGTCGTGAGCAGCGCGACCACCCGCCACGCCGGATCGTCGCGCAGCGCCGCGAGCGCCATCAGGCAGTCCTTGCCGCCACTCCAGGACAGCAGGATGGGCGCGGGCTCACCTTGCACGAACGTTCCCGGCAGCGGTTGCGACACCGGTTGTTCAATCATGGACAGGCCTCCACCGCAACGTCAGCATGACGTTGCGCCCGGGCTGGTTGTAAAACCACGCCGTCTCGTACTGCTTGCCGAACACGTTGTTGAGCGCCGCCTGCAGTTTCCAGTCGCGCGTGAGTTGCCACGCGGCGCGCAGATTGGTCAACGCATAACCGCCCAACGGATGCTGATTGGCAATGTCATCCCAGGTGCGCGCGGCGAGATGCCAGCTTGCACCGAAACTGAAACGTCCGAAACCATGGTCGGCGTCGAAACGCGCACTCTGGCGCGGCCGCCGCGGCAATTCGTTGCCGTCGTAGAAGCCGCCCGTGGCGTTGTCGCGGGCATTCATCAAGGTCGCAGTCGCACGCACATCCCACCCCGCCAACATGCCGCCCGCCACGCCTTCGAGCCCGCTGATGCGCGCGCGGTCGATGTTGTTCGGCCGATTGAGTGCGGCGTCCCAACTGATCATGTCGCTGACGTCGTTGCGATACACCGAGAGTGACCAATGGCCCCAATCCGGCGTGCCGCGCAGACCGACTTCGATGTTGCGTGAACTTTCCGGGCGCAGGTCCGGATTGGAGAAACCGGGGTAGTACAGATCGTTGAACGTGGGCGCGCGGAACGCGCTGCCCCAGCTCGCGGTGACGCGCAGGTCCTTCGCGAAGGTCCAGCCCCACAACACGCTGCCGGTGGTCTTGCCGCCGAACTGGCTGTTGTCGTCGCGGCGCGCATTGAGCTGCAGCGACTGATCGCCGAAGCCGTGCTGCCACTGCGCGAACACGCCACGATCGGTGCGCGCATCCTGCGTGAACGTGTAGTTGCTGGCAACGGTTTCGCGCTGCCAGTCCATGCCGGCACTCAGCAAGCCGCCGCCCAACGCGGCGTCGGCCTGCAGCGACCCCAGCGTGCGCCGCGTATCGAAGTGGTCGACGTACATGCCCGCGAGGAAATCCTCGTCCAAATCCGCGCTGCTGCCCCCGCGCAGCGACAGGTTCAACGTGTCGTTCGGACGAAAGTGCAACTGGCCGCCCACGACCTGCGTGGCGTAGGCGTCGGCATCGCTGAAACTGCCGTCGTACTTGTTGCGCCCTTCGGTGCGCATCGCCAGCGCATCCGCGCTCCATTGGTCGTTGAACTGGTACGCACCGTTGACGGTCAGCGCGTTGTCGTGGACACCGTCGCGATCGGGCTGGTCGGCGAAACAGCCGGCGAACGCTGCCGCCGCACCCACCCGACAGGCGTTGATGCCCTTGAGCTGATCGTGCGAGGCCTGCACCGAAATCCGGCCCTTGTCGCCAGCCGCCGAAAATCCGCTCGATGCGGTCCGGTGCTGGTAGCTGCCGACGCCAACGCTGGCGTTCGGCGTGAACGTACCCGGCGCGTGGCGCAGGAAGATCTGGATCACGCCGCCGATCGCTTCCGAACCGTACAGGCTCGAAAATGGCCCGCGCACGATCTCGATGCGCTGGATCTGGTCGACCGGAATCTGCTGGATCGGCGTGGTGCCGGCCGTCGCCGAACCGACGCGGATGCCATCGACCAGCACCAGCACCTGGTTCGCGTTGGTGCCGCGCAGGAACATCGCGCTGACCTTGCCCGGGCCGCCCTGGTTGCTGATCGCCATGCCGGGCGCGTCGTTCAACAAATCCTGCAGCGACGCGGGCTGGAGCATTTCGATTTCCGCGCGCGTGATCACCGTGACAGGCGCGAGGGTCTGGTCTTCCGTCTGCGCGGTGCGCGTCGCGGTGACGACGATCTGGTCAAGTTGGGTGGGTGCGGCTTCGCCGAATGCAACGAAGGAAACGGCACAACACAGCGCAGCCGCCAGGCAGCGGCCGAGCCAACGACGATTCGATTTCACGAAACACTCCTGTCCGCGCCTGCCCGCGCGATTTGATGGCGTCATGGACAGGCGATGGGAGCGCGGCGCCACGCATGGATCGCGTAACTCCGAGACACAAGCCCGCCGCTTGTCCGGTTGCGGAGCCAAGGCTCCAGCCACAGGCCGGTCTCCGGGCTCGCGAGCGAAGGTGGATCACCTTCCCGACCCGCGCCTTCCCGTGCCTTGAGCACAGTGGCAAAGTGCGGAACGTTTGCTCGCCTACCGTTGCGGGGGCAGCTCCGGAATGGCCGTCCATTCGCAAGATGCCGAATGGTCATGCCGAATGGATCAGGCGTCACCGGATTCCCGTTTCAATCGCCGCTTGCGCAAAGCGATCACCTGGGGCGCATGCATCATAGACTATCAATGCGACACGCGCACCCGGTCACGTTGCATCCACGTTGCGCGCGCCATGCTTGGATGTGTTTCCCGCTGCACGCGAACCCATGCTGCGCACATTGCGACCCGTCGCTTCGCTGCTGACCGGCACCGCGTTCCTGTTGATCGGGGTGGGGCTGCTCAACACGCTGATCCCGCTGCGCGGCATGGCCGCCGGTTATTCCGGCGCGCTGCTGGGCGGCCTCACGTCGGCATACTACGCGGGCTATTTCATCGGCACCTTCGCGATGCCACCGCTGGTGCGCCGCATCGGCCATATCCGTGCGTTCGCGTTTTGCGCCGCGTGCACGGCATGCGTGGTGCTGTTGCATGCACTGGGCGATAATCAGTTCGCGTGGCTATTGTTGCGGCTGCTGACCGGCGTGGTGCTGGTCGGGCTGTACGCGATCATCGAAAGCTGGCTGAATGCGCAGGCGGCGCCAGCACAGCGCGGTACGGTGTTTGCCGCGTACATGGTAGTGAACCTGTGTTCACTGGCGCTGGCGCAGCAATTGTTGCGGATCGGGGGGCAGCCGTTCGTGCTGTTCACGGTGGTCGCATTGGCCATCTGCATTGCGACCCTGCCCGTCCTGTTGACGCGACAGGCGCAACCGCAGCCACAGGCGGCGCCAAAACTGCAACTTGGGTTGTTGTTCGATGTCGCCCCCACCGCGGGCGCGGGTGCGTTGCTGTCCGGCCTCGCGATGGGCGCGTTCTGGGGCCTGCTGCCGGTGTACGCGCGCAACATCGGTTTTTCGACCACGGAGGTCGGCACCTACATGAGCGTCGCGATCCTTGGCGGCGCCGCACTGCAATGGCCGCTCGGCCGACTGTCCGATCATCGCGATCGCCGGGTCGTGCTGGCGTGGGTGGCCGCGGCCGCCGCGGTGCTGGCGCTCGGCGCACTCGCGACGGGCGGACGCGAGTGGCTGGCGATGGCGTTGATTTTCCTGTTCGGCGGGATGGCGTTCGCGATGTACCCGATCGTGGTCGCGCATCTTGTGGAACACGTGCCGCCCGAGAATTTGCTCGCTGCCAGCAGCAGCGTGCTGCTTGTGTACGGCGTCGGCTCGGCGCTGGGTCCGCTGGTCGCCGGCGGGTTGATGTCGGCCACGGGTCCGTGGTCGCTGCTCGCCTGGTTCGCGGGCACCCACGGTGCGCTCGCTGCGTATGCATGGTATCGCTACAACGTGCGTCGCCGCGAACCGTTGCGCGAACGCCGCTTCCGGCCGATGCTGCGCACCACGCCGATGGTGATGCGCCTGCTGCGCGTGCCGATGCCGCCGCGCGACGGCGCAGTGGATTGACAATTGCCGTGCCGCCGGGGTAGCGTGCCCCCACGGGGAGTCTCGAAGGGAAGCATCGCACGGCGCGAGGGCGCCGCGGCGTTTTGTGCGCTCGATGCCGAAACTTCGTCCATCATCGGAAACCATGTCATGTCCTCACGCCTCGGCACCATCGTTACCGCAGCATCGGCCTGTGCCGCCATGCTGGCGCTTCCCGCACTCGCGCAAGACGCGTCCGTCCAGAACGGCACCGCGCAAGACAAGCAGCCCTCGACGCTGCAGACCATCGTCGTCACCGGCACGCGCGCGTTCGACCGCACCGCCGCGGATTCACTGGCCCCGATCGACGTGCTGACACCGAAAGAACTGGTCGCCACCGGCGCGCCGGACCTCACCACGGCGCTGCGGACCCTGCTGCCGTCTTTCAACTTCCCGCAACCTTCGCTGACCGACGGCACCGACTCGACGATGCCGGCCCAGCTTCGCGGCCTCGCCCCCGACCAGACGCTGGTCCTGATCGACGGCAAGCGCCAGCACACCACCGCGATCGTCAACGTCAACGGGTCGATCGGCCGCGGCTCGTCGCCCGTGGACCTGTCCGCGATCCCGATCAATGCCATCGAGCGTATCGAGGTGCTGCGCGACGGCGCGGCGGCCCAATACGGCTCGGATGCGATCGCCGGCGTCATCAACATCATCCTGAAGGGCGGCGCCGACCATGGCGGGGCGAATGTCACCTTCGGCCGGCACGATGGCGGCCAAGGCGACACCTGGCAGGGCGGCGCGGACGGCGGCTTCGCACTTGGCAACAACGGCTGGGTGCACCTGTCGGCCAACTACCTCAACCAGGACCGCACCAGCCACGCCGGGCCCGACATTCGCTACCCCGGCGATCCCACCTACGGCACCGTCACCTTCCGCTTCGGTTTGCCCAAGTCCATCGCCAAGCAGGCTGCCGTGAACACGCAGTACAACCTCGGCGAGAACGCGACGCTCTATGCATTCAGCGTATTCAACAAGCGCGACGTGGTATCCGGCGGTTTCTTCCGCTCGTTGTCGCAATACGAAACCAGCACGCCGGCCGCGGCGGTGGTGTATCCCGACGGCTACCTGCCGCTCGAACACAGCGCGATCCTGGACAACACGACGGTGCTCGGCATCAAGGGTGATGCCGGCGGCTGGCACTACGACATCAGCGGCGACACCGGCGGCAGCCACTGGAAGCTGCACACCACCGACACCTTCAACTACTCGCTGGGTGCCGACTCGCCCACGGCGTTCTACATCGGCACGTTGACGATCCGTCAGAACGAATTCAATGCCGACTTCAGCCGCGACTTCGACGCCGGCTGGTACCACCCGCTCACGGTCGCGTGGGGCCTCGCCTACCGCCACGGCGAGTTCGCGATCAAGGAGGGCGACCCGGCGTCCTACGCCGGCGCGGGCGCGCAGGTGTACCCCGGTTACCAGCCGGGCGACGCGGGTTCGCACTCGCGCAGCAACACCGCCGGCTACGTCGATCTGGAAACCGATTTCACCGAGCAGTTCTCGGCCGGCCTCGCGGCCCGCTACGAACACTACAGCGACTTCGGCAACACCACCTCGTGGAAGCTGTCGGGACGCTATGCGTTCACGCCGGTGGTGGCGCTGCGCGGCACGGTCTCGACCGGCTTCCGCGCGCCGTCGTTGCAACAGGAGTACTACTCCAGCACCTCGATCAATTTCGTGAACGATGGCAGCGGGAACCTGGTGCCCTACACGATCCGTACGTTCCCGGTGTCCGATCCCGCGGCGGCCGCGCTCGGCGCACAACCGCTGAAGCCCGAGAAGGCGCGCAACTACAGCATCGGCCTGGTGCTCACGCCCACCGTGGGCCCGTATGTCACGCTGGACCTGTACCAGGTCGACATCGACGACCGCATCATCCTCTCGGGCAACCTCGTCGGCACCGCGGTGCAGGATTACCTGACCTCGGTGGGCATCCCGTTCGTGAGCGGCGGCCGCTTCTTCACCAACGCGGTCGACACCCGCACGCGCGGCGCGGACCTGATCGGCACCTGGCCGATCCAGCTGCAAGGCTCGTCGCTGAAGCTCACCGGCGGCCTCAACTGGAACAAGACCGACATCCGTTCGATCAAGCCGAACCCACCACAACTGGGCCTTGCCGGGCTGGTGCTGCCGATCATCGACCGTGCCGAACAGGGCCGCATCACCGTGGGCACGCCGCGCAGCAAGGCGTTCTTCGCGGCCGACTGGGGCATCGCCAACTGGACCCTGCACGGGCAATTGACGCGCTACGGGCAGTGGGAATCACTGGGTGGGTCGCCATCCGGCGACCAGACTTATGGATCGCGCATGCTGCTGGATGCGTCCATCAGCTACGCGCTGGATCGCTGGGACTTCACCCTGGGCGGCAACAACATCACCAATGAATACCCCGAGAAGAACAACGACGCCAACAACTACCACGGCATCATCGACTACCCGTTGACGTCGCCGTTCGGGTTCAACGGTTCGTACTGGTACGCGAGCGCGTCGTACCGCTGGTAGGTTCGTCCCGCGGCACCCGTCGCCAGCGGGCCGCTCCTGCAAGGTCCTTTGCAGGAGCGCGCCTGCGCGCGGCCTGTCGCATCCCCGCAAGCGCGGCCCCACCGGCCCCTGCGGGCAGGCTCCTGCAAGAGCGTGTCGAGGCAAGTGGTTCTTGAAGGAGCGCGCCTGTGCGCGACCAGTGCTTGCGGAACAGGAGCTTGCCGCCTTCGGCGTCGAGCTTGAAGGTGTCGCCGCCAACGAGTTCGTCAGCCGATCTGCACCGGCGCCGCCGGCAACGGCGGCATCGGCAGCGTGTTCGTCACCGATCGCAGGTGCGCGTCGCCGTGTCGTGCGCCAATTCGACCGTCGGCCGGCGGTCCCTGGAATCCGCGGTCGCCCGCGGCAATTGCCCGGCGTAGCGCCGCGCGATGTTCTGCTCGCCCGACCGGCGCGCCGCGCAGAGGGCTCCCGCCAGGCTGTTGAAGCGGTTGGGCGATTCGGTCAGCGCAACGCGATAGGCATCGAGCGCCTCGCCGGGCCGATCGAGTTCCAGCAACAGATCCCCCAGCAACTCGCGCGCCGGGACGATCGGTCCGGGGGTCACCGGTCGCTTTTCCGAGGCATCTTCGAGATCGGCAGCCTGCCGCATCGCGACCAGCGCTTCGCTGTGCCTGCCTTGCGCATGCGCCAGCCAGGCCTGCGCCGCCAACCGCTGTATTTCGACCTGGGTTGCCCAATACGTATCGCCCGATTCCCGCAAGGTGCCCTCCAGCGACGCAAGCCGCTTCACGGCCCGCATCGCACGCGGCATGTCGCCACTGCGCGCGGCACCGAGCGCGCGCGCGAACTCGGTGATTGCCTGCGCTGACGGGAAACGTGTCCACGGAAAATCCCGATGGTGCATGTTCAACTCGGCGGCTTCGCGCCACTGCCGACGCTCGATCGCGTAGCGTGCGGGGATGGCCGCATAGGCGTAGGCAACCTTGAAATTCGCCGGACTCGTGACGGGAATCGCGAGCAGTTCGTCCTGCACCGCTCGGGCATCCTGATCCCGTGCGAGCTGCAGATAGGCGTATCCGAGGTAGTCCATCGCGTGCAACTGCTCGTCCCACGCCCCGGGCAGGTGCATTTCCGCGGCAAAGTGCTTGGCCGCGCTTTCGGCGCCGCGATTCGAAGCAATCGACTCGTCCCACAGCCCGAGCCGCGTGAAGATGTGCGAAGGCATGTGCTGCGCATGCGGCACCGCCGGTGCGATTTGCGCATAGCGACGCGCCGCGCCCAACGCATACGTCGCCAGCGGCGGCGAATCGTAGGCATGGATCAGGTAATGCAGCGCGCCCGGATGATCCGGATGGACGGCCAGCACTTGGTTCAACAAGTCAGCAGCCTTGCGCTCACGGGCATGCGATTTGTCAGGGGGCGCAGCCTGCGCGCTGGCCAGCAGTGCAAGCGCGTAGAACGCCGCGGCCTCGGGTTCGCGCGGCGAGTCGGCGTGAACCCTCGCCATCGCCCGCTCGTAAGCCAGCACGCGTTGCCGGTAGTCGGCCGAACCATCAGCCGCGTAAAACGCCGCAAGCGCACCCAGCCACGCCGCTTCCTGTTGCGTCTGTTGATTCGCGCCATGGGCCTGCGCAAGCAAGGCGCGGCCACGCGCCAGCACTTCGTTGTCAGGCCGATCCGGCCACAATGGATGCCAGAGGCTGAGGGCCTGTCCCCACCATGCCATCGCGCAGTCCGGATCGCGCTCGGCGATCCCCGCAAACGCGGCTTCCGCCTTCTCATACCAGAACGAATGCAACAGCGTCGTGGCCTGATCGAACGCCTGCTGCTCTCCACGGCACGAGACCAGGAAGTGCGCGCGGCCGATCATGCCCTCCCGCGCCATCGTCACGGGATGTTCGTGCTGCAGTGCGGCCGAAGCCGCCGACGTGCCCATCACGTACAACGCAACCAGGATGGCCCGACGTGCCCGGAACATATCCACCTCCCGGCAGCCGCGCGCATCGGCGCCGGTCTTGATCGACGCCAGCATAATCTTTCTGCGCCGGCGGACAAGTGCCGGTTCGGTTGGCGTGAAAGGGACCCAGGCGGCCGATCCCGTAGGGACTGCCCCCGAATCGAGCCTCAGTGCTTGCGGAACGCGAGCTTGCCGCCTTCGGCTTCCACCTCGATGGTGTCGCCACCGGCGAATTCGCCGGCAAGGATCTTGGTCGCCAGTGGATTTTCGAGCTGGGTCTGGATCGCGCGCTTGAGCGGCCGCGCGCCATAGACCGGATCGAAACCGACGTTGCCGAGCAGCACCAGCGCGCCGTCGGAAATCTCCAGATCGATCTGGCGTTCCTGCAGGCGCTTCGCCAGGTACTGCGTCTGCAGCCGCGCGATCTCGCGGATCTGCGCCTTGTCGAGTGGGTGGAACACCACGATCTCGTCGAGGCGGTTGATGAATTCGGGCCGGAAATGCGCCTGCACCACGCCCATCACCGCGGCCTTCATCTGGGTGTAGGCCTCGGGTGAATCCTCGTCGATGCCCGAGGTCGCGATTTCCTGGATCTGCTGCGAGCCAAGGTTGGACGTCATCACGATCACGGTGTTGCGAAAGTCCACCGTGCGACCCTGGCCATCGGTGAGCCGCCCGTCATCCAGCACCTGCAGCAGGATGTTGAACACGTCGGGGTGCGCTTTCTCGACTTCGTCCAGCAGGATCACGCTGTACGGGCGCCGGCGCACGGCCTCGGTGAGATAGCCACCCTCTTCGTAACCGACATAGCCCGGCGGTGCTCCGATCAGGCGCGCGACCGAGTGTTTCTCCATGAACTCCGACATGTCGATGCGGATCATCGCTTCGGTGGTGTCGAACAGGAAGCCGGCCAGCGCCTTGCACAGCTCGGTCTTGCCGACGCCGGTGGGACCGAGGAACAGGAACGAACCGTACGGGCGGTTCGGATCGGACAGCCCGGCGCGCGCGCGGCGGATCGCGTCGCTGACGGCGCGCACCGCCTCGTCCTGGCCGATCACGTTCTTGTGCAGCGCCGATTCCATCTGCAGCAGTTTTTCGCGCTCGCCTTCCAGCATCTTCGAGACCGGGATGCCGGTCCAGCGCGACACCACTTCGGCGATTTCCTCGGCGGTGACCTTGTCCTTGACCAGCTTGAACTCGCGTTGTTCGGTGTTCTGCGCCGCCGCAAGCTGCTTTTCCAGCGCGGGCAACTGGCCGTACTGGATTTCGCTCATCCGCGCGTAATCCTGCCGGCGCTGCGCCGCCTCCAGCTCGTGGTGCGCCTTCTCGATTTCTTCCTTGATCTTCGCGTCACCCTGCAGCGTCGCCTTCTCCGACTTCCACACCTCGTTCAAGTCGGAGAACTCGCGCTCGATCCTCTCGATGTCGCCTTCGAGATCGGCGAGCCGCTTCTTCGATTCCGGATCCTTTTCCTTCTTCAGCATCTCGCGCTGGATCTTCAACTGGATCAACCGGCGTTCCAGGCGATCGAGTTCCTCCGGCTTGGAATCGATTTCCATGCGGATGCGGCTGGCCGCCTCGTCCATCAGGTCGATGGCCTTGTCCGGCAACTGGCGATCGGTGATGTAGCGGTTGGACAGCGTGGCCGCCGCGACGATCGCGGGGTCGGTGATCTCGACCCCGTGGTGCACGGCGTAGCGCTCCTTCAGACCGCGCAGGATCGCGATGGTGTCCTCCACCGTCGGCTCGCCCACGAACACCTTCTGGAAACGCCGTTCCAGCGCGGCATCTTTTTCGATGTACTTGCGGTATTCGTCCAGGGTGGTGGCGCCGATGCAGTGCAGCTCGCCGCGGGCCAGCGCCGGCTTCAGCATGTTGCCGGCGTCCATCGCACCCTCGGCCTTGCCGGCGCCGACCATGGTGTGCAGCTCGTCGATGAACAGGATGATCTGGCCTTCCTGTTTGGACAGATCGCTCAACACGCCCTTCAGGCGTTCCTCGAACTCGCCGCGGAACTTCGCGCCCGCGATCAGCGCGCCCATGTCGAGTGCCAGCAGGCGCTTGTTCTTGAGTCCCTCGGGAACTTCGTCCTTGACGATGCGCTGGGCCAGGCCCTCCACGATTGCGGTCTTGCCGACGCCGGGCTCGCCGATCAGCACGGGGTTGTTCTTGGTGCGGCGCGACAGCACCTGCACCACGCGGCGGATTTCCTCGTCGCGTCCGATCACCGGGTCGAGCTTGCCGGTCTCGGCGCGCGCGGTCATGTCGATGGTGTATTTCTCCAGCGCCTGGCGCTGGTCCTCGGCGCCTTCCGATTGCACCTTTTCGCCGCCACGCAGCTTGTCGATCGCGGCTTCGATGTTCTGCTTGTTCGCGCCGGCGGCCTGCAACGCGCGGCCGAGGTCACCCTTGTCGTCGAGCGACGCCAGCACGAACAGTTCCGACGCGATGAACTGGTCGCCGCGCTGCTGGGCCAGCTTGTCGGTGAGGTTGAGCAGACGGTTCAATTCGTTCGAGACATTGATGTTGCCTTCCTGGCCCTTGACGCTCGGCATCCGCTCCAGGATTTCGCCCGCGCGCTGCCGCAGCAGCGGCACGTTGACACCGGCCTGCGCGAGCATCGGCGCGGTCGAACCGCCCTGCTGGTCGAGCAGCGCGGCCATGAGGTGCGCGGGTTCCAGCATGTTGTGGTCGCGCCCGACCGCCAGCGATTGCGCGTCGGCCAGCGCCTGCTGGAAGCGCGAGGTGAGCTTGTCCATGCGCATGGACGCAATCTCCATGTTCGAGCCGGGCAACTCCGGCGGTCCCGGGAAAATGCGGACCGCACGCGCACAATACAACCCGGGCGGCTACCATGCCCGCTGGTCGTTTGTTGGGCAGCGGCAATGACGATCAAGACATGGCAGGCGGTATCGACCCTGGTGGCGCCGGCAATGGTGCTGACCCTGTGGGAACTGCCTGCCGGCACCCGCTTCGGGACCGGCGGACTCAGCCTGGCCGCGGGCGTGGCGGCACTGACGCTGATGGCTGCCGCCGCCCTGCTCGCCTCCCGCTGGGGCTGGATCGAACACGCCTTCGGCGGCCTCGACCGGGTCTACGCAACCCACAAGTGGCTGGGTATCTGGGCACTGGCCTTCGCCACCGGGCACTTCCTGTTCAAGGCCGGTGCCGAAAGCTGGAGCGTGGCGCCCATCCTGGCGCTGCCGGGCCCGTGGACCCGCTTCGTGCGGCAGTTGTCGTACGTTGCACTGGGCCTGATCGTCCTGCTCGCCCTCAATCGCAATATCCCGTACTCGACCTGGCGCTGGTGGCACCGGCTCTCCGGCCCGCTGTTCCTCGTGGTGGTCCTGCACTGGCTGAGCTTCCGGTCGCCGATCCGGCTGGCGAGCGCCACCGGGATTTGGCTGGCGGCGTGGTCGGTGCTGGGCGCGGCGGGGGCGCTGTACAAGTTGCTGCTGTACCACCTGTTCGCGCGCCAAGCCGAATACGAAGTCGTGGCGATCCACCCCGGGAAGGCGGCAGCGCACATCCAGTTGTCGCCAGTGGCGCATCCGGTTCGCTTCGTGCCGGGGCAATTCGGTTTCCTGCGCATGAACGAGCAAGGTCTGCGCGAGCCCCACCCGTTCACCATCGCCTCAGGCAGTGGCGGCGACGGCCGGGTCGACTTCGTGATCCGCGCCTTGGGCGACTTCACCACCCGGCTGGTGGCGCAGGTCCGCCCCGGCATGCGTGCCGACGTGTTCGCGCCCTATGGCCGCTTCGCCCGCCGTCCCGATGCGCCGTGCGAGGTCTGGATCGGCGGCGGCGTCGGCATCTCGCCGTTCATCGCGTGGCTGCAGGACCGGGCCGCGGGCGGTTTCGACAAGGTCACGCTGTTCTACTTCCACAGCCCGGCGCGCGCGTTCCCGGAAATGCCGGTGCTGGAGGCCATGGCAGCCGCACGCGGCGTCGAACTCGTCGGCGTGGCCGCCGGCCCGGGCGATCCGGCTTTCGCCGAGCGCTTCGCCGCCCTGTGCCGCGAGTATGGGCCGGCTGCGGTAGACGTCGCGTTCTGCGGACCGAAAGGCCTGCTCGCGAGCGTGCGCGCCAGGCTCGCGGCCAACGGCATCCCGGCCGGCAATCTGCGCTACGAATTGTTCGAGTTCCGCTGACGGAAACCCCGCGCGCACAGGGTCGCCGGGTCGCGTCAACGTCACCATGACGCGCGACCATCTAGGATGACCGGATGACTGGCCGCGAATCGCCACGACCGTGGCCGTCGGCACCGACCAATAACGGGGCGCTGTTCCTGGATGTCGACGGCACGCTGCTGGATTTGGCCCAGCAACCGGACCACGTGGAAGTCGACGCACGGCTGCACGATGATCTCGCGCGCGTCCACGCACGCCTCGACGGCGCGCTGGCGTTGCTCAGTGGCCGCCCGCTCGCGCAACTGGACAGGCTGTTCGACTGGCACGCGCGTGCCGCCGCCGGGTTGCACGGCGCGCAACTGCGCTCGCCGGACGGCACCGTGCACACGACCGGCAACGCCGCCACCTTCGCGCAAGCGCGGGCGCGCGCGGCCGAACTGGTGTCGGCAGTACGCGGCGTGCTGCTCGAAGACAAGCGGCTTGCGCTGGCGCTGCACTACCGCCGCGCGCCGGCCGCGCGGGAGGCCGCCGAACGCATCGCGGAAGTGTTGCTGCAGGATGTCGGCGAAAGCCACGTGCTGCAGGAGGGCGATCACGTGATCGAACTGAAGCCCGCGGGCGTGGACAAGGGCCTTGCACTTGCGACGCTGATGCAGGAGGCACCGTTTCGGGGCCGCACGCCGTGGATGCTGGGCGACGATCTGACCGACGAGCACGCGTTCCGGCACGTCAACGCAAGCGGCGGTGTCAGCGTGATCGTCGGCGCGCGCCGTCCGACCGAGGCACGCTGCGCGCTGGAGGATCCAGCCGCGGTGCGCGCATGGCTGCACGGACTGGCGACGGCGCCATGAACCCGCCGGCGTCCGCGAATCGGCCAAACCGGACCGGCCTTCGCCGCCTCGTCCGATTCCCGACACGCATTCGCGGGCACGGCCGGAGCGCGCGGATGCGAAGGCCCACAACCAGGAGGCAACCGTTGACTGCCAAAACCACCACCGCGAAAAAATCCAAACCGAAACCGGCAACATCACGCGTGCAGCCGGCAAGGCCGCTGCGCGGACCGGCCAGCCGGACGCCCAAGCGCAAGCCGACCGATCCCGACCGGCGCGCCAACCTCGATCTCGGCATCATCGGCAACGGCACCGTCAATGCGCTGATCGATGCGCGCGGCTGCATCGTGTGGCACTGCGTGCCGGCATTCGATGGCGATCCGGTGTTCTGCTCGCTGCTGTCGCCGCGATTTTCGGATGCAGGCATTTTTGACGTCCAACTGGAAAACGAGGCCAGCTTCCACCAGCGTTACGCCGACAACACCGCGGTGCTGGTGACCACGCTTACCGCGAAGGACGGCGCACAGGTCGAGATCACCGATTTCGCGCCCCGCTACAAGCAGCACGGGCGCACCTTCCATCCGATGCAGATCCTGCGGCGCGTGCGGCCATTGTCGGGCGCGCCGCGGATCGCACTGCGGCTGAAGCCGCTGACCGGTTACGGCGCGCGCAAGCCGGAAATGACTTTCGGCTCCAACCACGTGCGTTACCTGCTCGATCCGCTGGTGCTGCGCGCCACCACCGACACGCAACTGCCGATGCTGCGGGACGGCCTGCCGTTCCTGCTCGACCGCGACGTGCACATCGTGCTGGGCACCGACGAAACACTGCACGAATCGGCCGCGCGCTTCTACAACGAGGCGCTGGATTCGACGGTGGATTACTGGCACGAATGGTCGCGCTATCTCTCGATCCCGGCCGAGTGGCAAGAGGCGGTGATCCGCGCCGCGATCACGTTGAAGCTTTGCCAATACGAAGGCACCGGTGCGATTACCGCGGCGATGACCACTTCGATTCCGGAAGCGCCCGACACCGTGCGCACCTGGGACTACCGTTACTGCTGGCCGCGCGATGCCGCGCTGTCGGTACGTGCGCTGAATCGATTGAGCGCCACGCGCACGATGGAGGAATACGTGCGCTACATCTTCAATCTTGCGGTCAAGGAAAACGGCAAGATGACGCCGGTGTACGGCATCCATTTCCAGGACGAATTGCCCGAGCGCGAGGAAGCGACGCTGGCCGGCTACCGCGGCATGGGCCCGGTGCGGGTCGGCAACGAAGCCTGGAAGCAGCAGCAGAACGACATCTACGGCAGCGTGGTGCTGGCGGCCACGCAGATGTTCTGCGACCAGCGGCTGGTGCGGATCGCAGGCGAAACCGAATATCGCCGGC
Organism: Lysobacteraceae bacterium; assembly: GCA_040255405.1. Classification (GTDB taxonomy): domain Bacteria; phylum Pseudomonadota; class Gammaproteobacteria; order Xanthomonadales; family Rhodanobacteraceae; genus 66-474. Next base: position 65,546 of record JBDZUX010000001.1, read on the forward strand.
TCGAACGCTGCGGCGAAGCGGCGTGGCGCCTGCACGACAAGCCCGATGCGGGGCTGTGGGAATTGCGCGGGCGCACGTCCGTGCACACCTATTCGGCCGTGATGTGCTGGGTGGCCTGCGACCGGCTCGCCAATATCGGCAAGTGGCTGGGGCTGGACGACCGCGTTGGGTTCTGGCGCAAGCGCGCCGACCGCATCCGGCGCAAGATCCTGCGGCATGGGGTGCACAAGAACGGTTACTTCGTGGAATCGTTCGGCAGCGACCAGCTCGACGCGAGCCTGTTGCTGCTGGAGGGCCTGCGTTTCGTCGACGCCGACGACCCGCGCTTCGTCAAGACCGTGGATGCGGTCGGCAAGACCCTGATGCGCAACGGCTTCCTGATGCGCTATGCGCACCCGGATGATTTCGGTGCGCCCGAGACCAGCTTCCTGGTCTGCAACTTCTGGTACGTGGAGGCGCTGATCGCGATCGGCCGCAAGGACGAGGCACGCAAATTCTTCGAGAAACTGCTGGCGATCCGCAATCCGCTTGGACTGTTGTCGGAAGACTACGATCCGAAGACCGGCGAGCTGTGGGGCAATTTCCCGCAGACCTATTCGATGGTCGGCCTGATCAACGCCGCGCGCGGCCTGTCCACGACATGGAGCGACCTGGTATGAGCCGCCTGGTCGTCGTATCCAACCGCGTGGCGCTGCCGCGGGAAACCCGCGCCGGCGGGCTCGCCGCGGCCATGCGCGCCGCGCTGAAGGAACATGGCGGCCTGTGGTTCGGCTGGAGCGGCAAGCGCGTCGCGCCCGACGAGCGCAGGCTGCACCGCGAATCGGCCGGCAACACCGACTACGCGCTGCTGGACCTGACGCGCGAGGAATACGAAACCTACTACCTCGGGTTCGCCAACCGCACCCTGTGGCCCCTGCTGCACTTCCAGCCCACGGTAATGCAGTACAGCCGCACGCAATACGCCGGCTACCGCGAGGTCAACAAGCTGTTCGCGGAAAAGCTCGCGCCGCTGCTGCGCGACGACGACCGCATCTGGGTCCACGATTACCACCTGATTCCGCTGGCCGCGGAATTGCGCGAACTCGGCATCGGGGCGCGCATCGGCTTTTTCCTGCACATTCCGTTGCCGCCGCCGGAGCTGTTGATCAACCTGCCCTGCCACAGGGAACTGATCGCTACCCTGAACGCGTACGACCTGGTGGGCGTGCAGAACCGCGACGATGCCCGCGCGCTGTTCGACTACTTTGCACGCAGGCTGGGCGCGACTCGTTCGCGCGACGTCGTGGAACTGGGCGGGCAGCACACGCACATTGCACCCTTCCCGATCAGCATCGACACCGCCGAGGTCGCGCGCCAGTCGCGATACGCCGTCAACAATTCCACGGTACGCAAGCTGCGCGCCAGCCTCAACGACCGCCAGCTCGCGATCGGCGTGGACCGGCTGGATTACTCCAAGGGCCTGCCGCGCCGCTTCGAGGCGTTCGGACGCTTCCTCGCGGAACACCACGAATGGCGCTCGCGGGTTTCGTTCCTGCAGATCGCCCCACCCTCGCGCGAGGAAGTGCCGGAATACCGCGAACTGCGCTCGCGGCTGGAGCGCTCGGCTGGCGCCATCAACGGGCGCTACGCCGATCCCGACTGGGTGCCGATCCGCTACGTGAACCGCAGTTTCGCGCAGGCCACCCTGGCGGGCTTCTACCGCATCGCGCAACTCGGGTTGATCACGCCGCTGCGCGACGGCATGAACCTGGTCGCCAAGGAATTCGTGGCCGCGCAGCCCGCCGACGACCCCGGCGTGCTGGTGTTGTCGCAATTCGCCGGCGCCGCGGGCGAACTGGAGCAGGCGATCCTGGTGAATCCGTATGATCCCGAAGGCCTGGTCGAGGGCATCGAACAGGCCTTGATGATGCCCCTGCCGGAACGGCGCGAGCGCTGGGCCGCGATGTTCGAGCGCGTGTCGAAGCACGACATCGGGGCGTGGCGGCGCGCGTTCCTCGCGGCGCTTTCCGCGGGCACGGCTTAGCGCAGCCGCGCGAAGGCCATGGATGGCGTCCACGAATGGTTGCTTGTCCTCGGCCATCCGCCGAAGAACAGCCTTTGTGCGGCGCGCCTCCCGGCTTTGGCCGGGATGACGACTGATGGGACGGACTGTCCACAAACTTTGCGCTTTTTGTGGGTTATAGCCTCCCTCAGGAACAGTGCGGGAAAAAAGCTGCATTGAGGCGCCCATGGAAAGGGAGAAACCCTCCAACTGTCGAACAACTTTACACAACCGATCGAAACATCACCCGAAAACGAGAAAATCATCCGCATAATCAAATAGATAGATCATGGCATGGAAATTGCCACCATTGGTGCGCTCAGGCGGTGAGGGCCGCCTGTACGGCCGTAGTCCGGGGAGGCGGCGACGCCCAAGACCTTACGGAGCAGATCAATGAAGAAGTTTTCGGTTTTCATGATGTTCATGATGGTTCTCGCGCTTGGTGTGGTGGCACCTGCACATGCCTGTCTCTTCGCGGTGCCCCTCGGCCAGGTTCATCCGGATTGCGGCGGTACCCCCGGTCCGATCCCGATCTCGGCCACGATCGAACTCGACACCGTGTTTGCCGGCAATACGCCCGACGGGACGGCGCCTTGGCTGACGGCCACTTTCGCCTCCACCAGGGGCGAGTCCACCGGCACACTCACGCTCACTTCCAACCTCGGCGCCTCGGATTTCCTGCAGGGTCTGGGCAGCAGCGATGCAAACGTTGGCTGGGCGTTTTATCTCGGCCCATCGCTTGCCTCGATTTCTTGCACGTCCGGGGTCTGCGCGGACAACAACGCCCTGTTCGGCGGCAGCTACAGCGCCGGTCTGGTGCCCGGCACATTCAACATGGCCTTCGGCTGGTCTTCCGGCAACCGGTTCGATGGAGCCGACGTGGCGGTGTATACGCTGACGTTCACGCAGGCCTTGACCGGCAATCCCTTCGCGGCCAACGGCAGCGGGTGGTGGTCGGTGGCGCACGTGCAGGGCCTCACCGGAGGATGCAGCGGCTGGATCGTGAGCGGTGATGGCCGCGGCGCGAACGGCAGCGGTGTCTGCACCAACACGCCGCCCATCGGCGTCCCGGAACCGGCTGGCCTGGGCGTGTTCGGAGTCGGTGTGATGATGATCGGCTGCTTCCTTGGCTTGCGCCGGCGCATGACCTGACGGCACGCTCCCCTTGATTCCAACAACCCCCTGATGGGGGTTGTTTTTTTCACCCCCTGGGATGATCGAGGGCCAGCCCGAAGGCACGTGCGAGGTGTCGCCCCGCCGCGACACCGACCTGCAAGGTTCGAGTGCTTGTCGAGGCACGGCGTCCCGCATGATCGCCCGATTCTGGCACCGGCGGACCGAGCAAGCCGCGCCGATACGAAAAACGTGTCCGTGCATCGAAGGCTATTGCCCCGTGGTCAGCATGGGCGCGAGCACGGGCCAGATGTTCGCCAGCACCCGCGGTTGCGCCGCCGCAGTGGGATGCAGACCGTCCGGCTGCATCAGTCTGGGATCGAGCGCGATGCCGTCGAGCAGGAACGGTACCAGCGGCACGCGACCGGCGCGCGCGAGCCCGGCGTAGATCTCACGCAGTCCGGTACGGTACTGCGGGCCGTAGTTGATCGGCAGTTCGATCCCGAGCAGCAGCACGCGCGCACCGCTGTCCTGCGCCTCCTCGACCATCTGCGAAAGATTGGTGCGGATTTCGGACAGCGGCAACCCGCGCAGGCCATCATTGCCCCCGAGCTCCAGGATCACGATGCCGGGTCTGTAGCGCTTCAGCAGCGCCGGCAAACGCGCAACGGCCGACGCGGTGGTCTCGCCGCTGATGCTGGCATTGACGAGCACGCGCGGCGGACGCATATCGGCAAGGCGCTTTTGCAGCAACGCCGGCCAGGACGTGCCAACCTCGATGTTGTGGGCGGCGGACAACGAGTCGCCCACGAGCAGGACCGTGCGCGGTGGCGCGGCCTGCGCCACCGGCACCGCCACCCATACGACAAGGCACCACAAGATGGACAACGGCAGGACGGATGACAGTCGGGCAGGCATGGCGCTCATTTCCGCACGGGGAATCGGCAAGCACGTCGAGGGGCCGACGGGCCGGCTCGATATTCTTGACGATGTCAGCCTTGATGTGAATGCCGGGGAAACCGTGGCGATCACCGGCGCCTCGGGTTCGGGCAAAACCACGTTGCTCGGGCTGCTGGCCGGGCTGGACCTGCCCAGCCATGGCAGCGTGCTGCTCGACGGCCACGCGCTCGAGACCCTGGACGAGGAAGCGCGCGCGCGCTTGCGGCTGAAGCTGGTCGGCTTCGTGTTTCAGTCCTTTCATTTGTTGCCCGCGCTGACCGCCGAGGAAAACGTGATGCTGCCGCTGGAGCTGGACGCGACGCCCGATGCGGCATCGCGGGCGCGCCAGGCGCTGGCCGCCGTGGGCCTGGAACCGCGCCGCGCGCACTACCCGCGGCAGCTCTCCGGCGGCGAACAGCAGCGTGTCGCGATCGCGCGCGCGTTCGTGCACGAGCCGCGCATCCTGTTCGCCGACGAACCCACCGGCAACCTCGACCACACCAGCCGCGACGCGATCGCCGACCTGCTGTTCGCGTTGAATCGCGAGCATCACACGACACTGATCGTCGTGACGCACGATCCGGCGCTGGCGGGACGTTGTGCGCGCATCCTCGACCTCGCCGACGGCCGCGTCCGGGCGCACGCGGCATGACATTCCGCATGACTGGCCGGATGAGCGGCCCGCGTCACGCGCTGCGGACGCTCCGGCGCGAATGGCGGCTGCCGGAATTGCGCACCCTGATGGGTGCGCTGCTGCTGTCGGTGGTGGTGCTGGGCGCGGTGGCGACGCTCGCCGCGCGCGTGCAACGCGCCGTCGTGATGAGCGCAGCGGAATTGATTGGCGGCGACCTCGGCATCAACGCCGCCGCGCCACTGCCCGCCGGATTCGTTCGGCATGCGCAGGCGCTCAACCTGCGCACCAGCGCGCTTGCCGAATTCCCGAGCGTCGCGTTCGCCAACGAACGCAGCCAGTTGCTGCAGGTGGTAGCAGCCGACGCGGCATGGCCGCTGCGCGGGAAGCTGGTCATCGCGGGCGGCGGTGGCGGCGAGCGATCGATGCACGCGCCCCCTGCGGGTTCGGTGTATCTCGACCATCGCGCATTGGTCGCACTCGACCTCCAACCCGGCCAGCGCGTGCAGGTCGGCGGCATGCGTCTCGTGGTCGCCGGACAAATCGTGCAACAACCCGGTGGCGGCGATCTCGTTGCGCTGGCGCCGCGCGCGGTGATGGCACTGGCCGATGCGCAGAGCGCGGGCCTGCTCGGCACCGGCAGCCGCGCCCGACACCGCCTGCTGGTTGCCGGCGCAGTGGTCCCCGTGGATGCTTATCGCGCGTGGGCCAAGGCGCGCCTGCCGAGCGACGCGCGCCTGGTCACACCGGAAGAAGTGCAGCAGCGACTCGCGGTGGCATTCGATCGCGCGGGCACGTTCCTGCGCCTCGCGGCCCTGCTCGCGGCGCTGCTGGCCGGCATCGCGGTGGCGTTGTCGGCACAGCGCTACGCACGTCGCAAGACCGACGAAATCGCGTTGCTGCGCGCGCTGGGTGCGTCATCGCGATTCGCGTTCGGCAGTCTCGCGTGGACGCTGGCGCTGCCCGCCGTGCTTGCGGCGCTGGCGGGCGCTGGGATCGCGCTGGGGCTCGCCGCGATAGCGTTCGCCTACGCCCACGGCTTGCTCCCGTCTTCCGCACAGCAGGCGCCGCTGCCGCTCGGCCCCGCCTTCGCCGCAGCCGGCATCGGGCTCGCGGTGCTCGCCGGCTTCGCACTGCCACCGCTGGCGAAACTGAAATCCGTGCCGCCGGTCGCGGTGTTCCGCCAGAGCGCCGCGCGCGTGCCGCGCCGTTTCGACCTGCTCTACCTCGTGCCCGTCGCGGTCGCGCTCGGATTGATCGCCCTGCAGACGGGAAGCTGGAAACTGGCGGGGGTGCTGGCCGCGTCGCTCGCGGGCGCCGCGCTGCTGACCTCGCTGTTGACGCTGGCGGTACTGTGGCTGGTGCGACGTTTCCTAGCGCGCCTGCATCCGGCGCTGCGGCTGGGGGCTAGTGCGCTGGCGCGTCGCCGGGCCCTGAGCCTGGTGCAGTCCTGCGCGATCACGCTGGGCCTGACCGCATTGCTGCTGCTTGCCGTGGTCGCGCCCGCGCTGCTCGACAACTGGCGCCGCGAGTTGCCGCCGGATACGCCCAACTGGTTCGTGGTGAACGTGCAGGATGCGCAGCGCATACCCGTACACGACGCGTTGGCGAAACTCGGCGCCACACGTTTCAACGACATGCCCGTCGCGGTCGGCAAACTGGTCGCGATCAACGGCACGGACATCGATCGCATGACTTTCAACGATCGCGAGGCACGGCAGGACGCGGACCGGCAGGTCCGGTTTTCGTGGAGCACCGCGTTGCCCCCGGCCAACCGCATCATCGCCGGACAATGGTTTGCGCCAAATGCGCGCAACGCGGAAGTTTCGCTGGACGTGGCCTGGATTCGGCGATTCGACCTCCATCTCGGCGACCGGCTGGCCTTCCTGATCGGCGACACCCGCATCGACGCCACGCTGACCAGCATCCGCGAAGTCGACTGGAGCCGCTTCAACGTCAACTTCTTCGTGATGCTCGATCCGGCGCATGGGGCGACGCTGCCGCACACCTGGATCGCAAGCTTCCATCTTCCGCCCGGTCACGCGCAGGGACTCGCGGCGTTCTCGCGCGCGTTCACCAATCTGTCGATGATCGACGTGGACGCGTTGCTCGATCGCGCGCGCCAGATCGTGGCGCAGGTAACCGCAGCCGCGCGCTGGGTGCTGGCCTTCAGCCTGCTGGCGGGCGCACTGGTCCTGGCGGCCGCGCTGACCATGAGCGCTGCGGAACGCCGCCACGAGGCCGCGCTGCTGCGCACGCTGGGCGCGCGCCGCGACCAGTTGCGGATGGCCGCGCTGTGCGAATTCGGCATGCTGGGCGCAATCTCCGGCTTCACCGCGATGCTGGCCGCGGCGTTGGCCGGCACGTGGCTCGCGCACTCGGTGTTCCGCATCCACGCGTTCACGCCACCATGGATGCCGCTGATCATCGCGGCGTTGCTGGCGACGCTCGCGGTCGCGCTGCTGGGGCTGGCCGGGACGCGCAGCGTATTGCGGACCTCGCCGCTGTTATTGCTGCGGCGGCAAGGCTGAGTACGGCATCCTGTACCGCCGCCGGCATTCCGCTCCAAAGAATTCGCCGAGAAACGCCGCGGCCCGATCCGAGAGGCCGACGACCTTGTGGGTCGTCTGACGGTAGAGCTTGAAGTGGCCTTCGGTCTCGGGCCGGCCATCGTTCCATCGGGAAAACAATTTGAGCCGGCTCCGCCCGAGCGGTCGCCGGCCGAGCGCCGTGCGATCGACCGCCATGCCCACCCGTGGCGTCCGCCGCGCGACGCCCGGCCTTCCGGGAATCGCGACGGCCGAAGTGACGAGGCCTTTCGCAACGAGTCCGGATCCACCCGCGTTCTTGCTCGCAAAGATGAAGACCACGTCGCCGGCGGCAATACGTTTTCCGCCATACATGGTCTTCTGAGCTGGAAACGCATAGTGCGCTGCGAAAGGATCGGCGACTTCGGTCTTGATCGCCCAAGCCATGTCAATACTTCCGACGCGCCGGGCTATGACCGTCGCACCCAGACAAGGCTGGCCATCCGGCCGCTGTTCGCGCCGTCACGGCGATAGGAGTGCAGGCGCGGATCGGTGAACGTATCGAATCCGCCGCCAAAGATGCGGGTAACGCCGGCGGCGCGCAGGCACTGGCGCGCGAGTGCGTACAAATCGCATTGCCAGTGATTCGGCCGTGTCGCAGTGAAGGCGGATGCCGCGACTGGATCGCGCGCGAGGAAAGCATCGCGTACTTCGTCGCCCACTTCGTAGGACTCCGCGGCGATCGCGGGGCCGAGCCACGCCAGGACTTTTTCGCGCGGCGCGTGCATCGCAGCCAGCGTGTCTTCCAGAACGCCCGCCGACAGGCCGCGCCAGCCCGCGTGCGCCGCGCCGATTTCGCTGCCGTCATCGTTGCAGAACAACACCGGCAAGCAGTCGGCGGTCTGGATCGCCAGCACCGTGCCGGACGCGCGGGTAACGGCTGCATCGGCTTCCGGTTCGTCTTTCGCCGGTTCGACTGCAACGCGCGTACCGTGCACCTGCCGCAACCAGCGCGGGTCGGAGGGCAACAGCAAGGCGTCGCGAAGGAAAACGCGGCTCTGCGCAACGGCTTCAGGATCGTCGCCGCCGCGCGTGCCGACATTGAAGCCGAATGGCGACTGCGAGCCCCGCCCCGGCGCCTCACGCGTCGTGGTCACGGCGCGCACGCCCAGTGGCGCGGGCCAGTCGGGGACGATCCAGGCATCGAGATGATCGGTGATGCCTTTGCGAACATTTGTCGACATCGCGGTGCTTCATTCAGCGCCAATGGATCCCGGCCTGCGGCGGGATGACGAGCAAAAATAGTGCCGTCGCCTGTCCATTCAATTCCCGTATCCCGCATCCGCGGCATCTTCACGCAACGCGTCCAGCAGGTCGAGGAAATCCCGAGGCGGCTCGGCGTCGAATGCCAGCGGTTCGCCCGTGACCGGGTGGGCGAAGGCCAGGTGTTCGGCGTGCAGGGCCTGGCGCCTGAAGCCGCGCAGCGCCTCGGCCAGACGCGGCGTCGCACTGCGCGGCAATTTCAGACCACGGCCATACAAGGGATCGCCCACCAGCGGCCAGCCCGCGTGCGCCATGTGCACGCGGATCTGGTGGGTGCGCCCGGACTCCAGTTCGCACTGCAGCAACGCGTGCGCGCGAAACTTTTCGCGCACGCGGTAGTGCGTGACCGCCGGGCGCCCGCCTTCCTGCACCGCGCGACGCAGGCGATCGGTCGGATGGCGATCCAGCGGCGCATCGACCGTGCCGCCCGCGACCGGCACGCCGTTGACGACCGCGACGTAGCGGCGGTGGATGTCGCGTGCGGCCAGCATCGCCACCAGCGCGGTCTGCGCGGGCAGCGAGCGGGCCACCACCAGCAGGCCCGAGGTGTCCTTGTCCAGCCGGTGGACGATGCCCGCGCGCGGGATCTGCGCGAGTTTCGGGTCATGGTGCAGCAACGCGTTCAACAACGTGCCGGCCGGGTTGCCCGCCCCGGGATGCACTACCAGCCCGGCCGGCTTGTCGAGCACCAGCAGATGGTCGTCTTCGAACACGATGTCGAGATCGATGGCCTCGGGTCGATCGCCCAGCACGGGCGCATCGGATCGCTGCCAGGCCACGGTTTCGCCGCCGACGACCCGGGTGCGCGGCGGCACTTCGCGGCCGTCCAGCCGGATCCGTCCGGCCTTGACCTCGCCCGCCAGGTGCGATCGCGAGTGTCCCGGGAACAACACGGGCAGGATCTGGTCGAACCGTTGCCCGGCCAGATCAGGCGGTATCTCCACGCGGGACTCCAGCTCAGCCATGGCAGCGCCCCCGCCGGATGGCCGATGGGGATTCCGCTATCATGCCGAATCCACCTTGCTGCGTTAGCAAAGACTTGCCCGATGCCATTCCGACGCTCCGCACCGCTGCTCCTCAAATTCGCCCTGCTGATGCCGATGCTGTTCGCGGTGGGCGCCTGCTCGCTGTTCCACCACGGCAAGCGCGACACCCTGAACACCATGACGCTGGAGCAGTTGTACCAGCGCGCGCACGACCTGTCGCAGGACGGCAACTGGGGTTCGGCCGAAACCGTGTACCAGAAACTGATCGCCCGCTTCCCGTACGGCGCGTACAACGAGCAGTCGCAGATCGAACTGGCCTACGCGCAGTACAAGGACGATAAGCCCGACGACGCATCCTCCACCATCAACGAATTCATCAAGACCTACCCGACCCACAAGCATATTGCCTACGCGTACTACCTGCGCGGGCTGATCAACTTCGACCGTACCGAAACCGCGTTGCAGCGGATGACCGGCATCAATCCTTCGCGGTTCGACCAGGGTTATGCGCTGCAATCGTTCGATGATTTCAACACGCTGGTCGCGCGCTTTCCCGACACGCGTTATGCGGTCGACGCGCGCCAGCGCATGATTTACCTGCGCAACCAGCTGGCGCAGGCCGAACTGAACGTGGCCGAGTTCTACCTGCAGCGGCAGGCCTACGTCGCCTCGGCCGATCGCGCGAAATACATCGTGTCGCATTACCAGCAGGCGCCGCAGGTCGCCGACGCATTGGCCGTGATGGCCAAGAGCTACCACCTGCTGGGCCAGCAGAAGCTGGCCGACCAGACCACCGACGTACTGAAGCTCAATTACCCGGACCACCCTTACCTGCACAACCCGGATCGCTGGCCGAAGCACCATTCGTGGGCGTGGCGGTTGATTCCGATGACGAGCGCGCACTGAGGCATCCGCGCGCGCGGTCGACGGCCGCTGCGATTTCAGGTTCCGCGCTTCGTGCGTCCCCGGAATGACGTAGTAGTACAGCCTGCATCGTCATTCCGGACGCCACGTAGCGGCGATCCGGAATCTGCTCTCAATCCACGACCAGAGATTTGGTGTGAAGCTCCCCGCGGTCTACGTCCTGACCAGCAAGCCGGGCGGCGTACGCTACATCGGCGTCACGTCTGACCTCGTCAAACGCATTTGGCAGCACCGCAGCGAGGCGGTCGAAGGTTCAGTCAGCGCTACCGGTTGCATGAACTCGTTCATTTTCGAACAGTTCGAATCGATGGTCGAGGCAATCGAGCGCGAAAAAGAACTCAAGAAGTGGCGGCGCGCGTGGAAAATCGCATTGATAGAAAAGGACAACACACGGTGGCGCGGTCTTTCGCCTGATTTGACTGGATAAAGGCAGATTCCGGGTTTCGCCGCGATGAAACCGCGCCGGCCCGGAATGACGGCGACAAATGATCGTCATTCAGAGCATGGCGCAGCGCAACCACGCTTGGACACCTTTCGCGGCTGACGCGGTACTTTTCCCTACGTGATTCCGGGGCCGCGCGAAGCGCGGAACCCGGAATCTGCTCTTCACTGTTTCGTCCAGCGCTTCAGCCAGTCGACCACCGTTTCGTGCCACATCACGCTGTTCTGCGGCTTCAGCACGAGGTGGTTCTCGTCCGGAAAATTCAGGAACTCGCTGGGAATGCCTTGCCGCTGCAGTGCGGTGAACGCGCCGAGGCCTTGCGTCACCGGGATACGGTAGTCGTGGTTGGAGTGCACCACCAGCATCGGCACACGCCAATCCTTGACGTGGTTCAGCGGATTGAACTTCTCGTAGTTCTCCGGATGCTCGAACTGCGTGCCACCGTTCTCGTGTTCCTCGAACCACAGCTCCTCGGTGGCGTAGTACATCATGCGCGTATCGAACACGCCGTCGTGGTCGACCATGCACTTCCACGGCTGGTTCCACACGCCAGCCATCCAGTAGATCATGTAACCGCCGTAGCTTGCGCCCAGCGCGCAGGCATCGTTGCCGTCGAGATACGGAAACTGTTTCAGCGCCGCGGCCCAGCCTTTCTGCAGGTCTTCCAGCGGACGATCGCCCCAGTGCCCGGAAATCGCGTCGGTGAAGGCCTGCCCGTAACCGACCGAGCCGTGGAAGTTGATTGCGACCACGCCGAAGCCGGCACCCGCATAGGTTTGCGGATTCCAACGGTAGTGGAATTCATCCGGCCATGCGCCCTGCGGACCGCCGTGCACCAGGAATGCGACCGGATATTTCTGGCCGGGCTTGGCGCCCACCGGCGGCATCACGTAGCCATGCACGGTGTCGCCGTTCCAACCCTTGAAGGTGAACCACGTCGCCTTGGAAAACTCGATGTCGGCGAGCCGCGCGGAGTTGAAGTGCGTGACCTGCGCGAGGTGCTTGCCTCGCGCGTCCAGCGTGTACAAGTCGGTCGGATGACTGAAATCCTGGCGCGCGGCGACGAGCTTGCCGCCGCCCACGTCGAAGCCCAGCACGCTACCGTCGCTCAACAGCTTCGTCGGCTTGCCGCTGGCCACGTCGAGCGCATACAACGCGACATTGCCGTTGTCGGCGACGGCGGTGTACAGCGTCTTGCCGTCGGCCGACAACGTGAGCGGCGAGGCCGAGCGATCCCAATCCGGATCGATTTCGCGCGTCGCGCCGGTTGCGAGGTCCATCGCCATCACGCCGAAGCGGTCGGCTTCGAAACCCGGCACCTTCATCGCGAGGTAATACAGCGTCCTGCCGTCGTGCGAAGGCAGCGGGAACGCGTCCCACGCCACGTTCGCGGAAGTCAGGTTCTTCGGCGCCACGGAACCGTCGACCGGCACCGAGTACACGTCGAAGTTGGTCGACCACGGCTCGGTCTTGCCCGCGATCCGGACATCGAAATACACGGTCTTGCCGTCGGGCGAGAACGCGTATTCGGCGTTGCTGCCGTCCGGTTTGGACGGCACGTCGCCGTCGATGCCCTTCGTCAACAGCACCGGCTTGGATGAACCATCCAGCGGCATCACGAACAACTGCCCGCGCCGATGGTCGGACCAGGTATCCCAATGCCGCACGAACAGGCGGTGGTACAGGCGTCCGGTGGCCTTGACCTTTTTCTGCGCATCGAGCTTTTCGCGCGTGCAATCGAGCGTCGCGCAATCCTCGAACATCTGCGCGGTGAACAGCAGCGACTTGCCGTCCGGCGACAGCCTGAAGTTGTCGACGTCCAAGGGCAGGTGCGTCACCTGCACGGGTGCGCCACCTGCGACGGGCGCCGACCACAGTTGGGTCGAATCCTTCTCGGTCGCGAGGAAGTACAGCGTCTTGCCGTCCGGCGAGAACGCCGGGCTGTTGGCGTTCAACTTCGGGTCGGTGACCGGGCGTGGTTCGGCACCACGATGCGCGAGATCGAGCAGCCACACGCTGTTGACGCCCTTGTTGGCATCCCAGTCGGTGCTGCGCACCGTGAACGCGACCTGGTTGCCGTCCGGCGAAAGGTGCGGATCGGAAACGCGATCCATCATCGCGAGATCGTGCGCATTGAAGGGGTGTTGCGCGGCCATGGCGGCTCCCGATGCGACGGCCAGCGCGAACGCGCAGGCGACAAGACGAAGGTTCATCGTGGTTCCCCGGCAGGCATGGAAAGGCCAACGTTAGCGCGCGCCGAGCGGATCGCACAAGTTGGGCCTGGTCAGGCGGGCCAGCGCCCCGTTTGTCCGAGATCAAACCGCCAATCCGCCGAGGTTGCCAGAATCAGCGCTCCACGGAACGGACGCGCGCATGCGTACACTCCAACACGAGCGCTTTGCGATCCTCGGCTACGGCCGTTTCGGCGGCGCGCTGGCACAGCTGCTGCAACGGGCGGGCTACGCGGTGCGGGTTTTTGATCCGGCCGCGCAGCCGCCGGACGCGTTGGCCGCCGCCTCGCCCGCGGCGGCGATCCGCGACGCCGATTGGGTGGTGCTGGCGATGCCGGTGCCGTGCATGCAAGACGCGTTGCGGCAGGTTCGTCCGCTGCTCGATGCCCGGCACACCTTGATCGACGTCGGCAGCGTGAAGCAGCAGCCGTGCCTCTGGCTGGACGAGGTGCTCGGCGATGCCATCCCGCACCTCGGCACGCATCCGCTGTTCGGCCCGTTGAGCCTGGCGCGCGGCGAACGTCCGCTGCGCGTCGTGCTGTGCCCCAGTGCGCGCCACCCCGCCGCAAGCGTGCGCGCCCGTTCCCTGTTTGCGCGGCTGGGTTGCGAAATCATCGAAAGCGATCCGGCCAGCCACGACCGTACGATGGCGCAAACCCATGCCATGGCGTTCTTCATTGCCAAGGCGCTGGTGGAGATGGGTGTGGGCGAGGACTTGTCGATGGCGCCACCCTCGTTCCAGGGACTCGCCAACATGCTGGCCGCGGTGCGCGGCGATGCCGGCCTTCTGTTCGCCGCGATCCAGCGCGAGAATCCCTACGCTGCCGAAACGCGCGCCGAGCTGCTTCGACACCTCGCCGCCATCCACCAGCGACTGCAAGCTTCCGAGAACGCGCACCCGTGATTCCGGGCAGTACCGGCAGCCCCTGAATCCGCTCCGCTCAGGCGGCGCAGGCGCGGTCGTTACGGTGGTGCGCGCCCAGGCTGCGCCGGCGCAGGCGCGCCGCGCGCAGCAGTGCGGCGGCCAGGCGCATCTGCCAACCGGCCGCCGCCGCGGCGTGCGCGGTGCGCCATGCGTCGCGCAACGCGATGCCTTCGCGAACCGGGCCGGCAGCCTGCCACAGCAGATCGCGCAAGGCCGGCAACGAGGCTTCCGGCAAGCCCGCGCCAAGCTCGGCCCAGCGGAACGCGCCGTGCGCCGGCGGCGCCGACGCGTGGGCCAGCGCCGCACCCAGGCGCCGTCCGCAGGCGATGCCCTCCAGCAACGAATTGCTGGCGAGGCGATTGGCGCCGTGCACGCCGTTGCAGGCGACTTCCCCGGCCACGTACAGACCGGCCAGCGAACTGCGTCCGTCCAGGTCGGCGGCCACGCCGCCCATGTGAAAATGCGCGGCCGGCGTGATCGGCAGCGGCTCGCGCCGGGGGTCCCATCCATGCGCAAGGCACGCCGCCAACACGGTGGGGAAACGCAAGTTCCAGTCGCCGGTCACGCCGGTGGCGTCCAGCAACGTGCGGCTGCCCGCGCGCTGCACCTCCCAGACCCGCCGCGCCACCACGTCGCGTGGCGCAAGATCGGCGAGCGGATGCAACCCGCGCATGAGCGCGCGGCCACGCTCGTCGATGATGTGCGCGCCCGCGCCCCGCAGGGCTTCGGTCAGCAGCGGCAGCGACTGCCCGCCCACGTCCAGTGCGGTGGGGTGGAACTGCACGAATTCCAGATCGCGGGTGTCGGCGCCCGCCGCGATCGCCAGTGCCAGGCCGGCGCCATTCGCGCCGGGCGGATTGCTGGTGCGCGCAAACAGCGCACCGATGCCGCCGGTGGCCAGCACCACCGCGGCGGCCTCGATTTCTTCCTGGCGGCCCTTTGCATCACGCGTGCGCACGCCAGCCACCCGGCCCTCGCGCAACAGCAGCGCTTCGACCTCCACGCCGCCGCGCAGCTCGACATGCCCGGCGGCATCGGTCCGCGCGCGCAAGGCCCGTACCACTGCCGCCCCCGAGGCGTCGCCGCCGGCATGGACGATGCGGGCGGCGCCGTGCCCGCCCTCGCGCCCCAATTGCAGCGTGCCATCGGGTGCGCGGTCGAATGCGACGCCCTGCGCCTGCAGCCACACCACCGTCGCCGGCGCGGACTCGCACAACCACTCCACCGCGGCGGGATCGTTGTGGTGCGCACCCGCTTCCAGCGTATCGGCGGCGTGCGCGGCCGCGCTGTCGCCCGCCCCGATCGCCGCGGCGATGCCACCCTGCGCCAACATGCTGGCGCTGCCCGCGGGGACGGTTTCCCGGCACAACAGCACGACATGTGCCGGTGCGGCCGCGAGCGCGGTCGCCATGCCGGCCACGCCCCGGCCGACCACTACCACGGGGGAGGGTACCGGACTCACACCGTCTCGCGCCGCCCCACCGCCAACATCCGATCGAGCGCGCGGCGCGCACCCGCGATCACGTCGGCCGGAATCTCGATGGCGTGCTTGAGGTCACGCAGGCTGGCGTAGACGTTCTGCAAGGTGATCCGCTGCATGTGCGGGCACAGGTTGCAGGGCTTGATGAATTCGGTCTGCGGAAACTGCGCGCGCAGGTTGTCCGACATCGAGCATTCGGTGATCATCGCCACGCGGGCCGGCCGT
This sequence comes from Lysobacteraceae bacterium, assembly GCA_040255405.1. Taxonomy (GTDB): domain Bacteria; phylum Pseudomonadota; class Gammaproteobacteria; order Xanthomonadales; family Rhodanobacteraceae; genus 66-474. The sequence continues at coordinate 81,334 of JBDZUX010000001.1, forward strand.
TCGCGCGCCAACCACTTGCTCATGGCCGTGGTGGAGCCGACGAAGTCCGCCTCCGCCAGCACCTCGGGGGAACATTCCGGGTGCGCCACCAGCTTGGCGTTGAACTGCTTGCGGGCGTGGCGCGCCTCGCTCCCGGTGAATTTCTCGTGCACTTCGCAGCGGCCGTGCCACAGCACCAGTTCCACCCGGGTCTGGCTGGCGACGTGGCGGCCCAGGAACTCGTCGGGCAGGAAGATCACCTTGTCCGAACCCATGGACTCGACCACCTGCACCGCGTTGGCCGAAGTGCAGATGGCGTCGGATTCGGCCTTCACTTCCGCCGAGGTGTTGGCGTAGCTGACAACCGGCACGCCCGGGTGCTGCCGCTTCAGCGCGCGCACGTCGGCGGCCGTGATCGAGGACGCCAGCGAACAGCCGGCTTCGAGGTCGGGGATCAGCACGGTCTTGTCCGGCGCCAGGATCTTGGCGCTCTCGGCCATGAAATGCACGCCGCACAACACGATCAGGTCGGCGTCGCATTCGGCCGCGGCCTTGGCGAGGCCCAGCGAATCGCCGGTAACGTCGGCCACGCCATGGAAGATTTCCGGGGTCTGGTAGCTGTGCGCCATGATCACCGCGCCGCGCTGCTTTTTCAGCTTGTTGATCGCGTCGATCCACGGCAGGTGCAACGGAATCTCGAGGCACGGCACCAGCGGCTCCAGCCGCGCGGCCAGCGCGGCGTACTCGTCTTCCAGCTCGTCGCGCCACACGGGCGCCGGCAGGGTCGAATCGGTCATGTCGATCGTTCCGGATCGGGGAACACAGCACGCAACGCAAAAAAACGCAGGCAGGCGCGAGACCGCGTGCAGACAGCCGCGCAAGCTTGCGTGGAAGGCCGCGCGATGCATTGATCCTCGTCAACCATGCCGACGCCGAACCAGGGCGCCGCGACCCCGCCCGGTGTCGCATGACGCGACGACTGACTCATTCCGGGAAAGCCGGAAACCATTGCCGGAATACAATCCACGCTCGCGGAGGTCCTGCACCGGCATCTGTTGAACGCGCCCAGCGGCGGCCAGCCCACAAGATTACGGCCGAACGGTTGGGTACGCAATCGACGGCCCTCCCTTCCGGAGCATCTCTTCGGCAACGCCGGGACGAGACGATCAGTAACTCGTCATCGAATAGGGCTGGTCCGCCGGTTGCGTGGCCCAGGCCTTGTTCGGCTGCGCCTGCATCGTGAAGTGCAGGGTGCCGCCGTTCGCGATGTCCGTATACATCAGGTAATCGCGCGCCAGCGGCTTGCCGTTCAAATCGACCGAGCCGACGTAGGGATGATCCTTGCCGAGCCCATCGGTCGTGATCGTGAAGGTCTTGCCGTTCGGCAGGTGCATGACCGCACGACGCACGAACGGCCGGCCGATCACGTACTGGTTGCTGGCCGGCGCGACCGGGTAGAAACCCAGCGCGGTGAATATGTACCACGCCGACATCTGGCCGAGGTCGTCGTTGCCGGAAAGTCCGGTTGGCGTCGGCGCGTATTGCGTGTGCATGATCTCGGCCAGCCGCTCCTGCGTCCTCCACGGCTGGCCGGCGTAGTCGTAGAGATACGCGATGTGGTGGCTGGGTTCGTTGCCGTGCGCGTACCAGCCGATCAGGCCGGTGACGTCCTCGATGCCGGCGAAGGTCTTGGGGTCGATCTTCGCGTCGAACACCTCGTCCAGTTTCTTCACCAGACCCGCGTCGCCGCCGAGTTCATGGATCAGGCCAGCGACATCCTGCGGTTCGTACCACGAGTATTGCCACGCATTGCCTTCGGTGAAGCCGCTGCCCTGCCCCGCCTTCGCGGGATTGAACGGTGTTTCGAACTTGCCGTCGGCAAGCCGCGGCTGCGCGAAACCCGTTGCCGGATTGAACACGTTGCGCCAGTTCCCGGCGCGTTCGAAGAATTTCGCCGCGACATCCTTGTGGCCCATCGCCTCGGCCATCCGCGCGATCGTCCAGTCATCGAAGGCGTATTCCAGCGTCTTGGAGACCGATTCGGGTTCGTGGTCGCTTGGTACATAGCCGAGTTTCATGTAGTCGCCGAGATCGCCGTACGGCGCATACGATGCGCTCGCCACCATCGCCTTCAGCGCCGCGTCGGCATCGAAGCCGCGAAAGCCCTGCATGTAGAAGTTCGCGATCACCGGTACCGCGTGGTAACCGATCATGCACCAGGTTTCGAGGCCCTGGTACGCCCACACCGGCAGGATGCCGAACGGACTCGCCTGCTGCGCGGCGATCAGCGAATTCACGAAATCGTTGATCCGCTGCGGCGGCTGAATGAACGCCATCAACGGCTGCTGGGCGCGATACACGTCCCACAGCGACCAGCTCGAATAGAAGGTGAAATCCTTCGCCGTGTGCACCTGATGGTCCGGCCCGCGGTATTCGCCGTTGGCGTCCATCGCGAGATTCGGCGCGATCAGCGCGTGGTACATCGCGGTGTAAAAACTCTTCTCGACTTCGGGTGGCGCCTCGACATCGATCGCCGACAGCGCCTTGGCCCAGGTTTCTTTCGCAGCCGCGCGGCGCGCATCAAAATCCCAACCCTCGCCGTCGGCGTCGAGATTGGCGATCGCGTTGTCGGCGCTCACGGTCGAAATCGCCACCTTCACCAGCAGCGGCTTCGCGAGCTTGCCGAATTCGAACGCGCCTTCCAGTTGCTTGCCGGCGATCGCGTCGTTGCCGGCGGGATTCGCAGCCGGTCCCTGGAAGCCCTTGTAGGGAATGTCGGTCTCGCGATTGACGAGTTGGTGCGAAGTGATTGACTGCGAAAACCGGATCGCGAACCACAGTTGCCGCCCCGGTGCCCAGCCGCGCGTTTCGCGGTAACCGGTGATGGTGCCATCCGCGCGCACGCGCAGGCGCGCCCACAGCACCTTGCCCGGATAGTCGTAGATGCTCGGGCGCAGGTCCAGCAGCACGTGCGCCGTTCCGTTCTTCGGAAACGTGTAGCGATGCCAGCCGACGCGCCGGCTTGCCGTGAGTTCGACGCGCACGCCCGGCGTCGCCAGCGTCACCGCGTAATAACCCGGCTGCGCCACTTCGCCCTCGTGGCTGAACTCGGAGCGATAGCCGCTGCCCGGCTTGCCGGGGTCACCCGCGTCCCATTGCACCTTGCCGATGCCCGGCATCAGCAGCACGTCGCCGAGGTCGGAATGCCCGCTGCCGGAAAAATGCGTCTCGGAAAACCCGAGGATGCTGTGGTCGCCGTACTGGTAACCGGCTGCCCAAGGATAGGCATGCTTGAAATCCGGCATCGCGGTATCGGGGCTCAGCTGGATCATCCCGAACGGCACGGTCGCACCGGGGAACGTGTGGCCGTTGCCGCCGGTGCCGATCATCGGATCGACCTGGTTCACCGCGTCGGTGGCTGCGGCGCCAGGTTGCGCAAGCGCCAGCGCCAACAGCGCAGTCACGGCGGAGCAAACGATCGGCGACACTCGAACGAACGGCATGCGGCGGACCTCGATGGCGAAATGGAAACGGAATATCGCGCGATCGTACCGCGCCAGAACCCGCGCTGCCCGTGTCGGTCCGCATATAGACTCCACGAATGGAACTCGATGAAGCGGCTGCGCGGCGCGGCGAACCCCTTGCAATGACCCGAACCCGCTCGTTGCGCCGCGATGATGGCGAACGAACGTCGCTCGTGCTGGCCGCGGACGTGGGTGGCACGCACGCGCGAGTCGGTTTGCTGCAGGCTCGCGCGGTCGCGCAGCCGCCGCTCGAGATGCTGGCGCGACACGTGTACGAATGCACGAAGTGGCGGGGGCTCGGCGAAATCCTGGAAGATTTCATTGCCCGTCACGCAGGCCTGCGCCACGACATCGCGCGCTGCGTCCTGGCGGTGGCGGGTTACATGCGCGGCGACGACTTGGTGGCCGAAAACCTGCGCTGGCCGGTGCGGCTTTCCGAACTGCGCGCGCGGCTGAAGCTGGACCGGCTCGATATCGTCAACGATTTCGAGGCGCTGGCCTGCGGCACCCGGTTTCTTTCGGCGAGTGACAGCATCGCCGTGATCGACGCCAAGGGCACGCCGGGTCCAACCGTGGTGGTCGGGCCCGGCACCGGCCTCGGCTGCGCGGTGTTGCTGCCCAACGGCGATGCGCCCATCGTGATGCCGAGCGAAGCCGGCCACGTCGCACTTGCGCCCGGCAACGAACGCGAGATCGAGGTGCTGCGCCGGCTCGGCCGCGACCGCGCCTACGTGCACATCGGTCACGCGCTTTCGGGCCCGGGATTGGTGAACCTGTACCGCGCGTTGGCGGACATCGAAGCTGTCGCGGCCATCCACGAAGCGCCCGCGGCGATCAGCGCGGCGGCGATGACGGGCGACGATCCGCTTGCGCGCGAAGCGCTCTCGATGTTCTGCGCACTGCTCGGCAGTTTCACGGGTGACCTCGCGGTGATGTTCAAGGCCGGCGGCGTGTATCTCGCTGGCGGCATTCTCCCATTCATCCGCGATTTCCTGCTGGCAAGCGAATTCCGCGCGCGCTTCTTCAACAAGGGCGTGATGCATGAGTTCCTGCACGCGGTGCCGGTGCGATTGATCGAGCACGGTCAGCTTGGCGTGCTCGGCGCCGCGGCAATGGAGATCGAGAAGAGCGCGCGCAATACCTGATCTCGTCTTGTTGTCATTCCGGGCTGCCCGCGGCTTCGTGCGGGCAGAACCCGGAATCGGTCCCTCCCCAAACCGAGACTCGCGCCATCCTTGGCGCTCGCGCTGTGCGCCGCCTGCGGCGTTCGCGTTTGCAATCCCGCAAACGCAGTCGGGTTCCGGCTTTTGGCCCGCCCCGTAGTGACCATGGACATGATGCGATCAGCCCGGGAAGGACGACTGGTTACTTTGCGCTAGTCCGGCACGCTTGCCGGTTGCCCAAACGACGGCGGCCGATTTTCCGGCGCGGCGCCGAACTGCTTGTTCGGCGTGTCGCCCATCTCGAACACCAGCGTGCCGCCTTTTGCCAGTTCGGCGTGCTCGATCCAGCTTTTCGTCCACGGCTTGCCATTCCACGTCACCGACCGGATGTACGGCTTTCCCTTGCCGTTGCCGCGCGCTTCCAGGATGAGTTTCCGGCCGTCGCCGATGTCGATATCGGCGTGGTCGACCATCGGACTGCCGAACACCCAATTCGTGCTGACCGGATCGACTGCATACAGCCCGAGCGCGCCCAGCACGTACCACGCGCTCATCTGACCGCAATCCTCGTTGCCGGCGAGGCCATCCGGCGCCGCGCGGTACATGGTTTCCAGCAGCATCCGCACCCGCGATTGCGTCTTCCAGTGCGAGCCCGTGTACGCATAGAGGTACGCGATGTGGTGGCTCGGCTCGTTGCCGTGCGCGTACTGGCCGACCATGCCCGCGATGTCCGGCGGCGCATTGGGCGGCAGCGTGGAGGCGGTGGTGAACAGTTCGTCGAGTTTGCGTTCGAACCCGGCTTCACTGCCGAACATCGGCATGTAGCCGTACAAATCGTGCTGGTTGAGAAAGGTCGCGACCCACGGATTCGATTCGGTGTAGTCGCGCCACTTGTCGGAATGGCCCATTTCGATCGGGTCGAACGGCTCCAGCCACTTCCCGTCCGCGCTGCGGGGGCGCATGAAGCCGAGCTTGCGGTCGAACACGTTGCGGTAGTTGCGCGAACGTTCGCGCAGGGCCTTCGCGTCCGCGTCTTTGCCGAGGGCCTCGGCAAATTGCGCCATCGCCCAGTCGTCGTAGGCGTACTCCAGCGTCTTGCTGACCGCCTCGCCTTCCTTGTCGCTGGGAATGTAGCCGAGTTCACGGTACCACCTGAGGCCCCGGTAATCGTCAGCCATGGCGCGCTTGCGACAGGCACGCCACGCGCCCGCGTAGTCGATGCCGCCGAAGCCTTTCGCCTGCGCCTCGGCGATCACCACGATCGAGTGGTAGCCGATCATGGTGCCGGTCTCGACGCCCTGCAGCGGCCATACCGTGGGGCCTTGCGGACTCTCGTTCGCCTTGCGCACCAGGCCCTGCACGAGGTCGGGCACCTTGTCGGGCTGGAACAGCGTATACAAAGGATGCAGTGCGCGGTAGGTGTCCCACAGCGAATAGGTGCTGTAGTTGTGCTGGCCCTTCGGCAACGTGTGCACCTTCAGGTCCATGCCGCGGTAGCGGCCATCCACGTCGCTGAACAGGGTCGGCGCCAGCAGCGTGTGATAGAGCCCGCTGTAGAACGTCCTGAGTACGCCTTCCGATCCGGACTTGATCCTGATGCGCTCGAGTTCGCGCTCCCATGCAACGGCGGCGTCGAGTTGCACGCGTTCGAAATCCCAGTCCGGCAATTCCGTTTCGAGGTTGCGCAGCGCGCCGTCGATATCCACGGCCGAAATGCCGACCTTCACCAGCAGCGGTGTCTTCGACGCGTCGTCGAAATGCAGTGCAGCCTTCAGATGATCGCCGCTGACATCCATCGCGCCGGCGCCCACGGGCTTGTCCTCCGCATACAGCTCGGCGCGCGCAAACGGGCGCGACAGTTTCATTGCGAAGAAGATGTAGCGGCCGTTCGCCCATTGGTGCACGCGCCGGCCGCCGACCAGCGTGTCATGGCCGATCACTCTCAACGTTGCATCGGAGACCTTGCATGGCGCCCCGGCTTCGTCGTGATAGCCATGCGCCAGGTCCACCAGCAGATGCGCCGGGCCTTGCCGGTTGAACGTGTAGCGATGCAGCCCGACGCGGGCGGTCGCGGTCAGTTCGGCGATGATGTCGTGACCGGTGAGATGCACCTTGTAGTAGCCGGGCACGGCGTGCTCGGACGCCTTGTCGAAGCGCGACCGATAACCCTCGCCGGGATGCGCCACCACGTCGGCTGCGAGGTGCGATCCCCGCGCAGCGGCGTCATGGCGCGAGTAATAAAGTTCGTCGGGCAGTCCGCGCGCACCGGGGTCGAGCAACACCGGACCTTGCGCCGGCATCACCAGCACGTCCAGCATGTCGCTGGCGCCGGTGCCGGACAAATGCGTGTGCGAAAACCCCATGATCGACCCATCGGCCTGGTGGTAACCCGAGCATGCGTCCCAACCGAAATCGTTGGTATCCGGCGAAAGCTGCACCATGCCCCACGGCACCGTCGCGCCGGGATACGTGTGGCCGTGGCCGCCGGTACCGACGAACACGTCCACGTAGCGCGAAACACCTGCCGCACCCGCGTTCGCGTCGTGGAGATCGGCGTCGCGCATCGAAGCCCACGCAACATTCGGCTCGATACGCCCCAGCAATGCCGCTGTCACCGTGCCTTGCAGGAAACGTCTGCGTGTCACCATGTGCGTACTCCCTGGAAATCGGCAATGAGCCACGTCAACCATCGCCGCGGTCGGGGCGAGCGGTTGCATGCGAACGCCTGCGCAATGCGCCGGAATGCGGGCTTCTGCCGATGGAGCTGGCATCTGTCCAACCTACAGTCCCGAGTACCACGCCGGAATCGCAATCGGCGATCACGGTCTTCGCAAGATCTTTTCCATTGGCGTAACCGGATTTTGCGTTTATAACACCGCAAACCGCAAGCAAGCATCACCCACGCGTTGCCACGACCGCCATCGTCAAGGATTTCGCATGACCAACCGCCGCCGCTTCCTCAAGACCGCCGCCCTGGGCGCCGCCGCCGCGGCGCTGTCGCCCGTCGCGGGCGCCACCACCGAGGGTACGTCGAATGCGCCCGCGACGGGCGCGGTACGCGTGGTCTCGACCTGGGATTTCGGCGTGGCCGCCAATCAGGCCGCGTGGGCCATCCTGTCCAGGGGCGGCCACTCGCTCGATGCCGTGGAAGCCGGCGCACGCATTCCCGAAGCGGACATCAAAAACCACAGCGTGGGGCTGGGGGGTTATCCCGATCGCGACGGCCACGTCACGCTGGACGCCAGCATCATGGATGCCGAGGCCAATTGCGGCGGTGTGGCCTGCCTCGAAGACATCGAACATCCGATCTCGGTCGCGCGTCGGGTGATGGAACAAACGCCGCACGTGCTGCTGGTCGGCGAGGGTGCCCTGCAGTTCGCGCTGGCGCAGGGATTCAGGAAGCATAACCTGCTTACGCCAGCCGCCGGCAAGGCCTGGCACGAATGGCTGAAGACATCGCACTACAAGCCGGAGATCAACAGCGAAGTGCGCGATTACGGTGCGGGCTTTCCCATCGGCAAGGACAACCACGACACCATCGGCATCCTGGCGCTGGACGCGAATGGCAAACTCGCCGGGGCCTGCACCACCAGCGGCGCGGCGTGGAAGATGCGTGGCCGCGTGGGCGATTCGCCGATCATCGGCGCAGGCTTGTACGTGGACGGCGAAATCGGCGCGGCGACCTCCACCGGCATGGGCGAGGAAGTGATCCGCAACGCGGGTTCGTTCCTCGTGGTGGAACTGATGCGGCAAGGCCGCAGCCCCACGGAAGCCTGCAAGGAAGCGGTCCTGCGCGTGCTGCACAAGCATCCATCAACCGCACGCAAGACCCAGGTCGCATTCCTCGCGATGAACAAGCATGGCGAAGTCGGTGCGTGGGCGATCCAGCCCGGCTTCGCCTATGCCGTGTGCGATGCGCGGGACCAGCGCGCGCTGATCAAATCCGGAAGCGTGCTGGACGCATGAGCGGTCCCATTCTGGAAGTCGCCGCCAATTCGGTCGCCTCGGCGCTGGCAGCCGAAGCGGGCGGCGCGGCGCGCGTGGAATTGTGTTCGGCACTGGAACTTGGCGGTCTGACGCCGTCGCATGCAGTCATCGCGATCGCATGCGAACGTTTGCGCATTCCCGTCCACGTGCTGATCCGTCCGCGCGCCGGCGATTTCGTGTTCGACGATTCCGAATGCGAAGTGATGCGGCGCGACATCGGGATCTGCAAATCGCTGGGGTGCGCCGGGGTGGTGATGGGAGTGCTGACCGTCGAAGCCGACGTCGACGTGCCGCGTTGCCGCGCATTGATGGATGCCGCACGAGGGATTTCCGTAACCTTCCACCGCGCGTTCGATTTCACGCGCGATCCGGCACGCGCACTCGACATCATCATGGCGCTCGGTTGCGATCGCCTGCTGACTTCGGGCCAGGCCGCGGACGCGATGGCCGGTGCGCCGTTGATCCGCAAGCTGATCGTGCGGGCCGAAGACCGCATCACGATCATGCCGGGCGGCGGCATCACCGCGCAAAACATCCTGGCGATCGCGGAAGCCACCGGCGCGCACGAATTCCATGCGTCCGCCAAAATGCGCGTCCCGACACGCATGCATCGGCCGATACCGGCGCCGGGCGACATGGGTGATGCCCATTGGCAAACCGACGCGACCGAAGTGCGCGCGCGTGTCGACGTGCTGCGAACGCTGTCATCATCCGCGCACCCATCCCGCAGGAACCCATCGCAATGACTCCCGATCCCGTGAGCGCACGCCTGCCGGACGCGCCGGCACCATCGGGCCGCGCAACCGGCACCCGCGTGGCCCTGTCGGTGATGACCACGATCTTCTTCATGTGGGGCTTCATCACGGCGTTCAACGACGTGTTGATCCCGCATCTGAAATCGGTGTTCACGCTCAACTACACCGAAGTGATGCTGGTCCAGTTCACCTTCTTCGGCGCGTACTTCATCATGTCGCTGCCGTCGGGCAAGGTGCTGGCGCACTGGGGCTATCGCGCCAGCATCATCATCGGACTGGTCGTCACCGGCATCGGCGCGCTGCTGTTCCTGCCCGCCGCCCAGGCGCCGTCGTACCCGCTGTTCCTGTTCGCGTTCTTCGTGCTGGCCAGCGGCATCACGCTGTTGCAGGTCGCGGCCAACCCGTACGTGAGCCTTTTGGGCGCGGCGCGCTATGCATCGGCACGGCTGAACCTTGCCCAGGCGCTGAACTCGCTGGGCACCACGATTGCGCCGAAGCTGGGCGGCTTCCTGATCCTCTCGGCCGCGGTGCTGGGCGCGGCGGAACTGGCCCAACTCACGCCCGCCGCGCAAGCCGCCTACAGGGAGCAGCAGGCGCACCTGGTGCAGGGCCCCTACATCGGCATCGCGCTCGTGCTGTTCGCACTGGCGATCGTGGTGTGGCTGTGCCGGCTGCCGCAACCGGAAAACACCGCCGCGGCGGACGATCCGCAGCACCGCTTTGCCGATGCGCTGAAGCTGCGCCGCGTATGGCTGGGCATGCTGGCGATCTTCGTGTACGTCGGCGCCGAGGTTTCGATCGGCAGTTTCATGGTCAACTACCTCTCGCTGCCCGACATCGGCAACATGAGTGAAGCCGCCGCCACCGGCTACGTGTCGCTGTACTGGGGCGGTGCGATGGTGGGGCGCTTCATTGGTTCGGCGCTGTTGACGCGCATCGACACCCGCAAACTGCTGGCGTTCAACGCCGCGGTGGCCGCGCTGCTGGTGCTCACCACCATGCTCACCTTCGGCCACGTCGCGTTGTGGAGCGTGGTCGCGATCGGGCTGTTCAACTCGATCATGTTCCCCAACATCTTCACGCTGGGTATCGAGAAGTTCGGCCCACTGACCGGCAAGGTTTCCAGCCTGCTGGTGATGGCAATCGTGGGCGGCGCGGTAATCCCGCTCGCCCAAGGCGCGTTGGCCGACCACGTCGGCGTGCACCACGCCTACGTGCTGCCGCTGGTCTGCTATCTCTACATCATCTACTACGGCCTCGAGGGTTCGCGCGTCGCATGAACACCGTCTGCTGTTTCGGCGAGGCGCTGATCGATTTCCACGGCAAGCCTTCCGGTGCCGCGCCGGTGTTCACCGCGCACCCGGGTGGCGCACCCGCCAACGTGTCGGTGGCGGTCGCGCGGCTGGGTGGACGCGCGGCGTTCGTCGGGATGTTCGGGCCCGACATGTTCGGCGAACTTCTGCTGCGCGAACTCGCCGCGGCCGGCGTGGACACCTCGCACGCGCATCGCACCGACGCTGCCAACACCGCACTGGCGTTCGTCTCGCACGCCGCCGACGGTGAGCGCGATTTCAGTTTCTGGCGGCCGCCCTCGGCCGACCTGCTGTTTCGCGACGCGGATTTCGATCCATCCATTTTCGCCGCGGACACGATCTTCCACGCGGGTTCATGCAGCATGACCGAACCCGATTCGGCCGTGGCCACGCTGCAGGGCATGGCCCATGCACGCAATGCCGGCGCCCTCGTCAGTTACGACATGAACCTGCGCCCACCGCTGTGGCCGCGCGGCGAAGATCCCGCGCCCACGATCTGGCGTGCGCTGGAGTGCGCCGACTTCGTGAAGCTGAGCGCAGAAGAACTTGCCTTACTCGCCGCCTCGACGGGCGCTGAAGACGCAGTATTCGCACAGCTGTGGAATGCCCACGCTAAACTCGTGGTCGTTACCGATGGCGAGCAGGCGGCGCACTGGTTCACGCCGCACGCAAGCGGTGAACGACGCACGTTTCCCGTGCGCGCGGTCGACACCACCGGCGCCGGCGATGCGTTCGTCGGCGGCTGCCTGTACCGGTTCGCGCAAGCCGGTCTCGACGCAGCGACGTTCGAAGCGTTCGTCGCAGACGCCGATCGGCTCGATGTCACGCTGCGTTTCGCCTCGGCCTGCGGGGCACTCGCGGTGACCCGTGCCGGTTCATTCGCGGCAATGCCGGCGCTCGCCGAGGTCGAGGCTTTGCTGGAGCAACACGCATGAGCGAATTCCCCGATTTCCGTTCGCCGGATTTCCTGCGCCAGCACATCCGGAACACGATGGCGTTCTACCACCCGCACTGCCTCGATCCCGCCGGCGGCTGCTTCCATTACTACAAGAACGACGGCACGGTCTACGACCGCTCGCACCGGCACCTGGTCTCGAGTGCGCGCTTCGTGTTCGACTACGCCATGTACGCGCGGGCGTTCGGCGGCGCCGAATACTTCGACGGCGCGCGGCATTGCGTGGCCTTCATCCGCAATGCGCATTTGAATCCGGCGACCGGCGGCTACGCGTGGACGCTGCGCGGCGGTCGGCCGGAAGACACCACCAATCATTGCTACGGCGCCGCCTTCGTGCTGGTGGCGTATGCCCACGCGCGTATGGCCGGGATCAATGATGCGGCTGCGTGGATGGACGAACACTGGGAATTGCTGGAACGACGCTACTGGGACGCGGGAGCCGGCTTGTACCGCGACGAGGCCGACGCGAACTGGAATTTCTCGAACTACCGTGGCCAGAACGCCAACATGCACATGTGCGAAGCGATGCTGACAGCGTTTGATGCCAGCCAGGATCTTCGCTACCTCGATCGCGCGTACACCCTCGCCGACCACATGACGCAACGCCAGGCAGCCAAGGCCGGTGGTCTGGTGTGGGAACACTACGATGAAAATTGGGACATCGACTGGGAGTACCACAAGGACAACCCGAAGGATCTGTTCCGTCCGTGGGGTTTCCAGCCCGGCCACCAGACCGAATGGGCCAAGCTGCTGTTGATCATGAGCCGCCACCGCGACGCCGACTGGCTGCTGCCGACCGCGCGGCATCTGTTCGACACCGCGGTTGCGCGCGCGTGGGACATTCAATATGGCGGGCTGTGCTACGGCTTCGCCCCGGACGGTTCGGTCTGCGACGACGACAAATACCACTGGGTACAGGCCGAGTCGCTGGCTTGCGCGGCGCTACTCGCCGACCGCACCGGTGAGGACAAGTATTGGGACTGGTACCGGCGCCTGTGGGAATACGCGTGGACGCGTTTCGTCGACCACGAACACGGCGGCTGGTATCGCATTCTTGCCCGCGACGGCCGCAAATACGACGACGAGAAAAGCCCGGCCGGCAAGACCGACTACCACAACATGGGCGCATGCCACGAAGTGCTGAACGTCATTCACTGACCGCGCACGTCCGCAGCTCGCCGCGACACCGAAATCACGCCGCCCACACGTGCATGCGGCGAGGATGCGGTCTGGCAGGCAAGGATGACCGCCATGGGTGCCGACAACATGCATGAAAACAGCTGGCTTGAGGACGGCGGGCTCGCCGACAGCGCGGTGCTGATCATCGATGTGATCAACGATTTCGCGTTTCCGGGCAGTGACCAGTTGCTGGAACAGATGCCGCCGGTGGTCCGCGCCATCGACGCGCTGCGCCGCCGCGCCGATGCGTTGCAGCGGCCGGTGATCCACGTGAACGACAACTTCGGGCGCTGGCGCTCCAACTTCGATCAGGTGATCGGTTACTGCCGCCGCAACGGCGCGCCCGGCGCCACCATCGCGGAACAACTGTCGCCGCGCGACAGTGATTACTTCGTGCTGAAACCCGGCCAGTCGGGGTTCTTCCAGACACCGTTGCCGGCATTACTGGGACACTTGAAGGTGAAACACCTGGTGCTGGCGGGCGTGGCCGGCGACCAGTGTGTGCTGACCACCGCGATGGACGCGCACATGCGCGATTTCGAATTGTGGGTGCCGGCGGACACGACCGCGTCGATCACACCCAGGCGCAACCAGCGGGCGCTCGACTACATCAGCGAGGTGCTGGGCGGAAGCACCACGCCGATACTCGAAGGCTGATGACCTGAGGCGCCAGCCACTGTCCGCTGTCCGTGCAAAAGTGTCCGCGGACACTTTCGTCGCGAGAGGATTGCTGCGAAGTGCTTGAATCACCGCGCCGAACCCCCGCGGCCCGGCTGGCATCGTTCTTGCGATCTCAAGTCTGACCATGATGGTCGCCCCGGGAATGCGGTCATGTTTGCCTATCACCTCGACATTGCCCTGCGCAGTCTCAAGCGCAACAAGGTGCTGACCGTGCTGATGGTGCTGTCGATCGCGGTCGGCATCGGCGCATGCATGACGGCCTTGACGGTGTTGCACGTGCTGTCCGGCGATCCGTTGCCTGGCAAAAGCAGCGAACTCTATTACCCGCAGATCGACCCGCAGGATACGCGCGGCATGATGCCCGGCACGATGCCACCGCTGCAGGTCACCCTGATCGACGGGCTGAACCTGCTGCGCGCGAAGCGCGCCGACCGGCAGGCGCTGATGACGGGCGGCGCAGTACCGATCCAGCCGGCCTCGTCGTCGCTCGACCCGTTCTACGTGGAGGCACGCTACACCACCGCGGATTTTTTCGCGATGTTTGGCGCGCCGTTCCTGTATGGCCACGGCTGGAGCAACACGGACGACGAGTCGCACGTACGCGACGTGGTGATCACGCGCAAGCTGGACGACAAGCTGTTCAACGGCGCCAACAGCGTGGACCGCACGTTGCGAATCGGCGACACCACGTTTCGCATTGTCGGCGTACTGGACGGTTGGCGGCCCAACCCGCACTTCTACGACCTCAACACCGGCTCGTACGACTACTATGAACAAGTATTCATGCCGCTGCAGACCGCGCTGGAACTGCACTACGACCACAACGGCTCGAACGATTGCTGGGCCAATGGCACCGGCGGCGCGGGTGGCGTCTATCCGTCCGATACCTGCGTGTGGATGCAGTTCTGGGTCGAGTTGGACGGCCCCGCGAAAGCCGCGGCCTACAAGCAGTTCCTGATCCATTACTCGGACGAGCAACGGGCGCTGGGGCGTTTCCAGCGCGCGCCGAACGTGCAGTTGCGCAACCTCATGCAGTGGCTCGATTACAACGGCGTGGTGCCGAACGACGTGCGTCTGCAGGCGTGGCTGGCGTTCGGGTTCCTGCTGGTGTGCCTGGTCAACACCGTGGGCCTGATGCTGGCGAAGTTCCTGCGCCGCGCGGGCGAATTGAGCGTGCGTCGTGCAATGGGCGCCTCCAGGCGCACGCTGTTTGCGCAGTTGCTGACCGAGTCGGGATTGGTTGGAATCGCGGGCGGCACCGGGGGCCTGCTGCTGGCGCTGTTCGGATTGTGGCTGGTACGGCGGCGGCCTTCCGATTACGCGGCGCTCGCGCATCTCGATCCGGCGATGCTGGTGGTGACGTTCGCGCTCGCGCTCGGCGCCAGCCTGCTGGCGGGCATGTTCCCGGCGTTGCGTGCATGCAACGTGGCGCCGGCCTTTCACCTCAAGAGCAATTAGGCCGGCCAACGCCATGGACATCCTGCCCATCTTCGCGACGTTGCGCCGGCACAAGGTGATCCTGTGGCTGCTGGTGCTGGAAATCGCGCTGACCTGCGCGATCGTGTGCAACGGCGTGTTCCTGGTCACGCAACGGCTGGAACACGTGGACATGCCGAGTGGCATCGCCGAGCACGAACTGGTGCAGATCCAGCAGGCGCCGATCGCGCCACCACCGGACCGCTACGCGCGCGCACAGGAAGATATGGCGATCCTGCGGCAGATTCCCGGCGTGCAAGCGGTCGGCATGACCAACCAGTTACCGTTCGGCGGCGTTTCATCGAACGGGGGTGTGATGCTCTCGCCGACCCAGCCACATCGAACGTTGAGCACAGCCGAGTACTTTGGTGAAAACCTGATCCCGACGTTCGGCCTGCGCCTTGTCGCCGGGCGCGCATTGGAGCACGACGATTACGTGAACGCCGATGTCGTGCTCAAATCGCTCGCCGATGGAAGCGGCAAGGGTTTCCCGATGCCGACCGTCATCAGCCAGGCACTGGCCACGCGCCTGTGGCAGCGGGAAAGCCCGCTCGGCAAGCTGATCTGGCTGACGCCCAAGGCCAGCTTCCGGGTGGTGGGCGTGGTGGCGACGCTGGCACGCGCAAACGCGTACAACACCGCCACCGCGCAGTACTCGATGCTCATCCCGCTGCACATGGGTGCCGACAAGGACCAGAGCTATCTGTTGCGCACCCGCCCCGGGGACCGGCCACGCGTGATGGCCGCGGCCGTGGCGGCATTGAAACACGCCGATCCGGCGCGCGTGATCACGCACAAGCGCACGTACGATGAAATCCGCAGCAACTACTTCCAGGACGACCGCGCGATGGCCGGCATTCTGGTCGGCGTGATCGCAGCGGTGCTGCTGGTGACGGCCATGGGCATCGTGGGGCTGGCCAGTTTCTGGGTGGGGCAACGGCGCAAGCAGATCGGCATCCGGCGCGCGCTCGGCGCCACGCGGAGGGACATCCTGCGTTACTTCCAGACCGAGAACTTCCTGATCGTCAGCTTCGGTACCGTGCTGGGCATGGCGCTGGCATACGGATTGAGCCTGTTGCTGATGGCGCATTACGAACTCCCGCGGCTGCCGCTGTCGTACCTTCCCATCGGCGCGGTCGCGCTGTGGGTGATCGGGCAACTGGCGGTACTGGGACCGGCGATGCGCGCCGCGGCGGTGCCGCCGGTGGTGGCGACCCGCAGCGTGTAACCCAGCCCGCCGCGCCTGCCTGCAACGGGGGCGATTGCGCCCGAACCTTCGGGCGGCTTGGGGTGGAGCGGGCCGCTCGCAAGTCACCGGCGCACGCCATCCGTTCATGTGCGGTGGATGAAGATCATCGCGTACGGTTTCCCGACTCATCCGGCACAAGGAAGGTGTCATGGCGACAAAGACGACGGCGCCGTGGTGGAAGCGGTTGGGTGCGGGCATCATCACGGGCGCGGCGGATGACGATCCCAGCGGCATCGCCACCTACTCGCAAGTCGGCGCCCGATTCGGCTACGACATCCTGTGGACGGTGTTGCTGGCCTTGCCGTTGATGATCGGCATCCAGGCCGTCTCGGCACGGGTGGGCCGCGTCACCGGGGCGGGCCTCGCCGAGAACCTCCGGTCCGAGTTCCCGGTCCGCATCGTCGCAACCGCGGTCGTGCTGCTGGCGGTGGCCAACGTCATCAACCTCTCTGCGGACATCGGCGCGATCGGCGCCGCCGCGAAATTGCTGCTGGGCGGTCCCGCGGCCGTGTACGCGGGATCGGCGGCGGTGTTGTCGGTGCTGCTGCAGATATTCGTGCCGCTGAACCGCTACATGCCGATCCTGAAGGTACTCACGCTGAGTCTCTTCACCTACGTCGCGACGGTATTGATGATCCACGTGCCGTGGATGCAGGTGATGAAACAAATGGTCTGGCCGGCCGCAAGGTTCAGTCCGGATTACGCGACGGCGATCGTGGCCGTCATGGGCACCACGATCAGCCCGTACCTGTTCTTTTGGCAAAGTTCGCAAGAGGCGAACGAGGTCAAGGCCGATTCGCAACGTGCGCCATTGAAGCGCGCGCCGGCGCAGGCGCCGCGCGCGCTGAAGCGGATCTATCTCGATACCGTGACCGGGATGGTGCTCTCGGAGGTGGTGGCGTTCTGCATCATCCTCGCGGCTGCCGTGGTGCTGCACGCGCACGGCAAGACCGACATCCGTACCTCCGCGGACGCGGCGATGGCGCTGCAACCGGTGGCAGGCCGGTTCGCGTTCCTGCTGTTCGCCAGCGGCATCATCGGAACGGGGTTGCTCGCGATCCCGGTCCTGGCGGGATCGGCTGCATTCGCGCTGGGCGAAACGTTCAAATGGCGCACCGGCCTCGAGCAAAAACCCGGCCGCGCCAAATTGTTCTACGGCGCCATCGCGGCGGCCACCCTCGGCGGCATGATCATCAGTTTCACGCCGCTGGACCCGATCAAGATGCTGTACTGGAGCGCGGTCATTAATGGCGTGGTCGCCGTACCGTTGATGGTGTTGATCATGCTGCTCGCCAGCCGCAGGAAAACCATGGGCCGCTTTCCGGCTCCCGCCGTGCTGAAGGGCCTGGGTTGGGCCGCCACCTGCGTGATGGGCACCGCCGCGATCGTGATGTTCGCGACGGCACTGTTGCGGCATTGAATCCGCGCGCAACCGCGCCATGCGTGTCGCACGGCCGGTGCGGCCCTATCTTTTGCCGGACGCGCGCTTGCGGCTGCTGGCGGATTTCCTGGTGGCACGTTTCCGGCCGCCGGATTTCCAGGCGGAACCGCGCTTCTTGCCGGCCGATTTCCTGCCCGCACTGCGCTTGCGGCTGCTCCCGGATTTTTTCGCGGCGGAGCGCTTGCGGCCGCTCCCGGATTTCTTCGCAGCGGCCCGTTTCCTGCTGGCGGACTTGCGTGGGGACTTCCTGCCCGAAGCCGTCTTTTTCGCCGACGATGCTTTCCTGATGCTGCCGGACTTCTTCGCCGACGCGCGTTTCTTGCCGTCTCCGCCGGACTTCTTCTTGCCGCCCTTGTCCTGCTTGTTCACCGCGCGCCAGGCGCGTTCCTCGGCTTCTTCCTTCGACACGCCCTTCTTTTCGTATCCCTCTTCGATGTGTTCGGCCTTCCGCTTCTGCTTGTCCGTGTAGCTCGATTTCTCTCCGCGCGGCATCTCGACCCCTCCTTGTGTGCGGGCCGCGTCCAAACTAACAACCGACAGGTCGCCGGCACGTGAAGCGACAGCGCCGACGGCGAGTCTGGTCAGCGATGGAACGCTCGAACCAGCCCGGTCATGGTGCGGGCAACACACGCGGCGTCACACCGGTTTGCGAGATACCCCGACCCGCACGCCGCCAATTCGGAGAGTACCGCCTGCAACTGCCGCGCTTCTGCGCCGTGGGGTGCTTCGCCGCTTCCGATGGTCCGCTCCAGTTCGATGTACTCCTGCACTGCAGCAACCATCGTCTTCGCCATGTGATCGGCATCCACGTCGCCGCTCAGGAACCGCGGCCCAACCGCCACGGCACGATCGACCGCAGCGCGCATCCGGCCAACCTGTGTACCGGCAAGCGCTGCTGCCTCCGCAGCGGTCGATTGCGCTTGGACTACCTTATCCGGAATCATGGACATGCCTTCGATTGCAATGGATCCGATCATTATGCGCCGCGCAAACACGCTTGGCGCTTGCGTAGCTCCTTGCCACACGGGGCACAAGGCAAGGTGGCGCCCCCATCAGTATTGCTTGCATTGATCCCGCGCCCGGCCCACGCGTCTGTCCCTGTCACTTGATCGTCACGAATTCACCTAGTACCTGGACCGGCACGGGAAGCAACGACCTGCCGCGGCACGGGCCGCTGATGCAGAGACCGCCGCGATCCAGTGCGAACACGGCGCCCCGCACCGAGCAGCGCAACGATCCGTCGTCCACCTGGAACAGACCGGGGGCCCGGTTCATCCGGCGGCCGTCTTGCGGGCATATGTTCAACCATGCCTGCACGCGGTCGCCCTGCCGGCGCAGGATCAGCGGCACGCCTGGCTGGCGCGGCGGGTCGACGCCGATCACGCCGCCATCCGGCACGTCGTGCAGCCGGCACAACACCTGGGACGACGACGGCGCCGATGCGTGCCCCGGCTGCCTGCCGGAGACGCGCACGGCCAGCCGATGGGGGAACCCGTGAAACACGCCGAGCAGGGACGCGATCCACCGGCGCAAAGCCGTGGGCGGGGGCTCCGCGGTTTGCGGCGATCGACACTCAGCCACGGCGTGCACGGCTGATCTCCGAAACGCCCTTGCGGAATCCCGGCAGACGGGCTGCTTCTTCGACACCAATGGGCGCGGGGTTCGCGATCCGGCCCCAGGTGGACTTGTTGCCCCAGACGTTCTGGCGCAGGCCTTCGAGTTGCAGGATCTGCGAGTGGTCGCAGAACAGGTTCACCTCGTTGCCGTAGTTCTTGATGTACCACTCGAACACCGGCGGATCGGCCGCCTCGAACATCACCGACTCGAGTCCAACCCCATTGATGATCGAGGCGGCCGCGGACGTATTCCATTGCGCCACGTTTTCGGTGATGCCTTCGGACTCGATCATGATGATGTCGGCACCGGCATCCAGCAGGCACCCGGCACGCTGCACCAGGTCGCCGATGTCCTTCTTCGACTCCGCCGCCAATTCCTCGACGCCGGAATCGCCACCGGAACCGAACTGGATGCCGAGCTCCGGCTTGGCCTTGAACCCCGCCTTCTTCACCTGCTCCACCAGCCGCAACATGCCGCTGGTCGGGATGGTCAGGAACCCGGCGGAAATCTCGATGACATCGAAGCCGACTTCCTTGGCTTCCTTCAGGTACTTCGCGACCGCATCGGGGCCGTAGCGCAGGACCGTTTCGATCCAGCCGCCCGAGGACACGTAGGCATCGTGCTTGTGCGCGATGTCGCTGAACTTGCGCACTTCGTCGCGCGGCACCAGCGAGAACGAGCCGCCGGCCCACTTGATGCCGTCCACCCATTGCCCGGCGACGTCGAACACGTCGGCCAGGTGGCGGGTACCGAAGGTGTTGTAGTACGGCGCGCGGATTTCGGTGATGCCGAACTTGCGCGGCTTTTCCGGGCGATACGCGCGCGGGATGAAATCGAAACTTGTGTTGGACATGATCTTTCTCCGTGAGAGAAACCGAAAGCGTCAGGGTGATGCCGTGGACTCCGCAGGGTTGGCCGGGACCTTCGCCAGCAGGCGAGTCAGGTCACGCACGTCGCGCGAATCGAGATGGTGCACGCATTCGACAATCCGCCCTGCAAGGCCCTCGTCGATGAAGGGCGCCACCAGCGGACGGAACTTCCTGCACGCCGCGTCCCAATCGAGCGGTTGCAGCGTGAACCCCTGGAAGCTGGCAGCGGAGACGCAGAACCGGGTGCCGTCGTACAACTCCACTTCCACCTGGGTCGGCATCTCGGCCGGGAAACGCGCGGTGAACGCATCTTCGGGCGTCACCTCGACTTTGCGCAGCAGGGTCTGCACGTCGGGGCGCAGGATCCGCCCGGGCAGGTATTGGTACGGCTGCACCCGGCCATCGAGCAACGCCACGGCAATCATGTACGGCAACGAATGGTCGGCCTCTTCCTTGCTGCCGATGTGGCGCTTGTCGCCTTCCTCGCCGCCGCCGATGATGTCGTACGCCACCTGGAAGGTCTTGACGCGTACCGCGCGGATCGCATCGGCCCGGAAACCGGTTTGCGTGCCGATGGTGATGGCCGCGTCGATCGACGACTGCGAATGCACCTCCGCGTTGTGCTTCTTGACGACAGTGCGCAGCACGCTTTCCAGATCCTCGCGCGCCCAGTCGATCGAGAACGGACCGGCGATGCTCTCCTTGAAGCCCTTGTTGCCCTCGAACACCTGGGCCGGCCCGGTGATGCCCGCCCGCGCCAGCAGCGCGGCGAACGCGCCTTCCTTGCCGACCTGCGGATAGGCCAGGCCCTTCCAGTTGGAAAGGTCGCCGGTACGCGTCACCCGCAGCGCGTTGTTGGCGGTGCCGGAAATCGCGATCGCATTCGCGATCTGCGCGGGCGTCAGGTCGAGCGCCTTCGCCACCGCGCCGGCCACCGCGTAGGCGCCTTGCACGGTGTGGTCGAAGCCGTGCGCGCGCACCGGCGCCACGTCCGAAAGGCGCGTCTGCACCTGGTAGGCGACAGCGACCGCGGTCAGGAAATCCTTGCCGCTGGCGCCGACGCTTTCCGCCGCGGCCAGCACCGCGCCGATGTTGTCGGAGGGATGGCAGGTCTCGCCGGGTGCGAGATAGCTGTCCATGAAATCGAGGTAACGGCTGAGCGCGATGTTGTGGAACGCAGCGCGGTCGATGGCGCTGCGCCCGCCGCCGATAAGCGTGGCGTCGGCATTGCCACCCAGCGACCGAGTGAGTTCGCGGATGGCAACCATGGGCGGTGCGTCGAGTGCGGCGATCGCCACGCCGAGCGTATCGAGGACGCGGATCTTGAGTTGCTCGACGGCAGCCGAACTGATGCCGCGAAAATTCGCGGCATGGATGAATTCGGCAAGCTTGCGCACCTCGGGCACGGCAGCAGTCGAACCCGGCCGGTCGAGCTCGGCCGTCCGTGAAGGGGAATGACGTGGAAACATTTCAATCGCTCGTGGGCGTGCGGTGGCACATTCAGTGCAACGCTTCCAGGCCGAGGCGAGAACCGAGACATCGCGCATGCGGGGGCCCGGAGGGCCGGCTCGCATGCTCAACCAGCGATGGCCGCTGCGAGTCGATGCGTGCAGTGTGTTGCTTTGCACAAGATCGCGCACTGACCCACATCAATCTCCGCGCTTCGCGAGATCGAAGCCACTGCTGCAGCGATGCATCGCTTTCGTCGAATGTGTTCGAATCGAAAACACGGGCCCGGTTTGCGGCAATTCAGAACGGACAGCCGATGCTTTCTGTCCGCGCACTGAACGACGCTTTGCGCCCTTTCGCGGACCGCACCTTTTAAGGTCCGCATAAGCCGGTTCCGATGGAATGCCTGCCGTGGGCAATCCCGTCCACGCATCGGAGACATGCATCATGAAAACGCTCGCAACCCTTGCGCTGGCCGGTACGACCGCGCTGTTTTCGCTTGGGGCGTTGGCCGCCCCGCCGTGCACCAAGGCGCCGCAAAGCCAGTGGATGCCACAGCAGGCGTTGAAGGATCGGCTGGTCAAGGACGGCTACACCATCGACCGCTTCCTGGTGTCCGGCACCTGCTACGAAATCTATGGCAAGGACAAGGACGGCAAGCGGGTCGAGATCTATTTCGATCCGACCGACGGCCACATCGTCAAGCAACGCAGCAAGTAAAAGGAGACGGCGATGAATGCCATCTTCCTTTCCGCGGTCGGCAGGGAAGCCGATCGCGCCGGGTCCAGGGTGAAGGTCTGGGATCCGCTGGTGCGCCTGTTCCACTGGTCGCTGGCCGCGTGCATCTTCGGCGCGTTCCTGGTCGAGGAAGGCGACACCGCGCACCAGGTGCTCGGCTACATCGCGCTCGGCCTGGTCGCCTCGCGGGTGGCGTGGGGTTTCGTCGGCACCCGGCACGCGCGCTTTCGCGACTGGGTGCGCGGCCCGCGCGCGATCCGCGCCTATCTGCGCGAGCGCCGCGCCGGCACGTCGCGGCGCCGGCTCGGCCACAATCCAGCCGCCGGCGCGATGATGCTGGGGCTGCTGGCCGGCGTCGCCGCGGTGGGTGTCACCGGCTGGATGCAAACCCTGGATGCGTTCTGGGGCGCAGAGTGGCTGGAAGACCTGCACGAGGTTCTCGCCTGGAGCCTGCTCGGCATGATCGGCCTGCACGTGCTGGCGGCGCTGGTCGAGAGCTGGCACTACCGCGAAAACCTCATCGCGGCCATGATCCACGGGCGCAAGCGCGCACCGGGCGCGGGCGACGAGCCGCCGGCGTGAACCTGTCGCGCGTCACCCGGATTTGTCCGCGATCAAACCGCACACCAGCCCGCCCGCACACAATCACCCCATGCGCATCCTGCTTGCCGAAGACGATCGCGCGCTGGGCCAGGCGCTGGCCGACGGGCTGCGGCACATCGGCCACGCCGTGGACTGGATCGAGGATGGCCGCCATGCCGCGCAGGCGCTTGCCGACACGCGCTACGCCGCCGCCGTGCTCGACTGGAACCTGCCGCGCATGAGCGGCATCGAGGTGGTGCAAGGTATGCGCCGGCGGGGCGACCATACGCCGGTACTGCTGCTGACCGCGCGCGATGCGCTGGACGATCGCGTGCACGGCCTCGACAGCGGCGCCGACGACTACGTGGTCAAGCCGGTACACCTCGACGAACTGGCCGCGCGCGTGCGCGCCTTGTTGCGCCGCGCCGAAGGCAATCCCGCGCCGCTGCAGCACGTCGGGCCGCTGACACTCGACCCGGGCGCACGCAGCGCGCAACTCGATGGCGTGCCACTGGACTTGTCGGCGCGCGAATACGCCCTGCTGGAAGCGCTGGCCGCGCATCCGGGACGCGCGCTCTCACGCGAACAATTGGAAGAAGCGTTGTACGGCTGGGGCGAGGAAGTGGCCAGCAACGCGATCGAGGTGCACGTCCACCACCTGCGCCGCAAGCTCGGCGCGGACTGGATCCGTACCCTCCGCGGGATCGGCTACGCACTGTACCCGCCCGTGCGCGGGGATGAGACTTCGCCATGAAGCGGCCGTCGTTGAATCGACGCCTGCTGTGGCTGGTCGGCCTGCCGGTGATCGCGTTGTGGCTGGTGGCCGGTGCCTGGCTGGTGCAACGGACCGCACACGAAACCGATGAAATGTTCGACCGCGAATTGCAGCGCACCGCCGCCAGCGTGCTTGCGATGGTCGCGGCCACGCCCGCTGATGCGGTGCCGAAGACGCAACTCGCGCGAGAGCGTGACGACGAACAGCGCCCGGAAATCGTGGTGCGTGATCGCACCGGCCGACTGCTCCTGGATGCTTCCTCGCTGCCGGCGGCTGCCGCCGCCGCGGCCAAGTCGCGGTTCCAGACTGTCAGCCACGACGGCGAAAGCTGGCGCGTATACCAGCGCTGGGATGGCCCGCGCCGGTTCTGGATCCAGGTGGCCGCGCCGCTGCACGACCGCGAGCAACTGCTCGCCGCGCACGTGCAGGGCGTGCTGGTTCCGATGGCCGGCTTGCTGCTGTTGCTGCCGCTGGCGATCTGGCTCGGGCTTCGCAGCGGGCTCGCGCCGTTGCGCAGCCTGTCGCGAACCATCGCCGCGCAGCCTGCGCAAACGCCCACGCTGACCCGCGACGACGTACCCACGGAACTGCGGCAACTGACACGCGCACTGGACACGCTGGTCGCCAGCCTCGCCGACGCCCTGCAGCGCGAACGCCGCTTCACCGCCGACGCCGCGCACGAACTGCGCCATCCCCTCTCGGTGCTGAGGATGGAGCTGGACCTTGCCGGCGTGGCGACGGAAGACGACGCGCGGCGGACCCACCTGCAGCGCGCACGCGACGGACTCGGCCGGATGGAACGCCTGGTCGCGCAATTGCTGACACTGGCGCGGGTCGAATCGCTGGACCGGTTGGCCGACCAGGGCCGGGTGGATGTCGCCGCGCTCGCGCAACAGGTGGTCGCCGAGGCCGGCGAGCGTGCCGCACCGCGCGGCATCGCGCTGTCGTTGCAGGCGGCCGGCCCACTGCACGTCCGGGCCGGCGCGGGATTACTGGAAATCGCGCTGCGCAACCTCGTCGACAACGCGATCGTGCACGGCAAGCCGCGCGGCAACGTGGAAGTGATGGTTGGCCCGCAAGTCGGCGGCGTGGAAGTGATGGTTGGCCCGCAAGTCGGCGGCGTGGAAATCGCGGTCGAGGACGACGGACCCGGTTTCCCGGAAGACCAGGTCGCGCGGGCGGGCGAACGCTTCGCGCGCGGCGAGCAAAGTCGCGGCACTGGCCTTGGCCTGTCGATCGTGCGGGCGATCGCCGCGTTGCACGGCGGCAGCGTCACCGTCTCGCGATCGGCGGCCGGCGGTGCACGGGTCGCGTTGCGCCTGCCAACGGCTTCCGTTCCCGACAACGCCACATGAGCCGTCGCATTTCAGCCCCGCCCCGGGGGTGACGCCAGTCAAGCCGCACGGCAGGCAATCCCGGAATACTCCGTAGATCCATCCATGATCACGAGGCACACCATGCGTCCCACGATTCTTTCACTCGGGCTGATCGCCCTGCTCGGCACACCGGCGACAGCCGTGCTGGCGCAGGAACACGCGCATGCAACCCCCAGCGCATCGACCGCTGCGACCACCGTGCAGCGCCATGCCACCGACGCGACCCTGCGCCAGCAGATGCGCGAAATCCACGGCGTGGTGCAAACGCTCGAGCACGACCATCTCACCCCGGAACGGGCCGCCCGGTTGGCCGACCAGGTCACCGGCCACGTCAACACCATCATCGCCAACTGCAGGCTGCCGCCGGATGCCGACGAAGCGCTGCATCACATCATCGGCCCGCTGTTGCAGGACGCCAGCGCGCTGAAGGCCGACCCGCAGCGGCGGGATGCGATCGCCGGGATGCGCAGGGCGCTCGATCAGTACGCACGGCAGTTCGACGATCCCGGGTTCCCGGAATCCCCTGCCCACTGAGCCGGCAGCCCGCAACGCGGGCTTGGTGCGCCCTCCGCACGGCCATGTTTCCGCGGCGGTATGCCCGTGGGTATCCCGCCGTTAGCATCGGCACCACGGGCTGATCCACGGAACGCCATTCTCTGCCGATGATCATCGAATCGCTGCTCGATACCGACCTCTACAAGTTCACCATGATGCAGGCGGTGCTGCATCGCTTTCCCACCGCCGAGGTCGAATACGGCTTTCGTTGCCGCACCCGCGGTTCGGCCTTGCAGGTCTCCGCCGCGGAACTGCGGCGCGAAATTGCCGCGCTCTGCCGGCTGGGATTCCGCCAGCAGGAAATCGAATACCTGCGCGGCCTGCGCTTTCTCAAAAGCGATTTCGTCGACATCCTGAAGATCTTCCGCCTGCAGGATGAGTACGTGCGTGTCAGCGAAGACGACGGGACGCTGCAGATCACGATCAAGGGCCCGTGGCTGCACACGATCCTGTTCGAGGTGCCGGTACTTGCGATCGTGAGCCAGTTGCATGCCACCGCGTCGGGGCGTGGCGACGACGCCCTGCGAACGGGATCGGAGCGGCTGGAGGCCAAGATCGATCAGGTCCAGGCGCTTGGCAACGACTCCGGTTTCAGCTTCGCCGAATTCGGAACGCGCCGCCGCTTCTCGCGCGCGTGGCAACGCCGCGTGATCGAGCGGCTGGCGGCAGCGCTGCCGCAGAGCCTTGCCGGCACCAGCAATGTCCTGTTCGCGATGGAACTCGGATTGAATCCGATCGGCACGATGGGCCACGAATTCCTGCAGGCCTGCCAAGCGCTCGGCCCGCGGCTCGTCGACAGCCAGCGCTTCGCGCTGGAATCCTGGGCGCAGGAATACCGGGGCGACCTGGGAATCGTGCTCACCGACGTGATCGGCCTCGATGCCTTCCTGCGCGACTTCGACCGTTACTTCTGCAAGCTGTTCGACGGTGTGCGCCACGACTCGGGCGACCCGATCCGCTGGGGCGAACGGATCATCGAGCACTACCAGCGGATGCGGGTGGATCCCTCAACCAAGACCCTGGTCTTCACGGACGGCCTCGACATGGCCGACGCCATACGGATCCACCGGCATTTCCAGGGGCGCGCCAAGCCCGCCTTCGGGATCGGCACGCGCCTCACCAATGACTTCGGACGCGCGCAGCCCGACATGATCATCAAGATGACGCGCTGCAATGGCCAGGCGGTCGCCAAGATCAGCGACGATCCGGCGAAAACGCTGTGCACGGATCCCGCGTACCTGGCCTACTTGAGGAAGGTCTTCGACGCGCCGGAATGAGCGCGCGTCGCCACGGCCTGCCGTCGTGCGCAAGCAGGCCGTGGCGGTGACGTCTAGTTCTTGGTGAGCGTGACCGTGCCGTGCATGATCGTCGAATGGCCCGGGAACGAGCAGAAGAACACGTACGGCGTGCCCTGCTTCAGCAGCGAAGGCTTGAAGGTGGCCGAAGCGGTTTCACCGCCGCCGATGACCTTGGTGTGCGCGATGACGCGCATGTCGCCGGGCTTGACGTAGTTGTTGTCGAGACCGGCCTTGATGCCGTCCTGGTCGACCGCGGACTGGTCGGCGGCGGCGGTCAGCACGAAGTCATGACCCATCGCATTGCGCGGCAGCTTGCCGGTGTGCTTGAGGGTGACCGTGAAGCTCTTGCAGCTCTGCGGCACGTTGATGTTGGAAACATTGAACTGCATGGCATCGTTGGCTTCCACGGCGGTCGCGCAGTTCGCCGCCCACAGCGGTGAGGCAAACAGCGCAAGCGTGGCAAGCACAAGCACACGGAGCAACATGGGAGGGTTTCCTTGTGTGGATTGGAGCGGCCATTGTCCGGCCGGGCGGCAGGCGACGCCTTGATCGGCATCAGTATCCGCAGCCGTCGTTTGATACCCATCCGGTCCACTTTGCCGTTGCGCACCACCTCGGTTGGCGTACGCCCCGGATGCGGAGCGGCGCGGTGCGATTCACGGGGCGCGGCGCCGCCGGAAGACCTTGCGCGCACGGCACGTCGGGCACTCCCACCGGCGCACGGCGATCTTCTTGCCGACGGGTTCGGGCTTGCGCGTGGCGTCGCCCGCGCGATGTTCGTGGCCTTCAACGTGTTCCGCAACGATCCTGGAACGCCGGCCCCGGCTGATGATGGGTGTGCTCATGCAAGTTCCTCTGCGCATTGAACGGCCCGGGCCACGCGGTCTCGGCCCGGAAACGCTGCGACGCGCACGCATTCGACCCTGCCCGTGCAACCGTACGGCGGGATGCCTTTCAGCCGGCGCCGCAGACAGTGTAGGGAACGTCGATGGGCAGCGGATTGACCCGGAGCAAGAAGCACCCGCGCCAAAGATGGCGTGTGCCCGGGTGTTCGCCGGCGCTGCGGGCAGCATGGAAGCGTGCTTCGCGCACCGGCGACGTCTTCGGCGATGCAGCCGGTCATGAATGACTGCGCGCGCCGGTCAGTCGCCATGCGGCGTGATGCCGCCCCGCCGGCGATCGCCGCTCAGTGATCCTTCTGCCATTCCTCGAAACTGGTGATCCCGCACTCCATGCAGGGCACCTCGCCGATGTATGCGCGCAACTCGGCAAGTTCCCCGCGCAGCCGCTCCACTTCTTCCCGGAGCGCGGCGAGTTCCGTGCGCATGGCTTCGAGCTGTTCGGGTTCCGGCATCACAATCTCCCGTGTGCTTCAGCGTCCGAACCGCGGCGCGCCTTCGTTCGCGCGCGTCGGTGCGGGCGCAGCGGTCGTCATCGGAACCGGGGTCACCGCCCGGACGTCTTGCGCGCGGCCAGCGCCTTTTCGAGCCGCGCGACCTTGCCTTCGATTTCGCGGGTATGGCCGGGACGAATGTCCGCCTTCAGCACCAGGTCCACCCGCGTCCCGAACGCGAGCGCGGCTTCGCTGGCGCGATGGATGACGTCGAAGATCTCGTCCCACTCGCCTTCGACGGTGGTGAACATCGCGTCGGTGCGGTTCGGCAACCCGGAATCGCGAACGACCTGGACGGCCGCCGCGACGGCGTCGTGACCCGAATCGCTGGCCCGGCCGCCGCTTGGCCACAAAGAAAATGCAACCAGCATGTCGGTCCTCCATGGACTGTCAGTTCCATTTTGATCATACGCTTCTGCATGGCCTGCCGCAGGTGCACCGCACGAGCACCGCGGAGTCGTCGACTGCTGATCCCGGTCAACGTCTCGCACGTCTCTCGCAGTACATTGGAAGGTCGTCGCAACGAATTACGAACTCATGGAACTCCAACATCAAGTCGTGCTGGTCACCGGCGCCGGACGCGGCGTCGGCATGGCAATCGCCACTGCATTCGCCCGGACAGGCGCAAAGGTCGTGTTGAACTACCGGCGCAGCCGCGCACCGGCGGAGGCGGCCGCCGCGGAACTCGGTCCGGAACGCGCCGTCGCGTTGCAGGCTGACGTCACCCGCCGCGAAGAAGTCGACGCGATGTTCGAAGCCGCCGCGCGTCACTTCGGCCAACCGGTCACGACGGTCATCAACAATGCGCTGCCGGATTTTTCCTTCAACGGCGATGCACGCAGCAAGGCGGATGCGATCGGCTGGACCGAATTCGCGGCCCAGTTGGAGGGCGCGCTGGGCGGCGCGCTCAACACCGTCCAGGCAGCATTCCCGGCGATGCGGCAGGCCCGCTTTGGGCGCATCGTCAACATCGGCAGCAACCTGTTCCAGAACCCGGTGGTGCCCTACCACGACTACACTGCCGCGAAAGCCGCGCTGTTGTCGCTGACCCGCACGTTGTCGGCCGAGCTCGGACCGGATGGCATCACCGTCAACATGGTGTCGGGCGGGCTGCTGCGGACCACCGATGCCAGCCGCGCGACACCGGACGCGGTGTTCGACCTGATCGCCGCCAACACCCCGCTGCGGCGCGTCACCACCCCGGAGGAATTCGCCGACGCGGTGTTGTTCTTCGCCTCGCCGTGGTCGCGCGCAGTCACCGGCCAGAACCTGGTGGTGGACGGCGGACTGGTGAAGGACTGAGCCGGCGATGCGCGCGACGCGCGAGTCCGGCGATGTCGGCAGGCACATCCTGCTGGTGCGCGTCGGCGCGGACCTGAGCCCGTCCGGTGGTGGCTTCAACGCGCCGGTCGATACCGCGACCGGCGAATTCCTGTACGTCGGCATCCCGGAGACGCAACCGGTGGTCGCGGGTTGGGAACACCCGTACGCAAGACTGTCGGACAAACTCGCACGGATGGGTACGCCGTTGCCGGCATCGCTGCGCGGGCGCAACATGCACCACGACCCCGATTTCGCGCACTGCACCTACGGCGACCACGGGCGGCGCGCCGTACAACTCGCGCGACTCGTGCGAGGGGACATGGTCGTGTTCTACGCGGGCCTGCGCGCCATTCGCGATCGCAGTCTGGTCTATGCACTGGTCGGGCACCTGACGGTGGCGCGCAGCGTGCCGGCGACCGAGCTTACCGATCCTTCGCTCAACGTGCACGCGCAACGACAACTCGTACCTGCCGACGACGTGGTCGTGGTCGGCACGCGTCGCGGCTCCGGCCGCTACGTTCGCTGCATTCCGATCGGGGTTTTCCGTGACGGCGCGTATCGCGTGCGCCGCGAGTTGCTGGATGCCTGGGGTGGCCTGTCGGTGAAGAACGGTTTCCTGCAGCGCAGCGCCGGGTTCCCGCGCCTGCTCGATCCGGGCCGGTTCACCGACTGGCTGGAAGCGCAGCACGTGCGACTGGTCCGCCGCAGCGATTGATTCAATCCGCGCCCCGCTTCGCCGGCAGCCACGGCGCCAGCGCGCGTTCGGCCATCGCCGCCCACGCGCGGTTGGCCGTCGGGCTGGCCGGGCTCGGATGCGGCAGGTAGCCGACCGGCAAGCGCTCGCCGACAAGGTCCCGCACGCGTTGTTCCGCAAAGCGCCCGATGCCGACCACGGCGATCGGTTGCAACGCATCGATCACGTCCAGCAACGCGCGATCGCACAGCGGTGCCAGCGCGCGTGCTTCACCGGCGGACAGGCCGGCCGGCGTGAGGTTGCGGTTGCGGGCCAAGAACAGCAGCGGGCAATAGTTCCACACGAAGAAACGTTCGAAGAACCGCTCGGGCGTACCGAAGCGCTGTTCGGCCCAGCCCCACAGGCGCCGGCCGCTTCCTTCGTCGCGGTGGCAGTGCATGCCGAGGATCGGATAGCGCGGGTGCTGCGCGGGCAGGCGCCGCGACAGCTGCGGTTCGATGCCGAACCAGTCGCGCACCGCGGCCACGCTGCCAAACGGCACCCCGGTCTGCGCCATGCCCCATGGACCGGGATTCATGCCGACCAGCAGCACCCGGCCACGCTTGCGGCCGAAGCGTTCGAGGTAGGCCTGCTGCCCGCTCCAGGCATATTGCAGCGGGTTGTAGATGTGGGTGGGCGTGCGTAGTTCGAGTCGCGCGACCGCGCGCGCCAACCGCCGCGCAATGCCTTCCAGCGGCACCGGCCCGGCCTTCGCTGAGGAACGCGTGACGCCATCGCGGCTTGCGGACCGG
The DNA here is from genome assembly GCA_040255405.1 of Lysobacteraceae bacterium. Classification (GTDB taxonomy): domain Bacteria; phylum Pseudomonadota; class Gammaproteobacteria; order Xanthomonadales; family Rhodanobacteraceae; genus 66-474. The sequence continues at coordinate 112,496 of JBDZUX010000001.1, forward strand.
GCAGCTCCCGATCCGGCCGCCCTGCGTGCACCACCCCGACTGCGCTTCATCAACACTGGACCGGATTCGGCTTCGCCGGATCGAGCTGCCACAGCTCGATCGCGTGCGCGACATCTTCGTCGGTCAGCACGCCATCGTCGGCCAGCGCGGCGATCGCCGCGTGTGCGATCCAGCGGTCGTTGATCTCGAAGAAGTCGAGCAGGTGCGCGCGGGTGTCGCTGCGGCCATAGCCGTCGGTGCCCAGCACGGTGAACGAGCGCCCGCGCGGCACGAAGGTGTGGACCTGGTCGGCCAGCGCACGCACGTAGTCGCTGGCGGCGATCACCGGCCCGTCGTGTCCGTCGAGGCATTGCGCGAGGTAGGGCGTGCGCCGTTCCGCGTCGCCGGGGTGCAGCCGGTTCCAGCGCACGCAATCGAAGCCGTCGCGCGCGACCTCGGTGAAACTCGGGCACGACCACACGTCGGCCTTCACCCCGAAGTCCCGCTCCAGCAATTGCGAAGCCTTGATCGCTTCGCGCAGCACCACGCCGCTCGCCAGCAGTTGCACGCGCGGCACCTTGCCGCTTTTGCCCTTGGTCTTGCTCGGCCTGCGACCCGCCTTTTCCACCACGTCGCCGTCGGGCGCCGTGGTTTCGCGCCGCAGCGGCATCTCGGATTCGCGCACTTCACTTTCACCGGGGCGATCGGGTGACGACGCAAGGGTGGGCGCTCCGGCCGGCAGCGGCTGGTCGGCGTCGTGGAACAGGTACATGCCTTTCAGGATACCCGGCTCGCAACCGGCGGGCATGTCCGGATGCACATAGTTCTCGTTCATCAGGGTGATGTAGTAGAAAATGTCCTCCTGTTCGAACAGCATCCGGCGCACGCCGTCCTGCAGGATCACCCCGACTTCGTACGAGAAGGTCGGGTCGTAGGACTTGCAGTTCGGCACCACGCTGGCCGCCAGCATCGAATCGCCGTCGGCATGCTGCAGGCCCTCGCCGGCGAAGCTGCGCCCAGCGGTCGCACCCAGCAGGAACCCCCGCACGCGCTGGTCGCCGGCGGCCCAGATCAAATCACCGATGCGGCGGAAGCCGAAGCACGAATAGAAAAGATAGAACGGCAGCATCGGCAGGTCCGACACCGAGTAGCTGGTGCCGGCCGCGATCCATGCGCTGACGCCGCCGGCCTCGGTCATGCCCTCCTGCAGCACCTGGCCGTCCGCCGCTTCGCGGTAGTACAGCAATTGGCTGGAATCGGCCGGCTTGTATTTCTGGCCGCCCGGTGCATAGATCGCTATCTGGCGGAACATGCCTTCCATGCCGAAGGTGCGCGCCTCGTCCACCACGATCGGCACCACGTGCCGGGCGAGCTGCTTGTCGCGCAGCAACAGGTTGATGCCGCGCACCAGCGCCATGGTGGTGGAGATCTCGCGATCCCCGGTGCCCCTGGTGATGGCCTCGTAGCTGTCGAGGGCGGGCGCCGGCAGCGACTGCGTCGCCTTCTGCCGCCGTTGCGGCAGGTAGCCGCCGAGCTCGCGGCGGCGCTCCAGCATGTACTTCACCTCGGGCGAATCCTTGCCGGGGTGGTAATACGGCACCGACTCGATGGTCTCGCCCTCGAGCTGCTTGTCGTCGATCGGAATCTGGAAGCGGTCGCGGAAAATGCGGACCGCGTCGTGGTGCATCTTCTTGGCCTGGTGGGCGATGTTCATCGACTCGCCGGCCGCGCCCATGCCGTAACCCTTGACCGTCTTGGCGAGGATCACCGTGGGCATGCCTTCCGTGTGCACGGCCGCGTGGTAGGCCGCATAGACCTTGTGCGGGTCGTGGCCGCCCCGATTCAAGCGCCACACGTCCTCGTCGGACAGGTTCGCGACCATCGCCGCGGTCTCGGGATATTTGCCGAAGAAATGCTCGCGCGTGTAGGCGCCGCCCAGGGCCTTGCAGGCCTGGTACTCGCCATCGACCGTTTCCATCATCAGTTTGCGCAGCACGCCCCCGGTGTCGCGCGCGAGCAACGGATCCCAGTACGAACCCCAGATCAGCTTGATGACGTTCCAGCCGGCGCCGCGGAACACGCCTTCGAGTTCCTGGATGATCTTGCCGTTGCCGCGCACCGGGCCGTCCAGCCGCTGCAGGTTGCAATTGACGACGAAGACCAGGTTGTCGAGATGCTCCCTGCCCGCGACGGCGATCGCGCCGATCGACTCGGGTTCGTCCATCTCGCCGTCGCCGAGGAAGCACCAGACCTTGCGGTCGGTCTTCGGCATCATGCCGCGCGCTTCCAGGTACTTCATGAATTGCGCCTGGTAGATGCCCTGGATCGGACCCAGGCCGCACGACACGGTCGGCGTCTGCCAGTAGTCGGACATCAGCCACGGATGCGGATACGAAGGCAGTCCCAGCCCGTGGCTCGAAACTTCCATGCGCAGGTGGTCGAGCTGCTCGGTATTCAGGCGCCCCTCGAGGAACGAGCGCGCGTACAAGCCGGGGCTGGCATGGCCTTGGTACAGGACCAGGTCACCCGGATGTTCCCCGGAAGGCGCGCGCCAGAAATGGTTGAAGCCGACGTCGTACAGCGTGGCCGACGAGCCGAAGCTGGCGATGTGCCCGCCGAGGTTGCCGGGCTTGCGGTTGGCGCGCACCACCATCGCCATCGCGTTCCACCGGATGATCGACCGGATCCGCCATTCCATCGCCGCATCGCCCGGCGACTTGGCTTCCAGTTGCGGCGGGATGGTGTTGACGTAATCGGTGGTCGGCGAAAACGGCAGCCACTCGCCAGCGCGCCGGGTTTCACCCACCAGCTTTTCGAGGAGCTGGTGCGCGCGCGGCGCGCCCTCGGCGTCGATCACCGCCTCGATCGATTCGACCCACTCGCGGGTCTCGGCAGGATTCGGATCCTGGTCCAACAATTCTTTTGCCAATGCGTTCATCGCCTGCTCCTGCGAAGCGAAGGCAGGCCGCGGCCCCGCCAAGGGTGGCGGTCGGTGCCATGCAAAACCACTTGCCATGATGTGCCGGGCCGCGTAATCGGGGGCTGACCCAGGTCAACCCGCGCGCAGGTGGATGCCCCGGCACCGGCACCCGGATTCCAGGCGGGAACCGGAGCCGGCGCTCATTGCGCACGCGCGGTCTCGCGCGGATTCCAGGGGGCCGCCCGCGTGCGGAACGCGCAGGCGCTTCAACCGGGCCAATGGAAATGATGCAGGTCATGGATCGGGAAAACCTCCGGTTCCAGTCTGTGCACGAACCATCCATCTCTTAATCCGCATACACCGATAAACGAGCGTCCGCAGGCAGCGCCGCGCGCGCAGGAGGTTGTTCATGTCACAGGTCACGTATCCCGGCTTTCCGCGCATCGGGCTCAAGCGCGAACTCAAGCGCGCACTGGAATCCCACTGGCACGGCGAAACATCCGCGAGCAGCCTGCTCGACACCGCGTGCATGCTGCGCCAGCGGCATTGGCAACTCGGGCGGGACGCCGGCGCGGATGCCGTCCCGTGCAACGATTTCAGCCTGTACGACCACGTGCTGGATACCGCCGTGACCTTCGATGCGATTCCCGATCGCTTCCGCGCGCTCTTCGATCGGGACGAATTGACCGGCTATTTCGCCATGGCACGCGGCTATCGGCGCGACGGCCATGACCTGCACGCGCTGGAAATGACCAAGTGGTTCGACACCAACTACCACTACATCGTCCCCGAGCTTTCCGCCGGCCAGCGCTTCCGGTTGCGCGGCGACAAGGCGCTCGCCGAATTCCGCGAAGCACGCGCGCTCGGCCATGCCGCACGCCCCGTGCTGCTTGGCCCGATGTCGTTCCTGCTGCTGTCGAAGACCACCGACGGCAGCGATCGCCTGCGGCTGCTCGATGCCCTCTTGCCCGCGTATGCCGGGTTGCTGGGTCGGTTGGCCGAGGCCGGCGCCGACTGGGTGCAGCTCGACGAACCCTGCCTGGTGCAGGACCTCGATGCCTCCGCCCGCGAAGGATTCCAGCGTGCGTACGCCTCGCTGGCCGACACGCCTGCGCCAAGCATCCTGCTGGCCACGTACTTCGGACCCCTGGGTGACAACCTCGACCTCGCCGCGCGGCTGCCGGTGCAAGGGCTGCAGGTGGACCTGGTGCGCGCAGCCGGGCAGCTCGACGCGGTGCTCGATGCGCTTCCCCGCGAACGCGTGTTGTGCGCCGGCATCGTCGACGGCCGCAACATCTGGCGCAGCCAGCCGCGCAAGGTGATGCCGATGCTGGAAAAGATCCGGACACTGATCGGCAGCGAGCGTCTGTGGCTGGCGCCGTCCTGTTCCCTGCTGCATGTTCCGATCGACCTCGGCGCGGAAACCGAACTGGATCCGGCCCATCGCGCCCCGATGGCGTTCGCACGCCAGAAGATCGAGGAGCTGCGCGCCTACGCGGACGCCCTTGCCGGCGATGCAGAGGCGTCCGCCCGCCTCACCACGCAGGAGGCGATCCTCGACCGACGCTCCACCACGCCGGGGGTCGTCGACAGGGCGGTCCGCGCGCGGGTCGCTGCGCTGACGCCGGCTGCGGCCACCCGGAATTCCGAGCCCGCCGTGCGGCGTGCCGCCCAGGCTCGCCGGTACGGTCTTCCCCTGCTACCCGCCACGACGATCGGTTCGTTCCCGCAGACAAGCGCGCTGCGCAAGGCGCGCGCCGCCCACCGCGCCGGCCGCATGGGCGACGCGACCTACGACGCGGTCCTGGCGCAGGAAATCGAATCGTGCATCCGCTTCCAGGAAGACGCGGGACTGGACGTGCTGGTGCACGGCGAGGCCGAACGCAATGACATGGTCGAGTATTTCGGCGAGCAATTGCGCGGCTTCGCCTTCACCCGATCCGGCTGGGTGCAAAGCTACGGCTCGCGTTGCGTCAAGCCACCGGTGATCATCGGCGACGTCGCGCGTCCCGCACCGATGACGGTCCACTGGTCCAGGTACGCGCAATCGCTGACCACGAAGCCGGTCAAGGGCATGCTGACCGGCCCGGTGACGATGCTGCAATGGTCGTTCGTGCGGAACGACCTGCCACGCGCCAGCGTGTGCCGCCAGATCGCGCTGGCGCTGCGCGACGAGGTCCACGACCTCGAGGAGGCCGGCATCGGCATGATCCAGATCGACGAACCGGCCTTTCGCGAAGGACTCCCGATCCGCCGCGCGGACTGGCCGGCTTATCTTTCCTGGGCCGTCGAATGCTTTCGCATCAGTGCCGGCAGTGTGCGCGACACGACCCAGATCCACACCCACATGTGCTATTCGGAATTCAACGACATCATCGAGGCCGTGGCGTCGATGGATGCCGACGTGATCTCGATCGAGACCAGCCGCTCGCGCATGGAACTGCTGGAGGCCTTCGCGCGCTTCCACTATCCGAACGGCATCGGGCCGGGCGTCTACGACATCCATTCCCCGCGCGTGCCCCCGCCATCGGAGATGCTCGAACTGCTGCACGAGGCGCTGCGGGTACTCGACGTGGAACAGGTGTGGGTCAATCCCGATTGCGGCCTCAAGACGCGTGCCTGGGCCGAGGTCGCACCCGCCCTGAAAGCCATGGTCGCCGCAGCCCGGCGATTGCGCGAAGAGCTCCAGCGCAGCCGGCCGCCATCCCCGCGCGCTTCCGCGAAAGCGGGACGCGAAGTGGCGTAACGCTCAGGACGCACCCGGCATCGTTCCCGGCGCCGGTTGCCCGCAGGATGTCCGCCTTCGCCGGCGCGCCGCCACGCCACAACGGCCGCCCATGAAGGGCGGCCGCATGCGTTGCAGATGGTGCCGCTTGTCTGATTCGAACAGACGACCTGACGCTTACGAAGCGCCTGCTCTACCAGCTGAGCTAAAGCGGCGATTGTGTCTGGAACCGTCATTAGGCCCGGGCCGGCGGGCCCGCGCAACCCCGCAAACCCGAGTGCATGCCGACTTCCCGCGCATGCGTTGCGCCAATCGCGGGGCTGTTCCGGCGCAGGCAGGGCCGGCAAGTTTAACGGGCTACCTCCGGAGCGCGCAATCGTGGCCCCTCGTGACCGGATTTTTGACATTTCCGTGAGGTCCGGGGCCCGAAGGGCCTTGTGCGGGGCCTCGGCGCAAAGCATGATCCGCCCGTGGCCGTCACGACCCAGGCAATGCAGCAGGAAAAAAATCCCGGCGCGGATCACATCCGGCGCGAGTTGCGCGTGCTCGACGTTTACCGCGTATTCCAGGGGCTGGTGTACCTGGCGCTCTCGCTCGGCAGCCTCGCCTTCGTCTGGATGCCGCTGCACGACCCGCTGATCGCTCGCGTCACTGCACTTCTATATGTGGCTTTCGGGGTGCTGGTGCTGGCGCGCGATCTGCGCGGCGCCCGCGTGCTGGTGTCCAGCACCAGCGCGTTCCTCACCGCGGACGTGGTTGCGGCGTTCCTGATGGCGCTCAGCATTCCCGCGGCGCATACCGGCATCGCCGCGATGCTGGTGATCAACGTCGGTGCGGCCGCGCTGTTGCTGTCGCCGCGGCTGGGCGGCTTGTTCGCGGCACTGGCAACCCTGGCCATGATCGCGCAGGCGCTGCTGGTGAACGGCACGGGGGACATCGGGCCCTCGCTGGTGGAAGCCGGGCTGTTCGGCGTGTTCTATTTCGCGATCGCGGCGTTCTGTTTCGCGATGGGCAGCCAGATGCGCGCCAGCGAGGCACTGGCCGAGCAGCGCGGCAGCGACCTCGCGAACCTCGCGCAGGTCAACGACCTGATCATCCGGCGCATGAAGACAGGCGTGTTGCTGGTCGACGAAGGCAACCACATCCTGCAGATCAATGAATCGGCCTGGATGCTGCTCGGCAATCCCGGCATCGAGCAGCGCGACCTCGGCACCGCGGCGCCGGAACTTTCACGCCGCCTGTATCACTGGCGCACCACGCACGAACACGACGCCAGCGCCGTGGCCCTGGCCGAAAGCGCGCCGGAAATCATCCCGCGCTTCACGCGCTTGTCCGCGCACGACGATTCCCATGTGCTGATTTTCCTCGACGACACCTCGCTGGTGTCGCAGCGCGCCGAACAGCTGACGCTCACTACGCTGGGCCGGTTGTCGGCGTCGATCGCGCACGAGATCCGGAACCCGCTGGCCGCGATCCGCTATTCCGCGCAACTGCTGGCCGAGTCGGATGCGATCGGCGACGCCGACCAGCGCATGGTCGAGATCATCAACAACCATTGCGGACGCGTCAACGAAATCATCGAGAACATCCTGCAATTGTCGCGGCGCGAACGCTCGCGGCCCGAATCGCTGGATCTCAACACCTGGGCGATGCGGTTCGTCGACGAATACAAGGAAGCCAACGACATCGGCCGCGACAGCCTGCGCCCGCTGCTGTATCCGCGCCCGGTGGAGGCGTTGGCCGATCCGCAACACCTGCAGCAGGTCGTGTGGAACCTGGTGCAGAATGCGTTGCGTTACGGACGCCTGCCCGACGAACCCGCGCGCGTGATGGTGATAGCGCGGCTCGCCAGCGATGCCGGCCCGCCGCTGCTGGAAGTGATCGACCGCGGTCCCGGCATCCCGCCCAAGGTCGCCGCGCAGGTTTTCGAGCCGTTCTTCACGACCCACCAGTACGGCACCGGCCTCGGCCTGTACCTCGCCAAGCAAATGTGCGAGGCCAACCAAGCCAGCCTCGAATACGTGCCGGTCGCAGGCGGCGGCAGTTGCTTCCGCATCACGCTGACTGCCCCCGTACGGACCCCGATGGGCCTGGAAGCGTGACGCGCCATGTGCTGCGACATGGCAATGGCCGTGCCGGCGCGGTACCCTCGCGGCTGGAGAGTCAAGACACACGGGGAAAGCATGAGCAAACAGACCGTACTGGTCGTCGATGACGAGCGGGACATCCGGGAACTACTCAGCATCACGCTGGGACGCATGGACCTCAACGTCGACACTGCGGCCAACGTCGGCGACGCCAGGAAGATGCTGGGCGAGGCACGCTACGACCTGTGCTTCACCGACATGCGCCTGCCCGACGGCACGGGCCAGGAACTGATCGAACTGATCGCACGCGAGCACCCGGAAACGCCGGTGGCGATGATCACCGCCTACGGCAACGTCGAGGCCGCCGTCGATGCATTGAAGGCCGGCGCATTCGATTTCGTCAGCAAGCCGGTCGACATCCACATGCTGCGCCGGCTGGTGCAGACTGCGCTGCGCGTCGGCCAACCCGCCGCGCGCGAAGACGAAGACGTGCCGGCCAGTCGGCTGGTCGGCGAATCGCAGGCGCTGAAGGAAGTGCGCGCGCGCATCGCCAAGGTCGCGCGCAGTCAGGCGCCCGTCTACATCAGCGGAGAATCCGGCACCGGCAAGGAGCTGGTCGCGCGCTCCATCCACGAACTGGGGCCGCGTGCGGCGGGTCCGTTCATCCCGGTCAACTGCGGCGCGATCCCGTCCGAATTGATGGAAAGCGAATTCTTCGGCCACAAGAAGGGCTCGTTCACCGGCGCACACGCCGACAAGGAAGGCCTGTTCCAGAGTGCGAGCGGCGGCACGCTGTTCCTCGACGAAGTCGCCGAGCTGCCGCTGCACATGCAGGTAAAACTGCTGCGCGTGATCCAGGAAAAAGCCGTGCGTCCGATCGGCGGTCGCGGCGAGGTGCCAGTGGACGTGCGCATCCTTTCGGCCACCCACAAGGACCTCGCGCGACTAACCCAGACCAGCCAGTTCCGCCAGGATCTTTACTACCGCATCAATGTGATCGAGTTGCGCGTGCCGCCGCTGCGCGAACGCGAGGGCGACATACCGCTACTGGCCGGACACGTCCTCAGGCGACTTTCCGAACAGGCCGGCGTACCCGTGCCAACGCTCCAACCGGCCGCGCTGGAAGCCCTGACCGGGTACGACTTTCCCGGCAACGTGCGCGAACTCGAGAACGTGCTGGAGCGCGCGATCGCGCTGTGCGAGAACGGCGTGATCGAACCAGCCGACCTGATGCTCGAATCCGCCGGCGGCCACGAATACCCCGACGACGATCCCGACCCCGACGAACCCGACGACGACGAATCACTGGCCGACGAAGGCAACGGCGGCGTCGGACTGGACGACTACATCTCCAGCATCGAACGCGACGCGATCATCAAGGCGTTGAAGGAAACACGCTACAACAAGACCGCCGCCGCCAGGAAACTCGGCATCACCTTCCGGGCGCTCAGGTACAAGTTGAAGAAGCTGGGGATTGATTGAGGCCGCTGGTCGAGTCGACGGCCGGGGGCTTCGATGAACGCTCAGAAGGGTTACGTGGGGCTGACGGACCCGGACTGGTATTCTTTTTTGTCCGGTCGCCGCCGCGTTGATGAGGTCAATTTTTGGCAGCCCCATGGCGGGCGGGCCTTTCGTGCGATCGCACCAGGCGATCCCTTCTTTTTCAAGCTGCGCGCGCCACACAAGAAGATCGCAGGATTTGGCTTCTTCGAACGGTATGAGGCACTTCCGGCATGGCTCGCTTGGGAGTGTTTTGGCGAGATGAACGGAGCACCTGACTTCCAGTCGATGATCGACCGCATCATGCGTCTTCGCGGCGACGGCGATAGGTCGACGGGAGACTTCCAAATCGGCTGCATCATGGTGACCGCGCCCATCTTCTTCGATCGAGAGGAATGGATCGAGCCCCCGGCCAACTGGGCCAAATCGGGCATCCAGCAAGGCAAGTCTTACTCGCTCGAACTGGGCGAAGGCAGCCGCTTATGGAGTCAATGTCTTGAGCGGGCTCAGCGCGGCAGTCATTACTGGAATGTCGAACGAGTCGAAGAAGCACCTGCACGCTACGGCACTCCCATCGAAGTAAAGCCTCGGCTTTGCCAAGGGCTGTTTAGTCTCGCTGTGCGTGATGCTTATCGCGGAGCGTGCGCCGTAACCGGTGAACACTCCGGTCCGGTATTGGAGGCCGCCCACATCATCCCTTATGCGAAAGGTGGCGAGCATCGGGTAGACAATGGGCTACTGCTTCGGAGCGATCTGCATCGTTTGTATGACCGCGGCTATGTCACCGTCACCCCAGACTACGAGTTCATGGTCGGCGAGAAGCTCCGCAACGATTTCAACAACGGACGCAGCTACCATGCGTTGAGTGGATCAAAGATTGCCCTTCCGTCAACCGTTGTGCATAGGCCGTCTCTTGAACGGCTCGAGTGGCACATGGAATACGTGTTCCGAGGCTGAGCACGTAGGACGGGAGTAGCACGTAGGGCCTGAGTAGCACGCAGGCGGGAGTAGCGAAGCGAATCCCGCCAATTGCCACACGAAAGGCGGGTTGTCACCCGCCCTACAGCGCAAGCCAGGGGTGCGTCAGCACGTAGAGCGGGGAGTAGCGAAGCGAATCCCGCCCATTGCCACACGAAAGGCGGGTTATCACCCGCCCTGCAGCGCAAGCCAGGGGTGCGTCAGCGAAGCAGCACCCGCGCCATTGCATATCGCCGAGGCGTGGAGATTCGACCATGCGAACAAGGCGCTCGTGACAGAAGCAAAGGCGCTGGGTTCCGGGTTCCGCGCTTCGCGCTGCCCCGGAATGACGAAGGTTTACGGGTCACACGCGGGTGCGGACCCTCATCCGGCGCTGCGCGCAGTAGCAAGAGCAGCACTTTGCGCCCGCTCCCCGAGGGAGAGGGGAACGGCCGACGTCAGCTGAGCGCCCCGTGGCAATGCTTGTACTTCTTGCCTGATCCGCACGGGCAGGGATCGTTGCGGCCGACCTTGGGACCGGCGCGCACGACGGGGGCCGCGGTGGCGGCGGCGGCCGCGCCTTCCAAAGCTTGGGCATGCCCTGCGCCCATATCGGCGGCGGGTTGCGGGGGCGCATCGAAGCCGCCGGTTTGGGCGTGCTGGAATTCCATCGCGCGGGCCGCGGCGGCGCGGCGCTGCTCGGCTTCCATCGCGGCGACTTCTTCCTCGCTGCGGATGCGCACGCGCGCGAGGGTCTGGATGAGTTCGCGCTTGATGCGTTCGAGCATGTCCTCGAACAGGCGGTACGCCTCGCGCTTGTACTCCTTCTTGGGGTCGATCTGCGCGTAGCTGCGCAGGTAGATGCCCTGGCGCAGGTAATCCATGTTGGCAAGATGGTCCTTCCACGCGCCGTCCACCACGGTCAGCATCACGTGCTTTTCCAGCGCGCGCATCACTTCGGCGCCGACTTGCTGTTCCTTGGCGGCGAACATGCTGTCGGCGGCTTCCACCACGTGACGATGGATGGTTTCGGAATCGGCTTCCTCGTGGGATTCCATCCAGTGCGTCAAGTCGAGGTCCATGCCGAAATCGGACGCGAGCGCCGATTGCAGCCCGGCAAGATCCCACTGGTCATCGACGGTGTTGAGCGGCACGTACTGCTGGGCCAGCGCTTCGAACACGGCCTGGCGGATGTCCGCCACGGTCTCGGCGACGTCTTCCGATTCCAGCAGTTCCAGGCGTTGCTTGTAGATGACCTTGCGCTGGTCGTTGGCGGTGTCGTCGAACTCCAGCAACTGCTTGCGGATGTCGAAGTTGTGCTGCTCGACCTTGCGCTGGGCCTTTTCGATCTGGCGGCTGACGAGGCGGTCTTCCAGCGCATCGTCCTCCTTCATGCCGAAGCGTTGCATCCAGCGCACCAGCCCTTCGCCGCCGAAGATGCGCATCAGGTTGTCTTGCAGCGACAGGTAGAAGCGCGAGGAACCCGGGTCGCCCTGGCGGCCGGAACGGCCGCGCAACTGGTTGTCGACGCGTCGTGATTCATGGCGCTCGGTGCCGACGATGTGCAGGCCACCGGCTTCGATCACCGTTTCATGGCGCTGCTTCCACTCGGCCTTGACGCGTTCCTTGTCCGCCTCGGTGGCGTCCGGCGGCAGCTCCGCCAGTGCGGCCTCCAGGCTGCCGCCCAGCACGATATCGGTGCCGCGGCCGGCCATGTTGGTGGCAATGGTGACCGCGCCGGGCATGCCGGCCTGCTCGATGATCTTGGCCTCGCGCTCGTGCTGCTTGGCGTTCAGCACCTGGTGCGGGATGCCAGCCTTCTTGAACAGGCCTGCGACCAATTCGGAAACCTCGATCGACGCGGTACCGACCAGCACCGGCTGGCCGCGCTCGTGGCACTCCTTGACGTCTTCCATGACCGCCTGGAACTTGGCCTCGGGCTTCAGGAACACGAGGTCGGCATTGTCCTTGCGGATCATCGGTTTGTTGGTCGGGATCACCACCACGTCCAGGCCGTAGATCGAGTTGAACTCGAAGGCTTCCGTGTCCGCCGTGCCCGTCATGCCGGACAACTTGTCGTACATGCGGAACAGGTTCTGGAAGGTGATGGTGGCCATCGTCTGGTTTTCGCGCTGGATCGGCACGCCTTCCTTGGCCTCGACGGCCTGGTGGAGGCCTTCCGACCAGCGCCGGCCCGGCAAGGTGCGGCCGGTGAATTCGTCGACGATGATGATTTCGCCATCGCGCACGATGTAATCGACATCGCGCTGGTACAGCGCGTGCGCGCGCAGCGCCTGGTTCAAGTGGTGCACGACCGCGAGATTGCGCGCGTCGTACAGGCTGGAGTCTTCCTCCAGGATGCCGGCCTGGGTCAGCAGTTCCTCGGCATGTTGCATGCCCTCTTCGGACAGGTGCACCTGCTTCTGCTTCTCGTCGACGAAGTAGTCGCCCGGTTCCGGTGGCTCGCCGGGCAGCGGTTCCTTCACCTGCCGCGTCATGTGCGGCACCACGCGGTTGACGCGGATGTACAGCTCGGGCGATTCCTCGGCCGGGCCGGAAATGATCAGCGGCGTGCGCGCTTCGTCGATCAGGATCGAGTCGACCTCGTCGACGATCGCGTAGTGCAGGCCGCGCTGGTAGCGTTGCTCCTTGGCCACCGCCATGTTGTCGCGAAGGTAATCGAAGCCGAATTCGTTGTTGGTGCCGTAGGTGATGTCGGCACCGTAGGCCTCGGCCTTGTCGGACATCTCCATGCCCGGCCACACCACGCCAACCGTGAGACCCAGGAAGTTGTAGACCTTGCCCATCCACGCCGAGTCGCGCTTGGCGAGGTAGTCGTTGACCGTGACGACATGGACGCCCTTGCCTTCCAGCGCATTCAAGTACACCGGCAACGTCGCGACCAGGGTCTTGCCTTCGCCGGTGCGCATCTCGGCGATCTTGCCCTGGTGCAGCACCATGCCGCCGATCAGCTGCACGTCGTAGTGGCGCAGGCCGAGCACCCGGCGGCTGGCTTCGCGCACCACCGCAAACGCTTCGGGCAGGATCTTGTCGAGGCTCTCGCCATTGGCGATGCGCTGCTTGAACTCGGCGGTCTTGCCGCGCAATGCGCCGTCGTCGAGCGTCTGCATCTGGGGTTCGAACGCGTTGATGCGCGCCACGATTTTCGAAAGCTGCTTCAGCACGCGTTCATTGCGGCTGCCGAAGACACTCGTCAGGATATTGGGCATCGGACTAGGATTCGCGATTCCGGGCTGCGGACGACATTCAATCGGACATCATAAAAGGACACGCCCGTCGCGCCTAGAGTTGGCGGCAAAACCGGGGGATTTCAAGGAAACAAGGTCTCGCACGCTGTTGCCGACGCCCCTCGCTGGAAGAGAGAGCGGCTGCATGCTGTTGCTCCCCTTCTCCCTTCAGGAGAGGGGTTGGGAGTGAGGGTACGGGCCCTCGGCGTGTTCCCGAACAAGGCGGAGGCTCCGGGTCCCGAACCCTCATCCGGCGCTACGCGCAAGAACAAGCGCAGCGCCTTGCCCCCTTCTCCCGAAGGGAGAAGGGAAGAGCACGCCAACTCGGCAGGGTCGGACCGCTATCGCCGCACGTACGCAATCGGGTTCACCAGCTTGCCGTCGTGCCACACCTCGAAATGCACGTGCGGGCCGGTGGACCGGCCGGTGGTGCCGGCATCGGAAATCACCTCGCCCGAGTGCACGTGTTCGCCGACGTGCGCCAGCAGCTTGCTGTTGTGCGCGTAGCGGGTCATGTAACCGTCGCCGTGGTCGATCTCCACCACTTTCCCGTAGCCATCGCGCACGCCCGCATAGGTGACCACGCCGCCAGCCACCGCGTACACCTGCGAGCCCCACGCCACCCCGATGTCGAGGCCCGGATGGAAACTCTCGCGGCCGGTGAACGGATCGATGCGCTCGCCGTACGGCGAGGTGATGTAGCCATTCTTGACGGGCATGCCGCTGGGGATCAGGTTGGCGGCGACCGCGCGGTCGGTCAGCAACGATTGCAGCACGCCGAGCTGGGTCTGCTGGGCGTCGAAACGGCGGCCCAGTTGCTCCATGCTGACGGAAAGGTCATACGGCAACGAACGCGTGGGCGGCACGGCCATCTCGGGTCCGCCGAGGCCGGGCGCTTCGTTGAAATTGAATTCGGCGGGATCGAGCTTGCCGGCCACCACCAGGCGCTGACCCAGCGCGTCGAGCCGCGCGGAATCGGCCTGCAGTTCCCCAAGCTTGATCGCCATGTGGCGGATATCGCGCTGGGCACTTTCGCGCACCTGCTGCAACTCGGCCTTCTGGGCCGCGATCTGCTGGTGCATCGAATCGATCTGTGCCAGCGTGCGGCTGCTCGGGCTGGCCACCCACACCGCCACGGCGGCGCTCGCGACCACGCATGCGGCCAGGGCGGAGGTGACCCGCCAACGCAGCCTGCGGTTGGCAACCCGGCGTTCGTCGAAATGGGCGTTGGACCACCCGCATCGGCGCGAACGCGCCACCAGTATCATGCCCATCTTGAGCGAACCGTCTGGATTTTCATTCGTCTTGTCTCCTGCCAAACCGCTGCCGCCCCGCGACACCCACGGTCCGACGCCGCTTGCGCAATGCGCCCCGATCGCCGACCTGGCGGCAAGGGCACGCGAAATTGACCGCACCAGCCAACGCATTGTTCCGCTGCTGCCAACACCTCTGCGCGAGCACGTCGGATTCGCCGGCCTGCGCAACGATCGCGTCCTGCTGCTGGTTGAATCGTCCGCCTGGGCCACGCGCGTACGCATGGAGCAGTCGCGAATCCTTGCCGCGGTGCATTCCCTGGGACTGGCTGCGAGCTCCGTCACGGCCAAGGTGATGCCACTGCGGGCATCGGTCGACGGCTCCGCCGCCCCGCCATCGCTGACACCGCGGGCCGCGCAAACCATCCGCGCCGCCGCATCGGCCATCGCCGACCCGGACCTGCGCGCGCTGTTCCTGGAGCTTGCCGCCGTGGCGGACAATCCCCCGGCCGGGTGATCGCGCAGGCCGTCCGCCCCCTCCTCCGTCGGCGGAAGCCGAACTTATAGCACGGGCACGGCAATGTGTGCCGACCGAAATCAGAAAAAAGTCACAAATCGTGAAATCCGCGGAAGTGCGGTCGGGATATTCAGCGGGTTACGTGGCCGCCCGGCAGGACCGCCGGACCGCATCACGCTGACGTGCCGCCGTTCCCGGGGGTTCGGCCGCAGCGGCTGCTGCGAGAAGTCGGGGCGCGGACAGGCGTTTGCGCGATGCCGACGGCATCATGTGCCCGGTCGACAAGGCGCGCCGGGCGCGCCCGAAGGCCGCAGGCGGTCCAAAGCATGGGCGCCCAGTAATCGCGCGAGCAACGCGATCGGCCATGGATAGCCGGGCCGGCGCCCAAGGCCAGGCACGGCTGCTCGCCGTGGCGAGGTTGATCGGGAGCATGCCCATGGCGCGACAGGCGCTGCATTCCGCGGGAATGCAGCGTGGCCGACCAGCAGGTTCTACACCGCCTGGGCGGGGTGCGCGTACGAAATCGGCGCCAGCGCCGGATCGTCGAAGGTGACTTCTTCCCACGCGGATTTGTCGACCAGCAGCGCGCGCAGCAACTGGTTGTTCAACTCGTGCCCGGACTTGTGGCCGTAGAACGCGCCGATCAGGCTATGGCCGAGAAGATAGAGATCACCGATCGCGTCGAGGATCTTGTGCTTGACGAACTCGTCCTCGTAGCGCAACCCGTCTTCATTCAGGACGCGGTAGTCATCAAGCACGATCGCGTTGTCCATCGAGCCGCCCAGCGCGAGGTTCTTCTCGCGCAGCATCTCGATGTCGCGCATGAAACCGAAGGTGCGCGCGCGGCTGACTTCCTTGACGAACGAGGTCGTCGAGAAATCGATCTCGGCCTTGGAAGCGCGGCGCGAAAAGATCGGATGCTGGAACTCGATCGAAAAGCCGACCTTGAAGCCGTCGAACGGCTCGAAGCGGGCCCACTTGTCGCCTTCCTCGACCTTGACCGGCTTCTTGATGCGGATGAAACGTTTGGGCGCGGACTGTTCCTCGATGCCCGCCGACTGCAGCAGGAACACGAACGGACCCGCGCTGCCGTCCATGATCGGCACTTCCGGCGCGGACAAGTCGACGTAGGCATTGTCGATGCCGAGGCCGGCCATTGCCGACAGCAAATGCTCGACCGTACCCACGCGCACGTCATCCTTGATGAGCGTGCTGGAGAGGCGCGTATCGCCGACGTATTCGCAACGCGACGGAATGCTGACCGGTTCGGGCAGGTCGGTGCGGCGGAACACGATGCCGGTGTTGACCGCCGCGGGGCGCAGGGTCATGTACACCTTTTCGCCCGTGTGCAGGCCGACGCCCGTCGCGCGGATCACGTTTTTGAGCGTGCGCTGCTTGATCATTTTTCGTTGGAATCCTGTTAGGACAACGCTAAATCGTGGGCGATGCTACCACGGTTCACAATCCGAATAAAGTGGACTGTCAGGTTCAGTTAATCCGTCCCGTATCGACCGTGACGGCCGTCACGGCCCGTGCCGCCGATGGAACCCCGCCGGACCAAGTAAAGCCCCCCACGGCGATTTCCGACCGCAGCGGGGATCGCAGGTTCCCGGGCGTGGCAAAAATCGGGCGGAAGCCTGCCCGCATTGCCGAGGGGGGAAGGCGGACGCCCGGGCCGGTGCCACGCACCGCGGGGTTGCCCGCGATGCGCCGCAGTCGCCACGGCGTCGCGAACTGCCGGGGACGGGAGTCCGACAGCTCGCGACGCTTTACTTTCCACGGTTCCGCGGTGAAGCGGCCGTTGTGGAAAGTCAGGCCAGGAAAGGCCGTTCTGGCCCATCAGATGCACGAGACGTCCTTGGCCGCGGCATCGTCCATCGACGCAGCGATCATGGACGATCGCACTAGTCCGCCTGGCGACGCAGAAACGCCGGGATATCCAGATAGTCGTAGCCCGGCGCGACTTCCTTGTCCGGCTTGGCGGCCGGAGCCGGTTCCCTGCGGGCGACCATTCCCGGTTCCGGCTGCGCGGCGAAATCCACGACGCCATTGTCGGTTCCGGTGCGGAGCACCCGGCGCGGCTGCGGCATTTCGACCATTTCCGGCTTGGCGACGGGCCGCAACTGCGGCTTGACCGCACGATTGAGCCCGGTGGCTACCACCGTGACGCGCACATCGTCGGACAAGTCCGGATCGAGCGCGGTACCCAGCACCACCGTCGCGTCTTCGCTCGCGAAGTCATGCACCACCCGGCCGATCTCGTCGAACTCGCGCATCGTGAGGTTGGGACCGGCGGTGACGTTGACCAGGATCCCGCAGGCGCCCGAGAGGTCCACGTTTTCCAGCAGCGGGTTGTTGATCGCCGCTTCCGCCGCCGCCTGCGCGCGGTCGTCGCCACGGGCGGTGCCGGTGCCCATCATCGCCATGCCCATCTCGCTCATGACCGTGCGCACGTCGGCGAAGTCGACGTTGATGAGGCCCGGGCGGGTGATGAGGTCCGCGATGCCCTGGACCGCGCCCTGCAGCACGTCGTTGGCGGCCTTGAACGCATTCAACAAGGTCACTTCGCGGCCGAGCACGGTCAGCAGCTTCTCGTTCGGCACCGTGATCAGGGAATCCACCGACTGCGACAGATCCTCGATGCCCTTCAGCGCCACCTGCATGCGGCGGCGACCCTCGAACGGGAACGGCTTGGTGACCACCGCCACCGTCAGGATGCCCTTCTCTTTGGCGAGCTGCGCCACCACCGGCGCCGCGCCGGTGCCGGTGCCGCCGCCCATGCCGCAGGTGATGAACACCATGTCGGCGCCGTCCAGCACCTCGACGATCCGGTCGCGGTCCTCGAGCGCGGCCTGCCGGCCGATCTCGGGGTTGGCGCCGGCACCGAGACCCTTGGTCACGGTTTCGCCGAGTTGCAGCGTGGTGCGTGCGCCGGAGCTTTTCAGCGCCTGCGCGTCGGTATTGGCGCAGATGAATTCCACGCCGTCGATGGATGAATTGACCATGTGGCTGACGGCATTGCCACCGCCGCCGCCGACACCGATCACCTTGATCACCGCATTGGGTGCGAGTTGTTCCACCAGTTCAAACATTGCCCGTCCTCCGTGCTGCTGAAAGTCATGCCGCTGTTGTCATGCTGCTGTCGTGGTGCTCTTCCGTCTCGGAAGGCTCGGCCCTTCGTGGACCTCGGCGCCGCGGCGCCTTGCCGGCCGTGCCTCGTCCCGAGGCGTGGCGCGGATTTCTCGCGGGCCATCGAGGCCCCGCCGTGTTTTGAATCCCTCTCCCTCCGGGAGAGGGTGCCCCGTCAGGGGCGGGTGAGGGTTCGGACCGCAGTGCGAGTTCCCTGCCTGGCCGTACCCTCACCCCAACCCCTCTCCCGAAGGGAGAGGGGCTCGCCTCAAAAATTGCGTGTCAACCAACCCCTCACCTTGCCGATCGCGCCCGCGACGCTGTCGCCCATCGCGCCGCCGATCACGCGGCTGCCGCTCGCGCCTTCGCGTGACCCGTGCAGCAACAAGCCGATCGCGCATGCATGCGCCGGCGTCGCGATCACTTCGGTGGCGCCGGTGACGTGCTGCGGAACGCCGAGGCGCACCATCTTGTGGAACACTTCTTCCGCGAGGTACAGCGCGCCCTCGATGCGCGCCGCACCGCCGGTCAGCACCACGCCGGCCGCCAGCAGGTTTTCGTAACCCGAGCGGCGCATCTCGTCCTGCACCATCTCGAAGATTTCCTCGTAGCGGGCCTGGATCGATTGCGCCAGCGCCTGCCGTTGCAGGCGCCGCGGCGGGCGCTCGCCCACGCTCGGCACCTGGATGGTTTCCTCGCCGCGTGCCATCTGCGCCAGCGCACAGCCGTACTTCACCTTGATTTCCTCGGCATTGCCGGTGGGCGTCTGGACGTATTGCGAGATGTCGGACGTCACCTGGTCGCCGCCGACCGGCAGCGACTTGGTGTAGCGGATCGATCCGTGGGTGTAGATCGCGATGTCGGTGGTGCCCGCGCCCATGTCGACCACGCACACGCCGAGCTCGCGCTCGTCGTCGGTCAACACGGATTTCGACGCAGCCACCGCGGCGGGCACCAGGTCGTCCACCGCGAGCCCGCAGCGCTGGATGCACTTGGTGATGTTCTGCACCGCCGAAGCCGCGCCGGTGACGAGATGCACGCCGGCTTCCAGGCGCACGCCACTCATGCCAACCGGGTGGCGGATGCCGTCCTGGCCGTCGATGCGATATTCCTGCGGTTCCTTGTAGAGCACCTTGCGGTCGGCCGGGATCGCCACCGCGCTGGCGGACTCCAGCACCTGGTCGAGGTCGCCCGCCGCGACTTCGCGATCCCGGATCGCCGCCGCACCCCGCGAATTGTGGGTTTCGAGATGGCTGCCCGAAATCGAGGCGCACACCGAGCGGATGTCGCAGCCCGCCATCTGTTCGGCTTCCTCGATCGCGCGCTGGATCGAGTGCACGTTGGAGTCGATTTCGACCACCACGCCCTTCTTCATCCCGCGCGAGGTATGGCTGCCGAACCCGATCACCTCGACCGGTTCGCCCGGCATGTACTCGCCGACGATCGCCATGACCTTGGACGTGCCGATGTCCAGGCCGACGACCAGGTTCTTGTCGCTCTTGCGATTCATGGGCCTAAACGTTTCCGTCAACAGCATGGGAGCCACCGTTTTTCGAGTCCGGAGAGGGAGTGGGCGCCGGCTCCGGCCAGCGCACCGCGAAGCCGTTGCTGTAGCGCAAATCGGCGTAAACGAAACCGTCGCTGCGGCCGCGCATCAGGATGGGCAGTGCCGCTGCGAACCGCGCGAGGTGCTGGTCGGGCCTGTCGCTGCCGACCGCCACGTGCCCGCCATTGGAAAGCGTGAGGTTCCAGCTTCCGCGCGCGGACAGGTCGACACCGGTCACCTGCAGGTTGTAGGGCGCGAAGTCGGTGAGTGACGTGCGGTAGAACGCCATCACGTCGGCGGCGCGATCGTCCGGCCCGTTGAAGTGCGGCAATCCGTTCACCACCGCTGCGTCCGGCACCTTGAAGATGCGGCCGTCGATTCCCAGCAGGGCATCGCTGCCCCAACGCGCGACCGGGCGGATTTCCGTGACGGTGATGTCGAGCGCATCCGGCCAGCGCTTGCTCACCTCGACCTGCGCCACCCACGGCAACGCCGCCACCGCGTCGCGGACCTTGTTTAGCCGGATCGCGAAGAAACCCGAGCCGAGGTTGGGCGCGACCGCCGCGCGAATCTGCGCCGCGCTCACGTGCCGGAAGGTCGCGTGCACCTGCAACTGGCGCACCGGCCAGCGATCGGAGGCGAACCAACCCTGCAGCACGCCGATCACCGGCAGCGCGACCAGTGCGATCGCGATGACCCAGGCGGCGAAACGGAAGGAAGCAGCGCCTTTCACGCGGTGCCTCCCTGTTCGCGATCGAATGATGTTTCCAGCACCCGCCAGCACAGCTCCGGGTAATCGATACCCATGGCCGCGGCCGCTTTCGGCACCAGCGAATGCGAGGTCATGCCGGGGGCGGTGTTCACTTCCAGCAACCAGTTGCGGCCCTGCCGGTCGCGCATCACGTCGACGCGACCCCAGCCGGAACACGCCAGCGCGTCGAATGCCTGGCGAGCCAGTGCACCCACTTCGCGTTCCGCCTCGCCGTCGAGGCCGGGGCAGATGTATTGCGTGTCTTCGGCGATGTACTTGGCGTTGTAGTCGTAGTACCCGCCCTTCGGCACGATCCTGATGCTGGGCAGCACGTCGTCCTTGAGTATCGACACGGTGAGCTCGTCGCCTTCGATCAAGGTCTCCATCAGGAGGTCGCCCGGATAGCGCTGCGCCAACGCCACGGCGTCGTCCAGGTCGCTTTCCTTGAACACGCGCGACACGCCGACGCTGGAGCCTTCCGACGCCGGCTTCACGATCAGCGGGAACCCGATCTTGCGCGCGGCGGCATGCACGTCCGCGCCGCGCGGCAGCGGCTGGAACTTCGGCGTCGGCAGGCCCAGCGCGCTCCAAACCTGTTTGCTGCGCACCTTGTCCATCGACAACGCCGAACCGAGCACGCCCGAGCCGGTGTACGGGATATGCAGCGAATCCAGCGCGCCCTGCAGTACGCCATCCTCGCCGCCGCCGTGCTGGCCGTGCAGGATGTTGAACACCCGCGCGAAGTGGCCCGCGCGCACCGCGTCCAGCAGCGCCGGAATCCCGTCGATCGCGTGCGCGTCCACGCCGCGCGCCTTCAACGCGTCCAGCACGCCGCGCCCGGAATTCAGCGACACCTCGCGCTCGGACGAACTGCCGCCCATCACCACTGCAACGCGGCCAAAATCGCGCGGGTTGGTGATGCGGTGGGCGCCGGAACCCGGGTTCATGTCGTACCCCCGGATTGCAAGTGACCCTGCCGCGCCAACTCGCCCGCCGCCGCGCCGATGTCGCCGGCGCCGAGCAGCAACACCAGATCGCCATTGCGCAGCAATGCCGGCAGCGTTTCGCGCAGGGCGCGCGGATGCTCGATGAACACGGGGTCGACCTTGCCGCGCGCGCGCACCGCACGCGCCAGTGCGCGCCCGTCGGCACCCGTGATCGGCGCTTCGCCGGCGGGATAGACTTCCGTCAACACCAGCGCGTCGGCTTCGCACAACACGCCCGCGAAGTCGTCCAGCAGGTCGCGGGTGCGGGTATAACGGTGCGGCTGGAACACGATCACCAGCCGCCGATCGGGCCAGCCATCGCGCGCCGCCTGCATCACCGCGGACAACTCGCGCGGATGGTGACCGTAGTCGTCGACCAGCAACACCTTGCCATCGTCGATGGGCAGCTCGCCATTGATGTGGAAGCGCCGGCCGACGCCCTGGAAACGCTCCAGTGCGCGCGCGATCGCGTAGGGCTCCACGCCCAGGTGCCAGCCGATCGTGGCCGCGGCCAGCGCGTCGAGCACGTTGTGCCGGCCCGGCAGGTTCAAGGTGACGGGCAAGCTCGGCTGGCCCGGCAGCATCAGGTCGAAATGGATGCACGCGCCGTCCGCGCGCAGATTGCCGCCACGCACGTCGGCAGCGCGTTCGATGCCATAGGTCAAGGTCGAGCGCGGGGTGCGTTGCGCCAATGCGGCAACCTCGGGATCGTCCACGCACAACACGGCGAGCCCGTAAAAAGGCAACCGGTGCAGGAAATCCGCGAACGCCTGCTTCAGTTCGGCGAAGTCGCCGTGGTAATGGTCGAGATGGTCGGCGTCGATGTTGGTGACCACCGCGATCACCGGCGACAGTTTCAGGAACGAGCCGTCGGACTCGTCGGCTTCGGCGACGAGATAGGTGCCGGCACCCAGCCGCGCATTCGCGCCGGCCGAAAGCAGTTGCCCGCCGATCACGAAGGTCGGGTCGTAACCCGCCTCGGCCAGCACGCTGGCGGTGAGGCTGGTGGTGGTGGTCTTGCCGTGGGAACCCGCGACCGCGATGCCGCGCCGGAAACGCATCAGCTCGCCCAGCATTTCCGCGCGCGGCACCACCGGAATCCGGCGCGTCTGCGCGGCGACGAGTTCCGGATTGTCCGGCTTGATCGCGCTCGACACCACCACGGCATCGACGTTCGCGACGTGTTCGGCGGCGTGGCCGATCGCGACGTGCACGCCCATGCCGGCCAGCCGTTCGGTGACCGGCGAGGCGACGCGATCCGAACCCGAAACGTCGTAACCGAGCGTGTGCAGCACTTCGGCGATGCCACTCATGCCGGCGCCGCCGATGCCGATGAAGTGCACGCGCCGGAAGCTCTGCATGATGTCGCCGTGGGGCGGGAGGCGATGCGGCGTCATGCGGCCACCTCCACGCAACGCTGCGCGATCACGGCGGCGGCGTCCGGCTTGGCGAGCGTGCGCGCGGCGTTCGCCATCGCGAGGAGCTTGTCCGGATCGCGCAGCAATCGTTCCAGCATGCCGGCGAAACGCGTCGCATCGAAATCCCGGTCCTGCACCAGTTCGGCTGCGCCGACTGCAACGAAGCCTTCCGCGTTCCTGGTCTGGTGATCGTCGACCGCGTAGGGAAAAGGCATCAGGATCGCGCCGAGACCGACGGCCGCGAGTTCCGCCAGCGTCAACGCACCGGCACGGCAGATCACCAGGTCCGCCCAGGCGTACGCCGCGGCCATGTCCGCGATGAACGGTTCGATGGATGCCTGCACGTCCACGCGCGCGTAGGCTGCGCACGTCGCGTCGCTGTGCGCCGCGCCGCACTGATGCCGGACTTCCGGACGGCGGTCGGCGGGAATGCGCGACAACGCATTCGGCAAGCCGAGGTTCAAGGTGCGCGCACCGAGGCTGCCGCCCAGCACCAGCAGACGCGGCGCGCCAGCGCGATGCGCCAGGCGTTCTGCGGGCGCCGGCAACATGGCGATGTCGGCACGCACCGGATTGCCGGTCCACTCCGCGCGCGCCCTGGCCGGGAACGCGTCGGAAAAGCCGCTCATCACGCGCCGCGCGCAACGCGCCAGCACGCGATTGGTGAAACCCGCGATGCGATTCTGTTCATGCACCAGCAGCGGACGCCGCTGCAGCCATGCCGCGATCCCGCCGGGACCGGCCACGTAGCCGCCCATCGACAGTACGCTGCGCGGATTGGCTTCGCGCAACACCCGCCACGCGCCGATCAGCGCGCGCGCCAGCATCCAGGGCGCGGCCAGACGCCGGCGCAGGCCCTTGCCCCGCAACCCCTTCACGTGCAGCGTGCGCATCGTGACCCGGTGCTCGGGCACGATCCGGTTTTCCATGCCGCCTTCCGCGCCCAGCCACAACACCGGCACGTCGCGGGCACGCAGCGCGTCGGCGACCGCGAGGCCGGGGAAGATGTGCCCGCCGGTTCCGCCGGCCATGATCAACACGGGCGCGCGCACCTCGCTCATGCGTGCACCTCGCCGAAACGGGGCTCGATGCGCGAGCGCGCCGCCAGCGGCAACGCGGCGGCAGCCCGGTCGGGTTGCGCGGCAGGAGTCGCCGGATTCGAACTGCGACGGGTCGCCATCCGACGCGCGTCTTCGGCGCGGTGGATTTCGTAGCCGGCGCGTACCAGCACGCCCAGCATCACGCAGGTCATCAACGTGCTGGAACCGCCGGAACTGATCAGCGGCAGCGTCAGGCCCTTGGTCGGCAAGACGCCGAGGTTGACGCCGACCGACACCAGTGCCTGCAGGCCGATCATCAGCGAGATGCCGAACGCGACGTAGCCCGCGCGATGCTGGCCCACTTCCACCCCGCGCAGGCCGAGTTGCAGGCCGCGTCCGACAAGAAGCGCGAACATCGCCAGCACGAACAGCACGCCTATGAAGCCGAGCTCCTCGGCGATCACGGCGAGGATGAAATCGGTGTGCGCTTCCGGCAGGTAGAACAGCTTCTGCACGCTGCCGCCGAGCCCCACCCCGAACCACTTGCCGCGCCCCACCGCGATCAACGCCTGGGTCAACTGGAAGCCGTTGTCGAACGGATCCTTCCACGGATCGAGGAACGACGTCAGGCGCTTCACGCGATAGTCGGTGGAAAGCGCCAACCATGCGCCCAGCGGCATCAACGGCAGGCCCATGATCACCAGGTTGCGCATGCGCGCGCCGGCCAGCCACAACATCCCGATCGTGACCACCCCGATCAGCGCGGCCGAACCGAAGTCGGGCTGCGCGAGCAGCAGCACCGCGGTGAATCCCGCGACCATGACCGGCTTCACCGCGCCCAGGAACTTCGTCTCGACCGCATCGCGATGGCGCACCAGATAACTGGCGGCGTACACGACCACCGTCAGCTTGGCCAGTTCGACCGGCTGGAACCCGGAGAAGCCGAGATTGATCCAGCGGCGCGCGCCGTTGATGCGCATCCCGATGTGCGGGATGAACACCAGCAGCAGCAGCGCGAACGTACCCAGCATCAGCCAGCCCGAATATTTTTCGAGTTTGTCGAGTTCGACTCGCAGCGCGATCCACGCCGCCAGCGTGCCGCCGGCGGCAAGAAAGATCAGGTGGCGCTTCAGGTAATAGAACTCGCCAATGTGCTGCCCGTCGGCCACCGCGATCGAGCTGGATGCCACCATCACGATGCCGAACGTGACCAGCCCGGTGATCGCCAGCAGCAGCCACGGGTCGTGGCGGCCCTTGGGACCGAGCTTGCGTACCGCCTGCGATGAACCGAATCCAAGCATCCTCAACGTACCTTCAACGTCGCCAGACCGACCAGCACCAGTACCACCGAAATGATCCAGAACCGCACGATCACCCGCGGCTCGGGCCAACCCTTCAATTCGAAGTGGTGGTGGATCGGCGCCATCCGGAACACGCGCTTGCCGCGCAGCTTGAAGCTGCCGACCTGCAGCATCACCGACGCCGTCTCGACCACGAACAAGCCGCCCATCACCAGCAGGATGATTTCCTGGCGCACGATCACCGCCACGCAACCGATCGCCGAGCCGATCGCGAGCGCGCCCACGTCGCCCATGAACACCTGCGCGGGATAGGTGTTGAACCACAGGAAGCCCAGCCCCGCGCCGGTCAACGCGCCGCAGAACACCGCGAGTTCACCCGCGCCCGGAATCGAGGGAATACCGAGGTACGCCGAGAACACCGCGTTGCCCGCGAGATATGCGAACGCGCCGAGGGCCGCCGTCACCAGCACCGCCGGCATGATCGCGAGACCGTCCAATCCATCGGTGAGGTTCACCGCGTTGGAGAACCCGACGATCCACAAGTACGCGACCACCACGAAGCCGCCGCCCAGCGGAATCGCGACGTGCTTGAACAGCGGCACGTACAACGCGGTCGCCGCAGGCACGTCCGCGGTGTGGAACAGGAACAGCGCGGCGGCGAGCCCCACCACCGACTGCGCCAGATATTTCCAGCGCGCCGGCAAGCCGTGCGGATCCTTCAGCACCAGCTTGCGGTAATCGTCGTAGAAACCGATCACGCCGCAGGCAAGCGTCACCAGCAACACCACCCACAAGTAGCGGCTGGTCAGGTCGCCCCATACGAGCGTCGCCACCACGATCGCGGCAAGGATCAACGCGCCGCCCATCGTGGGCGTGCCGGCCTTCGACAGGTGGGTCTGCGGTCCGTCGCTGCGCACCACCTGCCCCGCCTTCAACGCGGTCAGGCGACGGATCATCGCCGGACCACAAAACAGGGCGACGAACAGCGCGGTCAGCGCCGCCATGATCGTGCGGAACGTGATGTAGTCGAACAGCCTCAGCGGCCCGAAGTAATGTTCCAGCCAGTGCGAGAGCTCAAGCAGCATGCCGGTCGTCCCCCTTGTCGTCACCGAGCAAGGCCGCGACCACGTTTTCCATGTGCGAAGCGTGCGAGCCCTTCACCAGCACGCTGACGCCGGCGTGCAGGTCGCGGCGCAAGGCCTCGATCAGCGCGGCCTGATCGGGAAACGCTTGCGCGTCGCTGCCGAAAGCCTCGGCGGCGTGCGCGGCCAGTTCGCCGACCGCGTACACGCGCGCGATGCCCTGGTCGCGCGCGGCCCGCCCGACGCGCGCATGCAGCGCCGGCGCCTCCGGACCCAGTTCACCCATGTTGCCCAGCACCAACCAGCGCTCGCCCGGCTGCAATGCCAGCGTCGCCACCGCCGCCAGCGCGGAACCCGGATTGGCGTTGTAGCTGTCATCGAACAACACCCAGCCTTGCGGCGACGCATGTCGCAGCAACCGGCCACCCACCGCTTCGGCCGATTGCAGGCCCGCGACGATCACGTCCAGCCCGGCGCCCGCGGCGTGCGCAAGCGCCGCGGCGGCCAGCGCGTTCGCGACGTTGTGACGGCCCGGCAGCGGCAAGTGCACGTGGGCGCTGCCGGCTGGCATTTTCAATACAAAGTCGCTGGCGTCGGCTTGCAGGCGAATGTCGCCGGCACCCACGTCGGCGGGCGCGTCGATGCCGAAGCGCAGGATCCGTCGCGAGCCCGCCAGTCCCGCGAAATAGATCGCGAACGCGTCGTCGGCGTTGATCACCGCCACGCCATCCGGCGGCAGCGCCTGATACACCGCGCCCTTGGTTTCGGCGATGCCTTCCAGCGTGTGCATCCGTTCGAGATGCGCTGGCGCGATGTTGTTGACCAGCCCGATCCGCGGACGCGCGATCGCGGCGAGATAGGCGATGTCGCCCGGCTTGCCCGCGCCCATTTCCAGCACCGCGAAGCGGGTGTCGCGGGGCATTGCCAGCAAGGTCAGCGGCAGGCCGATTTCATTGTTGAAGCTGGCGGCGTTGCTGTGGGTGGCGCCGTGACGCGCGAGGATGCGCGCGGCCAGCGTCTTGACGCTGGTCTTGCCGTTCGAGCCGGTGATTCCGATGACGGTCACGTCGCGCTGCGCCCGCACCGCGCTGGCGAGGTCGCCGAGCGCATGCAGTGTGTCGGCGACCACCACTTGCGGAAGGTCGGCGTCCACGCGGCGTGACACGATGGCAGCAGCCGCGCCGCGTTCGGCCGCCGCCGCGACATGGTCATGCCCGTCGTGGGTTGCGCCGATCAACGCCACGAACACTTCGCCCTGCTTGATGTTGCGCGAATCCGTGGACACGCCACGCACGTCTGCATCGGCGCCCTGCAGCACGCCACCCGTCCAGACCGCGATTTCCTTGAGGCGCAGGCTCAGCATGGGCGGGCCTCCAAGGCGGCGCGCGCCACCCGGAGGTCGTCGAACGGACGCTTCGCGCCCGCGACTTCCTGATAGGTTTCGTGGCCCTTGCCCGCAATCAGCACCACGTCGCCCGTGCGCGCCTGCGCGATCGCCATGTCGATCGCCCGCGCGCGATCGCGCTCGACGATCGCGCGTTGCGGCGCGCGCATGCCTGCCACGATTTGCGCGGCGATCGCGTCCCCATCCTCGCCGCGCGGATTGTCGTCGGTGACGATCACGACGTCGGCCAGCCGCTCGGCGATCGCGCCCATCACCGGACGCTTGCCGGCGTCCCGTTCGCCGCCGCACCCGAACACGCAGATCAATTTGCCTTCGCAGTGCACGCGCAAGGTGGCGAGCACCTGCTCCAGCGGATCGGGCTTGTGCGAGTAATCGACCACCACCAGCGGGAGGCCACCACCCCCCAGGCGGTTCATGCGCCCGGCGACGGGTTCCAGCGACTGCAACGCGTCGACGATCCGGTCGAACGGTACGTCCAGCGCGCCCAGTACGCCGGCAACGGCCAGAAGATTCGCGACATTGAAGCGGCCCAGCAAACGACTTTGCACCGCGGCCATGCCCCACGCCGTCGCGAGTTCGAAATCGATGCCGTCGGAATGGGTGTGCACGTCGCGCGCGCGGATATCGGCGTCGCTCGACGCGAGACCGCAGCGCACCAGCCGCACACCCGCCGGCACCCGGGTCGCCAGGTCACGTCCGAATGCATCATCGATATTGATGACCGCGGCGCGGAGGTTCGGCCACGCGAACAGCTTGGCCTTGGCCGCGCCATAGGCTTCCATCGTGCCGTGGTAATCGAGATGGTCGCGCGTCAGGTTGGTGAACACCGCCACGTCGAAGTGCAAGCCGTCGACGCGATGTTGATCCAGCGCATGCGAAGACACTTCCATCGCCACGTCGGTGGCGCCGGCGTCACGGAATTCAGCCAGCAGGCCGTGCACGCGGATCACGTCGGGGGTGGTGCGTTCGCCCGCATGCAGCGCGCCATGCAGCCCCGCGCCCAGCGTGCCGATGGTCGCGGGGCGCTTGCCGAGATGCGCGAGCGCCTGCGCCAGCATCTGCACTGTCGAGGTCTTGCCACTGGTGCCGGTGACGCCGATGAGGGTCATGGATGCGGACGGATCGCCGTAAAACCGTGCCGCGATTTCGCCGAGGTGGCTGCGCAGGTTTTCAACCCAGACCACGGGATCAGCAACCGGGGATCGGAAGCCGGGGCGCTTTTCAGCCACCACCGCTACCGCCCCCTGCCCGATCGCCGCCGACGCGAACTCGATCCCGTGATGCTTCGCGCCCGCCAGCGCGACAAACGCATCGCCCGTGTGCACTGCGTGCGAATCCTGGGTCAGGCCGGACACCATGATGTCGCCGGACGCGGGGGCCGCGATATCGCGCAGCAGTTCGTCGAGCCGCATCGCGTTCATGGCGTACCGCCTTGCGCGGGACGCGCAACGACGGCCGCCGCCGCCGCCGGGGCGGCGGGCGGAGGCGGCGGGACCGGGGCGGGCGTGACCGGGCCGCCCGCATACCACTGCTGCACGTTGTCCGGCGGGATGTCGAGCAGGCGCAGCGCGCCGCCCATCACTTCGCGGAAGACCGGCGCGGAAACCAGTCCGCCGAAATATTCGCCGCCATGGCCACCGGCATCGCGGATGATCACCACCCCGACGAGGCGCGGATCGCTGGCCGGGACGATGCCGCAGAACAATGCCGCGTAGCGATTGTGCGAATAGCCTCCGGCGATCGCGAGGTGCGCGGTGCCGGTCTTGCCGGCGACGGTGTAGTCGGGGATCGCCGCCTGCGGCGCGGTACCCTTGGGGCTGACCACCGTGCGCAGCATCGCCATCACTTCGCCGGAGACGTTCTCCGGTTCCACCCGCACGCCGGGGTTGTCGTCGCCCTTGATGAATGTCGGGGTGTGCCGCACGCCTTCGTTCGCGATCGCCGCGTACGCCTGCGCGAGCTGCAGCGCGGTCACGTTGAGACCGTAGCCGAATGAAATCGTGGCCTTGACGAAATCGCCCCACGTCCGCGGCGGCGGAATGTAACCGCCCACTTCGCCGGGAAAGCCACTCCCGGTGCTGGCGCCGAAGCCGAACTTGTGCAGCACGCCGCTCATCTCCTGCGGCGTCAGCGTCAGCGAGATCTTGGAGGCGCCGATGTTGCTGGAATACGTGATGACCTGGCTGACATCGATGCGGCCGTTGTTGCTGTCGTCGCGAACGGTGTGCCCGTCGAGCATGAACCAGCCGGGGCTGGTGTCCAGCATCGTGGCCGGCGTCCACTTGCCCGACTCCAGCGCGGTGGTGATGGTGAACGGCTTCATGGTCGAGCCGGGCTCGGTCACGTCGGTGACCGCGCGGTTGCGGCGCTGGCCCGGGTTGCTGTTGTCGAGATCGTTGGGGTTGTACGACGGCACGTTGACCATCGCCAGGATTTCGCCGTTGCGCGGATCGAGGATCACCATCGAACCCGACGCGGCATGTCGTTTGACCACCGCCTCGGTCAGCGCCTGATAGGCGAGGTACTGGATGCGGCTGTCGATGCTGAGCGTCAGGTCGTGACCCGGCACCGGCGCGCGGATCTGCTCCACGTTCTCGACTATCCGGCCGAGCCGATCGCGGATCACGCGCTTCTCGCCCGGCTTCCCCGCCAGCCAGCCGTCATAGGCCAGTTCCAGCCCTTCCTGTCCCTGGTCGTCGATGTTGGTGAAACCCAGCACATGCGCCATTGCCGCGCCATCGGGGTAGTAGCGCTTGTACTCGCGCTGGACGTTGACGCCGGGGATATCCAGCGCCACCACCGCCTTGGCGGCCTCGGGCGGCATCAACCGGCGCAGGTACACGAATTCGCGGCCATTGCGCGACTGCAGCTTGCGAGCGAGATCGACGGCATCGACGCCCAGGGCCTTGGCCAGGTCGGGAATGCGCTCGGCGTGCTGCAGCAATTCATCCGGATTCGCCCACAGCGAAAGCATCGGCGTGGACACCGCCAGCGGCACGCCATTGCGGTCGTAGATCGTGCCCCGCGACACCGGGATCTCGACTTCGCGCAGGAACCGCGCATCGCCCTGCTGCTGCAGGAACGCCTGGTGCACCACCTGCAAATCCACGGCCCGCGCGACCAGACCGATCGCGGCGGCGCCCAGCACGCCGACCACCAGCGCCAGGCGCATGCGCGGATTCGGCCGGCGCCGGCGCGGCGGGTGCGAAGCGGATTCGGGAGGGCGGCGCAGTTTCATTCGTGGATCATCTCCACGCTGGCCGCGGGCGGACTGATCATGCCGAGCTGCCCACGCGCGATCTGCTCGATGCGCGACGGGCTGGCCCATGTCGCCTGCTCGAGTTCCAGCCGGCCGAATTCGACGTTCAACGCGTCGCGCTGGTTTTGCAGCTTCGACAACTGCACGAACGCGGCGCGATCCTGGTGGCGCGCCCATACCACCGCGACGCCGCTGGCGATCACCGCCAGCAGCAACACGCCGACCGCGAGTGCGCCAAGCGTTTTCATGGCGAGGCCCCTGACGGGCCGGCTTCTGGAGAAATCTTCTCGGCGATGCGCAACACCGCGGAACGCGCGCGCGGATTGCGTTCAATCTCGTCGGCACCGGGCATCTGCGCGCGGCCGACGGCATGCAGCGGCGCCGGCTGCGATGGCGGGACCGGGAGCCCTCGGCGCACGGGAACCGGCCGCGGTCCGCGGATGAATT
Source organism: Lysobacteraceae bacterium (assembly GCA_040255405.1). Taxonomy (GTDB): domain Bacteria; phylum Pseudomonadota; class Gammaproteobacteria; order Xanthomonadales; family Rhodanobacteraceae; genus 66-474. The sequence goes on from JBDZUX010000001.1 coordinate 144,046, forward strand.
GCTTGGCGATCCGGTCCTCCAGCGAATGGAAGCTGATCACCGCCAGCCGCCCGCCCGGCTTCAGGACTGCGACGGCCGCCGGCAGCCCGCGCTCCAGCGAACCGAGTTCGTCGTTGACGTGCAAGCGCAGCGCCTGGAATGTGCGGGTGGCCGGATGCTTGTTGCGCTCGCGCCGGCCCAGCGTGCGTTCGACCAGTTCGGCGAGGCCACGGGTGGTGAGGATGGGCGATTCGGCACGGCGTGCGACCACCGCACGGGCGATGCGCCGGCTCATGCGTTCCTCGCCATAGCGGAACAGCACGTCGGCGATTTCGCGTTCATCCGCATTCGCCAGAAACTCCGCGGCGCTCATTCCGGTGGTCGGGTCCATGCGCATGTCGAGCGGCGCATCCGACTGGAACGAAAAGCCGCGCGCGGCGTCATCGAGTTGCGGCGAGGACACGCCGAGGTCCAGCAATACGCCGTCGAGACCGGCCCGCGCCTCATCCCAGCCGGCCATTTCCGAAAAGTTCGCATGCCGGATCGCGACCCGCGCGTCACCGCCGAACTCACGTCGCGCATGCGCGATGGCTTGCGGGTCGCGATCCATCAACAACAGGCGACCGTTTCCGTCGAGCCGGTCCAGGATCGCGCGCGCATGACCGCCCCGTCCGAACGTGCCGTCGAGGTAACGCCCGCCCGGACGCACCGCCAGTCCGGCGAGCACGGCTTCCCGCATCACCGGGATGTGCTGAAGCTCCCGACCGGCCGTCATCGCTCGCGTTCCATCCATTCGCACTCGCGCACGCCGCATGCGCCGCCCGTGTTCCGTCCGCATCCGGCCCGGCGCCGCTCGCCGTTCGCCGAATGCACGCATCACAACTTCAGTCCCACCATTTCCTCGCTGACTTCCTCCTCGCCGATCGTCTGGTGGATCTTCGCGAGGTGAGCCTGCTCGCTCCACAACTCGAACTTGTTGCCCATGCCAAGCAGCACCGCCTTCTTCTCGATGCCGGAAGCCGCGCGCTGGCTGGCCGGCAGCAACACGCGCGCGGCGGTATCCAGTTCCACCTGCGCCGCGGCGCCGACCAGCTTCAATTGCAGGTCGCGGTGCACGCGCTTGACGCTGGACAAGGCGTTCACCTGATCGCGGACGCGTTCCCACTCCGGCTGCGGGAAAACCCAGAGACAACCGGACTCGAAGGGGTTGTAGGCGACCACCAGGCGGTTGTTGCAGACGCGCGCAATCGGCTCGCGGTAGGCGGTGGGAATCGCCAATCGCCCTTTTTCATCCACACTGATTGCGGTTTCGCCCTGGAACATGCGACTGGTTTTCCCACGTTTTCCCACAAAACCACACGGGAGCCCACCTTAGTCGCAGGAGGTGAGACTGTCAAGAAAATTTCGCTTTTAGATCAATGGGAAAGGCGAATTTCTGACTGAATTTCAGGCGTTCTGTCAGCTACGTTCCCAAGGTCATTGAATACAAAAGATTTCACTCGCCAACGTTTCGCTCAATCGGCATCGAAACGAGCGTGATTGTCGGCAGACCCTCAATCGGTAGTTCAGCCACCGGTCAGTCAAACCTGCTCGTCAGGCGGGAGCAGGTCTTGTAGCGCAGCGACAAATTCGTCCGGAACGACTGGACGGCCGCAGGCCGGCCTCGAGTGCGGCGAGGGGTGAGCATCTATTCCGCCCAGTGGCGCGCGAAGGCGGGTTGTCACCCGCCCTACCAGACCAGATCGGCGCGATGGCCGTTCCGGCTTGGAATGCGTGGCCGGCGCACGTTGGATCACTAAATTTCGGCTCGAAGCGGCTGTTGTGGAAAGTAAGGCCATGGACGGCCGGGGTAGAGTTGATGACCGACCGATTCACGCGCGCGCGCAACCCCCGCAACGAAACAGCGAGCAGGGATGCGAGCAAAAATGGTGGAGTCGGCCTGTAAGCCGGGTCCTGTGCGCCTTGCGGCGTGACAGTCATTCCTCTAGGCCAGGCGTCGCCGCCTGGCTCAAGCAACCAACCCGGGAACGGCGCGGGCCACGCCATCGTTCCCCTATTTGGTCTTGCTCCGGGTGGGGTTTGCCGTGCCGGTCGGTTACCCGACTCGCGGTGGGCTCTTGCCCCACCGTTTCACCCTTGCCTGATCCCCTTGCGGGGCCATCGGCGGTCTGCTCTCTGTTGCACTTTCCGTCGGCTCACGCCGCCCAGGCGTTACCTGGCACCCTGCCCTGCGGAGCCCGGACTTTCCTCGGCATTCCGAAGAATGCCGCGACTGTCCGGCCGACTCCATGCACCATTCTATCAGCCGCCGTACAAGTCCTTGCGCGGCGCGCCGCTGATCGCGGCGGCCAGCTTCGCGGCCTGCGCGGGTGGCAATTCGGCGCGCAGCAACGCGTAGACGCGCTGCCCTTCCGCCAGTTTCGCGGCGATCTCTTCGCCCCGTCCTGCGACCACCAGCACGCATTCGCCCCGGCGTTGCTCGGCATCGGATTCGACGCGCGCGGCGATCTCGCCGAGCGTCATGCCGATGCAGGTTTCGTGCAGCTTGGTGAGCTCACGCAGCAGGCGCGCCTCGCGTTCGCCGCCGAACACATCGCGCAGATCGGCGCAGCACTCGGCGATGCGATGGGATGATTCGTAGATCACCAACGTGCGGGTTTCGTTGGCCAGCTCGCGCAGGCGTTCGCGCCGCGCGGCAGCTTTCGCCGAAAGGAATCCTTCGAAGACGAACCGGTCGCTTGGAAGCCCCGCCACCGACAACGCCGCGATCGCGGCACAGGCGCCGGGCACGGGCGAAACGTCGATGCCTGCCTCGCGCGCCGCGCGCACCAATCGGAAACCCGGATCGCTGATCAAAGGCGTGCCGGCATCCGAAATCAATGCGACGGCTTCGCCAGCCTGCAGTTTCGCGATGATCGCCGCCACCGCCTCGCGTTCGTTGTGTTCGTGCAACGCGGTCAGCGGCGCTGCAATGCCGAAGTGCTGCAGCAGCGGGCGACTGTGGCGCGTGTCTTCCGCAGCGACCACGCTGACGTCGCGCAGCACCTGTTGGGCGCGCGGCGAAAGGTCCCCCAGATTGCCGATGGGCGTCGCGACCACCCAGAGAATGCCCGGCTTGCGCGCGTTCATGAGGGCCTGCTGAAGCCATGCCAAGCGAGCCGCGTTGCTTTCGCAGCGATTGCCAGACGAGGCGCGCGCCGCAGCGCCGGAGCGGTTTCCTGGTCAAGGCGTGCGCCGATGGATGGTGGCCGCTGCGGAGCGACCCTCCGGGCCGGGGCGCTTTGCCCACATGGCTGCGTCATCACTCGTCTATGTATCGACATACATCTTCCTCGCTTTTCCTTGCCCTGCGGGCAAAGGGCCAGGCCTGCCCCGGGCTTGATCCGGGGGCGCGGCCGTTTGGCGGGTGTCAACAGGTCCCGATCCTGGTGCTGCAACGCGATCCGTTATCATCGCCGAAAAGACTGCGCCACGCGCGCGCATGGAAACGGCATGTCAAGGATCAGGTTTCACGCGCATATCGCTGTCCTGCTCGCGGCACTTGCGCTGTTTGCGGGTTGTGCAACGCTCGGGCCGTCGCAGCAACCGGCGGGCGAAGGCGCGCGCGCGCGCTCCGCGATCGAACATGTGCGTGCGGCGAACACGGCGTTGCAGCGCGGCGACGCCCAGACTGCACTCAAGCAACTGGCCGCGGTTCCAACCGATGCGCCACCCGACGTGCGCCGGCAAGCACTCGATTTGCAGGCGCGCGCCCAACTTGCCAGCGGCGACCGCCTTGCCGCCGCGCGATCGCTGATCCGGCGTGCCGCACTGTTGCCGCCTGCGGCGCAGGCGCACGGGCAACAACAGGCCGTCGTGATCCTCGCGGGCATGGGTCGCGAATCGCTGGCGCAGGTATATCCAACACTCGCCGACGACGATCCGGTCAAGCCATGGGTGCAAACGGCGCTCGCGCACCCGGGGGCCAGGGCCGTGCAGGTGCTGCCGCAACCCAACCAGCCGGTCGGCACCATGCGGGGCACCGCGGGACCGCAAGGCTACGCGATGCCGGCCAAGGTCGCGCTGCTGCTGCCCGCGACGGGGCCGGTGGCTGTGGCCGGCGCGGCCGTGCGCGACGGGTTTTTCACGGCGTACTTCCACACGCCGGTGACGCAGGAACGACGCCCGGTGATCAGCGTGTACGACACCGGCGGCACGGCGGACGGCAGTATCGCCGCCTATCATCAAGCCGTCGCGGATGGCGCCGCGCTGGTCGTGGGGCCCCTGGGCCGCGACGCGGTGGGCGCACTCTTCGCGCAACCCCAACTGCCCGTGCCGGTGCTGGCGCTCAACCATCCGCAAGGCAGCACGCCCACGCCAGCCGGCAGCCACGAGTTCGCGCTGCTGCCCGAGGCCGAAGGCGCGCAACTCGCCGCGCACATGATCACGCTGGGGCTGCACGCCGCGATCGTGTTCCGCGGCAGCGACGACACCGCGTCGCGCATTTTCGATGCCTTCCGGTCGCAATTCGAAAGCCTCGGCGGCCAGGTCGCCAACGACATCGTGTTGCAGCAAGGCAGCGTGGACTTCGCCGGGCAGATCGAGGCCGCACTGGCCGGGTCCGGTTCGCAAACCGGCATCGTCGCACTGCTGCGACCGGCGCAGGCGCGCCTGCTGCTGCCACAATTGCGGCTGGCGCGCTCGACGCTGCCGGTGTTTTCGACCTCCATGGTGTACTCGGGTGACAGCAACCCCACCGCCGACGCCGACCTCGATGGCGTGCGCTTCTGCGACGAGCCCTGGCTGTACGACGCGCAGGCCGGGCTACCCGATCACACCACGCTGGCTTCGCAACTCGTGACGGCTGGCGGTCCCGCCGCGCGCCTGTTCGCATTCGGCATGGATGCGTACGCACTCATTCCCTACCTCGACTGGATGCGCGCGCACCCGGGCAGTTACGTGCCGGGCGCCTCGGGACAACTGACGATGGACGCATTCGGCCACGTGCAGCGCACGCCGATCTGGGTGGAATTCCAGGGTGGCGTCGCACGGCCGGTGGCGGCGGGTCTGGAAGCGGAACCCGCGGACATCCCGGTGCCGACCGATCCATGACCGCCATCGCGGTCGGCGCACGCTTCGAGCAACGCGCGCTCGCTTGCCTGGAACGCGCGGGGCTGAAGCGGGTCGAAAGCAACTACCGCACCCGTTTCGGCGAACTCGACCTGGTGATGCGCGAGGGCGACACGCTGGTGTTCGTGGAAGTTCGCTATCGGCGCCACGCGCAATTCGGCGGCGGCGCAGCCTCGGTCGGTCCCGCCAAACGCGAAAGGCTCGTGCGCGCCGCACAAGGTTTCCTGCAGACGCACCCGCAATTCGCTTCGGCGCCGTGCAGGTTCGATGTGGTAGCGTTCGACGGCGATGCCGGCGCGGCGAGCTGTGATTGGCAACGCGCCGCTTTTGAAATGTTTTGAGAACCGGAAATGCCACCATGCGCAAGATGATCGTACTGACCACGCTGCTTTCGCTGTGCTTCGCCCTCGCCGCCTGCAGCGTCTTCACGCCGCGCCGCGGTTTCAACCGCGCGCTCAATGACCGCAACGTGCAGATCACCGCCCAGCGCGCGCTGGACAACGACCCGCAACTTGGCGGCCGCGCGCACATCGGCACCAGCGTCTACAACGGCGTGCTGCTGATGATCGGCGAGGCCAGCACCGAAGAAGTGAAGCAGCGCGCCGAAGCCGACGTCACCGGCTACCAGGGCGTGCAGCGCGTGGTGAACCTGATCGACGTGATGCCCTTGCAGTCGGTCGGTCGCTCGGCGCTCGATGCTTCGCTCACCGCGCGCGTGAAGACTTCGCTGCTGCACATCGACCTGCCCGGCTTCGATCCCGGCCGCGTCCAGGTCAGCACCGCGCACGGCAACGTCTACTTGATGGGCCTGGTCAGCCACCAGGAAGCCGATGCGGTGGTGAACATCGTGCGCACCGTCGCCGGCGTGAACAAGGTGGTGCAGGTATTCGAATATACGGATTGAATGCAATCCTCCATGATCGCGGCGCCACCATGGTCCTGTTTTACCGGCCGTGCCTCGGCTTTGATGCACCAAAACGTGCCATCCATGGCCTGGCTTCTCACCCACGGCCGCTTCGGGCAACGTACCTGGACGGCCTAAAATTGGGCGAATGAATCGATCGGTCATGATGGCCGCCGCCTTGGCGACCGAATCCTTCGATGCGCTGGAGGCGCGCATCCGGGCATGCCGGGTTTGCGCGCGCCACCTGCCGCACGGCTGCCGGCCGGTGTTGCAGGCGCATCCCGATGCGCGCTTGCTGATCGTCAGCCAGGCGCCGGGCCGCAAGGTGCACGAGACAGGCGTTCCGTTCAGCGACAAAAGCGGCGAGAAGTTGCGGGCGTGGCTCGGCATCGACGGCGCCACGTTCTACGACCCGCGCCGCGTCGCGATCGTGCCGATGGGCTTCTGCTATCCGGGCAAGGGCGAATCCGGCGACCTGCCGCCGCGGCCGGAATGCGCGCCGCTGTGGCATCCCCGGCTGATGCCGCGCCTCGTGAACGTCAAACTGACGCTGGCGATCGGCGGTTACGCGATCCGCGGCATGCTCGGCCACCGCCGCAAGGCGACGCTGACGCAAACCTGCGAGGCGTGGCGCGAGTACTTCGACGGCGGCGTGCTGCCGCTGCCGCATCCAAGTCCGCGCAACACCGCCTGGTTCCAGCGGCATCCCTGGTTCGAAGCCGAAACGCTTCCTGCATTGAAACGGCGCATGCGCAAACTGATGCGCGACTGAGCTCAGGCGCCCCCGGGCGGCGGCGGCGTGAGCCCATGCACGCCCGCCCACAGCCCAGCCAGCATGCAGCGCACGTTTTTCCGGCGCGGCGCCACCAGCAGTGCAAACAACAGGAACTTGACGATCAAGCGCGGTATGTCCTGCGCAATCCAGCGCCGCGGTGTGTACGCGCGCCGATACAACAGCACCCGATTGCGCATCATGTAGAACAACCGCCGCGGTGAATGCACCACGATGCCGCGCGGCATGCCGGGCATGTATCGGCGCGTTTCGCCGAGGCGGTGGCGCAAGTGCGCCGCACAGACCCCGTGCAGCGCGTAGCCCGCGGCGCTCGCGCGAAAACACCAATCGAGATCGACGTTGTCGATGAACAATGCATCACCCATTCCGCCCACGTCATCCAGCACGGCGAGCGGGATCAGGCACCCGGACGAGATCAGGAAATCGCAACGGACGGTTTCGCACCCGCCATCACAACGTACCTTCTCGTTGAACGGAAAGCGGATGCGCACGAACGGTGCATCTTCGGGCTCGCGCGGATCACGAAAGCGCGGACCGACCGCGGCCGGGCGCGTGTGCGCCCCGGCCCGGTCGAGTGCCGATCGAAGTGCGTCGACCATGCCCCGGTCGGGCACACTGTCCTGGTCCATCAACAGCACGTGCGACACGCCGGGCAAACCACGCGCACGATCGATCCCTCTGTTGATCGCGTGCGCAAGCCCGTGGTTCCCGCCCAACGCGATCAGCACGATGTCGGAGCGCGCGGCGCAGGCTTCCCGGAATTCCGGATCGCGCGTACCGTTGTCCACCACGACCATGTGTCCCACTTGCGGAGACAGCGCGTCCAGCAATTCACGCAGCACCCCGAGATCGGGTTGCCAGGTGACCACCACCGCGCATACGGCCGAAAGATGCACCGTCGCCGTGTCCGAGGCGGGGCCGGCGCCGATCACGATGCGTCCATCGCCGCGCGCCATCGCGGGCACGCACGATCAACACGACACAGGGCAGGCGGCAGTTCTCGCGACATGATCGCGTGATTGTCGCTGCACGGACGGCGACTTCAAAGCCCCCAACATGCCCGGTCCGGGCTGAAGCCGCGCGGATGCACATCGAGCAGGCGTTCGAGTTCGGTATTGTCCGCGACCAGGTCCTGTTCGAGACGCGTCAGCGGTCCGCGCAGGGGCGGCACGGCGCGTGCACCTGCTCGAACCAGCGCCCCCGGGATGCGGATCGCGAGTGTGCGGACCGGCAAACTGGCGCGCACCCGCTCGAACATCATGCTTGCCGCCAGTCGCTCGCCGCCACCCATCTGCAACACGCGGCCTATTGCGTCGCCATCCAGCGCGCGCAGCACGGCCTTCGCGATGTCGGCCGCGTGCACCGGCTGGCGCAGACCCGCGCCCGCGGGCAACCCGAACACGCGCCAGCGCGTCGCGCGGCGCGCCAGCGGCGTCAGGCTCTTGTCGCGGGCCGCGCCATAGATCAGGGTCGGCCGCAATATCGTCCATGCAATCGCACGGCTTTCGCAGGCACGCGCCACCGCGGCTTCGCCCTCACGCAGCCGCCCGGATACCTCGCGCTCGGCGGCAACCGGCGACGCCTGCTTGCTTACCGCACTCATCGAACTGGTCGCGACGACCCGCGCGAGGTTTGGCGCAGCACCGGATGCGATCCAGCGGGCCAGCGCGTCCAGCGGCGCGAAGCTGCAGATGGAAGCGGCGGCATCCACGGAGGTCGGCGGCTGCGGCAGCGCGCCACGCAGCCAGGTGACGCCTTCCATCAGCGGTTGCGCACTCCGTGACAACGCCAGCACCAGCGGACCCGCACGCACGAGTTCGGGCAACAGGAACCAGCCGATCTGGCTGCTGGCGCCACACACCAGCACCGTCCCCTCGCGCCATTCACCCATTGGGTTGCCTTCCCCTCCCGCGCGGCAGGCTGCTGCGGTGCTCACCGGTTGCCGCGCTGGATTCTCGCATCGACTTCGCTGATGCGCGGATCCTGCGGCACCAGGCGCTGGGCTTCCTGCAACGCGGTGCGCGCTGCCGCCAACTCGCCCAAACCAACGTAATGATCGGCGCGATCGAGCCAGGCACTGCCCAGCCTGTGCTGCATGGCCGACGTGGCGGGATCGCCCGGATCGAGCTGCTGCAGTGTCGCCAGCATGTCGTGCGCGTGATCGAGGTTGTCTTCACGCACAGCCTGGTCGAACTGGGCGCGGGTGACATCCGGCAGCGCGCGCAAACCGGCCTGCGCCTCGACGTTGTCGCCGTCGATGCCCAGCGCGGCGCGATAGAGGTCGTAGGCGCTGTCCCCGGGCGGCAACATGATGTCGCCCTTGCGTGCGGCGCCCTTGGCGCGTGCCACCAGTCGCGCGACCTTGGCGGACTGCATCGGGGTCAGGGGCGCGGGCGGCGGCGGGGCGGAATCCTCGGGCGTCTGTTCGGCTTCGACCGTGGCCGCGTTCGCATGCGCAGTCGCGCCATCCACCGCCTTTGCGGGTCGCGTTCCGCCGGCCGCGAGACGCGAACGCGCCGCCGCAAGGTCAGTCGACTTGGGCGCCAGCTCCGCGGCTGCGTCCAACAGCTTTTGGGCATCCTGCATCTGTCCCGATTCCATCGCGGCGTTGGCCTGCACGATCAAGGCTTCGGCGACCTGCCCGAGGCCCGCGTTGGCCTTGTCGCTGCCGGGGTCGGCCTTGAGTGCCGCCTTGAACTGCGCCTCGGCGTTGTCGTCGCCCGCGCCCGTGATTTTGCCTGCGCGCAGGTAAGCCTGGCCCTTGTCGAGGTACTGGTCGCGCTGCGAATCGGAGTCGCGTTCCGCGGCAGCGACGCTGGCTCGCAGCGTCGGCAGCTGGGAATAGCGCGGCAGCAAGCCTGCAAGATTCGAAAGCGTCTGCTTGGCACCGGCAAGATCGTTGCTGGCGACCTGGCCCTGGGCGCGGGTGGCGAGCAGATCGCCGATCTGGTCCATGCCATGTCGCGCCACCGCATTGTGCGGATCGCCTGCCAGCACCTTGCCGAACAACGCCGCCGCACCGTCGGGGCCGTCGATGTGCCCGTTCGCGAGCGCGGCGCGCGCCTGGTTGACCAGCACCTCCACGTTGGACGTTTGCAGCACTGCCTTCGCCAAGGCCCGGTCCACCCCCTCGACGGCGGCGCCGCCGCCGAGCAGGCTGCGCGCTTCTTCCAGCGCCGATCGCGCGGCGGCGTAATCGCGCTTCTTCAACGCCGCCTGGGCGCGATCGAGTTCCGCATGGCCGACGTTCTGCAATCCCGTCAGCGCGTGTTCGTTGTCGGGATCGAGCGCGCGCGCGGCTTCGTACAGATCGCGCGCACTGTCGGGCCCGCCGGCCAGGTTGCCTGCCGAGTAGGCGGTGTCCCCGCGCGTCAGCAATGCATTCAACTGCGTCTGCGGCAGCATGCCGCTGAGCATCGCCTGATGGCTCCACAGCCAGCCGATCACGCCGACCACCACCACCGCCAAGACGATCAGCGACCACCGCGCCCGGTGGCGCCTGCGCAAGGGAGGCTTGCGCGCCGGACGAACGTTGAACGGGGGCGGCCGCGGCGCGGAAGCCGGGCGCTCGGGCTCACGTTCGCGCGTGGAGCCACGCCGATCCGCGCCCGCATCGAGCTGATCGAGATCGCCCAGCGTCGGATCGGTCCGGCGTGGCGTGTCGCGTGAAGAAGAATCGTGGCGAACGTTCATGCCCATCGCCGGAACGTGTTCCGGCGCATCCATTGGTGTCCGTGAGACCGCGGCGACCCGCACCGGTTCCGCCTGTTCAAGCCGCGGCAGCCCCGCATCTTAGCATCGGGCCATGGGCGCACCCTCGCGTCGCCGCGCCGCATTCAGCCGGCGGCCAGTCGGCGCGCGTCGGTGACATTGGGCAGCGCCGCCACGCGGGTCAGCAACGACGACAATTCGCCATAGTCATGCACGCGCAGCGTGAAATGCATCGTGAGCTCGCCCAGATCGCCATTGCTGCGGCTGTCCGAAGCCACGATGCGCGCGCCACTGTTGGCCACCACGTTGGTGACGTCCCGCTGCAGGTCGCGACGGTCGTACCCGACCACGGCGATGTCGACTTCGTAGGCGCGATCGGGCGCACTGTGCCAGCGAACCTCGATCACCCGCGCGGGATCGCGCACGCGCAACCGCGCCAGCGCGGCACAATCGGCGCGGTGCACGGTGACGCCGCGTCCGCGCGTGACGTAACCGATGACTTCGTCACCGGGCAGCGGGCGGCAGCAACGCGCCAGCGTCGTCAGCAGGTTGCCGACGCCTTCGACCGTCACCGCGCCGGCCTTGCCGGCATCGAACGGCATGCGCCGCAACGGCTTCGCGAACGCCGGTTGCGGCGCCGGCTGGGTTTCCAGCATCGCGCGGGTCAGCTGCGCGATGCCGATCTCGCCGAGCGCGAGCGCCACCAGCAGGTCGTCGCGGCTCTTGCGCCCGAGCCGGGCCGGCAGGGTTTCCAGCACTTCGTCGGCAACCCCGAGGCGACGCACTTCGCGCTCCAGCAGCACCTTGCCCGCGGCCACGTTGGCCGCGAGATCCTCGCGACGGAACCACGCGCGCAACTTGCCGCGCGCGCTGGCAGTAGCGAGATAGCCGAGCTGCGGCGACAGCCAATCGCGGCTGGGCGCGGGTTCGCGCGCGGTAAGGACTTCGATGCGATCGCCGCTGGCGGGCTGGTGCGTCAGCGGCACGATGCGGCCGTTGACCTTGGCGCCGCGGCAGCGATGCCCGACCATCGTGTGCACGTGATAGGCGAAATCGAGCACCGTTGCGCCGGCCGGCAGGTCGATCACCTCGCCCTTGGGCGTCAGGAGGTACACGCGGTCCTCGGCCAGCTCCGCGCGCAGTTCGGCCGCCAGCCCCGCGTCGTCCTCGCCCTCGCCGCGCGTCTCCAGCAGCTTGCGCATCCACGCCACGCGCGCTTGGTAGGCGGCGTCGCCGCCGCCACCTTCCTTGTAGCGCCAGTGCGCGGCCACGCCGAGTTCGGCGCCGCGATGCATTTCCTCGGTGCGGATCTGCACCTCCAGCGTCTTGCCCTCCGGCCCGATCACGGCCGTGTGCAGCGAGCGGTAGTTGTTGCCCTTGGGCCTCGCGATGTAGTCGTCGAATTCCTGCGGGATGATCGGCCACAACGCATGCACCACGCCGAGGACCGCGTAGCAGTCGGCCACGCTGCGCGTAAGCACGCGCAAGGCGCGGATGTCATACAGCTCCCCGAAACCGATGCGTTTGCGCTGCATCTTCCGCCAGATCGAATAGATGTGCTTGGCGCGCCCGTCGACACTGGCTTCGATGCCCTGCACGCGCAGCGCCCCGCGCAAGGTGTCGACGCAGCGCGCGATCCACGCTTCGCGATCCGCGCGGCGCTCGTCCAGCAACGCGGCGATGCGATGGTACGTGTCGGGCCGCAGGTACCGGAATGCCAGGTCTTCCAGCTCCCACTTCCACTGGCCGATGCCGAGGCGGTTGGCCAGCGGCGCGTGGATGTCGCGGGTGAGCTGCGCGAGTTCGCGTCGCTCGGATTCGGGCAATCCAGCCCCGGCGCGCAGCTTCGCCAACTGCCTTGCCAACAACAAATACACCACGCGAAGATCGCGAATGATGGCCAGCAGCAACCGTCGCAGCCCTTCGCTGCCGCCAGCCGCGTCCCGCGACGCGTGCAGCGCCCACACGCGTTCGGCCTGTTGCTGGCCGTCCACGAGGCGGCGCAACGATTCCCGCGCACGCGCGCTTTCGCCGAGCCACGCCTGCGGGCGCGCGACGGCAACCGCGTACCATCCCGCGGCGACGCGGGTCTCCGCGTCGCAACCGACGCCCCGGAGCAATGCGTCGGTCTCGGCCCAAAGCGCGTATTCGTCCGCGGACAAGCTGGCGACAGGCGCCGCAGTTCCGGAATCGATGTTCGTCAGCGATGGATCCATGGTCGGTATGGCCGGCGCCGGGAAAGGCCGCTGAAAGACGGTCAGTGTATCGAGTCGGATGCACCACGTACCCCGTGCGACTTGCACGGGCCACTGCTATTATCGCCGCCCATGCGCACCCGACTGATGTTGCCGGCCGTCTTGGCCCTGCTGATCACCGCCCTGCCCGCCATGGCGCAACAGTTTTCTTCGCTCGAGGAGCGCATGTCCGCGGCCGACTTCAAGGCTGCAGGGCTCGACAAGCTCACGCCGCAGGAGCTCCAGAACCTCGACAACTGGCTGCGTACGCACGAGCAGACCAAGATGGTTTCCGCCAGCGGCCAGCCGGTGTTCTATCCGGACAATCAGCCGCGCGACAAATTCGACACGCACCTGGTCGGGCACTTCAGCGGTTGGGGCGGGCACAGTACGTTCACGCTCGACAATGGCCAGGTCTGGAAGCAGGCCGAATCCGGCGCGTATTCCTGCCCCGACATCGACAATCCCGAGGTGACCCTCAAGCCGATGATCCTTGGCAGTTGGCTGATGTACGTGCAGGGCTGCAACCAGAGCGTGCGCGTCGAACGCGTGAAATAACGCCTGCGGTCCCCACATCCCGATCTGTCTTTCCCGTGTCCTTGCGGGCATGATGGCTGCGAACGCGCCACCCGGCGCGCGAGGATCGTGACGTGCTGGAAGTCTGGCTGCCGCTGCTTGGGTTCATGGTGTTGATCGGGTCGTGGTACCACGTGCTGCGGCTGCGCGAACGCGCGACGGCACACGCGCGGCGCCTGTGCGAACTGCACGGCGTGCAACTGCTCGACGACAGCGTGGCATTGCACCGTCTGCGCATGGGCTGGCGGCGCGGCGCACTGCACGTGATGCGCGAATACCGATTCGAGACCAGCCGCGGTGGCGACGATCGCCAATCCGCCAGCGTTAGCCTCTTGGGCGACCGCATCGTGGGCGAACGCATGCCCGCGCACGCGAGACCCGAGACCGCCGCCGTCCCCGTTCCCGCGGCGTACGGCGCGCCGCCGGCGCAGGCTGCACCCGATGCCGGCAACAAGATCGTGCCGATCACGCGTGCGCGAAGGACGCTGCACTGACCTCCGCCCAACTTTCCACACGCTTGCGCGTGGTGTGGCGCGTCCGCGAATGTTGCGCCGGGTGACGTTGGGCCGCTCTCCGAAGGTTGCTGACCCCGGACTTGATCCCGGGGAAGCCCAACGTGAGTCGCGGGAAATCGCTGGGCTTCCGCCGATGAAGCCGGCGTCAGCCCAACCTGCGGACTGCGAGGCAACGACGCGCTACGCGTGGGTCATTTCACCACGTGCAGGCTGGGCTTGCCCTTCGGACGCGGCTTGTCCGGCTGGTCGCCGCCATCGCCCTTTTCGCCCTCGACGTCGGACAGGAATGCGTCCTGCGCCGAGTCGGGCACGGCCTGCAGCGGAGGCACGGCGGGCCTGGCGGGTGATGCATCCGCGGACGGCGCGGACGAAGCCGTGCCCGCCGCGTCCTCGGCCAGCAGCATGCCCTGGCCGTTTTCGCGCGCGTAGATCGCCTGCACGGCTGCGACCGGCACGCTGACCGCGTGGCTGACGCCGCCGAAGCGCGCCATGAAGGTGATCACGTCATTGCCCATGTCGAGCCGGGCGATCGCACGCGGCGCGAGGTTCAGCACGACCCGGCCGTCGCTGACGGCCTGCGGCGGCACCTGCACGCCCGGCTTGAGGGCATCGACCACGATGTACGGCGTGAGCCCGTTGTCGCAGATCCACTCGTGCACCGCTCGCAACAGATACGGACGGTTCGAAGTCATGGCGGGGGTTTGTTCGGTCACAACTCGCCCAGCATGCGCTCTTCGGTCGTGAGGCTTCGCGCAAAGCCCTGGCTCCGGAACAAGCGCTCACCGTAATCGACGATCGGCTTGGCTTCCTTGGGCAGCGACACCCCCAGCGAAGGCAGGCGCCACACCACCGGTGCAACGAGGCAATCGGCGAGGCTGATTTCCGGATTCAGGAAGAACTTCGCGGCCTTGAACAGCGGCAGCGCGGCCATGAGGTGGTCGCAGAGCCGTTTGCGAGCCGCCTCGGCGGCTCGTCCGCCGGCACGGATGTTGGCCACTTCCGGCACCCAGTCGCGCTCGATCCGCACGCAGGCGAGACGCAGGCGCGCACGCGACAGCGGATCGACCGGCATCAGCGGTGGGTGCGGATAGCGTTCGTCGATGTACTCGCAGACCACGTCGGGTTCGTACAGGACCATGTCGCGATCCTGCAGGGTCGGGGTGTCGCCGTACGGATTGATCGAAAGCAGCTCTTCGTGGGGCTTGCCGGGCGGCACTTCCACGCGGTCGTAGACCACGCCCTTGGCGGCCAACACCAACCGCACGCGGTGCGACTGCACGTCGTCCGGTGCGGTGAACAAGGTCAGCACGGTGCGGGTATGCGCGGTTTGGATCATGCCAGTGTCCCCTTTGGGCGATCAGGGCCTGCTTGCAGGCCCCAGGTCCGGTGACGCGACAGTCCCGGGTCTGGGCATTGCCGGGCGGGTGCTGCGCCCGCCCGTCAATGCACGTCCTTCCAGTATTCTTTTTTCAGCACCAGGGCGAACAGGGTGAAAAGTACCAGATAAATCACCACCCACGCACCGATGCGACTGCGCACCAGTTCGTCCGGAGCGGACACGTAGGCCAGGAACGCGGTGAGGTCGCGCACGGCCCGGTCGTACTGCGCGGGCGTCATGCTGCCCGGCCGCGCGAGCTTCAATTCCTTGACCGTGGCCGGGTTCCCGCCTTCGGGCGGGTTCATCACCGCCACCTGCTCGCCCTGCAGCTGCCACAGCGGGAACGGCATCGCGACGTTCGGGAACACCGTATTGTTCCAGCCGCTGTTGGTCGCGGGATCGAGGTAGAACGCCTTGAGGTAGGCCGAAACCCAGTCCGCGCCCTTGGCGCTGACTTCCAGCGACAAGTCCGGCGGCACCTTGCCGAACCACTTCTCGGCATCGGCCTCGGGCATCGCCGACACGATCGGCTCGCCGAACTTGGCGTCGGTGAAGTTGAGGTTCTCCATCACCTGCTTTTCGGTGAGGCCGAGCCCGTCCGCCATTTGCGAATAGCGCAGGTACTTCAGCGAATGGCAGCCCACGCAGTAGTTCATGAACAGGCGCGCGCCACGCTGCAGCGACGCCTGGTCGTGCACGTTGACGTTGGCGTTGGGGTAACCGCCACCCTCTTCCGCGAGCGCGGAGGGCGAGGCAGCCAGCGCCACGGCGAGCGTGACCAGCAGGGCCGAGAGGGTGCGCATGGGCGCGCGGAAAGTCTTGTCAGTCATGCGTGCTCACCCTTTCCGGAACCGGCTTGGTTTTCTCCAATCCGAAGAACGTATAGACCCACAGGAACGCGAAGAACGCGAAGTACAGGACCACCAGGGTCCGGCCGAACAGGTTCTCGATGGTGGTGATGTCGGCGTTGGGGCCGAAGATGGACACGATCCAGCCCGGCGTGAGGTCGGCGCCGATCGCGCACAGCAGGATGAACACGATCGCGAAGATCGTCAGCGCCACCTTGTAGGCAACACCGCGGTAGCGGACCGACTTGACCTGGCCGCGATCGAGCCATGGCACCAGGAACAGCACGATGATCGAAAGCGCCAGGGCGATCACGCCCCAGCCCTTGCTCGGGATCATCCGCAGGATCGCGTAGAACGGCGAGAAGTACCACACCGGCTTGATGGTGGCGGGCGTGACGAGATCGTTGGCCGGGATCGAGTTGTCGTGTTCGAGGAAGAACCCGCCCACGGTCGGTTCGAAGAAGATGATGATCGCGCAGATGATCAGGAACACGCCGACGCCGACCAGGTCCTTCAGCGTGTAGTACGGGTGGAAGGGGATGCCGTCCAGCGGGTGGCCATCCGGGCCCTTGCGCTTCTTGATCTCGACCCCGTCGGGATTGTTGGAACCCACTTCATGCAGCGCGCCCAGGTGCAGCACCACCAGCAGCAGCAACACCAGCGGCAGCGCGACCACGTGCAGCGCGAAGAACCGGTTGAGCGTGGGATCGGACGGCACGAAGCTGCCCATGATCCAGTCCACCAGCTGCGCGCCGATCACCGGCACCGCGCTGAACAGGGTGATGATCACCTTCGCGCCCCAGAACGACATGTTGCCCCACGGCAACACGTAACCCATGAAGGCTTCGGCCATCAGCGCCAGGAAGATCAGCATGCCGAGCAGCCACACCAGCTCGCGCGGCTTCTTGAACGAGCCGTACATCAATCCGCGGAACATGTGCAGGTACACCACGATGAAGAACATCGATGCACCGGTGACGTGCATGTAGCGCACCAGCCAGCCCCAACGCACGTCGCGCATGATGTATTGCACGGAATCGAACGCACCGGCGGCGGTCGGCGTGTAGAACATCGTCAGGAAGATGCCCGTGACGATCTGGTTCACCAGCACCAGCAGCGCCAGCGAACCGAAGTAATACATGACGTTGAAATTCTTGGGCGCGTAGTAGCCCGTCATGTGCTTCGTGTAGACCGCACCCAGCCCCGGGGTGCGCTCGTTGAACCATTGCGTGAACGCGCCCATTACGCGGCTCCTTTCGGATCGACGCCGATCTGGATGTGGGTGTCATCGACGAAGTGGTACGGCGGCACCACCATGTTCAGCGGCGCAGGCACCCCGTCGTAAACGCGCGCGGCGATGTCGTAGCGCGAGTGGTGGCAGGGGCAGTAGAAGCCGCCCTTCCAGTTCGGGTCGAACGATTCGGGCTTCACCTCGCCCTTGTAGTCGGGTACGCAGCCCAGGTGGGTGCAGATGCCGATCAGGACCATCCATTCGGGTTTGATGGAACGCGTGGCGTTCTGGCAATACTTGGGCTGCTCGGACTCGTTCGACTGCGGGTCGCGCAGTAGCGGATCCTGCTTGGGCAGCCATTCCAGCTGCTCCCTGGTGCGGTTGACCACGAAGATCGGCTGGCTGCGCCAGGCCACGCGGATCATCTGGCCCTTTTCGATCTTGCCGATCGCGATGGTCACCGGGGCGCCGGCTGATTCGGCCCGCGCGCTTGGCAACCAGGTTTCGACGAACGGAATGGCCGTGATGACCAAACCGGCGCCGCCGATCACGGCGGTGGACGCCGTGAGGAACCTGCGTCGACCCTTGTTGATGCTTTCGTCCGCCATCAGCCTCTCCGCACTGCTTGCAGTCGCGGCCTTGAACCGCGCCGCGGTTGGTGTTGTCCGACGATGCGCACGGAACCGACGAACGGCCGGCACGGCCGCAGTCCCGTCGCCCTTCGGGCCCCAAAATCGTGTTAGTTTAGCGTTCGCCTCGTGAGCGCACAATCCGACGGCGCTCGACGGGACCTCCGTTCATGCTTCGCAAGCTCCGCCCGCTCCTGTTCATCCTGCAATTCGTGGTGGTGGGTCTTGCGGCCGCCTTTCTGATCAGTCTCGCGTGGCCGGGCGTGGGGGCACACCTGCGCGAGAGCCTGCACGGCGGACGCCCCGCGACGGTCGACCCGCGTCCGGCCTCCGATACGCCGGCGCATGGTCCGGCTTCCTACGCCGGTGCGGTCGCCAAGGCAGCCCCGGCGGTGGTGAACATCTATGCCGACAAGACCGTCACCGAACGGCCGCTGGCGGTATTTCCCGATCCGATCCTGCAGCGGCTATGGGGTGGCATGGCCGGCCCGGCGCTGAAGCGCCGCGAACAAAGCCTGGGTTCCGGCGTGATCTTCACCTCCGACGGCTACGTGCTCACCAACAACCACGTGATTTCCGGCGCCGACGACATCCAGGTGCTGCTGCACGACGGCCGGGTCGCGCATGCCCGGGTGATCGGCACCGATCCGGACACCGACCTCGCGGTGCTGAAGATCGACGCCGGCACCCTGCCCACGATCGAGGTCGACGGCGAAACCCCACGGGTCGGCGATGTGGTGCTGGCGATCGGCAACCCGTTCGGCATCGGCCAGACGGTGACGATGGGCATCGTCAGCGCGTTGCAGCGACAGCTGGTGCTCTCGCCCTACGAAGATTTCATCCAGACCGACGCGGCCATCAACTCCGGCAATTCCGGCGGCGCGCTGGTTAACGCCGACGGTGAACTGATCGGCATCAACACTGCAATGTTCGACCGCGATGCCGGTGCGCAAGGCATCGGCTTCGCGATTCCGGTGCGCACCGCCAAGCGCGTGCTGGAACAGATCGTGGAGCACGGCCGGGTCGTACGCGGCTGGCTCGGCGTGGAGGTCGGCAATGTGATGATCTCCGCCGATTCCGGGCTGCCGGCCGCCGCGCGCGGCGCGATGGTGGTGGACGTCTACCCGGGCGGCCCGGCGGCCCAGGCGGGGCTGCAGCCGGGCGACGTGCTGCTGCAGATGGACAAGCAGCCGATCATCGACCCGGCCGGCCTGCGCACCCGCGAGGCGGAAATGGCACCCGGCAGCAAGGTCGCGATCTCCGGCCTGCGCGCGGGCGAACCGTTCCATGCCCAAGTGGTATTGGCGCAGCGGCCCTCGTTCCGGCAAACCACGCCGCGCGGGTAGTCAGGCTGGGCTCCAGTGCATCCAGCCCGACCCGCGGAAGCACAGCCAATCAACAGCGGATCGATGCACAGGCGATCAATAGCGCAGCAGCGATTGCAGCGGTACACGCGCGGGCCAACGCGCGCGCGCCTCGAGGAAATCCAGCTCGATCACCACGCCGGCGCCCAGCACGCTGGCGCCGAGGGCCGCCACCAGTTCGCGCGCCGCCGCCAAGGTGCCCCCAGTGGCCAGCACGTCGTCGACGATCAGCACGCGCGCGCCGGGAACGAGCGCGTCTTCGTGGATTTCCAGCCGCGCCTTGCCGTATTCCAGCCCGAAATCGACGCCGCGTGTCGCGGCCGGCAACTTGCCGGCCTTGCGCAGCGGCACGAAGCCGGCCTCCAGCGCGCGCGCCAGCGCCGCGCCAAAGATGAAGCCGCGTGCCTCGATGCCGCATACCACGTCGACCTTGCCGCTGCGCCACGGCGCGGCCAACGCATCCACGCAATCGCGAAACGTCGCCGCCTCGGCCAGCAACGGCGTGATGTCCTTGAACAGCACGCCCGGCGACGGAAAATCGGGCACGTCGCGGATATGCGCGGCAAGCCGCGCGCGCAGCGCGTCATCGATCTGCGCGCTGGCCGCACCCGCGTTCAAGGCACCGCGGGCTTCAGGTGCAGCGGCGGCAACGCCGGATCGGCTGCAGGTTCCGGAGGCGAACGCAACATCTCGACGAGTTCCCGTACCACCGGCGCGGCTGCTTCGACCGCGATGTCGGGTACGCTCACGGTCAGGAAGTCCCGCGCAGGCAACTGGCCCATTCCCCCGATCAGGTATTCGCCGTTGACGAACGCCGGGATGCCGGCCTGCTCCAGCGCGTCCTTCACGAGGTGCGCATCGACGATGCCTTCGGCACGATAAACGATTCGCATGGCTCCAACCTAGCACAGGGGAAGCGTTTTCCCCAACGCATCATTACACTTTCCGGTTTGAACCTGGCTGGATCTACCCCATGGCGGACGAACCTGCCCCCGTCGTCACCAATTTCATCCGGCAGATCGTGCTGGCCGACCGGGCCTCGGGCAAACACGGCGGCCGGGTCGCCACGCGCTTCCCGCCGGAACCGAACGGCCATTTGCACCTCGGCCACGCCAAGGCGATCTGCCTCGACTTCGGGATCGCGCGTGAATTCGGCGGCACCTGCAACCTGCGCCTCGACGACACCAATCCCGGCAAGGAAGACCCGGCGTTCGTCGAAGGCATCAAGGATTCCGTGCGTTGGCTCGGTTTCGAATGGAGCGAGCTGCGCCACGCCTCGGACTACTTCGAGGTGTTCTATCGCGCCGCGCTGAAACTGGTGGAGGACGGCAAGGCCTACGTAGACGACCTCGATGCCGAGCAGGTGCGCGAATTTCGCGGCACGCTGACCGAGCCCGGCCGTGATTCGCCGTACCGCGATCGTTCGGTCGAAGCGAACCTCGACCTGTTCCGCCGCATGCGCGCCGGCGAGTTCGCCGACGGCTCGCGCACGCTGCGCGCCAAGATCGACATGGCATCCGGCAACATCAACCTGCGCGATCCGGCGTTGTACCGCATCCGGAAAGTGACCCACCAGAACACCGGCGATGCGTGGCCGATCTACCCGATGTACGACTTCGCGCATTCGCTTTCGGATGCCCTGGAAGGCATCACCCATTCATTCTGCACGCTGGAATTCGAGGATCACCGCCCGCTGTACGACTGGTGCGTCGACAACGTGGATTTTCCGAACCACCCGGATCTATGGCAGCCGCTGGTCGAGAAGGGTTTGCCGACGGCACCGTCGAAACCGCGCCAGATCGAATTCGCGCGCGGCAATCTCTCGTACACCGTGATGAGCAAGCGCAAGCTGCTGGAGTTGGTGACCGGCGGCCGCGTGGACGGCTGGGACGATCCGCGGATGCCGACACTGGCCGGCGTGCGCCGGCGTGGCTTCACCGCTGCGGCGATCCGCCTGTTCTGGGAACGCGCCGGGCTTTCCAAGCAGAACAGTGTGATCGATTACGGCGTACTCGAGAATTGCGTGCGCGAAGACCTGGATGCGCATGCGCCGCGCCGGATGGCGGTGCTGGATCCGCTGAAACTCGTGATCACCAACCTGCCGGATGGCCACGAGGAGACATTGACGTTCCCGAACCACCCCAAGGACGAATCGTTCGGCGCGCGCAAAGTGCCGTTTGCGCGCGATGTATGGATTGAGCGCGAAGATTTCGCCGAACTGCCGCCCAAGGGTTTCAAACGCATGGTGCCGGGCGGCGAAGTGCGCCTGCGCGGCGTCGGCATCGTGCGCTGCGATGAAGTGATCAAGGACTCATCGGGCAGTGTCTCGGAGCTTCGCGGCACGCTCGACCCCGCATCACGCCATGGGATGGAAGGCGCCAATCGCAAGGTCAAGGGCACCATCCACTGGGTCAGCGCGAAGCACGCGATCGAAGCCGAGGTGCGTCTGTACGACCGACTGTTCGATACCGCCGATCCCGATGACGACGCGGACGGCAAGACCTGGCTGGATCACTTGAACCCGAACTCGCGCCGCAGCGTGCGCGTGCAACTGGAACCGTCATTGCGCGATGCCGCGCCCGAACAACACTTCCAGTTCGAGCGCACCGGCTACTTCGTCGCCGACCGCCACGATCATTCGAGCGGCCGGCCCGTGTTCAATCGGGCGGTAACCTTGCGCGACACGTGGACGCAGGGCGGGCGCTGAAATCCGCGGCAGGCTCCGCGTTCGCGCACTCGTCACGCCCGCTCGACGGATTGTTTACCTGAACCCGAACGCATCCTGAAGATCCGGAAGGCGGGCGCGGTCTGCGCGCCCGGCCCCAAAGCCAGCTTTCATGCGGCTTTCCCCCACCTCGCGCCCCTCCAACATGAACGCGCACGGTATCGGATCCGCGCATCCGGGGCCGCGGTTAGCAGTCGGTCATTTTCCTGTTGCTACGTTCGATGCGCATCGTCGCCTTGACGCGCTGCGCCCGAAACAACAGGAGAACACGATGAGACATCCCCGCCACCTCGCCGCCATCGCTCTCGCCGTCGCCGTCAGCTTCGGAATGTCCACGGGCGTGGCACTGGCGGCGCAGCAAACCGCACCGACGACCGAACATTCGTCCACTGCCGGCCAGGCCGTGAGCGATGCGTGGATCACCACCAAGGTGAAAAGCGAACTCGCCACCACCAAGGGCGTCAAGAGCATGGACGTGACGGTGAAAACCGTGGATGGCGTGGTGACCCTGACCGGCGTGCTGGCCACCGAGAACGCGGTCGACAAAGCCGTCGCCGCCGCGAAAAGCGTCAAGGGCGTGAAGGATGTCGACGCCGCCGGCCTGAAGTCCAGGAACTGAATCATGGCCGCCCTCGAACCGGCTGTGGAACCATCCAGGCTTGCCACCGGCCATGACCGGATCAGGCAGGAGTGGATGGCGATCTCCGACAAACTGCGTCGTCGCTGGCGGAAGCTGACCGCCGATGACGTCCTCTTCCGCGATGGCGATGCGGAATACCTCGCGCGTGTCCTGCAGGACCGCTACGGGCGTGGATCGCCAGGAAGCGCGACTGCAAGTGCGCGAATTTGAGCAGGCGTTGTAGGGCCGGTGCGCGGACGCTCGCACGGAGTCGCGACGTCCGCACGCCGGTTTTGAATCCGGGAACGCCACGGCGTTTCCGGCGACTTCAAGGATGAAGCCGCGTCGACCGGGCCGTCCCCCTCCGCGCCCGGCCGGCATCCCGCCAAGTGTGCCGACACCGCGGGAATCCCTCCGGACAAGTGAAGGATCATCTTGTCCGGAGCCTTGCATGAAGGCGTACAGGATCGAGGCGGGCGAGACGCGGTACGTGGCACCCACGCCAGTGCCCTGGCACAAGGAGAGTTCCGATGCTTTATTACGCCGTCGTTTTCCTGATCATCGCGTTGATTGCGGGCTTCTTCGGATTTTTTGGTGTCGCCGGACTGGCAGGCGGCATCGCGAAGATCCTGTTCGTCATCTTCATCATCCTGTTCATCGTGTCGCTGATTTTCGGGCGCCGCAGCCGGTTGTAAATCGCGCCCCCGCGCGCATCAGGACTCGATGCCGAAGCGATCGCGCAAAGCCTTCTGCCCTTTGCGGGTGACGGCAAGCGTGCGGCTGTCGAGGTCGCGCAGCATCCAGCCACGCCGCAATACACTCGCGAGCAACGCCGCGCCAAGTGCACCGGCAAGGTGCGGGCGGCGTTCACTCCAGTCCAGGCATCCGCAGGCGAAGCGCCGCCGCGCCGCTCGCGCCACGGACACATCGACATCCAGCTCCGACAATCCTTCGACGCCCTTGTGCGTCACGTCGTAGCTGCCCTCGTCCGATCGCGACAACCAGCGCAGTTCGAAAAGGGAATCGTGCAACGCCACGGCAAGCCTGCCAGCCATGTGGTCGTAGCACGTGCGCGCGTTGCGCAGACGGTCCGGCGTGGCAGGTTCGAAAGGCGCGCTGGGCGCACCCGCAACCCGGATCAATGCCTCGATCGCCGCAGCCACGTTGGCGTCGTGCAGGCTGTAATAGCGATGCCGCCCCTGGGGCGTGACCTTGACCAGGTTTTGACCGGCCAGCTTGGCCAAATGGACGCTCGCAGTCGAGGGGCTCACCCCCGCGACGATCGCCAATTCCGTGCTCGTACGCGCGCAGCCGTCCAGCAACCGGCACAGCATCTGTGTCCTCGCGGGCTCCGCGATGGCCGCGGCCACGGCGGACAGGCGTGCATCGGCGTTACCAACATCCATGCTTTTACGGTAGTCGAAGTATCAGTGCCGTACAAGCGGCAGCATGGTGCGCGGTGGAAGC
The DNA here is from genome assembly GCA_040255405.1 of Lysobacteraceae bacterium. Classification (GTDB taxonomy): domain Bacteria; phylum Pseudomonadota; class Gammaproteobacteria; order Xanthomonadales; family Rhodanobacteraceae; genus 66-474. Next base: position 168,128 of record JBDZUX010000001.1, read on the forward strand.
ATCCTCCGTCCCGTCACCTTCGCGCCAGGCCCACACGCCGATGACAAAACCTGGCGAAGTACGAGACGCCCCACGATACGGCACGGGGTGGCTGCTCGGCGCCGGTGTCGTGGCGGCCGCCGTCGCCCCCTCGGCGTGCCCGCCGACATCCGTGCCCCACGCTGACCCACGTCCCTCCCACAGCCGGAAGACCATGCATGAACATCGTTTGCATCATCCGCTACGAAATCGATCCGCACCAACGTGATGCGTTCAAGGCCTACGCCGAAAACTGGGGCAAGATCATCCCCCGCTGCGGCGGCGACTTGATCGGCTATTTCCTGCCGTGGCAAGGCACCAACCACGTCGGCTGGGGGCTGATCGGATTCGAGAGCCTCGCCGCCTACGAGCGATACCAGGAGCGTTTGCGTCTGGACGCGGAAGGCCGACGAAATTTCGGGTTCGCGCATGACAAGCGCTTCATCCTGAAGGAAGAACGCAACTTCGTCGAAGTCGTCGGCGGCACGTTCAACCTTCCGGCACTGCCCTGATGGCACGACCTGGCGATGAAAAAGACTACGATCGGCACGGACGGCGGCGGTTCGAACACGTGGGCGTCGCCGCCGCGGCGATTGTCTGCAATGCCGCGCACCATGGCCGGGAGGAGATCGCGCGTGACGCCGAAATTCCGGTCTCGCACCTTCCCGACGCTGCCACCGGCGCCCGCTCGCGGCCGGCAATCCATCGCCTGCAGACCATCGCGGTCTGCCCGCGATGTACCGGACTGCCGCTCGCGTTCGCCGTGCACGGAAATGAAGTATTCAAAAGGCGCGCATGCGCGACCCCGATGCAGCCTTGCACGCGCATGCCGCATCCGGGCGCAGCGGCAGCTTGATGCCGAATGGCCGTGAATCTCTTTCGCTCAGCGCTGATCGCCCTCTCGGTGGTTGCCATGGGCGCCCGCGCGTCCTCGAGCGGACTCGACCCCAACGTGGTGTTCGATCAGCCTTCGCCCTTCGCACGCAATGGCGAGCTGCTGCGACGCCTCGTCAGTCCATTGCAGGCGAGTCGCATCGAAGACAGGCTCGGCGACCGCACCCGGGGCCTTGACGCATCGCCGCTCGACCGCGCACAACAGCACTTCGCTTTGTATGTGCCGTCCGCACCACCGCCCGCGGCCGGCTATCGGTTGCTGGTGTTCGTTCCACCATGGAGCGATGCACGCGTCCCTCCGCAATGGCTCGGGGTCCTGGACCGAACCCGCACGATCTTCGTCACCGGCGCGCAATCCGGCAATGACGCGGACGTCCTCCGGCGCCGCGAACCACTGGCCCTGCTGGCGGCCTGGAACGTGATGCGACGCTACCACGTGGACCCCGGCCGCGTGTACATCGGCGGATTCTCGGGTGGAGCGCGCGTGGCCCTGCGGCTGGCACTCGGCTACCCCGAGGTATTCCGCGGCGCGCTGCTCGACGCCGGCAGCGACCCCATAGGCACGGCGCAGGTTCCACTGCCACCCGCAAGCACGCTCCACCGTTTCCAGCAGGCCTCGCGCATCGTGTTCGTCACCGGCGATGCCGACCACATCCGGCAAGCACAACGCATGCGCGCCGGCACGGCGTTGCAGACCTGGTGCGCATTCAACATCGACGACATCAGGTTGCCGTACACCGCGCATGCGCTTGCCGACGCTTCCGGATTGGCCCGCGCGTTCGATTCGCTGTCAAAGCCGGTGATCCCCGACATCCAGCGCATCCAGGCATGCCGTGCCCGCAATCATGCCGCGCTGGCCGGCGATTTCCGGCGCGTTCAGGCACTCGTGCATGCCGGGCGCCTCGATGAAGCGGCGCACGCGCTCGATGCCGCCGATGCGCGCTACGGCGGCCTCGCCGCACCACGCAGCCTGGAGCTGCTGCAAGCGATCGAAGCACGCGCCGCGCCCCCTCGCTGACCGAATTTTCAGGTCGACCGTGCTAGCGTGGGGGCAATGGACGAACACGGCGGAATGGATCATCGGTTTCCAACGCTACCCGCATGGATCGCGGAATCGGTTGATTCCTCCCGGATCTACCCGAACGCGGACGCGCGAATCGCGCTGGCGATCCAGCTCGCGCGATCGAACGTCGATTACGCCAGCGGCGGCCCTTTCGGCGCCGCGATCTTCGATGCCATCGGTCGCGTGGTCGCGGTCGGCGTCAATCGCGTCGAATGGCTGAAGTCCTCATTGGCGCACGCGGAAATCGTCGCGCTGGCCAGCGCGCAACGAAAGCTGGGCCGCGCCCGTCTCGACGACGATGGCCGCCGCTATACGCTCGCGGCCAGTTCGCAGCCCTGTTGCCAGTGCTACGGCGCCATCGTGTGGGCCGGCGTCAGCGAACTGCTGGTCGCGGCACGCACGGAAGACACCGAGTCGCTGGCCGGATTCGACGAGGGCCCGCTGCCGACGGACTGGGCGGGCGAGCTGGAACGCCGTGGCATCCGGGTGTCGCGCGACCTGCGTCGCGACGATGCACGTGCGGTGCTCGCGGACTACGGCGCGCGCGGCGGCGCTCGTTATTGACTTGATCCAGATCAATCGGGGAAGCGCGTCGCGTCGGTCCGCCCGGACCGGCTATGCTTCCCGAATTTCGTTTGCCCCTCAGCCATGAGTCGATTGCGCGCCTTTGTTCCGCTGGTGATCCTGATCGCGATCGGGGTGGCGGTCAGCGCGAGCGGGATGCTGGAACAGCTTTCCCCGCACCACATCATGGCCCAGCAGGCAAACTGGGCGCGGGAGATCGCGGCGCATCCCGTGCTGACCTATGTGGTGTACGTCGCAGTGCTGACGCTCTCGATCGCGACCGCATTGCCCGGCCCGCTGTTCATCATCATCGCCGGAGGGATGCTGTTCGGAATGGGGCCCGCGATCGGGCTGTCGCTGGTGGGGGAACTGGTCGGGTCGCTGATGCTGTTCTACGCCGCGCGACACGCCTTCGGCGCGGGCAAACGTCCGCCGCCGAAATTCGTGGAACGCGTGCGGGACGGCTACCAGGCCAATCCCGTCTCGTACACCCTGTTCCTGCGCCTGGTGCCGCTGTTCCCGTTCGGTGGCATCACTGTCGCACTGGCATGGCTGCGGTGCCCGGTGTGGCTGTTCACGCTGGCCACCGCATTCGGCGGCGTGATCATGCTGGTATTCGAAACCGCAATCGGCGCCGGCCTCGCTCAGTCCATTGCGGAGGGGCAAGGCCTGACCCCTAGCCTGATCACGGAACCGCATATCTGGCTGCCGCTGGTCGGGCTGGGGCTGCTGGCACTGGTGCCGGTCGCGGTGAAACGCTTCCGATCCGGCAATGACTGACGCCCCGGTCAATCGGGACGCGTGGCCCAAAACGCCAAGCCGGTGATGAGGCAAGCCGCCGCCGCGCTCAGCAGCGCGGTTTCGACCGGCCGACGATGCACGAAACCGCTGACCTGGCCGCCGGCGCGTTGCGCGCCCCGCCAAGCCTTGCTCGCCATCTCCTGACCCTGGTCGGCGACCAGATTGGCGCCGTGCCGCATGTGCTCCTTCGCGCTGGTCATCGCTTCCGCTCCATTCTGCATGGCCGTCCTTCCTTCTTCCGTGACGTTCATCGGGGTGCTCCGCTGCAAAGCCCTATCCTAAACCGCAGATACCGCGGCGGGGTTAATGGAGCACAACGGCCATGCCGCACGCGCACGGACGCGGTGCCGTGGAACCACTATGCTTGATCCATCCTTTCCGATTCCACGACGATGACGACGACGGCCGCCACCGCCGCCGCTGCGCCCGCAGCGCTGCCTCGCCAGATCCCGTACATCATTGCGACCGAGGGATGCGAGCGCTTCAGCTTCTATGGCATGCGCAACATCCTGACGCCGTTCCTGGTGTCGACGTTGCTGGTGTTTTTGCCGCTGGACGAACGCGCGCTGGCCGCCAAGGACGTCTTCCACACCTTCGTGATCGGGGTGTATTTCTTCCCGCTGCTGGGCGGCTGGATCGCGGACCGGTTCTTCGGCAAGTACCAGACGGTGCTGTGGCTTTCGGTCGTGTATGTCGCGGGACACGCCTGCCTTGCCCTGTTCGAGGCCCACCGCACCGGCTTCTACACCGGCCTGTTCCTGATCGCGCTGGGGTCCGGCGGCATCAAGCCGCTGGTATCGGCGTTCGTCGGCGACCAGTTCGATTCCAGCAACAAGCATCGCGCGAAGCTCGTCTACGACGGCTTCTACTGGATCATCAATTTCGGTTCGTTCTTCGCGTCGCTGCTGATGCCACTGTTCCTGCGCGATCTCGGGCCCGCCATCGCGTTCGGCATTCCCGGCGCGTTGATGGCGATCGCACTGGGGGTGTTCTGGCTGGGACGCCATCGCTACGTGCGCGTGCCGCCCACGCCGGCGAACCCGCACTCGCTGCTGCGCGTCGCGCGCACCGCGCTGCTGGCCCACGAACGTGGCCAAGCGCGTCCGGGATTGTGGATCGCGGTCTCGGGCGTCGTGGTGGCCGGGGCGGCGCTGGCGATGATTCCCGCGTTGGGGTTCGTGATCGGCGCTTGCCTCGCGCTCGGCGCAATGCTGGCATTCGGCGGCATCGGCACGGCGGTGCAGTTGGACCGCGCGCGGGGCGCACATCCGGACGAGGCGGTCGAAGGCGTGCGTGGTGTCCTGCGCGTGTTGGTGGTGTTCGCACTGGTGACGCCGTTCTGGTCGCTGTTCGACCAGAAGGCCTCGACCTGGGTGTTGCAGGGCGCCGAAATGGCCAAACCCGGGTGGTTCCACGAAGCGCAGATGCAGGCGCTGAACCCGATGCTGGTGTTGCTGCTGATCCCGCTCAACAACCTCGTGCTGTTCCCGCTGATGCGGCGCATGGGCGTCGAACCCACCGCGCTGCGCAGGATGGGCGCCGGCATCGCACTGGCCGCTTTGGCATGGGTGGCCGCCGGCACACTGCAACTCGCGCTCGATGGCGGCAGCGTGGTTTCGATTGCGTGGCAGGTCCTGCCCTACGCGCTGCTGACCCTCGGCGAAGTGCTGGTCTCCGCGACGGGTCTCGAATTCGCCTACAGCCAGGCGCCGCCGTCGATGAAGGGCTCGATCATGAGCTTCTGGATGCTGTCGGTGACGTTCGGCAACTTGTGGGTGCTGCTGGCCGACGTCGGCATCCGCAGCGACGCCGTCACCGGCTGGGTCGCCGCCACCGGACTCGAGGAAACCGCCTTCCTGATGTTCTTCTTCGCCGGCTTCGCGGCGCTGGCGGCGCTGGCGTTTGCGCTGTACGCACGCCGCTACCCGATGCGCGATTACTACCGGGCGTGACAACCGCAAAAACGCGCGCGACCGCCGCGCGAATCGCGGGGGTTGGTGGGCCGTGATGGGATCGAACCATCGACCAATGGATTAAAAGTCCACTGCTCTACCGCTGAGCTAACGGCCCCGCTTCAACCAAAACTTTGTCGCGCGCAGCGCCACGATCACTCCCCTCCCGCTCGCGGGAGAGAGGCGCACAGCGCCGCCTCTTCTTGCGCCGTAGGCCTAAGCGCGCAGCGCTGGGGTGAGGGCCACGCCGCGAAACGTCGCAGCGAAGCCCCGCCCCACCACTCGCCACTCCCCGTTACAGGAAAGCGAGCCGGTCATTCTAACCGCACAAGCCCGTCAGGCGTAGTGCGTGGGGTCGGCGACACCCGCGTCGGCGAATCCGCGCGCGCGCAGCACGCAGGCGTCGCAGTGCCCGCAGGCGCGGCCCCCGGCATCGGCGCGATAACACGACACGGTCACCGAAAAGTCGACGCCGAGGCGTACGCCTTCGCGCACGATGTCGGCTTTGGACCATTCGATCAGCGGCGCATGCACGCGCAACGCGTGGCCTTCGACGCCGGCCCTGGTGGCGAGGTTCGCGAGCCGCTCGAAGGCTTCGATGAAAGCGGGCCGGCAGTCCGGGTAGCCCGAATAATCGACGGCGTTGACACCGCAGAAGAGATCGTTCGCGCCCAGCGTTTCCGCCCAGCCCAGCGCGATCGACAGCATGATGGTATTGCGCGCCGGTACGTAGGTGACGGGTATGTCGTGCTCGCCATGGGCATCGTCGTGTTCGGGGACCGCGATGTCGGCGGTGAGTGCCGAGCCGCCGATGCTGCGCAGGTCCACCGACACCGTCTTGTGCTCGACTGCCCCCAGCATCGCGGCGACACGCGCGGCGGCGGCGAGTTCGGAGGCGTGGCGCTGCCCGTACGCCACCGACAAGGCGTGGCACGCAAAACCTCGTGCACGCGCCATCGCCAGCGTGACGGCCGAGTCCATGCCACCGGAAACCAGCACCACCGCCGGCGCCACGGAACACGTCGCCATCATCGCGAACGTGTCATTGCTTGCCCGCGGACGGCGGAATGTCGTTCATCCGGTCGCGTGCGCGTTGTTCCAGCGGCGTGCCGGGATGCGCCTTGATCACCGCCTGCAGCGTGGTGCGCGCGGCGGCAAATTCCTTCAGCGCGATCTCGCAGTCGGCGACGCGCAGCTGCGCTTCCGTCGCCTTGGCATCATCCGGATACTGCCGCAGCAACGTCTCGAATGCCGTCAGCGCGGGCTTGTAGTTCTGGGTGACCTGATACGAACTGCCCAGCCAGTAATACGCGTTCGGTGCCAACGCGCTATCGGGGTACTTGTCGAGGAAGGCGCGGAATCCGCGCGCGGAATCGACGTAATTGCCGGCGCGAAGCGATTTGAACGCCGCGTCGAAATCGGCCTGCGCAGCCGCCTGGTCGGCGGGAGAAGCAGGTTTGGCCGCCGCCGGTGCCTTGGGCGGCGAAGATGCCGCCGGCGCGGCCGCTGTGGAGGCAGCGGGTGCGACCGATGAAGCCGGGGCCGCAGGCTGCGCGTGTTCCAGCTTGCCGACGCGCGAATCCAGGTCGATGTACTGCTCCTTGCCGGTCTGCTGGAGCTGCCGGAGCTGGTGCTGCAATTCCTCGATCTGGCCCTGCATCTGCTGCATCTGGTCGCGCATCGCCTGGATCTGGTTGACCAGCGCGAGGCTGTTCGACGGCGGCGGCGCGACCGAGGCGTCCGGGTACGCGTCCTGCGCCGATGCTGTGGAAATGCCCGCCCCCGCAACGATCATGGCCGCCGAAGCGGCCATGATCCTTGCGAACGTGCGCGACTTGCGTGCGTCGGTCGCCACACCGGTCATTCGGTGGTGTAGACGATGTTGTCGCGGCGGTTCTGGTGCCAGCAGCTCTCGTCGTGCTCACGGCACACCGGGCGTTCCTCGCCATAGCTCACGACCTTGATCTGGTCGGCCGAGGCACCGGCGGCTTCCAGCGCGCTTGCAAGCGCGTTGCCACGGCGCTCGCCGAGGCCGAGGTTGTACTCGCGCGTGCCGCGCTCGTCGGCGTTGCCCTCGATGGTCATGCGCGCCATCGGGCGGTCACGCAGGTACTTGGCGTGGCAGGCGACGATGTTTTCGAATTGCGACTGGATGTCGCTCTTGTCGAAGTCGAAGTAGATCACGCGGGTGCGCAGGCAAGCGTTGGATTGCAGGTCGGCCGGCGTAAACGCGCCTTCGGTGGTGGCGGGCGCGGTGGCGGTCGGGACCTCGGCCGGTGGCGGCGCCTTGACTTCCTGCTTCTTTGCACAGGCCGCAGCGGCCAGGCAGAACAATGCAACTACGGAGACGCGAACGGTTGCGTTCATGGCGAATCCATCCTTTTTTTGAACGAGTGAGTGAGTGGTGGGTACAACGTGTTGAATTGAAGCATCCTTTCGATCAAGGCCGCGTCAAGGATTCCGATACGGTCCCCAGGCCGGTTCGCGCACGTCGCCGTCGCCCAACACCAGCCGCTGACGTACCCGCCCGTCGGCCGAAACGGCGTACAGGACGCCGCGGGGGCCTTCATTGGCTGAGTAGAGGAGCATGCTGGCGTTTGGAGCCCAGCTTGGCGCGTCGTCCAGATTGCCCGGGGAAACGAATGTCTCCTGACCGCCAAGGGAGCGGTCCATCACTGCAATACGATACACGTTCCCGTTGCCCTGCACCATCGCAATCTTCTTTCCGTCGTAGCTGATCGACGCGTTGGCGTTGTATTGGCCCTGGAAAGTGATGCGCTGCGGCGCGCCCCCGGATGCCGGAATTTCATACAGTTGCGGCTTGCCGGAGCGGTCGGAGGTGAACAGGATGCTGGTGCCGTCGGGCGTCCAGCGCGGCTCGGTGTCGATCGCGAGGTTGTGGGTCAATCGCGTCAGCGCGCCGGTGGCCAGATCCATCGTGTAGATTTCCGGGTTGCCCTGGAACGACAGGCTCACGGCCAGCCGCTTGCCGTCCGGCGCGAAGCGCGGCGCGCCGTTGATGCCGGCCCGCGCGGAAATCACGCGGCGCGCGCCAGTGGCGATGTTCTGGATGTAGATCGCCGAATTGCCGCTTTCGAACGACACGTAGGCCAATTCCCTGCCGTCGAGCGACCACGCCGGCGACAGCAGTGCCTCGTGCGAACGGACCACGGTCTGCGGGTTGTAGCCGTCGGAATCGGCGACCACCAGCGCGTATTGCGCGTTGTCGCCAAGACCCACCATGGTGACGTATGCGATCCGCGTATCGAACGCACCGCGCACGCCGATGATCTTCTGGTAGATCTGGTCGGCAATCTGGTGGGCGACACGGCGCAGGTCGCTCCCCTGCCCGGTGATCGACAGGCCCAGCAACTGCTGCTGCTTGTTGACGTCCCACAGCTCGAAATCGGCCTTGAGCGCGGTGCCGTCATAGCTGGTGCGGCCGACCACGATGTAATCCTGCTTCAGCTGCTGCCACGTCGCGAACTTGATCTGCGAGCCGGTGGTCGGCGATTCCACCACCTCGCTGGTCGGCAGCGTGCGGAATTTGCCGCAACGATTGAGATCCATGCCGACGATCTGCGCGATATCCACCGGCGACGCCGGCCCGGAACCTTGCTGGCCGAACGGCACCACCGTGACCGGAATCGCCGAGGGCACGCCGTTGACGATCTGCACCGTCAGGCCCTGGGCGCCGGCCTGCGTGGCAAACAACGCCGCAAGCAACGTCAGGACCGAGGCAAACAGGATTTTGGGCATTCGCATGATTCGAGCACCTTTCATTGCGATGAAGTCACCATGAAATTGAAGATGATGTCACGTTGGAATTGCTTTTCGAACCCCTTGTACGGCAGCGGCGACGAGCGCATCACGGCCGCCTCGACCGAATGCCGGGCCACGTCGCTGAAGGGGCAACTCGGCAATACGTTGGCAGAGATCACCTGACCGCCCGGTATCTGCTTGATTTCCACGGGGCATGTCACACCGACCGGGATGTTGTCGGGCCGCAGCCAATTCTGCGTGATCGTGTTCTGCAACGCGGCGATGTAGGCATCGTTGGAGGTGCCCGCCTGCCCCGTCATGGCCTGCTTGGCCTCCGGCACGTTCTGCGCGTTCTGGCTCTGGCTGGCCTTGCGCAAATCCGCGAGTTGCTGCGCCTTCTGTTGTTCCAGATTTGCCTGGCGCTGGGCCTTGGCGCTCTCCGCCTTGACCTTGGCCAGTTCCCTGAGAATACGCTCGCGCTCTTTCTCCTTGGTCAATTCGGCCATGCGCTGCTTCTGCTGCTCTTCCTGCGCCTTCTTTTCCTGCTCGGCCTTCTGCTCGGCGATCTCGGCGATCTTTTCCTGATCCTTCAATTTCGGCTGCGGCACCGGTGTCGGCAGCACCCGCACGTTCGCGGGCGGCGCGGGCTGCGGCTTCGGTACCGGCTTCTCCTCGATTTTCGGCGAGGCCTTTTGCGCGTGCCTGGCCGCGGGCGGCGGCGGCGCACCGACCGGCCCGACCAGGGTCGCCTCGATGACCGGCCCCTGCAACTGCACAACCTTGGTGCAGGTGACCGGCCGCATGGATTCGGGCAAATGCAGCAGATCGGCCACGCTTTCCCAATGCGTGCAGTTCAGCATCGCCAGCGCCAGGAACGCGACGATGCCAAGGTGCAGCAACGCGGAATAGGCGACCGCGCGTGGCGTGGCGTCAGCGCTTTCCATTGCTCGCGGGGGCCAGCGCAGCCTCGGGCTGGCTCATCAATCCGACCTTGGCGACGCCAGCCTGCTGCAGCAATCCCAATACCTGGTTGACGCGCCCGTAATCGACACGCTTGTCGCCGCCCAGCATCACCGAGGCTTTCGGATCCTGCTTCACGAAGGCGGACACGTCCTTCACCAGCGTCTCGTCATCGACCTGTTCGCGCGGGCTCTTGCCGAGCGTCAGGAACACGTTGCCGTCATGGTCCACCGTCACCAGCACCGGCTGCTTTTCGTCCTGCAGCGCCTTGGCGCCGGATTGCGGCAACTGGATGTCTGCGCCGAGGTTCAACATCGGCGCGGTCACCATGAAGATGATCAGCAGTACCAGCATCACGTCGATGTACGGCACGATGTTGATTTCCGCCATGCGGCGGCGGCGGCTGCGGGTTTGCAATGCCATTTCGATGCACCTCCGTTACCGCACCGGCGCCTTCGCGCGTTCGGCCGGAGCGGCCTGCTCGGATTGCATCTGCCGATGCAGGACGGACGAGAATTCTTCCTGGAAGGTGTCGTAGCGGACGGTGACGCGTTCCAGGCGCGTCGAATAACGGTTGTACGCCCACACCGCAGGGATCGCGGCGAACAGGCCCATCGCGGTCGCGACCAGCGCCTCGGAAATGCCCGGCGCGACGGTGGCGATGGTGGCCTGCTTCAGGCTGCCGAGCCCCTGGAAGGCGATCATGATGCCCCACACGGTGCCGAACAGACCCACGTAAGTGCTGATGGACCCGACGTTGGCGAGGTATTCGAGGTTGTGTTCCAGCTTTTCGACTTCGCGCGTGCCGGCAACGCGCATCGCGCGTTCGGAGGCTTCCAGCACCGCGCGCCGATCTTCGCCACCGCCGCGCTGACGCTGGCGCACGAATTCGCGGAAGCCCGATTCGAAAATCGCGGCAAGTCCGCCCGCCTCGCCGGCGCGATTGCCGACTTCGCGGAACAACGCCGCGAGATCCACGCCCGACCAGAAACGCTCCTCGAAACCGTCCGCGTCGCGGGCGGCAGCGTCGAGCATCGCCTTCTTGCGGAAGATGATCACCCACGAAGTGAACGAAAAGATCACCAGGATCAACAGCACCAGCTTCACCGGCCAGCTGGCGTGGATGACCAAATCGAGGATGTTGATGGAACCGTTCATTGCAAGTTGTTTCCTTGAATCAGATCAGCGATGTTCGGCGGGATCCGGCGCGGAACGAACGCCTCGGCATCCACGCACGCAATACGCACCTGCGCGCGCGCCAGCGTAACGCCGTCGGCCGCGCGCAGCACGTCCTGTGCGATGTCCATGCTGGCCGAACGCAGGCGCCCGACCCGCACCGTCGAATCCAGTTCGTCGTCGAGTCGGGCCGGCTTGTCATAGGCGATGCTCAATTCGCGCACCACGAACACGATTCCGTGCGACCGGCGCAGGGCATCCTGCCCCATGGCCATCGCGCGCATCCATTCGGTGCGCGCGCGTTCCAGAAATCGCAGATACCCCGCGTGGTACACCACGCCGCCAGCGTCGGTATCTTCCCAATACACCCTTGTCCGCCACCTGAACGCGACGGCTGAGGGGTCCGCAAGAAGGGGATCAGGGTAACTTTTCATGCCCACGCCGGGGGCCGAAGAAGGGGGTCGGAGTGACTTTTCGCAATTGCTCCGGTTTTCCCGAAACGCCTTGAAAAGTCGCTCCGACCCCCTTCTTGCCTTCGCGGCGTAACCTCATTCTGACCCCCTTTCCGCAAACAGGTTCATCGCCGGTTCGCTGCCGCGCGGCGGCTTCAGCCCGAAATGCCGCCACGCCTTGCCGGTTGCGATGCGCCCGCGTGCCGTGCGCGCCAGCAGCCCCTGCTGGATCAGATACGGTTCCAGCACGTCTTCGATGGTGTCGCGATCCTCCGCCAGCGCCGCAGCCAGCGATTCCACGCCGACCGGGCCGCCATCGAACTGCTCCAGGATCAGGCGCAACAGGCGGCGATCGAGTTCGTCGTAACCGCCGGCATCCACTTGCAGCATTTCCAGTGCGGCGGAAGCGGCGTCGCGGGTGATGCGCCCGCCTGCGCGCACCTCCGCGTAATCGCGCACGCGACGCAACAGACGATTGGCGATGCGCGGCGTGCCACGCGAACGCCGTGCGATTTCGGTGGCGCCTTCCTCGTCGCAGGCGATGTCCAGGATGCGCGCCGAACGCGCGACGATCGACGCCAATTCACCGGGCGTGTAGAACTCCAGCCGGTGCACGATGCCGAAGCGGTCGCGCAACGGACTGGTCAGCATGCCCGCACGCGTCGTCGCGCCGACCAGTGTGAAGCGCGGCAGGTCCAGCTTGATCGAACGCGCGGCCGGGCCCTCGCCCAGCATGATGTCGATCTGGAAATCTTCCAGCGCCGGGTACAGCACTTCTTCCACGACCGGCGACAGGCGATGGATTTCGTCGATGAACAGCACGTCGTGCGGCTGCAGGTTGGTGAGCAGCGCGGCGAGATCGCCCGCGCGCTCCAGCACCGGCCCGGAGGTGGTGCGAAGATTCACGCCAAGTTCGTTCGCGATCACGTGCGAGATGGTGGTCTTGCCCAACCCGGGCGGCCCGAACACCAGCACGTGGTCCAGCGCGTCGCCGCGCTGCTTCGCCGCCTGGATCGACAGCGAAAGCTGCTCGCGCATCGCCGCCTGGCCGACGTATTCGGCCAGCGTGCGCGGCCGCACGCTGGCTTCGACGATCTGTTCGGCGGGGCTTTCGGCGGCGTCGACGACGCGGGATTCACTCATGCGCTGATTATGCCGGAACGCGCGGGTGGAAGGCTGCGCACTCCATTGCCGGACAACCACTGCAAGAGCGGTTTTGACACGGATCCACGCGGATCAGCAGGAACTCTCTCTGGTGATCTGCAAGCACCCGCGCAAATCCGTGTCCAAAGATTGCTTCGTCAATGCGCTCGCGAACAATCGTGTGTGCGAAGGCGCGACTCAACGCCCGCGGTTTTTCGCGCGTGTGCGCGCAGCCTTGCGCGCCGCAGCCGAACGTGCTTTTGCGCCCTTGGTGCGCGCCGCCTTCTTCGCCGCGGCCGACCGTTCACTGGCGCTGCGCTTGCGCGCCGACTTGCGTGCGTGCTTCGAAAGCGCCTGTTCGGATGCGGCGGAACGGCCCTCCCGTTGCAGCGCCTTGCTGCTGGCGCGCGCACGCTTGCCGGAGCTCTTCCGGGCAGCCTTGGAGGTCGACTTCCTGCCGGCCGCGCGGTCGCGCTTGGCTTGCTTGATGGTCTTGCGCGGCGCCTCGCCCGCTTTCGGCGGCGGCAGGTCGACGCCGGCGCGACGCGCTTCCGACAAGCCAATCGCAATCGCCTGCCTGGTCGAACGCGCCCCATGTTTGCCCTCACGTATGTGGTCGATTTCCTCGCGCACGAATTCGCCGGCCTGGGTACTGGCGGACTTGCCCTCGCGCTTGTCCCTCCTTGCCCTCTCGATGGCTCTCTTCGCAGGCATTTGGCACCTCCTCGTCGGTCCGTGACTGCGCCCGGGGATTTCCGCGTCCGGAATCGACGGCGCGCGCGGTTCCATGATGCGCCCGCGGAAAAGACATGTCACGGCACCTGCGGACGACCGTTCATGTTGCGCGACGCGCGGCCGCTCAGATCTCGACCTGTGCGCCCAACTCGATCAGGCGATTGCCGGGAATGCTGAAGAACGCCGTGGCGGGCAGCGCGTTGCGCGCGAGGAACGCGAACAACTTGTCCCGCCACAGCGCCATGCCGGGCCGGTCGGTGGCGACGATGGTCTCACGCGACAGGAAGAACGTCGTGTCCATCATCTTGAGTTCGAGTCCCTGCCGTGCGCAGGCGTGCAAGGCGGCGGGCACGTTCGGATCTTCGGCGAAGCCGAAGCGCAGCGTCAGGAGATAGAAGTCGTTGCCGAGGCCCTTCAGTTCCAGCCGCTCGTCGGGATCGGCGTGGGGCGTTTCCAGCGTATCGACGGTGAGGATCACGTTGCGTTTGTGCAGCACCTTGTTGTGCTTGAGGTTGTGCAGCAACGCATGCGGCACCGCATCGGGGTCGCTGACCAGGAAAATCGCGGTGCCTTCCACGCGCGTGGGTGGATGCTCGGCGATGTTGCTGATGAACGGCGCCAGTGCGAGGCCGCTGTGCTTCAACTCGCGCAATACCAGTTCGCGACCACGCCGCCAGGTGGTGAGGATCGCGAACACCGCGAGGCCCAACACCAGCGGGAACCAGCCGCCGTCCTCGATCTTGAGGGTATTGGCGCCGAAGAAGGCAAGGTCGATCGCGAGGAAGAACACGAGCACCGCGAGCACCAGCAACGGATGCCACTTCCACATGCGCCAGGCGACGATCACGAACAGCACCGTGTCGATGGCCATGGTTCCCGTCACCGCGATGCCATAGGCGCCGGCCAGCGCCTTGGAGGAACCGAACCCGATCACCACCAGCACCACCAGGATCATCAGCAGCCGGTTGATCCACGGCAGGTAGATTTGCCCGGCTTCCTCGTTGGACGTGTGCACCACCGGCATGCGCGGCAGGAAGCCGAGTTGGATGGCCTGGCGCATGATCGAGAACGCACCTGCGATCACGGCTTGCGAGGCAATCACCGCGGCCACGGTCGCCAGCGCGATCATCGGATACAGCCCCCAGGACGGCACCGCGAGGTAGAACGGGTTGTTGGCGGCTTCGGGGTTGTGCACCAGCAATGCGCCTTGCCCGAAGTAGTTCAGCATCAGGCCGGGCATCACGAAGCCGTACCACGCGACGGTGATCGGCTTGCGCCCGAAGTGGCCCATGTCGGCATACAGCGCCTCGGCGCCGGTCACGCACAGCACCACCGCGCCCAGCACCAGGAACCCGCCGGCGCCATGGTGCATGAAGAAATTGAATCCGTACCAGGGGTTGATCGCGCGCAGCACCAGTGGATGTTGCACGATGTTGTACACGCCGATCAGGCCGAGTGCGACGAACCACACGCACATCACCGGACCGAACACCTTGCCGACCCCGCCGGTGCCGCGCTTCTGGATCAGGAACAGCGTGACCAGCACGATCACCGCGATCCAGACGACCCAGTGCGACAGCGCGGGTGCCGCCACTTCCAGGCCTTCCACCGCAGACAGCACGGTGATCGAAGGCGTGATCACGCCATCGCCGAAGAACAGCGCCGCGCCCAGCACCGCAGCCAGCACCACCAGCTTGCGAGTGCGCGGATGCTGCCGGGTCGCACGCTGCGCCAGCGCCATCAGCGCCATGATGCCGCCCTCGCCCTTGTTGTCCGCACGCATGATGAAGGTGATGTACTTCAGCGCCACCACGATCAGCAACGACCACAACACCAGCGACAGTACGCCGAGCACGTTGAACGTGGTCACCGGCATGCCGTGCTGGTCGCTGAAGGCCTCGCTGAAGGTGTACAGCGGGCTGGTGCCGATGTCGCCGAACACCACGCCGATCGCGCCGAGCACCATGACGTGCATGGCCTTGCGGCCCGCGTCCTCGCCCTGCACCGGGTGGATGCCGGTCTTGTCCATCATCGACCCAGCGCCGCGCGCAATGCCTTGCGGATGATGGTTTCCGCGTCATCGCCCTCTTCGGACGCGGCGGCTGCGAGGCGCGCCGCCTCGACCGGCTTGTAGCCCAATTGCTGCAAGGCGGCCTCCGCTTCGCTGCGCGGATCGCGCGCGACCGGCGCGCTTCCCGCCGGCGCGGCGGCCGCCACGTTGCCGATGCGGTCGCGCAATTCCACCACGATGCGTTCGGCGGTCTTCTTGCCGATGCCGGGGATGCGCGTCAGCGCCGCGATATCGCCGGCCTGCACCAGCCGGGCAAACTCCGCCGTCGGGACGCCCGACAAGACCGCCAGCGCAATCCGCGCGCCGATGCCGGAAACCTTCTGCAGGTCGCGGAACAGGTTGCGCTCATCGTCACGCAGGAAACCGTACAGCGCGACAGTGTCTTCCTTGTGCGCGTAGTGCGTCAGCAGGATCACTTCCTTGCCGACATTGGGCAAGTCGTACAACGTGGACATCGGCACTTCCAGTTCGTAGCCGACGCCGCCGACCTCGACGAGCACCCACGGCGGGCGCTTGGCGATGAGTGTTCCGCGCAGGCGGCCGATCATTGCACCGCTCCGTGTTTCCCCCATCCGCCCCACGGGCCCGTTCCCCCGCAAGCGGGGGAACGGAGAAATCCCCTCCCCCGTTTACGGGGGAGGGCCGGGGTGGGGGGGCATACGGCACCGAGGTATGGATTCATCGCCTGCCTCTCCATGCCGCAAGCGCAATTCCGGTTCGCACTTCGCTGGCGCGCAGGTGCGCATGGGTGATCGCGATCGCCAGCGCGTCGGCCGCGTCGGCCTGCAGCGGTTCACGCGTGCTGAGCAGGATCCCGACCATGTGCTGCACCTGTTCCTTGCCGGCGTGGCCCTTGCCGACCACCGCCTGCTTGATGGCGTTGGGCGCATACTCGCTGACCGGCAATCCGCAGCCGACCGCCGCGCAAATCGCGGCGCCGCGCGCCTGCCCGAGTTTCAGGGCCGAATCGGCGTTCTTCGCCATGAACACCCGCTCGATCGCGGCTTCCGCCGGCGCATGCGCCTCGATGATGTCGCTGAGTTCGTCGTAGATGCGCTTCAGGCGCAACGGGAACGTCTCCTCGCCCGCCACTTGCAGCGTTGCGCGAAACACGCAACGCAGCTTCCCCGTGGCGTCGGCTTCGATGATACCGACGCCGGTGCGCTGGCTGCCGGGATCGATGCCGAGGATGCGCAGCGGCTGCGCCGAATCCACGGTCAGCCCGCCGGGAGATCCGCGTTGGAATGCACGTTCTGGACGTCGTCGAGCTCGTCCAGCCGCGCCAGCAGGCCTTGCACCGCTTCAACCTGGTCGGCCGCCACCGGCACGTCCAGTTCCGCGCGCATCGTCACTTCGGCCTGATCGGGTTTCAGGCCGGCTTTCTCCATTGCCTCGCGCACCGCCTCGAACGAATCGGGCGTCGTGATCACGTCGATCTGGCCGTCTTCCGGCCACACCTTCACGTCTTCCGCGCCGGCGTCGATCGCGGCGTCGGTGATTTTTTCCTCGTCCGCGCCTCCCGCGTACGACAGCACGCCGATCTCCTTGAACAGGTAAGCCACCGAGCCATCGGTGCCAAGATTGCCGCCGAACTTGGTGAAGGCGTGGCGCACGTCGGAAATGGTCCGCTGGCGATTGTCGGTGAGGCATTGGACCAGCACCGCGACGCCGCCCGGCGCGTAGCCTTCGAAGTGCAACGCCTCGTAAGTGACGCCTTCCAGCTCGCCGGTGGCCTTCTTGATCGCGCGCTCGATGTTGTCCTTCGGCATCGACGCTGCGATGGCCTTGTCCACCGCAGTGCGCAGGCTGGCATTGCCGTTGACGTCGCCACCGCCGGCACGCGCGGCGACCATGATTTCGCGCACCAGCTTGGTGAACACCTGGCCGCGCTTGGCGTCTTGCGCATTCTTGCGGCCGGCGATGGAAGGACCACGTCCCATGGGCGATTCCGTTTGTGCTGAAAGGTGGAAAGTCTAGGGAAACACGCACCCGCCTGCCATGCCCTCGCCCGCCCCCTTGCGGGAAAACGGATGGCCTTGACGCAGATCAGCGCGGTTCGAGCGAAACGCTTTGGGACACGGACCCGCATCCGATCAAGGCAGATTTTGCTGGACCGGAGTTCGTCCGCCTTCATCCGTGTCGGAAAAGCTTCTTCCTCAGCCGCCCGGCTCGGTGCGTCGCATGACCTGCACGTGCAACTCGGCAAGCTGTTTCGCGTCGATCGGGCTGGGGGCGTCGGTCATCAGGTCCTGCGCGCTGGTGGTCTTGGGGAACGCGATCACGTCGCGGATCGCATCGGTGCCGCCGATCAGCATCGCGAGCCGGTCGATGCCGAAGGCGATCCCGCCGTGTGGCGGCGCGCCCATCTTCAGCGCGTCCAGCAGGAAGCCGAATTTGGCGCGCGCCTCGTCCTCGCCGATCCCGAGCAGGCGGAATACCGCGCTTTGCATTTCCGGGCGATGGATGCGGATCGAGCCGCCGCCGATCTCGGCGCCGTTCAACACCATGTCATAGCCGCGGCTGACCGCGTGGGCGGGGTCGGCGCCGAGCGCCGCGGCGTCATCGACCTTGGGCGCGGTGAACGGGTGATGCAGGGCAACGTAGCGCTGTTCTGCCTCGTCGTATTCGAACATCGGGAAATCGGTGACCCACAGCGGCTTCCAGCTATTCCCGACCAGGCCGCGATCCTGCGCGACCTTGAGCCGCAGTGCGCCCATGAAGGTGCTGACGGTCGTCCACTTGCCGGCGCCGAACAGCAGTGCGTCGCCATCTTGCGCGCCGGTCTTGTCCAGGATCGTATCGAGCGTTGCGCCATCGAGGAACTTCGCGACGGGCGACTGCACGCCTTCCAGTCCCTTTGCGGCCGCGGTGATTTTCAGCCACGCGAGTCCCTTGGCGCCGAACTTCGCGGCGTGCGCGGCGTAGTCGTCGAGCTGCTTGCGCGAAAGCCCGGCGCCGCCCGGCACGCGCAACGCGGCTACGCGTCCATCGGGATCGTTGGCGGGGCCTGCGAACACCTTGAACTCGAGCTGCTTCACCGCCTCCGCGATGTCGATCAATTCCGACTCGATGCGAAGGTCCGGCTTGTCCGAACCGTAGCGCGTCATTGCTTCCATCCACGTCATGCGTGGGAACGGATCGGCCAGTTCGATGCCGCCGACCTCGCGGAACACCTCGCGGATCAACGCCTCGACCGTATCCTGCACGTCGCGCTCCTCGACGAACGCGAACTCCATGTCGAGCTGGGTGAATTCCGGCTGGCGGTCGGCGCGCAGGTCCTCGTCGCGGAAGCAGCGCGCGATCTGGTAGTAGCGGTCGAAGCCCGCGATCATCAGGAGCTGCTTGAACAGCTGCGGCGACTGCGGCAGCGCGTAGAACTGTCCCGCGTGCACGCGCGAGGGCACGAGGTAATCGCGCGCGCCTTCCGGCGTCGCCTTGGTCAGGATCGGCGTTTCGATGTCCTGGAACCCGCGCGCATCCAGCCAGCGACGCAGTGCCTGCACCAGCCTGATGCGCGTGCGCATCACCTTCTGCATCTCGGGGCGGCGCAGGTCGAGGTAGCGGTATTTCAGCCGCATTTCCTCGTTGGGATTTTCGTGCAGCGCGAACGGCAGGTCGCGTGCGGCGTTGAGCAGCTCGATGGATCCGGCGACGACTTCGTAGCGGCCGGTCGGGATCTTCTCGTTGATGTTCGAGCGCACCCGCACGGTGCCGGTGACGCGCAGGCAGTCCTCGTAACCGACTTTCGACGCGATCTTGAACACACCGGCATTGTCGGGATCGGCCACGACCTGCACGATGCCCTCGTGATCGCGCAGGTCGACGAACACCACGCCGCCATGATCGCGACGCGCGTCCGCCCAGCCGCACAAGCTGACGGACTTGCCGACTTCGGCTTCCCCGATCAATCCGCAATAATGGCTGCGCATCGCCTGCTGCACTTTCGGCGCCCGTCCCGCGGAAGGGCAAACCGCAAATGCTAAGCGCCGCGATGCTGCGGCGCAATACGAGGCTCGGGATTGCAGGCCCTGGAGTGCCCGCCCGCCGTCAGATCGGGCCGCGATCCTGCGTGCGTGCGCGCAACAGCATCTTGTCGGCGCGCCGCAAGGTCGATTCCAGCGGTTCGTCGGCTTCGCGCAGCGCCCAGCCGATCGAGAACACCGCCGGCATGCCGTCGCGCGACGCCATCGCGAGGCGTTCGGCCAGTTCGCGCACGCCGTGGTCGGTGGTGTGCGGCATCACGATCGCGAATTCGTCGCCGCCAAGGCGCACCACCACGTCGCCGGCCCCTCCGGTCGCGCCGAGCAGGCGCGCCATGTCACGCAGCACTTCATCGCCGCGCTCGCGCCCTTCGCTGGCGTTCAGTTGCCGGAAATAATCGATGTCCACCACCACGCACCCCCACACCTGGCCGTGCGTGGCCTGCATCGCGAACAACTCCAGGAAGCGTCGCGAGCGGCAGCCGGTCAGCGTGTCGCGCTGGTTCTGGTCACGCAGGCGCAGCTCATAGCGGTGCCGCAGGGTCACGTCCTGCGCCGTCCCCAGCACGTAAGGCGCGGGCTCGGCATCGGGGTAGCAGATGAACTGGTATCGCAGCACGCGCCGTTCGCCATTGCGCGACATGAAATGCAGCACCCCGCCATCCCGGTGCAGGCTCCGGATTCGGTCCAGGTAGTCCTTCCAGTCGGCGTCGGCCTCGTCACCGACGAAGTCGGCCAACGGGCGCCCGATCATCTCCTCGCGGGTGTAGCCGAGTGCCTGCGCCATCAGCGCGTTGACGCGCAGCAGCCGCCCGTCCAGATCGTGCATCCACACCAGCGCGAGGCCGGATTCCACCAGATCGTCGTAGCGCGACGCACACTCGCGCAGCGCCTTGCGCGAAGCGTGTTCGATCGACAAGTCGCGCACCAGCATCATCCGCGCGGGGGTTTCGGCATGCGGCAGGTTGCCGATGTCGGTGAGTACATCGAAGGTGTCGCCATTGGCGCGGCGATGCTGCCAGGCAACGCTGCCGGGCGGCACCGCGCGGCCGGCGTCGCGCAGGTAGGTGCGCAGGCGTTCGGCTTCGACGGGCAGGAACAAGTCGGATACGTGCAGTTGCCGGAAGCGCTCCCGCGGATAGCCGTAGCACTGCTCGGCCGCGGCATTGGCGCTCAGGACGCGCAAGTCGGAGCTGGCGAACACCACCACCGGCAGCGGGTTCAGGTCGAACCATACCCGCGTTTCGTCCGCGCGGCGGCGCGTCAGTTTCTGCAATTCCAGTTCGTCGGTGATGTCGCGCGCGACGCCGACCAGTCCCGACACGCGCCCGCGGGTGTCGTGCAGGGGACGCTTGGAAACCAGGAAGCTGCGTTCACCCGAGGCGGTCGGCTGCACCTCGCGGAACATCGTGGGCAGGTCGCGATCCAGGCACACCCGGTCGTTTTCTTCCCACGCCAGCGCGTCCGAAGCAGGCTGCAGATCGCTGTCGCGCCGGCCGAGGACATCCATGGGCCGGCGCCCGATCAGCGCCGCCGCCGGCTCGTTGACGAAGCGATAGCGCTGGCCGGCATCCTTGATGAATACGGGATTCTCGCCCTGCTCGCACAGCACTTGTGTCAACTCGGCCAGCCGCCGCAGGCTGCCCAGCGTCCAGACCAGCAACATGCCGGAACCGGCCAACGCACACAGCCCGGCGACGCGCAGCAGCAGTGCCGCATGGCCCAGCACGTCGCTGCCGGTGGTTGCGAGCACGGCCAGCACGCCTGCCGGGATCACCAGCAGGCCAATGCCGAACCACCCGAACCAGCGCAGCGAGCCATGCCCGCCGGGAATGGCTTCCAGCACGCCGGATTTTCCCCTGTGTTTCGCCACAACGTCCTCGACGTGTTCCCGCGCCCCGCCCCGGGGCGCGCCCACCCCGGAAGTGCAAGAGGCGTGCTCGCCCCCACGCAAGGCGTGCCGGCGTCACAGATGTTGACCGGCGGGGCGACGGTTTGTTGACGCGCGTCTCAATTATTGGTGCGATCGTCCATGATCGCAGCTTCGCCGAATCCCATTGCAGCTTGCTGGCTTTTCGCGCAACCATCACCAGAACGCCCCTCCATGGGCTGACTTTTCACGACCGTTGTTGCGATCATCCCTGATCGCTGCTTCGTTGAATTCCAATGCACCTTGCAGGGATTCCCGCGCAACGAGCACCAGAACGCCCTTCCATGGGCTGACTTTTCACAACAGCCGCTGCGGCCGGACCGATCCGGCGAGCATTCAGGCGCGCATCAGGGTGGATTTTCCGAACAGGCTTTCGATCAGGTCCACGACCAGTTCGGCGGTGCGGTTGTGCTCATCCAGCGCGGGGTTCAGTTCCACGATATCCAGCGAGGCGGCGAGCCCGGTGTCGGCGATCATCTCCATGCACAACTGGGCTTCGCGGTAAGTCGGGCCGCCCGGCACCGTGGTGCCGACCGCCGGCGCAATCGAGGGGTCGAGGAAATCCACGTCGAAGCTCACGTGCAGATGGGTGTCGGCATCCAGCCCGTCCAGCGCCTGCTCCATCGCGCGCCGCATGCCATGCTCGTCGATATAGCGCATGTCGAAAATTTCGAGGCCGGCGTCGTGCACCAGTTTCTTTTCGTTGGGATCGACCGATCGGATGCCGATCTGGCGCACCTCTTTCGCCGCGATCGCGGGCGCCCCGCCGCCCAACTCCGTCAATTCGCGCGGTCCGTAGCCGCACAGGCACGCGACCGGCATGCCGTGGATGTTGCCGGAAGGCGTGATCTCGGCGGTATTGAAGTCGGCATGCGCGTCCAGCCACAACACCCGCAGCTTGCGCCCCTTGCCGCGACAATGGCGCGCCACCGCACTGATCGATCCGATCGCGAGGCAATGGTCGCCGCCCAGCAAGATCGGCATCCGGCCGGCCTCGAGCTCGGCCGTTTCCGCCTCCAGCACCGCACGATTCCACGCGATGACTTCCGCGAAGTGCCGATAGCCGCCCTGCGGCGGTTGCCAGGGATTGATCGGGCCGGCGAGATTGCCGCGATCAACCACGTCCAGCCCGCGGCCGGCGAGTGCCTGCGCCAGGCCCGCCACGCGCATCGCTTCCGGGCCCATCGACGCGCCGCGCGAACCCGCACCGATATCCGTGGGAACGCCAAACAGGGCAATCGATTTCATTGTGCTGGACACGCGCCGTCACCCGATCGTTGTGGGGACTGGAAAGCATAGCCCGCAGGCGCGCGCGGAACCACCCACCATCAAGCGTCGCGAATGGCCGCGTCGAGCAGGGCGGTGAGCGCAGTGACTGCAGGCGCGGCAGCCGCACGGTCGCGACAGGGTGCGCGCCCGGACAACAGGCGGTCCAGCCCGCGCGCGGCGTCGCCCACCGCCTCCAGTCCATAACAGGGCGCCGACCCCGACAATCTGTGCGCGACGTCGCGCAAGCGCATCCACGGGGCTTCGTCGCCGGCATCCACGCACCCGCTCCATGCAAATGCCAGCGCGTCGCGCCGCCCGGGCAGTTCCTGCATGAAATGCCGGCGCAGCGCCTCGATCTGCGCCTGGAATTCCGCTTCGCGGGGGTCCGATTCCACGCCCATGGGTTTTGCCTTGCTCCCGGCCGTTGGTGCCGACAGTCTGACTCGAACAGACGACCTACCGCTTACAAGGCGGTTGCTCTACCAACTGAGCTATGCCGGCGTGCCATCAAGGTTATCGCAACAGGCCGCGGGTGCGAAACCGCAGCCAACCGCGCGCCCGCATCAAAAACAATCGACAGGTTTCGACTGCAGATCGCTCCGACCCGGCAGCCATGCCTGCCAATCGAACGCCACATCGGCCGGCACCGCGTAATCGACCCAATAGGCCGTTTCGGTATCGACGCGTTGGTCGACCTTCGCGGCGAAGCCGAGCGCCTGCAATTGCGCGAGCCGGTTCTCGGCATTGGACTGGTCGTTGAACAGGCCCAGCGAGATGGTGTTCTGCGAATCGCCCGCGGTCACCACGTAGTAATCGTGGATGCCCCGGGCAGCGAGGCGGCGCGCGGCATCGAGCGCGCCCTCACGGTCCGGCGCAGCGGGCAGGTACACCCAATAACCGTGCGAGCGGCGCATGGGCGCCTCGCGGTACTGGATTCGCTCGACGTGCGGCGACAAGGCCTGCATGGCGGTGTGCATGTCGACGGCCGTCATGAACGGACCGAGCGTGCTGCAGGCGTCGGGCGAACCGGACATTGTGGCCGCAGGCGCGACAGACAGCCTGGCCGCGGCCGCGGCAGGGCGTGTTTCCGACAGCAACTGCAATTCGGGCACGCCGGGGTCAGTAGTCGGCGGCAAGGCGGGCGCAGGCACGCGTCCGAACGCCAGCCACGCACCCGCACCGACGTTCAAGGCCAGCAGCAGCAGGAACAGCAAACGAACGAACATCAAGTCCCCACCCGGTAGTGCCGTTGTGAAAAGTCAGGCCATGCAAGGCCGTTCCGGAAGCCAGCACCAGCGAATCCACAAGGATCCAACGGCACGCCACGCAGCCGCGATCACGGACGATCGCAACGCGACGTTGCCGACCATACCGCAAGTCCGTGCAGCGCGGCGTGCTCGAATACGCCAGCCTGGAATCCATCACGCGCAAGCCATTCCGCCAGGCGCGCCGCCCAACCGCCGTGCAACCACACCGGCACCTCCCCCAGGTCAGCCCGGTGGCGCGCGGCGAACCATTCGACCAGCGCACCCGCAGCGGACCAGCACCCCGCCTGCAGCGCGGCGGCGGTGTCGTCGCCGCCATCGCCCAAGAACGCATCCGGGTTGCCGGCGGCGATCGCGGTGTCGACGCGCAAGGCCTCCAGCATCCGCCCCGGCGACAGCGCGATCAGGCCCGCCGCGTGTTCACCGCTCGCGCCCACCGCATCCAGCGTCATGGCCGTCCCGCAACCGATCACGAGGGCGGCGCCAACCGTTTGCGCGTGCACGGCAACCATTGAAAGGAACCGGTCGATGCCGAGGCGCTCCGGCTTCGCGTAGCGGTTGCCGACGCCGCAAGCTTGCCGCGGCGTGCGCAGCCATTCGACTTCCGTCCCTGGACCGGCCGGCAGCAAATCGCGCACCCGATCGGCAAGCTCGGCCCTCACCACGGAAGCAACCAGGATGCGCGACGGCCGCGGCCATCGCCCGGTGAGTTCGCGCATCCGCGCCGTGAAATCCGGCTGCGTCCAGTCCAACGCGGTGACGTCGACGGGACCGCCATGCGCCAGCCGCGCCAGCTTGGCACGCGAGTTGCCCAGGTCGAGCAACCATGTTTCGCCGTTGCGCGCGTTCACTCCGGTCGCACCGTGATTTCGGCGCTGTCCATCACGCGCGTGCCGTCGCGGGTGCGTACGCGCAACCCGCCGCGTGCATCCACACCCGCGGCGGTGCCGTCGAAGCTGCCGTGCGCGCCTTCCACGCGAATCCTGCGGCCCGCGAGCGCATCGCGCTCTGCCCACGCCTGCGCGAAAGCCGCGAACCCCGAGGCCTCGAATGCGTCGAGCGCCTCGACCATGTGTGCAATCAATGCCGTCGCCAGCACCTGGCGTGGCGGCGCATCGCCGCCACCCAAGCCCGCGAGATCGGTGCACGGCCGCTCCAGCGCCGCGCGCACGCCCTCGGGCAGGTGCACATTGATGCCGATGCCGATGATCGCGTGACACGGACCCATGAATTCGCCGCCCAGCTCGACCAGGATGCCGCCGAGCTTCGCATCGCCGTGGACCAGATCGTTGGGCCACTTCAGCCCGATCCCCGGCACGCGGCAATCTTCCAGTGCCTGCGCCGCCGCGACGCCCGCCGCCAGCGACAACCCCGACAATCCGGCATAGCCACCTGCAAAACGCTTCAGGCAGGAGAACTGCACGTTCACGGCCGGTGGCGACAGCCATTGCCGGCCGCGACGGCCACGCCCGGCGTGCTGCCAATCGGCGAACACGAACGAAAGATCGGGCAGGTCTGCCGCGTGGCGCGCCAACTCGCTGGACGTCGAATCCAGCCGCCAGTGATTTTCGAGCACCCCCAGGCGACGCCGCACGTGAACCGGCAGCGCGGTCCGGATCCGTTCGGCGTCCAGCGGTTCCAGCGGATGCGCAAGTCGATAGCCGCGGGGACCGGAATGAATGTCCAGTCCGGCCTTGCGCCAGGTTTCGATCTGCTTCCAGACCGCCGCCCGCGAAACTCCGAGTTCCGACGCCAATTCCGGCCCCGTCATGGCCAAGCCGGAAGCCAGCAAAACCAGCATCCGCGGCATGGCCGGACCAGGCTGCGGGACCGGTTTGCCGTGCGCTGGCGACCGGATGCCGGATGTGTCAAGATGGGAATTCGACATGCACTGATTCCGGGGGCTGTCTTGAAACACCTGTCATTGTGGCTGACGGTGTTGCTGCTGGGTGGCCTGCCGCTCACCGCGGCAGCGTTCGATTATGGCCCGAATCGCACCTTGCTTGCTGCCGAAAATGGCGCACCCCAGTTGCCCGTGTTGCCACAACACGAAGTGCCGGGCGGCGCCATGTCCAAGCCGGACGTGATGACGGCCTCCAGCGTCGAGAGTCCGAACCCGTCCCCCGCCGAACCGCGCATGGCGGCTTCACCGGTGTCGCCCGCTGCCACGGCGCGCCCGCACGGACCGACGGCCAGCAACGGGTTGCGCGGTGCGAGCCCCAAGCAGCCCGCGCCCGGCCCGGCCACCTGGCAATCGTTGTTGCCGGGTTCGATTCAATAGCGGAGCGGTTCGCGATCATCGCCGCATTCGGATGTTTCCAGCGACCGAATGGCTGGCGGTGATCCGCGAAATCCCGGAGCCGCCATCCTTGGAATGATCTTTCGCGGCAGCCGCCACCGGCGTTGAACCGCCGGCGGGTCTCCCTCCGCACCTCACATTTCGGCAAAGCTGACGTGGAAGCAGGCCCCGCCCAACTCGGCCGAGCGGTCCACTTCCAGCGTGCCGCGATACGCGCGCACGATGTCCTCGACGATCGCAAGCCCGATGCCGTGCCCCTGCACGCGTTCGTCGCCACGCACCCCGCGCTGCAGCACGCGCTCGAGTTGCTCGGGCGGAATGCCCGGGCCATCGTCCTCCACCCGCACGTCCAGTCCGGTGCGCCACGCCTTGGGATTCCCCGGCGTGATGTTCTTCACGCTGAGCAGCACCCGGTGGTTGGCCCACTTGAACGCGTTTTCGAGCAGGTTGCCCAGGAGCTCCAGCAGGTCGCCTTCTTCCCCGTAGAAACGCGCGTTCTCATCCAGGTCGAATTCGCACAGGATGTTCTTGCGCGCGTACACGCGCTCGAGACTGCGCACCACGGCCTCGGCGTGGTTATGCACCGTGATCGGGGCCGCGAAGGTCGAATGCCCCGATGTCTTGGCGCGCGCCAGTTGGTAGGCGACGATCTGGTCCATGTGCTGTACCTGCGCCTGCAGTTCGACCCGCAGGTCGGTTTCGGAATCGTCGGATTCCAGCCGCGAGCGCGCCACCGCCAGCGGGGTCTTGAGGCTGTGCGCCAGATCGTCCAGCGTGTTGCGGTAGCGCGTCAGGTGTTCGCGCTCGCTTTCGATGAAACGATTCAAGCCGCGGGTGAGTACCGACACTTCGCGCGGATACGGCCCGGTCAGGCGCTCCGCGCCGCCCCGCTCGATGCGCGCAAGGTCGCGCGCGACCCGCCGCAGCGGCGAAAAGCTCCAGCGCAACAGGATTTGCTGCAACACCAGCAAGGCCAGCCCCAGCGCGCCCAGCCAGCTGAAGAGCGTGCGGCGGTACGCGGCAAGGCCGTTGTGGAACAGCGCGTCGTTTTCGCCGATGTAGATGGTGAGGTGGTAGCTGTCGTGTCCCTGCAACACCCACTCGATGCCCTGGCTCAGGACATACAGCGGTCCCGCCGAGGTCTCCACCGGACCCTCGAATTTCGCCGGCCCGGGCGGCAGCAGGTCGTCGAACGGCAGGTCGCGGCCCAACGCCGACTGCGCTTCCCAACGAAAGCCATTCTGGCCGACGATCACGGCGTACAACCCCGATCCCGGCCGCCCGAAATCCGGGTTCGGCGGGGGCATGTCGGGCGGGATCACGCGGTCGGAACGGCTGCTGACGTCGATGCCGGCGAGATAGGTGTACGCATAGCTCTGCAGTTGCGCGCGCAAGCCCTCCAGCGCCGCGTGTGCATAGGCCCGATCCAGCGCGAAACCCGTGATGCCGAGAAACCCGATCAGCACCAGCAGCGTGGCGATGGTCGAGCGCGAGACCAGCGACAGCGGTCGGCGCGACGCGGTGGCCTCCGAAACCATGGTGCTCGAAACCTTGGGCGGCTCGCTCGAACCGCGATCGCCGGCATCATCGCCCCGGACGGCTTGGGCGTGCAACTGCAAACGCGCGGTTACTGCTCGGTCACCGTTTCGTCACGCGGAATCGCGAAACGGTAACCGCGACCACGCACCGTTTCGATCGGCTTCATGCTGCTTTCCGGATCGAGCTTGCGGCGCAGACGGCCGATGAACACTTCCAGCACGTTCGAATCGCGATCGAAATCCTGCTGGTAGATGTGTTCGGTCAGGTCGGCCTTGGACACCAGTTCACCCGCGTGCAGCATCAGGTATTCCAGCACCTTGTACTCGTAGCTGGTGAGGTCGGTCGGTCTGCCCTCCACGGTCACCGTCTGTGCGGTGGTGTCGAGGCGAATCGGCCCGCACGACAGCACCGGCTTGGCCCAGCCCGAGGCCCGCCGCACCAGCGCGTTGATGCGCGCCAGCAGTTCCTCGACGTGGAACGGTTTCACGAGGTAATCATCGGCGCCGAATTTCAGGCCCTCCACCTTGTCCTGCCACGACGAACGCGCGGTGAGGATCAGGATTGGATAGCTGTGGCCTTCCTTGCGCAGGATTTCCACCAGTTCCATGCCGGAAAGCTTGGGCAGGCCGAGGTCCACGATCGCGAGGTCGAACGGCACCTCGCGGCCAAGGTACAGCCCTTCCTCGCCATCGGCTGCGGCATCCACGGCAAACCCGTCACGTTTCAGGCGCGCGGCCAGCGTTTCACGCAGCGGCGCTTCGTCTTCCACCAACAGGATGCGCATCAGTGCCCTCCTTGATCAGAGTCATGTTGTCCGGAGCTGGACTTGTCGGAACCGGATCTGCCCGGATCGGATTGCGTCCGCGCGTTCGAATGCATCTGCACCACCCGCACCTGGCCTTGCGGCGTCAGCACCTTGATGCGGTACACGTTGGTCTTGCCGCGCGTCACCGTATCGGTGGCGAGGATGTGGCCATGGGTCTGGCGTTGCACCTGCTTGACCGCCTGCTCCAGCGTCGCGGGATGCGCTGGTGCGGACGCCGCGGGGGCCGAGCGCGGCGGCGGCTTGCGCGCGAACGCGGGCGCGGCGCACAGCAGGATGCACCCCAGCGCCAACCCAACGTTGCGGACTTTCATGACCATCGACTTCCGATTCGCGAATCTCAAGACACCGATCATCCCGCAGCCCATTGAATTCGTGCTGAACATCACCCGAAACGGGCCGGAACCGCGTGTCGGGCATGGCTTTGGGCGCCGTCAGGCCACCGCCCGCATAGCCTGCCCGCCGACCTGCGCCAGCGCCGCCTCGACAGCCTCCCAGCCTGCGTCTTCGGCGCGCGCCCGTTCCGACAGCACCCGCCGGAACGCCTTGCCGCCCGGTTCGCCGTGGTACAACCCCAGCAGGTGCCGAGTCATCGACGCCAGCCGCACGCCGCAGGCGCGCTCGGCCTCGAGGTACGGCCGCATCGATCGAAGCACGGCTTCGCGCGCTGGCGCGGCGCCGCCATGCAGCGCGGCGTCGATGCGCGCCAGCGCATACGGATCGTGATAGGCCAGCCGTCCCAGCATCACGCCATCGACGTGTTGCAGGTGTTCGCGCACGGCTGCCACGCCATCGATGCCGCCGTTGATGATCACCCCGAGCGCGGGAAATTCCCGCTTCAGGCGGTACACGCGCGGATAATTGAGCGGCGGCACCTCGCGGTTCTGCCTGGGCGACAGGCCCTGCAACCACGCCTTGCGCGCGTGCACGACCAGCACTTGCACACCGGCATCCATCATCCGCGCGGCAAATGCGAACAAGTCCTTGTCGTCGTCCTGGTCGTCCACGCCGATCCGGCACTTCACCGTCACCGGCACATGGACGGCACCGCGCATGGCGCGGATGCAATCCGCCACCAGCTCCGGTTCGCGCATCAGGCAAGCGCCGAAGCGCCCCGACTGCACGCGGTCGGACGGACAGCCGACGTTGAGATTGATCTCGCCGTAGCCAGCCTGTTCGCCGTAGCGCGCGGCTTCGGCCAGCTCGACCGCATCGGCGCCCCCGAGCTGCAACGCAACCGGGTATTCTTCCGGGCGATGGGCGAGCAGGTGCGCGCGCGCGCCGCGCACCAGCGCCGCCGCCGTCACCATCTCGGTGTAGAGGCGCGCGTGCGGGCTGAGCAGGCGATGGAAGTACCGGCAATGCCGGTCGGTCCAGTCCATCATGGGCGCCACGCACAGGCGCCACGCGTTCGTCGGCTGCAAATCCATCCCGCCATGATAGGCAATCCACGCGCCTTCGCGACAGCGATTGCTTAACGTCGCGGCCCCTAGACTCGCCGGTGGTTCCCGTCGAGCACCGGCCCATGAAGTCGCTGACGCCCCTTTGCCTGATCGCCGCGCTGGCCGTCATCGCATCGACGGCATGCCGGCAACAGCCGGAGAGCGATGCTTCCTCGAGCCCGGCGGCCACCGCATCGGTCGCGAGCGCCTCGACGCCCGTGATCCCGCCGCCCGCGCCTGCCAATGCATCCACCGCCGACCTGCCGGGCGATCACGCCATCACGCGCCATTACAAGATCGCGATCAGCCTGCCCACGCTGCCCGCCAACGAAGAATCGCTGGCCAGCGCGCTTCGCACCACCGCCGATCGCGCCAAGCACGATTTTCTCGGCGCATTGCCCGATCCGGAGCAGATGCCGGAATTCGCCAACCGGCAGTTCGAAATGCAGCTGGATTTCAAGGTTGCCGCGAATACGCCCGCCTTCACCAGCGTGCGCGAGACCGGCATGCTGGACACCGGCGGCGCACATCCCCTGCCGGTCGAGGCGGCGTTCGTGTTCGACCGCATGGCCGGCAAGCTGATCGCGCTGGATGACTTGTTCACCGATCCGGGTGCGGCGCGCACCGCACTCGCCAACTTCGCGCACGACACGCTGCTGAAGAAGCTCATGGCGAACGCGCCCAAGCCGGGCGAGGGTTCGACCGCGGCGATCCGCGAATGGAAAACCAACACGACGCAGATGCTGGGCGACGGCACCAAGCCGACCCGCGTCAATTATTCGGTGTTCGTGGTGCGCGCAGGTACCGCGCCGGGCGCCGCGAGCCCCGGCCTCACATTGATCTTTCCGCCCTATCAGGTTGCAGCCTACGTCTACGGCACGCAAGCGGTGGACGTGCCGGCCGGGGTGTTCGCAAAGTTCCTGAAACCCGCTTACGCGGGTGCGTTCGCGCCCTAGGAAAACTCCCCAGAACCGTCGCGAGCGAAGGCAGCACGTGTGACACTGGAGCGCAGGAAGCGGAGCGCACATGCCAGGGGGTGGGCATTCCTGGCACCGCCGGCGCGCAAGCTACCGAGCGCAGCAGGTTATTCGGAGTTTTCCCGGTCGTCGGCCAGGTGCGCCACGGCGGCGGTCGCCGCATCCCGGTCCGCATCGTCGAAGGGCGGCAGCCATTCGCAATCGGCAAGCACGTCATCATCGAGACACCGCGCATTGATGCTGTAGCCATGCGGGTGCGAGCGCGGCACGTAAAACGCCTTCACGCCGCAGTGCCTGCAGAACAAGTGCCGCGCCACACCGGTGTTGAAACGGTACTCGGTCAATGCGTCGGCGCCGCCGAGCAGCCGGAAGCGCGACGCCGGCACGATCAGGTGCACGTAGCCCGTCATCCGGCAGATCGAACAAGTGCACACCTGCAGCAGCGGCCTGGGCGCCACGTCGATTTCGAAACGCACCGCGCCGCAATGGCAACCGCCACCTCGCACCACCAGACCGGGGTCGGACACGCGCATGCTTCCCGTGCAGCCAAAGCGCAATTGTAGCCAACGCGCGCGGCTGACTTCCGGCCCATCCCGCCACCCGATGCGGCATGCTAGTGTCCGATGACTCCAGCGGAGATCCGTCATGTTCAAGCGAAGCCTTGCCGCCGTTGCCGCCTTTGCGCTCGTCGCCCCATTCGCGCTCGCCGCACCCCCTCCGTCGGCCAAGCCGGATCGGCGTCCCGACCATCCGCCGGTGCCGCCGGCCGCATGGGTCGCGCGAAGCAACGCCCACGCGCAGGTGCTGCTGAAAACGCTGGCCGAATTCAACCCGGAATTCGCGTCGCGGTTCGGCCTGCCGGGCTACGACGACAAGGTCATCGACCTCAAGCCGAACGTCGATGTGCGTTCACGCCAAGCCCTGGCCAAGGCCCGCGACACGCTGAAAGCCGATCTCGCCAAGACCAGCGACGCGAACGTCCGCGAGGATCTGGAAATCATGATCCATGCGGCCGACCGCTTCATCGAAAGCAGCAAGCTGCAGGATCAGTACATGCTGCCCTATAGCGACGTCGGCCAAACGATTTTCCAGGGCGAATTCGGGTTGCTGCAGGATCAGGTCGCGGCCGCGCGCCGACCGCATGCGCTGACGCGGTTGAAGTGCTACGTCGGCATGGCGCCCGGTTGCACGCCGGTCACGAAGGAAGCCAAGGCCCTGTTCGAAGCCAAGGCCGGCAACCAGAAGCTGCTTGGACCCTACAAGGCCGAAGTCGAACAGAACCTCGCCAACACCCAGCGTTACGTCGACGGCATCCGCAAACTGTACGCGAAGTACAAGATCGATGGCGCCGGCCCGGCGCTGGATGCGCTGCAGAAGCAACTGGACGACTACACCGCATGGGTGAAATCCACGGTGCTGCCGCGCGCCCGCACCGACGCACGCCTGCCCGAGCCGGTCTATGCGGACAACCTGAAGAACGTCGGCATCGACATTCCGCCGCAGGAGCTGATCAAGCAGGCCGAACAATCGTTCATGGAAATCCAGTCGGAGATGGAAACGCTGGCGCCGTACGTCGCCAGGGCGGAAGGGTTCGCACCCACCACCGATTACCGCGCCGTCATCAAGGATCTGAAAAAGCAGCAGCTCGACCGCAACAACATCGAGCCGTACTACCAGACGGTGATCGACAAGATCGAAGCGATCATCCGCGACCAGCACATCGTCACGCTGCCCCAACGCAAGATGATCATGCGCCTGGCATCCGAAGCCGAGAGCGCCGCGCAACCCGCGCCACACATGGATCCGCCGCCGCTGATCAACAACCACGGCGAACGCGGCCAATTCGTGCTGCCGCTCGGCAATCCACCGTCGAGCGCGGGCAGCAAGAACGAACAATATGACGACTTCACCTGCAAGGCCTGCGCGTGGACGCTGACCGCGCACGAGGGCCGGCCCGGCCACGAGCTGCAATTCTCCGCGATGGTCGAGCACGGCGTGTCGCTGGCGCGCACGCTGTTCGCCTTCAACAGCGTGAATGTTGAAGGCTGGGCGCTGTACGCCGAATGGATGATGGTGCCGTACGAACCCGCCGGGGGCCAGATGATCGCGCTGCAATTGCGTCTGTTGCGTGCCGCGCGTGCATTCCTCGATCCGATGTTGAACCTGGGCCTGATCGACCGCCAGCGCGCGCACGACATCCTGGTCAACGATGTCGGCATTTCCGAAGCCTTCGCGCGCGAGGAGCTGGACCGCTTCATGTTCCGTTCGCCGGGCCAGGCCACCGCCTACTTCTACGGCTATTCGCGCATCCTGCAACTTCGCGCGCACACCGAGATCGCCCTGGGCGACCGGTTCAATCTGCAGCAGTTCAACGACTTCATCCTGGCGCAGGGCCTGCTGCCGCCGGATCAACTGGCGGAAGCGATCGACAAGCAGTTCATCCCCGCGCAAAAGGCGCACTGAGCCAGGCGAATCGCGCGGCGGACGACGCGCGCTCACCTGAGGAAACGGCTGGCAGTCCCGCAACCGCCGCGCGTGATTACCGGTCCCTCGGCCGACCGCCGGCCGAGGCGGGGCGGATCAGCGAGCCAGGCTAGGCCCGGCACGCGCGTGACCACGCGCCGCCAGCCGGATCGGCCGGGTCCCGGATGGGCGATTCGAATCCATTGATTCCGTTTGCCGCAGTGGCCGTCGAGCCAGGTTGCGGCTACTGACAGGTCCGCGAAAGAGAGCCGGGCCATTTGTCGAGAATCTTTACGTTTCGCCTGGCTCCGCGGTTCCACGAATCCAGTAATCCATTGAAAGCAGTACTTTTTTATTGCAGGCACGGTTCATGCTATCCCATGGCTGCAAGAGGATGGACACGGATCCCACGAGGAGGGTACTGAAGATGATTTCCCGATTGAAAATTCGATGCGCACTCGCCGCGATGGTCTTGCTCGGCGGCGCGCTGGCGGTCGGCACCGCACAGGCCACGACACAAGATCTTTCGTTTACGGGCACTTTCAACCAGGACGACGACGTACAACTTTTTCAGTTCACGGCCGACGGCACGTCCAACGTGGTGCTGCGTACCTGGAGCTATGCGGGCGGCACGAATGCAGCCGGCCAGGCGATCGCACGGGGCGGGTTCGACCCGATCCTGGCGCTTTTCGACAGTACCGGCGCGTATATCAACCAGAACGACGACGGTGGCTGCGGCAACGTTGCGCAGGACCTGTCGGGAGAGTGTTGGGATACGTATTTTTCGCAGACGCTGGCGGCCGGTACCTACACCGTCGGCATCATGGAATACAACAATTTTGCCAATGGCCCGAATCTGTCCGACGGCTTCGCGCGGGACGGCCAGGGAAACTTCACGCCCGCTTTCACAGGCTGCAGCGCCTCGGCGTTCTGCGATGTCAGTGGCAGCGCCTTCAACGTGCGCGACAATCACTGGGCCTTCGATATCCTGGGCGTGACGGAAGGCGGCGAAATAAACCCGCCGGTCGGTGTGCCGGAGCCAGGATCGCTCGGAATGCTGGCGCTCGGCCTGCTCGGGCTTGGCTGGCTCCTCAGGCGCCGCCGCTACGCGTGACGTGTAGTCCATCCCCCTTGTTGAACGAACCCCGCCTCGGCGGGGTTTGTTTTTTGTAACGTATCGCCACGCCACGGCGAGGACAGATGCGCAACCAGGGCGCCTCGGACTTTGCCCGTCGCCCCCGGAATCGCGCAGCGATAGCCGGCGTTTGCGGACTGCAAACGCGAGCGCCGAAGGCGGCCCGGCCGATGGGCAAGTGCCGCGGATCGCACGAGTATCCCGGCATCTTCAATGCGTCACGGAAAGTCACCGGGTTCCGGCTTTCGCCGGCATGACAAAGAAGGGATTGATCCGGAATTCCTATCGGCTGATGGTGAACTTGCCGAAATCCACACCGAGGTTCCACCCCCTGCCGGTACCACTCAAGGCCAGGGACACGTTGCCCTTGGTCATGACGGTCGCACGCGAGGACGCGGCGGCGCCTGCATGCGCTTCACCCACCACGTAGGTGCCGAGGATCTCGTCGATATTGAAGATGCCGGAAAACTTGCCGATGCCTTCGATGCTGGATTTGCCGAAGGTCAGGCCACCGCCCTTGCTGCGCAGGTGCACGGTCATGCTCTGGCCGTTGCTGCAAGTGACGTGGCCGGTTCCCTGCGACGTCTTGTAGAACACCGACCAACCGTGGATCTCGAAACTCATCCGGCAGGTGATTTCGCCGCCGGCAGCGTGTGCGTTCCCGGCGACGAGCAGCGGCGCGCCGGCCAGCAGCGCGGCGAGAACGAGGTTGCGTGCGGTGTGCATGACGGCCTCCTTGGAAATGATGCGGGCGGATGGATGCCGCATCATTGTTGCGGGCAATCCTGAACGGCGCCAGAGTTCACGAAGGCTGTCCAGCGCGCCGCGCGGCGGCAACGTCAGGGGGACGGCGTCGCCGTCGCAGCGATCAGGGAAGAAGAGCGCACGGCTTTCGTGGAAAGTCAGGCCATGGATGGCCGTTCCGGACCCGGAGGCACGGACGACCACTCGTGCTCTTGAGCCGATACGTCGAAGCAGCGATCAGGGAAGAGCGTGAGAAAATTGCCGCTTGAATTCATCCGCGAACTCCGCCCCATCGAAACGGTGGTTCTGGGTGCCCGGGTGGGCGATCTTCAGGGCCCCCAGCAGGGATGCGATGCGGCCCACATCCGGCCAGTCGAGGCCGGCCAGGATCCCGTGGATCAAGCCTGCCCGATACGCGTCGCCGCAGCCGGTCGGATCGACCACTTCGCGCGGCTTGGCGACCGGTATCTCGTAAGTGGCGCCGTCCGCGTGGATCACCGATCCCTCCGCGCCGTGGGTCACGATGTACGCCTTGACGCGCTTGGCGATCGCAGCTTCGGACCAGCCGGTGCGTTCGGACAGCAGGCTGGCCTCGTAGCTGTTGACCGCCACGTAGCTGGCCTTGTCGATGAACGCGCGGAATTCCTCGCCCGAGAACAGCGGCATCGCCTGGCCGGGATCGAAGATGAAAGGGATGCCTTTCGCGGCAAATTCATTGGCGTGCTGGAGCATGCCCTCGCGGCCGTCCGGCGCCACGATGCCGAGCGCGGCGGCGTCCACGTCGCCGACCCGGTTCCGTTGGCTCTCCATCATCGCGCCCGGATGAAAGGCGGTGATCTGGTTGTTGTCCTGATCGGTGGTGATGAAAGCCTGGGCCGTGAACGTACCCGGCACTTCCCGCACCTGGTCCAGCCGGATGTCGAGACCTTCGAACCAGTCGTGGTACGGCGCGAAATCCTGCCCCACCGTCGCCATCGGGATCGGCTCGTCCCCCAGCAGCTTCAGGTTGTAGGCGATGTTGCCGGCGCAGCCGCCGAACTCGCGACGCATGCGGGGGACGAGGAAGGACACGT
The DNA here is from genome assembly GCA_040255405.1 of Lysobacteraceae bacterium. Classification (GTDB taxonomy): domain Bacteria; phylum Pseudomonadota; class Gammaproteobacteria; order Xanthomonadales; family Rhodanobacteraceae; genus 66-474. Next base: position 204,658 of record JBDZUX010000001.1, read on the forward strand.
TCAAGATGTGCACCTTGTCCGGCAGGATGTGGTTCTTGAAACGATCCTCGAACACCATGATGGTGTCGTAGGCCATGGAGCCACAAATCAGCGCAGCCGGCATCGACGGATCCTCAAGTCGCGGACAGAACCGCCGATGCTAACCGGATCGGCCGCGGGATTCGACCTGCAGCGGGCGCCACGATACCGGCAAGACGCGAAACTTTGCATCAAAACAGCGACCCAATCCCTTGCAGGTTGGCGGGATGTTACCTAGACTGGCTCGCTATTTCCCCTTTGCCTGACGCTCAGGCCCGCACCCTGGCGGATCGCGCATGTTCAAACTGTTCCGCGGCATTTTTTCCAACGACCTTTCGATCGATCTTGGCACCGCGAACACGCTGATCTACGTGCGCGACCAGGGCATCGTGCTGAACGAACCCTCCGTGGTCGCGATCCGCCAGGATCGCGGTGCCGGCGGCCCGCGCTCGGTGGCGGCGGTCGGCAACGACGCCAAGATGATGCTGGGCAGGACCCCGGGCAACATCGTCACCGTGCGCCCGATGAAGGATGGCGTGATCGCCGACTTCACGATGACCGAGGCGATGCTCCAGCATTTCATCAAGCAGGTGCACAAATCCCGTTTTCTCCGCCCCAGCCCGCGGGTTCTGGTGTGTGTCCCGTGCGGTTCCACCCAGGTCGAGCGGCGCGCCATCAAGGAATCGGCCGAGGGCGCGGGCGCGCGCGACGTGTTCCTGATCGAGGAACCGATGGCGGCCGCGATCGGCGCCGGCATTCCCGTGCACGAGGCGCGCGGCTCGATGGTGCTGGACATCGGCGGCGGCACGTCCGAGGTCGCGGTGATGAGCCTCAACGGCATCGTCTATTCGCAATCGGTCCGGATCGGCGGCGACCGCTTCGACGAAGCCATCATCAACTACGTGCGCCGCAGCAACGGCACCTTGATCGGCGATCCGACCGCCGAGCGCATCAAGATCGAGATCGGCTGCGCCTATCCGCAAAAGGAAGTGCGCGAGATGGAAGTGTCGGGCCGCAACCTCGCCGAGGGCGTGCCGCGCATGTTCACGATCAACTCCAACGACGTGCTGGAAGCCCTGCGCGAACCGCTGCACGGGATCGTTGCCGCGGTGAAGGCGGCGCTGGAACAAACCCCCCCGGAATTGTGCTCCGACGTCCACGAGCGCGGCATCGTGCTCACCGGTGGCGGCGCGCTGCTGCGCGACCTCGACAAGCTGATCAGCGAGGAGACTGGCCTCTACGTGCAGGTCGCCGAAGATCCGCTGACCTGCGTCGCCCGCGGCGGCGGCCGGGCGCTGGAATTGATCGACATGCACGGAAGCGACTTCTTCGCGCAGGAGTGAGACGGGGATCGGGGTCGAGCAATCGGGGCGAGCGTACTCTGGGCTGGGCGCGCCGCGCTGACCCCGACACGGCCCGACTCCAACCGGGGCTAGTACCCTCTCCCGAAGTGACGCGCAGGGCAGCCGCTGCTTCATGCATTTGATTCGCGGAACGACGTCGCAGGATCAGAGGTGGTTCGCCGGGCATCTCCAGGTGATGCGCCACCGACCTCGCGCGCCGTTTTTCCGATTCACGATTCACGATTCACGATCCACGTCCCGCCATGGCGCTTCCGCAAAAGGAATCCACTCCGATCTTCTCGGATGCGACCGCGGGTACGCTGCGCCTGATCGCGTACCTTGCGCTGGCCGCGGTGCTGATGGTGCTGGACCACCGCAACGGCTGGCTGCACCGGGCGCGCTTCGCCGCGGCGGCCGCAATCGTGCCCATCTACAAGATCGCCGCGGCCCCGGCCGATTGGGTGCATCAGGCCGGCACCGCGTTCGCCCAACGCAGCAAACTGATCGATGAAAACCGGCAACTGCGCGAGGCGCTGCTGCTGGCCGAAGCGCGCCTCAACCGCATGGACGCGGTCACCCACCAGAACGAACGCCTGAAGCAGTTGCTCGACACCCAGCAATTGCTGGGCATGCACGCGCAACTGGCGCGGTTGATCGACGTGCAGCTTGGTCCCACCCGCGACCGGGTGATGTTGAACGTCGGCGCCGACGAAGGCGTGCACGTGGGCCAGACGGTGATCGATTCGCACGGCGTGATGGGCCAGGTCATCGAGATCCTGCCGCATGCGTCGGTGGCAATGCTGGTGATCGACCCCGACCACGCGGTGCCGGTGACAATCTCACGCACCGGCCTGCGCGGCATCGCGCACGGCACCGGCGATACCAGCCAATTGGTGATACCGGACCTGCCACTGTCGTCCGACGTGAAGGTGGGCGACCGGCTCGTGACGTCGGGCTTGGGCGGACGCTTTCCCGGAGGCTTTCCGGTCGGCACCGTCTCGCAATTGAAGCGCGACGCGTCCGGCATGTTCATGGAAGCGCTGGTGAAGCCTGCCGCCGAACTCGAACGCAGCGGCGAGGTACTGCTGTTGCGCGACCAGCCCGATCCGGTCGGCCCACCCGCACCCGCACCCGACGCGGGTCCGCCCGCTTCGCTGGCGCCCGGCAATCATGCTGCCACCAACGGCAAGCCCGCAACGGGTGCCGCCCGATGAACAGGGTGCGCATGCAGGGCTGGGCGTTCTGGATCGGCATCGCGGCAGCACTGTTGTTGATGCTGATGCCCCTGCCCGCGATGATCCAGCCGCTGAAACCGTACTGGCCGGCGCTGGTGTTGGTCTACTGGTCACTGGAAGCGACCGACCGCGTGAGCGTGGGGCTTGCGTTCGGCGTCGGCCTCGCAGCCGACCTTCTGAACGGCGCGCTGCTCGGCGACCAGGCGCTGCGGCTGGCGGTACTGGTGTTCATCGTGCTGCGCTTTCGTTCGCGCCTGCGCTTTTTTCCGATGTGGCAGCAGGCGCTCGCGGTGTGGTTGTTGCTGCTCAACAACCACGTGCTGCAGGCGCTGATTCGTGCTTTCGCGGGTGATTCACCCATGCCGTCGCTGTCCTGGGCCGCACCCGCGGTGGGCGCGCTGGTGTGGCCGTTCGTCTTCCTGCTGCTGGACGACGTGAACACGCGCCTGCGCGGCAAGGGCGCACGGGGCGCCAAGGGGGTCAAGACGGTATGAACGGCCGCGGCGAGCTGCCCGACGACCGCGCCAAGCGCGCGCGCTTCGGGCGTCGCGCGCTGGCGGGTTTCGCGATCATGCTGGTGATGCTGCTGGGCGTGGCCGGTCGCTTCGTGTACCTGCAGGTGTTCGAGCACGCGGAATACTCGACGCGCGCCAAGGCCAACCGGGTGCGCCTGAAACACCTGCCGCCGCCGCGCGGCCTGATCTACGACCGCACGGGCAAGCTGCTGGCCGACAACATCCCCGCGTTCCGGCTGGACGTGGTGCCGGACAAGGTCAAGCACATGGATGCGATGCTGCAGCGGCTGTCCGCCGTGGTGCCGTTGACCGACGACGACATCCAACGCTTCAAGCAGAGCCTGAAGCAGCACCGCGCGTTCGAGCAGGTGCCGCTGAAGTTCCGCCTGACCGAAAGCGAGCGCGACCGCTTCGCGGTGAACCAGTGGCAATTCCCCGGCGTCAGCATCGACCCGTACCTGACTCGCAACTATCCCTACGGCGCCGAGTTCGCGCACGTGATCGGTTACGTGGGCCGCATCGACGAGAAGGAACAGGCCAAGCTCGATCCGGATCTTTACGCCGGCACCACGCACGTCGGCAAGACCGGCCTGGAAAAGGAATACGAAAAATTGCTGCACGGCACGCCCGGTTACGAGCTGGTCGAGGTGAATGCCAACCAGCGCCCGCTGCGCGTATTGCAGCGCGTGCCCGCCAAGCCCGGCAAGAATCTCTACCTCACGATCGACGAGCGTTTGCAGCGGGCCGCGATCGCCGCGCTGGGCGGCGAGACCGGCGCCGCCGTCGCGATCGACCCGCGCAACGGCAACGTGCTGGCCATGGTCACGGTGCCGAGTTTCGATGCCAATCTTTTCGTCAATGGCATCAGCCAAGCTGATTATTCGGCGTTGCTGGAAGACCCGGAAAAACCGTTGCTCAATCGCGCGATGCGCGGCGGCTATCCGCCAGGTTCCACGGTCAAGCCGTTCATCGGCCTGGGCGGCCTGGAACTCGGCCTGCGCAAGGCGACGGACACGGTGTTGTCCACCGGCACGTACTACATTCCGGGTTCCTCGCGCGGCTATCGCGACGACACGCGCTACGGCGCCGGCCGCGTGAACCTGATGCAGGCGATTACCCGCTCGGTGAACACGTATTTTTATTCGCTGGCCTACCAGATGGGCATTCGGCGGTTCGATGAATGGATGGCCAAGTTCGGATTCGGCAGCCCCACCGGCATCGACCTGCCCGATGAGACCGGCGGCGTGCTGCCGTCGCCGGAATGGAAGCGCAAGACGATGAACCAGCCGTGGTATCCGGGCGAAACCGTCATCTCCGGCATCGGCCAGGGCTATTGGATGGTGACGCCGCTGCAACTTGCGCACGCGCTCGCGTCGATGGCAGGCGGCGGCCTTTCGCACACGCCGCATCTGCTGAGGGCGACCAGCGACGGCCTGAAGGCGCCGGAAGTGCCCTATCCACAACCCAAGCCGGTGCAGCTCACGCACGATCCCGCGGATCTGGCGGCGGTCCGCGAAGGCATGCTGGGGGTCGTCAACACCCCGCAGGGCACGGCTTGGGGCCTCGGCAAGGGCTTTCCCTACCTGATCGCCGGCAAGACCGGGACCGCCGAACGCTATTCGCGCACCAGCGACGCCTACAACGACAACAAGAATCTCGCCTACCTCGCTTCACGCCACCGCGCGTGGTTCATGTGCTACACGCCCGCGGAACACCCGCAAATCGCGGTCGCGGTGCTGCTGGAACATGGCGCCTGGGGTGGCAGCGCGGCGGCGCCGATCGCGCGCAAGATGCTCGACCAGTGGCTGGCGGACACGCCGCCGTCGGAACGCCCGCCGGTCATCCCGCCCACCGTCGTCACGCAATCGGGCGCGCAGACGCCAAGCACGCCATGAACGCATTGGTCGCCAGCTTCAGTGGACGCGCGCGCCGGATCGGACGACGCATTTTTTCGCGCCCCCGCATCGACCTTCCGCTTGCCATCGGCCTGCTGGTGCTGGCGTTGATCGGGCTCACCGTGTTGTACAGCGCCAGCAATCTCGATCGTTCGATGGTGCTGGGCCAGGCCGTGCGCTTCATCGCGGGCGGGTTGTTGCTGTTGGCGATTTCGCGCATCCCCCCGACACTGTTGCGTGCGTGGACGCCGTGGTTCTATCTGCTCGGCATCTTGCTGCTGGTAGTGCTGACGGTACTGGGCGAAGGCCGCGGCGCCGACCGCTGGCTGGATTTGGGCGTGGTCAGGTTCCAGCCGTCGGAACTCATGAAACTGGCGATGCCGATGATGGTGGCGTGGTACCTGCACCCGCGCCCGCTGCCGCCGCGCTGGCGCGACATCGTCGCGATCGGGGTGCTGATCGGCATCCCGGCCATCCTGGTCATGGAGCAACCCGACCTCGGCACCGCATTGCTGATCGCGGCGTCCGGCATGTTCGTATTGTTCCTCGCCGGCCTGCAGTGGTGGAAGATCGGTGCGATGCTCGCGGCACTCGCCGCGATCGCGCCGGTCGCGTGGCACTTCCTGCACGATTACCAGCGCGAACGCGTGATGACCTTCCTGCACCCCGAGAACGATCCGCTCGGCACCGGCTGGCACATCATCCAGTCGATGATCGCGGTCGGCTCAGGCGGCGTCTTCGGCAAGGGCTTCAACCACGGCACGCAGTCGAAACTTGAGTTCCTGCCCGAACACACCACCGACTTCATCTTCGCGGTGCTGGGTGAGGAATTCGGCCTCGTCGGCGTGCTGGTGCTGCTGCTGGTGTACACGTTCATCGTGGGCCGCTGCCTGTGGATCGCGGCCAACGCGCGGGACACGTATTCGCGCCTTGTCGGGGGATCGTTCGGACTGGCGTTCATGGTGTACGTGATCGTCAATGGCGGCATGATCTCGGGTCTCCTGCCCGTGGTCGGCGTCCCGCTGCCATTGGTGAGCTACGGCGGCACCTCGGCGATCACGCTGCTGACCGGGTTCGGGGTGGTGATGTCGATCCACGCGCACCGGAAATGGACGCCGTAGGACGGCGATTCGCGACGCGACATTGTCGGCGTCATCCCGGCGAAAGCCGGGATCCACTGTCGTTTCGTGTTCGACGTCCATGTCTTTTTTCGCGCCGTCCCACGGCGCGAGCTACTTTCTCTTGCGTCGCCAAGAGAAAGCAGCCAAAGAGAAGGCCACCCCGCGAACCCGTCTTGAGCACATCCCTGTGCTCAGGATTCGCGTGCGGCTGCCGTGTTCGAGGGGCCCCGTTCGGCGCGCATCGTGCGCGCGGAAGGGAGCGAAGCAATTCGTTTGGTCTCGATTCGAGCGAGGCCACGATGGCCGTCATCGAAGCGGAACTGGGGTCCCTGTGCTGCGGTGGGGACCGGACGATCAGGCCCGAAGGGTGGGCGCAATGGATTGCGCCCACTTGCCGCCGCGCCATGGATGGCGCGTCGGCAA
>JBDZUX010000014.1:0-13311 GCA_040255405.1 Lysobacteraceae bacterium
TGGTTCCGCGTGCTGCACGCCAACGGCACCATCGCGTTGCCGCGCGGCAGCCGCGGGTTCCGCGAACAATCCCGAAGACTGCGCGCGGAAGGCGTGGACGTGCGCGATGGCCGCGTACCGATGCAGGCGTTCGGCCTCGATGCCGACCTGGATCGTGCCTTGTGGGGCCTCGACTGAGTCCCGATGCTTGACGGTTTGCGCGGTGGCCAGTCTAATACGCGGTTCGTGATCGCCGTTCGCGCAATGCGGACACCACAAGCGGTCGCGCTGGTTCGGCCAGGTAGCTCAGTTGGTAGAGCAGAGGACTGAAAATCCTCGTGTCGGTGGTTCGATTCCGCCCCTGGCCACCATTTCTTCCCGTGTTCGAAGACAGCTTCCGTCGATCCCGCATTGCGGCGTGGAACCTGCACATCGCCGCGGGGCCTACCCGGGCATCGCCCGGGCAGCCATGCGCGCTTCGAATGCGTGTCCGGCGAATCGATTCCGGTGGCGCTCGCCCGACCGTGCACTTGTCGCTGCCGCGCGACATCGAGCGCCCGGCGCATCACGCATGCCTGCGCCGGGCCTGTCGTCCGGCCGGCGCGATCGCTCCTCAACTCGCAGGGCGCCGCACCGTGCCGGTTACAGCGACTTCAGGTATTCCACCAGATCGTGTTGCTGCGCCGGCGAAAGCCGCAGTTTGAGCTTCGTGTTGTAAGCCGTCACCACTTCTGCGAGCGTTTTCGCGGACCCGTCGTGGAAGTAGGGCCCGTGCTGCCAAAGGCCGCGCAGCGGCGTGGTCCGATACATACCGGTGGCAGACCGCGTCACGTAGAGCGTGTCCTTGGCCACGGAATCGGTGGGCGGGTGCAGCTTGGTGTTGGCATCCGTCAGCTGCGGGCCGCTGTGGCAGTCTGCACAACCGGCCTCCTTGAAGACCAGCCGGCCGCGGCGCGCTGCGGCGGGGTCGAAGCTGCCTTGCGGGGGTGGCGGCGAGGCCAGCGAAAGCTGGTAGGCCTGCAACGCGGCCAGTGCGCTGCTGACCCTGTCGCGGTTGCCATTGGCCATCAGCAGTCCGGGCTTCCAGCCGGGCGCGAGGCCCGGGGTGTGCGAGTCCAGGTGCGTACCGACCCGCGGATCGGAAAACACGCCTTGCCCGCCCATCTGGGTCACGGCGACGTAGCGGTTCCAGTAGGAGAGGTTGGGTCCGTCGCCGGTGTACACGACGCGGTGCACGCCGGCCAGGCCGTATGCAGGCGGTATCACCACCGGGTCGCTGAGGCCGTCGATGTTCCAGCGCGGGTCGTACATGCCGGGACCCCACGAATTCATTTGCGCTTTCTGCGCCGCGGAAAGCGCCGGCGACAATGCGACGATCGCACCTGGATTGAGGTCGTGGTTGGGCCAGCCGTCGAGACGATGGCCGATGCCCGGCGCGAACGCATTGTCGACGGTCGAGTGGCACAGCGCGCAGGTAACGCCGACCCGGGTCAGCGTCTGCACGCCGCCGACTTCCGTGACGGTGCCTTGCATCCCGACCACCGCACCGAGTTTCAAAAGTGCAACTGTGGTCGCCGGATCATCCAGGTTGACGGTGCCGTCGACGATGCCCTGCTTCACCGATTCGGGCAGCGCATCGACATCCACCTTCAGCCCGACCGACAGCGCGGTCTTCGGGCTCACTTCGGTCGCGATGACCTCGTTCATGTGCAACAGGTCGGTCCATTTGATTTCATCGCCGAACGTGTCGTAGCGGAAAACCTGGCGGCCCTGTTCGACCAGCTCCGCGTGGCTCGATGCCCCGCCTTGCCGGGTTGCCGCATGGATGGCGCCACCGGAAGCGGCAAGCAGCGACAAGCTGCCGAAAACCAGTACCGCCAGAATCTTTGCTTGATCTTTCATTGCTTCGTACTCCAGGGTGTGACGGCAGTTCAATCGCGCCCGCGATGCGCCGGCGCGATGTATCCGCGGAAGTCCTGCAGGAAAACCGGTCCGTGCCCGAAGGCGGCGTCGACGGGGCCGGTGTTGCTGCCTTGCATCAGCGCGCCGCCGTTGAAGTTGACCAGCGAGCCCATTGGTGTGCCGAAGCCCGGGAAGGTGGCGGGCGATTGCCGGGTGGTGAACTGGAACTGTGCCTGCTCGCCATTCGCGTTCAGGAGCTCGACGTCGTATTTGGGCGGCGTGATGCCGCTGATCTCGGGGCCTTGCGTGGCGATCGTGTCGAAGGCCGGGACTTCGGGCAGCGTCGGGAAGCGGACCGTCATCGAAACCACGCGGCCGACGATGCCGAACGTCGAGTCCGCGAAATCGGGGTCGACCGTCATCGTGCCGATGAACGGCATCACGAATGACCTGGCGCCCTGAAATACCCGGGCTTGGCCGTGGACCTGGAACGACTGTGCCGGTGCCGCCATGGCCAAGGCCGGCGCAAGGCCGCCCACGGCCAGGCCCAGTGCCAGGCGCCGTGGCAGGGATTTCAATTCGATCGGTTGCATGGCCATACCTCCTGCGGTTCGTGGCGCGCCGGCCGGTTGGCGAGCCGTGCGGGATGCGGCTGTGGATCGCCGACGCTTGCCTGATGTAAGTGCCAAAGCGACGACGCTGCAACGGCTGACTGTCTTAAGGTTGCCCCGGCTGGGGGCATACGGCGAGGTGGTCGCGAAGCGGCATGACGAGTGACGGAGCGTGATGCACGCACGCACGGATTGCGCGGCGGCGCGCGCCAACGACGTGTTCCGGGCGCCACTTCGAGGCGTGGCGCAGGGCAGCGGCCCGTTGGGCCGTGCGCGTGCATCAGGGCCGGGCTTCAACCCCCCCATCGGGGTGTCGCGCCTCGAGTCCGGCGGTGCCGGGTCTTCAAGCCGGCGCGTCGTCGCGCCCTGCCGCGGGCGCGTAGCGGCACTTCGACGTGCAGGTTTCATGCACGACCACCGCGTGCAGCAGTGGCAACGCGGGTTTGAGCGCGTCGTAGACGTAGCGGGCCAGGTTTTCGCTGGTGGGATTTTCCAGGCCTTCGATTTCGTTGAGGTAGTGATGGTCCATGCGCTCGCGCAGCGGCGCGAAGGCGGCGCTGATGTCGGCGAAGTCGACCACCCAGCCGAGGACCGGATCCAGCGGACCGTCGAGGACCAGCTCGATCCGGAATGAATGCCCGTGCAGGCGCGCGCACTTGTGCCCGGCCGGAACATTGGGAAGGCGGTGTGCCGCCTCGATCTGGAAGGTTTTGGAAATTTCCATGGGAAATGCCTTGGTGCTCGCCAGCCGCTGCGTCGCCCGGCTGCAACCGGGCGACGATCCGTTGACGTGTTGCGGGATCGCCCGCGCGAACGGCAGGATAACCGGACACCGCGCCAAGTTCGTCGTTTCGGCGGGCCGGATTGCGCGCGCAATGCCCGACCGGCGATTCAGTACGCGCGGGGCGACAAGGCGCTGCCGCACCGCATGCCTACACAAAGCGCAATGGCTGTCCGGTGCGGTCGAAGGCGGCGAATTCGCCGACGCGTCCGTCATTGATCGCGTTCACCATGAAGCGCAACGGCTGGTCGGCCTCGTCGCCGTTCGGTGCGATGCCGCCGCGGCCTTCTAGGCTGCCGACGAACACGATGTCCCAGGCGTGCCCGGTCTGTTCGGATTCGGCGGCCAGCGCCGCGAAACCGGCGACTTCGTCGGGCAACTTGTCAACGCACAGGATCGGCTGCAGGTGGCCACCCTGGCCGCGTTCGAAGCCGAGGCGCTGCGAGGCCGTGGCGCCATCGCCCAGTTCGCGCCGGGCGAACACGAACAGCAGCCGCTGCGGTTCGTCCTGTTCCCGCGCCGCATCCAGCAACGCGTCGAAATTGTCCAGGGCCGCGGCGCCCGGCATCAGTCGCTCTTGGCGTGCTGGCCGGGCTGGTAGTGGCCGGGTTCGGAGCGGAACGGGATCGCGAGCCGGTTCCAGCCGTTGATCGCGATGATCGCGAAGGAAAGGTCCACCAGTTCCTTGTCGCTGAATTGTTTGCGGACTTCGTCGTACAGCGCGTCGGAGACGTCCTTGGCTTTGGAAATACGGGTGAGCGCTTCGGTCCATGCCAGCGCGGCGCGCTCGCGTTCGCTGTAGAAAGGCGATTCGCGCCAGGCGTCCAGCAGGTACAGGCGCTGCTCGGTTTCACCCGCGGCGCGCGCGTCCTTGCTGTGCATGTCGAGGCAATACGCGCAGCCATTGATTTGCGAGGCGCGCATTTTCACCAGTTCCAGCAGCGGGTGTTCCAGCCCGCACTGGTCCACGTGCGCCTGCATTTGGCGCATGGCGTTGAAACCACCGGGTGAGGCTTTGGCGTAGTTGATGCGTTGGGTCATGGGAGGCTTCCTCGGGTTCTGGATTTTATCCGCGCACGCCGCCCGGTTTGCAGGCGGGGTGCAGGCTGGCGGGAGCCGATGGCCGTGCGGCAATACGCGCGAACCACGGCGCGATGTTGCGCAGGTTTCGATCGAACGGCTGGTTGACGGAGTCGGCGAAGTCGAGCCACGCGTACAGCCAGACGTCGGCGATGGTGAAGCGGTCCCCGGCGATGAAGGTGTGTCCGCCGAGCATGCCGTCCAGCCACGCGATGCGGTCCTGCGCCACGCGTTTCAGGCCGTCGGCGGCTTCGGGCGCCACCGGAATGCGATCGCGGAAGCGCGCCAGCCCTTCGGCGTAGTGGTACGCGTTGTGGATGTTTTCGGTGATGTTGAGTTCGATCCGGCGTTGCCATTGGCGCGTTTCGGCGCGCTGCCGGGGCGTGGCGCCGATCAGCGGCGGATCGGGGTGCAGTTCCTCGAGGTATTCCACGATCGCGACGGATTCGGCGAGCGCCGTGCCGTCATCCAGCAGCAGCGTCGGCGTCTGGCCGGCTGCATTGCGGGCAAGGTAGGCCGGCTGCCGGTTCTCGCCGGTGAACACGTCCACTTGCCGCACCCGCAGCACGATTCCCTTTTCCGCGAGATACATCCGCAGCGCGCGCGGGGCGGGGCTGAGTGCATCGAGCAGCAACATGGCCGCGTCAGTGGAACGGGACCGGCGAATCGGTGCCGGCCGCCGGATGCATGAAGAAATCCTGCAGGTACTTCTCGCCTTCGTCATCGAGGATGGTGACGACAGTCTTCAATTCCGGAAACTGCTCGCGGATACGCCGGGCCGCGATCATGTGCGCGCCCGAGCTTGGTCCGCAGAACAGGCCGCGGGTGCGGGCGAGCTTGCGCATTTCCGCGATCGCATCGGCGCTCGCGACGCTGGTGGTGTCCCGCACGAGGTCGCGATGCTGCGCGAAGATGCCCGGCACGAATCCGTCCGAAATGCCTTCGATCTGGTGCAGCGCCACTTCGCCGCACAGGATGGTGCGCGATTCGGAAGGCTCCATCGCGAACAGGCGCACTTTCGGATTGACCTTGCGGAAAGCCTGGCCGACGCCGATCAACGTGCCGCCGGTGCCGACGCCGTGCACGAAGGCGTCCGGGACGCGGTCTTTCGGCAGTTGCGACAGGATTTCGGGGCCGAGGATTTCGCGGTTCTCATCCACGTTCCACTCGTTCTCGAACTGGCCGGGAAAGAAGAAGCCGGGCTGCTTGCCGAGTTCGCGCGCGCGTTCCAATGCGTCGTTGACGTGGAAGGTGCCGCAGAAAAGGACCTCGGCGCCGTAGGCGCGCGAGATCGCCACGCGCTCGCTCGACAAGCCTTCCGGCATCACTACGATCATGCGGTAGCCCTTCACCGCGGCCACCATCGAGAACGCGTTGCCGGTGTTGCCGCTGGTGGCCTCGACGATGGTGTCGCCGGGCTTGATGGCGCCGGTTTCCTCGGCGCGTTCGATGATGTACTTGGCGATGCGCGCCTTGATCGAACCCGATGGGTTGAGGAATTCGCACTTGGCGAACACGCCGTCGATTTCCAGCAGCGGCGTATCGCCGACGGCGTCGAGAATGGTGGTGGAAAGTCCGGTGTAGCGCGTTGCCATGGCGTGATTCCCGATGCGGATTGCGCAGTGTCCGCCGCGGCGGGGTCCGCGTGAATGATCCACGTCAGCCGGGCCGCGCGGCCGCGGCCGCGCGGCTATTGAAACGGCGGCTTACCAGGACGAACTGCCGGTCTTCGGAGCGGGGCCTTCCTGCAGCCCGGCGGCGACTTTGCCGGCGTCCTGATGCACGGCCGCGAGTGATGCCGACTTCAGACCGGCTTGCGCATCCGCGAGCGCGCGCTCGAGCTTCGCCTGCAATGCGTGGTCGGTCGCCGCGTCCGGAATGGCGCCGTTGCCCTGGCCCTTGCACGGCGTTCCCGCGGCGGCTTCGAACCCGCTGCCATCCGGGCCCACGAGGCAGTTGATGACATGCTGCAGGTGCGCGTGCGCCATCGCGACCGACGTGGCGCTTTGCGCCATCACCGCATGCGCATGCGCGGTGCTGATTTCGTCTTTCGCGGAATGGGTTTGTGCGGATGCGGTGAATGCGAGTCCGCCTGCCAGTACTCCGGTGATGCCGACAACCAGCAATCTGTTCATCGCTGCCTCCTATCTGCCCGGTCGAAAGGCGCAAGCGTACGCGCGGAAGTGTAATCGGCGCGTGTAGTGGCGCCGGCGGCGCCGGCGAATCAGGGAGCCGTTCGCGGCTTGCGCCGGTAGCGGGTGCCGAGGATCACGTCCCAGAGGCCGGTGGTCACGCCGAAGTTGGCGTCCGGGTGATAGTGATGGATGTTGTGGAAGCCGGCCCAGCGACGCATCATCGGGCTGTCGAAGCGATGCACGTGGATCACGAGGTGGCTCAGCCCGTAGGCGGCATAGCCCGCGGCGATGGTGCCGGCCAGCAGCAAGGCATAGCCGGCGGGAATGACAAGCGCGAACGCGGCGCCCAGCGCGCACATGAAAAGCGGCGGCATGAAGAACGGCAGCGCGTCGTAGCCGAGCGGATTGTCGTGATGGTGATCGTGGCCGGACCTGAACGGGCCCGTGTTGCCGTGGAACAGCCAGCGGTGCGCGGCGTATTCGATGAAGGTGAAGACGAACAATCCGCACAGCGCTGTCAGCGCCGCCAGTGTCGGCTGCATGCGTCCGTACCACACGCCGGCCGCGATCAGCAGCAGGCTGATGAGGACATCCGAGACAAGGCCGACGCGCAGGTTGAACAGGCTGGTCGACAGCCGCGCCAGCGGACGCGCGAGCCATTCCAGCGGGGCGGGCAATCGCCGCGGCGGATTGCTGGATGCGTCGCGTGTGGCGGAAACCCGGTGGTTCGACACGGCCGGAGCCAGCTCCTGCGGTTTGGGAACGGTCGCTTGACCGGCGTCAGCGCCTGCACACCCGGCCGACTGCGGCGCAAGTATAGTGAGAAACCCGAGGGCAAGCATGAGGGCCGGCGAGATGAAAACTGCACGGAATTGCGCGGTTTTGGCGCTGCTGCTGGCAAGCTCTGCCGCATTTCCCGCGTTGGCGCAGCAGACCGACTCGGAACGCGCCGATCTGGCACGTTACCAGAAGTACGCCGGGGCGCCGGTTGACCATGTCCGCTACTTCCAGATCAATGGATTCCAGTACCTGGCGCCGGACAAGGTGGCGATCTGGTTCGGCGTCAACAAACTATACCTGCTGACGGTGGAAACGCCGTGCACCAATCTCGCGTTCGCGAACGGCATTGGCTTGACCGCGAAAAACCAGATGGTTTATCGCGGCTTCGACTTCATCACCTTCGACCACCAGCGCTGCAAGATCACAAAGATCGAACCGGTGGACGAATTGAAGCTGAAGCAGGATCGCGCGAAGGAAAAGCAGGGCGCGACGCCGCCGACCAGCGGTTAGCCGCCCGCTTCAGCGGGAGGCCCGTCACCGGGCGGGGATCGCTGCACCCATCGCGCCCGATGGGTTGGAAGTCGCGCCGGACGGGTTCACGCGGTCATGGCGGGCGGCGGACGCCTGCGGTTTGGCGCTGTTTTTCGCAGGCGGCGCTTCGGGCGGTGACACCAGTATCTTCCTGACCAAGGCGGGAATGCCGAGGTCTGCGATCTCCGCGCGCGAGTACCAGCACGTCGCATGGTCGTCGGCAACCGCGGCGCGCACGCGCACGCCATGCCACTCGATCGGCGAAGCGTGCAACCTGAAATGGGTGAACACGTGCAGGATTTCCGGCAAGGCAATGGCTGCGCTGCACTCGAGATCGGCAAGATGCGATGCAAGTTCGCGTGCGGCGCGTTCGTCGGCGGCTTCGGGCAGGCTCCACAATCGCGGCCACACGCCTTGCGGCGGGCGCCGCTGCAACAGCACGCGGTCGTGCTGGTCGCGCAGCACGACGAAGAAAGTGTGCTTTTCCGGCAGCACGCGCGCGGGGCGCGCCGCCGGAATCGCGGCCGTGGTGCCATTCCGGTGCGCGACACAGGCTTGCGCTTGCGGACAGGCATCGCAGCGTGGATTCGCGCGCGTGCAGACGGTCGCCCCGAGGTCCATGATCGCCTGCGTGTAGTCCGCGATCCGCGCCCCTGGCGTGTGCGTTTCGGCGTGCGACCACAGCGCGTTTTCGACCACGCGTTCTCCGGGCCAGCCGCCGACGCCGTGATACCGGCTCAGCACGCGCTTGACGTTGCCGTCGAGGATCGCGTGGCGTTGTCCATGCGCCAGCGCCAGGATCGCAGCCGCGGTGGAACGGCCGATGCCGGGCAGCGCGGCCAGTGATTCGAAATCGCGCGGCAATTCGCCAGCGTGTTGCGCGACGCATTGTTGTGCGGCTGCGTGCAGATATCGTGCACGCCGGTAGTACCCGAGGCCCGACCATAGCGCCAGTACGCGATCTTCGGGTGCGGCCGCCAGTGCCCGGACATCCGGCAGCGCGTCGACGAAGCGTTCGAAGTAAGGGATGACAGTCCCCACTTGGGTTTGTTGCAGCATCACCTCCGAAATCCAAACGCGATAAGGTGTGCGGTGGCGTTGCCATGGCAGGTCGTGGCGACCATGGTGGTCGTACCAGCGCAGCAAGTGGCGCGCGAAATCGTCCACCTTTCAATGCGCCGCCGACGCGGCCGGCGCGGGGCTCGAAGAACCGGCCGCCGGCGCGAGGTCCGGGCCGGCGTCGATCGTGAGGCCCGTGGCCTTCAGCCAGCCCAGGTCGAGTCGCCGCACTTTCGCCTCGCCCGTGAACGGCAACGCGCCCGGTGGTTGGCCCGGCTGCGCGGCCAGCACGCGTTTCCACCAGCGTCCGAATTCGGTCGGCTGCAGGCGGAGGTCGGCGTGCGCTTCGTCACCGTCCAGTTTCAGGGCAATCGTCAGCGGCACATGCCCGCGCGCGGGCACGACGTTCAGCGCGATCCTGTCGGTGACGGGTTCGGCGGGGGGGCGGGGCGCCGGCGCGGACGTTGCGGGCGCACTGGCAGACGCGGCAGCCGGCGGCGCGAATGCGCGATGGCGCAGCGTGCCCTGGAGTTGCATCGCAAGGTCCTCGCCGCCCCGCCAGCTGCCTTCGCCTTGGAGCTCCAGCGCGATGCCTTGCTGCCCGGTGAGGTTGAAGCCCAGGGCCTTGAGGTCGATCACGCCATCATGGGCTGCGGAGGGCACCGTGGTGAGTTCGAAATTGAATCGGTTGCCGGCCGCGCCGCGCGCCGCGGCTTCCAGCCGGAACACCTTGCCGGGTGCGAGCGCGCCGGTTTCGATGCTGAAGTCGAACAGCAGCGGCGAGCCGTTGCGGGAAAGCGTGCCCTGGCTCATGTGCACGCCGGTGGTGATGGTGGGCAGGCGCGGCGGACCGGGACGGTGCGGCAGCCGCGCGAGCAGCGATTCGAGTTCATCGAGGTTCAAGTGCGGCGCCGCCACGTCCACGCGTTCGATGGCGACTTCGCCATGCAGCAGCGCGCGCCACGGCACCACGATCGTGGCGCCGGCCGCCTGCAGCACCGGCTTGTTCGAACCGGTGTTGGTCAGGCTGAAGCTCCTCAATTGCACGCCGGGCCGGGGAAACAGGGTGGGCTCGGCCGGCGCCTGCAGGCGCAACTTCAGGCCCACCGCGGCAAGGTCGTTTTCCAGCAGGGCCGTGAACCGGTCGGGTTGCAGGAGGTTATGGACGTACACCGCCGCGGCGATCACCAGTGCGACCAGTACCGCGGCGATCGCCACCGCGATCCAGCCCGGGGGGTGCCGCGACGATGGCGCGGTGGCCGACATGGTCAACTGCCGACGGGCAGCAGTCCGTCCACGAAGGCGCGGGCGTCGAACACGCGCAGGTCCTCCGCGCGCTCGCCAAGGCCGACGTAGCGGATCGGCAGCGCGAACTCCCGCGCCAACGCGAACATCACGCCGCCCTTGGCGGTGCCATCCAGCTTGGTGACCGCGAGTCCGGTGACGCCAATCGCGTTGGTGAATTCGCGCACCTGGTTGATCGCGTTCTGGCCGGTGGTGCCGTCGATGACCATCAGCACTTCATGCGGCGCCTCGGCGTCGAGCTTGCCGAGCACGCGCTTGACCTTGGCCAGTTCGTCCATCAGGCCGGAGCGCGTGTGCAGGCGGCCGGCGGTGTCGGCGATCAGGATGTCGTGCTTGTGCGCGACCGCCATCTGCAGCGCGTCGAAGATCACGCTGGCCGAATCGGCACCCTGTCCCTGCGAGCACACCGGCACGCCCAGCCGCGAACCCCATTCCTGCAACTGTGCCACCGCGGCGGCACGGAAGGTGTCGCCGGCGGCCAGCAGCACGCCGCGGTTTTCCTGCCGGAAACGCCGTGCCAGCTTGCCGATGGTGGTGGTCTTGCCGACGCCGTTGACGCCGACCACCAGCAGCACGAACGGTTTGCGCGTGCCGACTTCGAGCGGCTGCGCGACTGGCTGCAGCAAGGCCACCAGCCGCGCGCGCAATGCTCCGCGCAGCGCGAGTGCATCGGCGAATTCACGCTTGTGCATGCGCCGGCGCAAGTCGTCGATCAATTCGTTGGTGGAAGCGACACCCACGTCGGCGGAAAGCAGGGTGACTTCCAGTTCGTCCAGCAGTTCGTCGGAGAGTTCCGGGTTGCGCGCGAACAGCGACGACAGTCCGCGGGCGAAACCGCTGGACGAGAGCCGGTCGCGCCAACTGCGGCGCGACGGGGCTGTCTGTGCCGGCGCGAGAAAATCGTCCGGACCGCTCGCGACATTCGGAAGCGCCGATTCCGCGGTCGGCAGTTCGGGTTCGTGCCGGGCAGGCGGGACCGGCTGCCCGGACGCCTCGTCCTGGACCGGTTCGCCGGAAGCCGGCGGCGGTTCGGGACGCGGCTTGCGACCGGCCAGTTTGTTCCAGAGGCTCGCCATCGGGTTCACGCTTGAAGTATGCAGGCCCGAAATGCTAACACCGGGTTTATTAATGCGATCATCCATGATCGTTGCAATAGTCAAGTCAAGGCCGGCATGGCAGGTTTGCTTCGGGGGAACACCGGAATGGGCATTTTCCTTGCGATCGTCCATGATCGCTGCTGCGTTCGACAATCACGTGAATCGAATATCCGCGAAACTGGCGGATCCAGAGCGGCCGTCCACGACCTGACTTCTTGCGAAAGCCATGAACAAGCAGATCAATGGGGCGTCGCCGCCGGGACACGTCCGCATCATCGGCGGCCGGCTGCGCGGATCGCGGCTGAGCGTGCCGACGTTGCCCGGTTTGCGCCCGACGCCGCAGCGGCTTCGGCAGACGCTGTTCGACTGGCTGGCGCCGGTGATCGACGGTGCGCGCGTGCTGGATGTGTTTGCCGGCACCGGTGCGCTGGGCATCGAGGCCTTGTCGCGCGGGGCGCGGCAGGCGGTCTTTCTCGAGCAGGATGGCGCGCGGGCGCGGGCGATCGAAGCGGATCTTGCGCGCCTGCACCAGGACGCCGCAATCGTGCGGCACGTCGATGCGCTGCGCGCATTGGCGGCACCGGCGACCGAAACTTTCGACGTCGCTTTCCTCGATCCGCCCTTCGGCTCGGCGCTGTGGGCGGACGCCGCGGCACTGCTCGATGGGCAAGGCTGGCTTGCGCCGGGCGCATGGGTGTACGTCGAATCCGGGGTCGATGACGCGTGGGAGGTTCCCGCGCGCTGGCGCGTGCACCGGCAGCGTGACGCGGGCGCGGTGCGCGGCACGCTGTTTCGCCTCGGCGGGGATTGATGCGCGCGGTGCTGTCGCGGCGGTGCCGCAAGATGGCACAATGGGGGCATGGGGACCGGCAAGCCAATTCGATCCAATCCGCGCATCGCGGTGTACCCGGGGACGTTCGACCCGATCACCAATGGTCACGGCGACCTGGTCGCGCGCGCGGCGCCGCTGTTCGACACCGTGATCGTGGCGGTCGCGAAATCGAGCGGCAAGACGCCGAGGTTCGAACTGGCCGAACGGGTCGCGCTTGCGCGCGCGGCGTTGGCCGATGTGCCCAACGTCGAGGTGCGCGGGTTCGATACCCTGCTGGCGCGCTTCATGACCGAATGCGGCGCGGGCGTGATCCTGCGCGGATTGCGCGCGGTGTCCGATTTCGAGTATGAATTCCAGCTCGCCAGCATGAACCGGCACCTGATTCCGCAAGCCGAAACGTTGTTCCTGACGCCGGCCGAGGAATGGAGCTTCATTTCGTCGTCGCTGGTGCGTGAAATCGCCAGCCTCGGCGGCGACGTTTCCAATTTTGTTCATCCGGCTGTCCAGAAGGCCTTGCGTCGACACCGACGCAAGCCGGGGGGGCGAGCTGGTTCTGCCGTTCCACGCAAGTCATCGAGGTGATCGCCATGCGCAAATTCCTTTTCATCGCCGCCATCGCGTTGCTGGGTACCGTGGGCCTGAGCGCCTGCAACGACAGCGGCGAAGGCCAGACTACGGTCGAGGCCAAGGCCACCAAGCCCACCGATCCGAATGACATCAAGGGATGGCAGGCCTATCTGACCCAGATCGTGCAGGACAACCTGGGCAACATCACCAACACGCCGTACGTCTACTTCGTGCCCGATGTGCCTGTCCGGGTCGCCGCAGCCGCAGCGTCGGCCGGTGCGGCCGGTACGGCCGCCCAACCCGCCAGTGCTACGTCCGCAGAGGAAACCCTGGGCCGGGTCCAGGACCAGATCGACACGGTGGTTGCCGCGACCGTGTTGCCGGGCAACATGGTGGCCGCGGGCGGTCCGAACTCGGCGACCACGGCGAAGGTGCTGGAGAATGCGTTCAATCAGGCGTCGCCGGGTTCCTTCAAGGGGGTGGTGGTGCTGTTCATCGGCGACCAGGCCGACGAAGCTGCGGTGAAGGCGGCGATCGAGCCGAGCGGGGCGACGTTCAAGTTCGCGCAAATGTAAGGTCGACTGGGCGATCGCCTGCAGGCAGGCCCCTGCAGGGCTGCTGTTGCAGGAGCGCGCCTGCGCGCGAACCGCGT
>JBDZUX010000014.1:13411-27824 GCA_040255405.1 Lysobacteraceae bacterium
GGCCAATCCCGTCGGGTTCCGGATTCCTGCCGCGGCCATGCGATAATGCTGCGTTTGACCCAGCGCCACCCGGTGCAATCCAGCGCGCATGCAGCAGATCCGCAACTTTTCCATCATCGCCCACATCGACCACGGCAAGTCCACGCTGGCCGACCGCATCATCCAGATCTGCGGCGGCCTCTCCGAGCGCGAAATGGAAGCGCAGGTGCTGGACGACAACCCGATCGAGCGCGAGCGCGGCATCACGATCAAGGCGCGTTCGGTGTCGCTGCCCTACACCGCGCGCGACGGGCAGGTCTATGAATTGAACTTCATCGACACGCCCGGGCACGTCGATTTCTCTTATGAAGTGTCGCGTTCGCTCGCGGCGTGCGAGGGCGCTTTGCTGGTGGTCGACGCCGCGCAAGGCGTCGAGGCGCAGTCGGTCGCGAACTGCTACACGGCGGTCGAGATGGGGCTGGAAGTCGTGCCGGTGCTGAACAAGATCGACCTGCCCACCGCCGACATCCCGAAGGTGAAGGAAGAGATCGAAGCGGTGATCGGCATCCATGCGGATGACGCCGTTGCGATCAGCGCCAAGACCGGCGAGAACGTGCGCGAAGTGCTGGAGGCGATCGTCGCGCGGATCCCGCCGCCGAAGCCGCGCGACACCGACAAGCTTCAGGCGCTGATCATCGATTCATGGTTCGACAACTACCTCGGCGTGGTGATGCTGGTGCGGGTGATGCAGGGCGAGATCAAGCCCGGCGACAAGCTTGAGGTGATGTCGACCGGCCGCAGCCATCAGGTCGACAACGTCGGCGTGTTCACGCCCAAGCGCAAGGAACTGGGCAAACTCGGCGCCGGCGAAGTGGGCTGGGTCAATGCCTCGATCAAGGACGTGCACGGTGCACCGGTCGGCGACACGCTGACGCTGGCGAGCGATCCTGCACCCAAGCCGCTGCCCGGCTTCCAGCACATGCAGCCGCGCGTGTTCGCGGGGTTGTTTCCGGTTGCGTCGGATGATTTCCCGGCGCTGCGCGAGGCGCTGGACAAGTTGCGCCTCAACGACGCCGCGCTGTTTTTCGAGCCGGAATCTTCGGAAGCGATGGGCTTCGGGTTTCGCTGCGGCTTCCTCGGCATGCTGCACATGGAAATCGTGCAGGAGCGCCTCGAGCGCGAGTACGACCTCGATCTCGTCACCACCGCGCCGACCGTGGTGTACGAGGTGCTGAAGAGCGACGGCGAGGTGATGCTGCTGGACAACCCGGCCAAACTGCCGCCCGGCAACGAGGTCGCGGAGATCCGCGAGCCGATCATCGTCGCCGACATCCTGACGCCGCCCGAACACATCGGCAACGTGATTACGCTGTGCGAGGAAAAGCGCGGCGTGCAGCGTTCGATCCAGTACCTGGCGGGCCAGGTGCGGATCAGCTACGAACTGCCGCTGGCCGAGGTGGTGCTGGATTTCTTCGATCGCCTGAAGTCGGTCAGCCGCGGCTACGCGTCGATGGACTACCACTTCGACCGGTTCGAAGCGGGCCCGTTCGTGCGCGTGGACGTGCTGATCAACGGCGATCGGGTGGACGCGCTCAGCCTGATCGTGCATCGTGCGCATGCCGACCGCCGTGGCCGCGACCTGGTCGAACGGATGCGCGAACTGATTCCGCGGCAGATGTTCGACGTCGCGATCCAGGCCGCGGTCGGCGCGCAGATCATCGCGCGTTCCACGGTGAAGGCGTTGCGCAAGAACGTGCTGGCAAAATGCTACGGCGGCGACGTCAGCCGCAAGAAGAAGTTGCTGGAGAAGCAGAAGGAAGGCAAGAAGCGGATGAAACAGGTCGGCCGGGTCGAGATTCCGCAGGAAGCGTTCCTTGCCGTGCTCAGGACCGACAAATGAATGGCTTGGGATATGGGGACAAAGGACTCGGGATGCGGGACTCGGGACACAATCATTCTCATCGTTCCGGAGCGGGCCGCAGGCCCGGATCCGGAATCGGTTTGGTGTTCGCGCGCGCGGCGCAACACCGATGCCGATTCCGGGTTCCGCGCTACGCGCGGCCCCGGAATGACAAATCAGGATCGGCTTCTCCGAAATGACGAAAGTCACTGGTTTTCCGCATCAGCGGAAATGAAGATTGCGACAGTTGCAGAACCGCGCCATGCGCGCGATCCAAGGATTACGCAGTGAAGAAAGACGTATTCGGGACCGTGGTGCTGGTGGCGGTCGTCGCCATCTGCCTTTACATCTGGTACGTGACCTCGGATTTCGCGCTGGCGCTGGTGCTGATCACCGCCGCGTTCTTCGTGATCTGGGTGGTCGACCGTGTCGCGTTCGCGCGCCGTCGCCGGGAGCGCGCCGCGGCGGATGGTCGCAAGCCGCACGAGCCGGTGCTGGTCGATTACGCGCGTTCGTTCTTCCCAGTGATCCTGGCGGTGCTGCTGTTCCGCACCTTCCTGCTGGAACCGTTCCGGATCCCCTCGGGTTCGATGATGCCGACCCTGCTGGTCGGGGACTTCGTGCTGGTCAACAAGTTCGCCTACGGACTGCGCCTGCCGGTTACCAATACCAAGATCCTCGACACCGGCGAACCGCAGCGCGGCGACATCGCGGTGTTCCGCTATCCGCTGAACCCCAAGGAGGATTACATCAAACGCATCATCGGCGTGCCCGGCGACACCATCAAGGTGGTCGGCGAAGACGTCTCCATCAATGGAAGACCCGTGCCGCAGACGCTGGTCGGTGAGTACCGCGGCACCGACAAGATCAGCATCCAGATGGAAGAAAACCCCAATGTGTCGCCGGTGCAGCTCTACACGGAGGAACTGGGCGGAGGCACGCATTCCACGCTGCACTTCCGGTATGTCGAGTCCTACAATTGCATCGGCTCCGGCGGCACCCCCACGACTGACCGCGGCTGCGAATGGAAGGTGCCGCAAGGCTACTATTTCGCGATGGGCGACAACCGCGACAACAGCGCGGACAGCCGCTTCTGGGGCTTCGTGCCGGAGCGGAACCTGGCCGGCAAGGCGTTCTTCATCTGGTTCAGCCTCGCCGACTGGCACCGCATCGGCACGGTGTTGCGCTGACCGGGCGCCGGCGGCAGTGTTCGCGTATTGAAGCGGGTCACGGAACGGCAAGACGTTCCCCTTTGCCGCGCGCACGCGCGCCGTGTTGCATTAAGCTCATCTCCTCCCGCTGGGCACCTGAGGGTGCCGTCGTTGCGGCGCAGGCGGGAATCATCCTCAATCGAGTGCGGGGGGCGACTCCATGAAGCGTCAATCGGGCATCACCCTGATCGGGTTCGTGATCCTGCTGGTCATCCTGGCGTTCTTCGCCTACACCGCGATGAAGCTGGTGCCGGCCTACCTTGACTACTTCAACGTGGCCAAGGCAGTGAATACCGTCGCAACACAGTCAACCTCGGGCGACATGAGCATCGAGGAAGTGCAACGGCAGCTCGACACCCAGCAGTTGTCGCAATATTTCGCCGACGAGGACATCGAGGCCAAGAACATCACGGTGGTCTCCACCCCGAACGGGGGCCGATCGCTGAAGCTGAGCTACGACAAGAAGATCCCGTGGATCTACAACATCGACTTCCTGGTGCACTTCGAGAAATCGGCGCCGCTGAAGGCGCAAGTGCAAGAGTGACGTGAAGCTCGGCTACCACTTCACCGACAAGGCCCTGCTGGAACTTGCCCTGACCCACCGCAGCGCCGGGCGCCCCAACAACGAGCGGCTGGAATTCCTGGGTGATGCGCTGGTGAACCTGGTGGTCGCCGAAATGTTGTTCGACGCGCGCGAGCGCGCCAGCGAGGGTGAACTCTCGCGGTTGCGCGCGCATCTCGTGAGCGAGCCAGCGCTGGCGGAGCGTGCGCGCGAATTGCGGTTGGGCGACGCGCTGAAATTGGGTTCCGGCGAGCTCAAGAGCGGCGGGTTCCGGCGCGACTCCATCCTTGCCGACGCGTTCGAAGCACTGGTGGCCGCGATCTACCGCGACGGCGGATTCCTTGCCTGTCGCGAGTGGTTGCACGGTGTTTTTGCCAAGCCGCTTGCGGAGGCGGGGCCGCCACAA
The DNA here is from genome assembly GCA_040255405.1 of Lysobacteraceae bacterium. Lineage (GTDB taxonomy): Bacteria > Pseudomonadota > Gammaproteobacteria > Xanthomonadales > Rhodanobacteraceae > 66-474. The sequence goes on from JBDZUX010000014.1 coordinate 17,470, forward strand.
AAGGATCCGAAAACCCGCCTGCAGGAATGGCTGCAGGGTCGCGGATTGCCGTTGCCGCGCTACGAGTTGCTGGCCGAACGGGGCGACGAACATGCGCGGACATTCGACGTGGTGTGCGCAATCGATCGGCCGCGCGCGGCGCGCTTCGAAGGCAGCGGCGGCAGCCGGCGCGCCGCCGAGCAGCAGGCAGCGGAGGCGGCGCTTGAAAATCTCGGTGCATCCGAAGCGCCATGACGGGAAGAAGCTTTTTTGACACGGATGAGAACGGATCAATCAGCGCACTTTGCCTGTCCGTGGTGATCCGTGTAAATCCGTGTCCAATGCTTTTGAATTGATGCTGACGCTCGATGCAATCGGGCATTTGTTCCTGATGGGACGTGGATATCAATGAGCGATTCATTCCGCTGCGGCAACGTCGCCATCGTCGGGCGCCCGAACGTCGGCAAGTCGACGCTGCTGAATGCGCTGATCGACGCGCCCCTTTCCATCGTGACGCCGCGCGCGCACACCACCCGCCAGCGCATCCTGGGCATTGCCAACTCTGCGGACGGGCAGATCCTCTACCTCGATACGCCGGGGCTGCATCGTGAAGCGAAACGCGCAATCAATCGCAGCCTGAATCGTGCGGTGCACGGGGCGATCGCAGACGCCGACCTGGCCGTCCAGGTGGTGGCCGCGGAGCGCTGGGACGACGAAGACGCCGCGGTGTATGCGGCGCTGGCCGAGCGCGGCATTCCGCGCCTGCTCGCGGTCAACAAGGTCGATCGCGTCGCGGACAAGGCGAGACTGCTGCCGTTCGTGGAAGGGCTTGCGCGCGACCGGACATGGGACGAAGTGTTCATGGTCAGCGCGCAAAAACGCACGGGCCTTGCCGAACTCGAGCGCGCGATCCTGGCGCGCCTGCCGGAGGGCGAGCCGCGCTACGACATGGACACCTTCACCGATCGCAGCGAACGATTCCTCGCCGCCGAGCTGGTGCGTGAGCAATTGATGCGCCAGTTGGGCGAGGAATTGCCCTACGCGACTTCGGTCGAGATCGAGCGCTTCGAGAATCGTCCCGATGGAGTTGCCGAAATCCATGCGGTGGTGTGGGTCGAACGCGAGGGCCAGAAAGCCATCGTGATCGGCGCGGGCGGACGCCGCGCCAAGGCCATCGGCAGCGCGGCACGGCGCGGCATCGAGTCGCTGCTCGGTCACAAGGTGTTCCTGAAACTGTGGGTGCGCGTGCGTGCCGGCTGGTCGGACGACGAGGCCGCGCTGAAGCAGTTCGGGTATGAGTAGAGCCGGGAATCGGGAATGGGGATTCGGGAATCGTAGAAGCCGAAAGCCGAGGAGCTATGCTTTTCGATTCACCATTCTCGATTCCCGATTCCCGGCCGTTCGATGCGCATCGCCCAGCAACCCGCCTACGTGCTGCACGCCCGCGCCTGGCGCGAGACCAGCTTGCTGCTGGAGGCCTTCACGCGTGACTTCGGGCGCGTGGGCCTGGTGGCGCGCGGTGTGCGCGGCGCACGCGCGCGCCTGCCGCGTTCCGCACTGGAACCGTTGCAGGCGGTGCGCATGGACTGGACGGGGCGCGGCGAGCTGCAAACGCTGACGGCGGTCGAACCGGTGGGCGCGCCACACGCGTTTCGCGGCGACGTCCTGTTGTCGGCGATGTACGTGAATGAATTGCTGGTGCGGCTGACCGCGCGCAACGATCCGCTTCCGCGTCTGTTCGATCGATACGCCGCCTTGCTGGACGGCCTGCCGGGTGCGCCGTCGCTGCCTTGGCATCTGCGTTGTTTCGAACGTGACCTGCTGACCGCGATCGGCTACGCGCTGCAACTGGAAACGGCTGCCGGCACCGGCGAACCCATCGGCGAAGCGCGCGTCTACGACTACCTGCCGGAAGAGGGGCCGATCGATGCCGGTGAACAGCCGGGCCGCGCGCCTCCCGGCAGCGTCCGCGTGCGCGGTTCGGCGTTGCTCGCGCTGGCTACGGGGACGTTTCCCGATGCGGAAGATTTGGCTGCCTTGCGGCGCCTGATGCGGACCGTGATCGGCACGCACGTGGGTGAGCGCGGATTGCAGTCCTGGCGGGTGCTTGCGGGCACGCTGCGCCAAGGCTGAAGTCATGCGTCGGCTTCCCCCATGACGGCGTGCTGGCTGGCATGGGTTTCCGTGAGCGCGTGGCGAAAATCCTGCAGCGCGTTCCGGATGGATGCAGCATCGGCATCGGCTTCCAGCGCGTGCTGCAGCGTGGCAGTGGCGGAGGCCAGCCTCGAGGCGCCGCAGAAGCCGCAGGATGCCTGCAGCCGGTGCAGAAGCGGCCGCAGCGATTGCGGTTCGCCGCCTGCATCATCCAGTTGTTCCTGTACCCTCGGCAACTCCTGTTCGAAGAACAGTCGTCGCAGCCTGACCATGGCGTCCTTCGAACCGCAGGCGCGCAGAGCGACATCGTCATCGAGGGCCGGGCCGTTGGCGCACCCGTGCCGGCGCAGCGCGTCGCGCAAGGTGTCCAGCGCCATGGGCTTTGGCAGTACCTCGACGAAACCCGCCTGCAGCAGCGCCGCGACCGTGGCATCGCGTGCGGCGCTGGTGGCGAGGGCCGGCGCAGCACGCGAGGCTGCACCGGGATCGCCGCGCAGCGCAGCAAGCACGGCGTCGCCGTTTCGGCCGGGCAGGCGGTGATCGAGGATCAGCAGGTCGAAAACCCGTGCGCGCGCAAGCCGCAACGCCGCCTCGCCGTCGCCGCAGTCGGTCAAATCGGCGCCGCAGGCGCGGATGCCCTCGGCGAGGAATGCGCGGCTGACCGGATCGTCTTCGGCCAGGAGCACTCGAAAGTGCGTGGCGGCGGCAGGTCCCAAGCTCTCGTTGGCATCCATTCGGACGTGGGCTGGCACAATCGGGTCAGTCATAGCGGAAAAGGGTTCCCGTGACAAGTTGGCGCCGGTGGCTGGTGGCGGCATGTCTGCTGCTCGCGTGCGCATGCGCGCGGGCGGCCGTGCGCATGCAGGCCGAATCGCTGACGTTGCCCGGCGTCACCCTGGCCGACGTGCGGATGGACGCATCGCTGGGCGCCGACGGGCGCCCGCAGCTGACGTTGCAGGCCGCCAAGGTGTCGGTGCCGGCGCTCGGGTGGCGCGATGTCGCGCTCGATCTGAAAGGCGAACCGCGGCAGGCGGGCGGCAATGCCTGGAAGTTCACCGGCCACGTGGCGACCCGGCGCGCACCCGGCGATGCGCTGGCCGATGCCAACCTCGTGATCGTCTACGATCCCGAGGGCGGCACGCTGGCGGTGGATGTGCAACAGGGCAAGAGCGTGCTCAGCGCCCTGATGCCGCTCGACCAGACCACCCACGTCCAGATGACGCTGGCGGCGCTGCCGCTGGCCTGGCTGCGTGGCGTGCTGGCTTCGGCGTGGCCCGACGGCAGGCTCAACGGTGGTGAGGTGGCCGGGACCGTGGCGCTTGACCTGGCCACCGGCGGCACGCGGATCACCGGACGCGTCGATGTCACCGATGCGTCGCTCGACAGCAGGGCCGGAACCATCGCGGCCCAGAAACTCGACGCCGCTGGTACGTTCCGGATCGAGAACGGGCCGGCCTCCACGGCCGCGATGTTCGATGGCTCGTTGCGCGGCGGGCAGCTGTTGCTGGGGCCGTTGTACGCGCAGTTGCCTTCGCACCCCGCCAGCCTGCACGTGTCCGCCACGTTGGGAGCTGCGGGCATCGCCATCGACTCGCTCGACTTCGATGATCGCGATGCGTTGCGCGTTTCGGGAAGCCTGGGTTTTGATCGCAAGGGCGCGGTCGCGAAACTCGACCTCACCCGTTTCGCGGCGACTTTCCCGGCAGCCTATGTGCGTTACGGCACCACGTTCGTGCAAGACCTCACCGGGTTCGCGAAACTCGATACATCGGGTTCCGTCACCGGTTCGATGCGGCTCGAGGACGGCGCGTTGAATGCATTCAACCTGTCCGCCGAGAACGTGTCGATGGACAGCCACGGCGGCAGCCTCGCGATATCCGGCCTGGACGGCAAGCTCGATTGGCGGGCAAAGGCTTCGCGCCCGGCGACCACGTTGAGCTGGAACGCGCTGGCGATGTACCGCATCGCATTCGGGCCGGCCAGGCTCGAACTCGAGGATTCATCGGGGGCGCTGACGCTGCGCGCACCGGTGACGACCACGTTGCTCGGCGGTTCGTTCCAGCTCAACCGTTTCGTGTGGCGACCCGATGCCGGGAAGGCTAGGCAGTTGTCGGCCGCGTTCGCCGTGACCGACGTCGACTTGCCGCAGTTGAGCAAGGCGCTGGGCTGGCCGGCGTTCGGCGGCAAGCTGGGCGGCGCGGTGCCCGACCTGGGCTACCGCGGCGATGAACTGGTGTTCGGAGGCGGCTTGTCGCTGGATGTTTTCGGCGGCTCGGTGAGCGTGACCAACCTCAGCATGCTGCATCCGCTGGGCAGCACGCCGCGGCTCGCCGCCGACATCGACATGCAGCAACTGGATCTGGCGCAGCTGACGGGCGTGTTCGACTTCGGCGAAATCACCGGACGCCTCGACGGAAAGGTCAAGGGCCTGGAACTGGTCAACTGGAATCCGGTTTCGTTCGAGGCGAAATTGACCGCCGACGACGGCGGCAAGATCAGCCAGCACGCCATCAAGAGCCTTACCGAAGTCGGCGGCGGCGGCATCGCGGGCGGACTGCAAAGCATTGCGCTGCGCGTGTTCAAGACCTTCGGATACTCGCGGATCGGACTGAGTTGCACGCTGGTGAAGGGCGTGTGCACGATGGGCGGCATCGCGCCCGACCCGGATCCGGACGACGCCGGTTACACCATTGTCGAAGGCAGCGGCCTGCCGCATATCACGGTGATCGGCCATCAGCGCGAAGTCGATTGGGCGACGCTGGTGAGCCGTTTGAAGACCGCGACGGAAGGCAATGGGCCGGTGATCAAATAAGGCATTCGGTGCGAACGTGTAAACTCGAAAACCGCGGCGGTGCGGATGAATCACTGCCCGCCGCACCAACAACGGAGACATGCGATGCGCAAATCGGCTTTCCTGCTCGCCTTCTCGCTGGCCCTGCTGGCCGGTTGCGTCACGATCAACGTATATTTCCCGGCGGCTGCCGCGCAACAGGCGGCCGACAAGGTGATTGGCAACATCATCGGCCCGGATGCTTCCGGGCCGTCGCCGGCGCCGCCTTCGAGCACGCAGCCGCCGCCGGCCAGCGCGCCGTCGCCGCAGCCCGAGCCGCTCTCGATGCGCGTGCTCGATGCGGTGATTCCGGCGGCCTATGCGGCCGAATCGCAACCCGACATCAACATCCGCACCCCGGCGATCCAGGCAATCGAAGCGCGGATGCGTGGCCGCTTCCAGTCGACCTTGCAGGGCCTGCTCGAGTCCGGGGCGATCGGCTTCACCCACAACGGCGACGTCGCGATCCGCGACGCTTCGAAGATCCCGTTGGCACAGCGCGGGCAGGCCACCCGGGCCGTCGCCGCCGAGAACGCCGACCGTGCCGAGTTGTACAAGCAGATCGCGGCGGCCAACGGCCATCCGGAATGGGCGCGGCGCATGCGCGAATCGTTTGCGAAGCAATGGATCAGCCGTGCCCACGCGGGCTGGTACTACCAGGACGCCTCCGGCAACTGGCAGAGGAAATGACGACGGGATGCGGGATCCGGTCACGACCTGTTCGGTCGTGATCGGATCGTTCGACATGTCTGGCAAGATGCGCGGATGAAAACGCCGCGCGGCGCAAGCTTCGAAACCACGATCGATGATCTTTCCCACGACGGGCGTGGCGTCGCGCACGTGGAGGGCAAGACCGTGTTCGTGGCCGACGCGTTGCCGGGCGAACGGGTGCGCGCGAAGCTGGTCCGCAAACACCGCCACTTCAATGAGGCGCGCGCCGAAGAAATCCTCGTCGCGTCGCCGGACCGGGTCGAGCCCCGATGTCCGCATTTCGGCGTGTGTGGCGGCTGCGTGCTGCAGCACCTCGCACCGGCTGCGCAGATCGCGGCCAAGCAGAACGTGCTGGCGCAGAACTTCACGCGCATCGGGCATGTCGAACCCGCACGCTGGCTGGAACCGCTGACGTCGGACGTGTGGGGTTACCGCCGGCGTGCGCGGCTTTCGGTGAAGCACGTTCCGAAGAAGGGCAAGACACTGGTCGGTTTCCGCGAGCGCGATCCGCGCTTCGTGGCCGATCTCGCGCATTGCGACGTGCTGGACCCCGCGCTGGGCGAACATCTCGATGCGCTGGGTGCGTTGTTGAACGGCATGGAAGGCGCGGCCTCGATCCCGCAGATCGAATTTTCGGCGGGCGATGTGGTGCGGGCCCTGGTGTTCCGGCATCTCGTGCCGCTTTCCGAAGGTGATCGCGAAAAGCTCGTCGCGTTCGGGCGCGCGTACGGGTTCGTGATCCTGCTGCAACCCGGCGGAACCGACAGCGTGCATACGCTGGATGACGCGCCGGACGACTTGCACTACGCGTTGCCGGATTTCGACCTGAAGCTCGCCTTCACGCCGCTGGATTTCGTGCAGGTGAACGCGCGCATCAACCAGAAGATGATCGGGCACGCCCTGGATCTTTTGCGGCCGGGTCCGAAAGATCGCGTGCTCGACCTGTTCTGCGGGCTCGGCAACTTCAGCCTGCCGATCGCGCGACGCGCGGGCCACGTGTGCGGCGTGGAAGGCGAAGCCGGCCTGGTGGCGCGCGCACGCGCCAACGCGGAGGCGAATGGCATCGACAACGCCGAGTTCCACGTCGGCGACCTTGCCGGCGAGGTGCGCGGCAGTGCATGGGCGCGTGCCGAATGGGACTTGATGTTGCTCGACCCGCCCCGCAGCGGCGCCGACGAACTGTTGAAGCAGCTACCCGGAAAGACGGTGCAGCGGGTGGTGTACGTCTCGTGTCACCCGGCATCGTTTGCGCGCGATGCCGGCACGCTGGTGCGCGGGCACGGTTTCCGGCTGGAAGCCGCGGGCGTGATGGACATGTTTCCGCATACGGCGCACGTCGAATCGATCGCGTTGTTCGAGCGAAGCGCGTTCTGATGCGGATCGGCGCGGATCAAGGCGGATAAAGCAGGCAAGGCTGGCAAGCGTAGCGGTTTCTGATTCTGATCCGCGTTCATCCGCGTCCAATGCCTTTCAATCAGTGGCGCCTTGGTCCACGTATCCCGAGTCCCGGGTCCCGCCGGTATTGCCGTATCATCACCGGTTTGCGCAATCCGACACGGAATCGTTCTGCATGCTGGTCATCGGAATCGAAGGCAGGCAACTCGCCGGGCACGAAAGGACGCGGCTGCTGGCGCCCGAAGTCAGTGGCGCGATCCTGTTCACGCGCAACTACGCCGATCGCGCGCAGTTGGGCGCGCTGGTCGATGCGATCCGCAACCTGCGTGGCGACGACTTCGTGATCTGTGTCGACCACGAAGGCGGCCCGGTGCAGCGTTTCCGCGACGGGTTCACGCGCCTGCCGCCGTTGGCCAGCATCGGCGAGCTGTATCACCGTGACCGCGACGCGGCCGTCGCGATGGCGGAAATGCATGCAATCGTGATGGCCAGCGAGGTGCGCGCCAGCGGGATCGATCTTTCCTTCGCGCCGGTGGTCGATCTCGCCCGCGGCAACCGGGTGATTGCCGATCGCGCGTTCGATGCCGATCCGCAGGTGGTGGCGGAGCTTGCCTCGGCTTACGTGCGAGGGATGCGCCTTGCCGGCATGGCTGCCACGCTCAAGCATTACCCGGGGCACGGATCGATCCCGGAGGATACGCACCTGCAGGCGGCGGTCGACCCGCGGCCGCTGGATGCGATCCGTGCCGCCGACTTGGTGCCGTTCGTGGAAGGTTTCGCCAGTGGCGCCGAAGCCGTGATGGTCGCGCACGTCACCTATCCCGCCATCGACGCGCGCGCAGCGGGCTATTCGCAAACCTGGATCGACATCCTGCGTGGCGACCTGGGGTTCGACGGTGTGGTGTTCAGCGACGATGTCGGCATGGCCGCGGCGGAATCGGCCGGCGGCATCGGCGAGCGCGTCCTTGCGCACCTCGGTGCCGGCTGCGACCTGGTGCTGGTATGCCATCCGGCGATGGTGGACGCGGCGATCGAAGCGGTGCGCGGGCGGCAACCCTGTGCAACTGGAAAGGTCGCGAGCCTGTGCGGCACGGTGGCGCTCGGTTGGGACGCCCTGCTGGACGATCCGCAGCACGCGCGCTACGTCGAGGCGCTGGCCAGCTTGTCCACGCCGGAAGCGAGCCGGGCATGAGTGCCCCGGAACATCCGCTCGCGGCGGTGCTGCCGCACGCCGAGTGCATCCACGATCGCACCGCGATCGAAGCGGCAATCGCCCGCATGGGCGCGGACATCCGCGAAGCATTGCAGGGCGAGCGCGCGGTATTCCTAACCGTGATGAACGGCGGCATGTTTTTCGCCGCGCCGCTGGCGCTGGCGATCGGTTGCGAGCTCGAATTCGATTACGTGCACGCGACCCGCTACGGCGAGGCAACGGTCGGCCGGGAAGTGCGCTGGCTGCACCGTCCGCGGGCGAAGCTCGCCGGGCGCAGCGTGATCCTCGTCGACGACATCCTGGATGAAGGTTACACGCTGGCAGCACTGCGCGAAAATTGCCTCGCCGAGGGCGCCAGGCGCGTGCTGGTCGCGGTGTTGTGCGAGAAGTGCCACGATCGCCGCGTGCCGGGCCTGACCGCGGACTTCGTCGGCATGGAAGTGCCCGACCGTTACGTGTTCGGCTACGGACTCGATTACTACGGGCAGGGCCGCAACCTGCCGGCCATCTATGCGCTGGATGAAACGGGGGCGGGGGATGGCTAGCGTGGGCGCGATCACGCAGCGCACATGCGAGGGTGCAAGCTTGCGCAGGCGCGCTGCCCTTGCGCCCCCGCCACGCACACCCAGTCTCGTTGCGTTCGGAATCATTTGAACATGGCCCCGTCTTCGTCGGACATCGAACTCGCCATCATCGGCGGCACCGGCGTCTACGCGTTCCCGGGGCTTGAAAATCCCGAGCGCATCGAGGCCGCCACCCGCTGGGGCGCGCCGTCATCCGCGATCGTGACCGGCGAAGTACTCGGCAGGCGCGTGGCGTTTCTGGCGCGCCACGGGGAACTGCATACCTTCGCGCCGCATCGCATCAATTACCGCGCCAACATCGACGCGCTGCATGCACTCGGCGTGCGGCGGGTGATCGGCGTGAATGCCGTGGGCGGCATCCGCGACGACATGGGGCCGCGGGTGCTGGCGGTTCCGGACCAGCTGATCGACTACACCCATCGCGTTTCCAGTTTCTGCGACGCCGAAGGCGAGGCGGTGTTGCACGTCGAGTTCGGCGAGCCGTATACCGAATCGCTGCGGCGCGCGCTGCTGGACGCGTCGCGCCGGGCCGATATCGACGTGGTCGGTGGCGGGTGCTACGGCGCGACGCAAGGGCCGCGCCTCGAAACGCGAGCGGAAATCGCACGCATGCGTCGCGATGGCTGCGATTTGGTGGGGATGACCGGAATGCCCGAAGCGGTGCTGGCGCGCGAGCGCGCCATGGAGTACGCCTGCATCGCCGTGGTCGCCAACTGGGCCGCCGGTTGCGGGCCTGATCCCGACGCGCCGATCAGCCTGGAAGAAATCCACGCGCACCTCGCCGCGGCCAGCGGGCGAGTGCCCGCCATCGTGCACGCGCTGCTGGCACGTTGAGCGACGCACGTCACAAAACAGGCTTGCGCGCGGCAGGGGTCCGCCGGATACTCATTCCCGCGGCGGGTGCGTGCCGCAATATGGATCGTTGCGAAGAGGGGTTTTCCAAATGTCAGTGGGTACGGTGAAATGGTTCAATGATGCCAAGGGCTTCGGCTTCATCACGCCAGACGGTGGGGGCGCGGACGTATTCGTGCATTTCTCGGCCATCCGCGCGCAGGGATTTCGCAGCCTGAAGGAAGGCCAGCGCGTCAAGTTCGAGGTCGTGCAGGGCCCCAAGGGCATGCAGGCTTCGGAGGTGACGTCCGAAGGCGAGGCCGAGCCGGCTGAGCCCGCAGCGTGACGCGTTGAAGTTCCCGAAGCCGAGGCCGAGCCGGTTGAGCCCGCAGCGTGACGCGTTGACGTTCCCGACGCCGAAAGCAACCCGTCGAAGTGGCTGTTGGTGAGAAGTCAGGCCATGGAAGGCCGTTCCGGGGCTGCGGAAAACTGAAACGGCTTCGTTGACGGATCACTCCGTGGAGCGGCGATCAGCGAAGATCGCACAGCTTTGGCGGAAAGTCAGGCCATGGCGGACCGTCCTGGAGCTGCGGAAAACTGAAACGGCTTCGTTGACGGATCACTCCATGGAGCGGCGATCAGCGAAGATCGCACAGCT
>JBDZUX010000014.1:27924-62013 GCA_040255405.1 Lysobacteraceae bacterium
GAAGATCGCACAGCTAAGCCGCGAACTGCAGCCGGGCCAGTTCCGCATACAGCCCGCCCTCGCGCAACAGCGCATCGTGGCTGCCGTCGGCGACGATCCGGCCCTGGTCCATGACGACGATTCGATCGGCACGCTGCACCGTGGCGAGCCGGTGCGCGATCACCAGCGTGGTGCGACCGCGGCCGGCTCGTTCCAGCGCGGCCTGGATCGCGGCCTCCGATTGCGCGTCCAGGCTTGAAGTCGCCTCGTCCAGCAGCAGCACCGGCGCGTCTTTCAGGATCGCCCGGGCGATCGCGATCCGTTGGCGCTGGCCGCCCGAGAGCCGGACGCCGCGCTCGCCGAGCTGGGTGTCGAAGCCCTCGGGCTGTTCGCTCAGGAAACCGAACGCTTCCGCGTCGCGGGCCGCCGCCTGGACCGCGTGGTCGGCCGCGTCCGCCCGTCCGAACCGGATGTTGTCGGCAGCGCTGGCACCGAAGATCACCGTTTCCTGTGGCACCAGCGCCAGCGCGCCGCGCAATTCATCGAGTTGCAAGGCACGCAGATCCACGCCGTCCAGGGTAATGCGGCCGCGCTGTGGATCGTGGAAGCGCAGCAGCAGGTTGAACACCGTGCTCTTGCCCGCGCCGGAAGGCCCGACCAGCGCCACCGTCTCGCCGGGCTGGACACGCAGGGTGAAGTCGTGCAAAGCGGGCGTGTCCGGGCGCGACGGATAACGGAATTCCACGTGTTCGAAAGCGATTGCGCCGCGCGAGGGCTGCGGCAGCGGCGCGGGTTGCGCGGGATCGGCGATCGACGGCCGCTCGCCCAGCAATTCGCTGATCCGGCCCATCGAGCCTGCCGCCCGCAACACGTCGCCCCACACACCGCCCAGCGCGCCCACGGACCCCGCCGCCATCACGGCGTACAGCACGAACTGGCTCAGCAAGCCCGCATCCATGGACCCTGCCAGCACGTCGCGGGCGCCGGCCCACAGCACCAGCGTGACGGCGCCGAAAATCAGCACGATCACGCCGCCGGTCAGGATCGCACGCGCGGCAATGCGCTTCTGCGCCGCGCGCAGCGCACGGCGAACGGCATCGCCATAGCGCGTGCTTTCGATGCCCTCGCGCGCATACGCCTTCACGGCGTGCACCGCGTTCAGGGTCTCGTTGGCGATCGCGCTGGTGTCGGCGATGCGGTCCTGGTTGGTGCGCGAGAGTTTGGTCAGCCTCCGCCCGTACAGCGCGATCGGCAGGATCACCGCGGGGATCACCAGCGCGGTCAGGCCGGCGAGGCGAGGGCTGGTCCAGACCATCAGCGCTGCCGCGCCGATCACCATCACCACGCTGCGCAGCGCGACGGAGATGCTGGAGCCGATCAGCGTCTGCACCACTTCGGTGTCGGTGCCGAGGCGTGAAATCAGTTCGCCGACGCGGGTCTTCTCGTAGAACGCGACGTCCAGCCGGATCAGGTGTGAATACAGGATCTCGCGCAGCGCCGCGATCGCGCGCTCACCCAGGAGGCTGATGCAGAAATAGCGCGCCGCGGTGGCGATCGCCAGCACCAGCGCCAGCAGGAACAGCAGCAGGAAGGTGCCGTTGACCAGTGCGGCGTCGTGGCTGGCGAACCCGCGGTCGATCATGTGCCGTACCGCGACCGGCAGGGCCAGCGTCGCCGCCGAGGACAGCGCAAGGAAGAACAGCCAGCCGGCCGCGAGTGCGCGGTGACGACGCATGTACGGCCACAGTGCGCCCAGCGCCGCGAGCTGGCGGGTGGGGCGGGGGGACTCGGGATCACGGGCTCCGGTCATGGGGCTCGAAATGGGGATGGGAACGCCCGGTTCAAAGCAGCGGCCAGCCCGGACAGCCCCGGGGCGCCGTTGGGGTACCGGCGGAAACCGTTTTCAATCAGGCGGTTGCGCCGACGTCTCGCGTGCCACCGGGAGGGCGCCCGCGAGCCGGATCCGCCGACCATCAATGATTGCCCGGATCGGCCGATACAGGAGTGTGGCTGGGCCGGCGTTGCAGGCAGTGCGGCCACGCGGCAAAAGAGGCGGGCTGGCATCGCTTGTGCAGGGATGCAGGGGCCGATCGGGTTTGGCGCGCTGGTGCGCCAGGGTTTGGCATGGGCAGGGAGTTCCGGGTACATGAGCTGGGTTCTTCGAGGACTTGTCGCAGTGCTGCTTGCGTCGGCCGTCGTGCCGACCGGCGCGCCCGATCCTGCGCCGCCCGTGCAAATTCGGGTGGCGGGCGACAGCAACTACCCGCCCTACATGTTCACCGATGCCGCCGGCCGGCTGCAGGGCTACGAGGTGGACATGTGGCGGCTGTTCGAGAAGCACACCGGCATCAAGGTGGAATTGATGCCGATGGATTGGGCTTCGGCGCAGCATGCGGTGCAAACCGGCAAGGTCGACGTGATCGATCTGATCTACCGCACGCCCTCGCGCGAGGCGCTGTACGACTTTTCCGCACCGTACGCGACCCTGCCGATCGGCATCTTCGTGGATCGGCGCATCCGCGGCATCCACGACATGGATTCGCTGCGCGGCTTTCCCATTGGCGTCCAGAAGGGCGACGCCTGCGCGGAAAAACTGAAGGCGCAGGGATTCACGGACCTGCACGAATATTCCCGGTACCAGGGGATGGTGGAGGACGCGGTGCGCGGAAACCTGCGCATGTTCTGCATGGACGAGGGACCGGCGAATTATTTGCTCTATCGCCACGCCGCGGCGGACCGCTTCTACAACGCCTTCGCGCTGTACACCGGCCAACTCCACCGCGCGGTGCGCAAGGGCAACGCACCCATGCTGCAAGTCGTGGAACAGGGCATGGCAAGGATCACCCCGGCGGAACGCGCCAGGCTGCACGCGCGCTGGCTGGAGCACCCCATCGCAGTGATTCCCTACCTGCGCGCCGCCCGGATCGGGGCAGCCGTGATCGTGGCCCTGGTCGCGCTGATGATGTTGTGGGTTTGGATGCTGCGCCGCAGTGTCGCCCGTCGAACGCGCGAACTGGGTGCAGAACAAGGCAACATGCGCGCGCTGTTCGATGCCAGCCCCGATGCCATGTGGGTCACGGATTGCAGCGGCGTGCTCCTCAAGTGCAACGACCGCGCGACCCGGGTTTTCGGGATGCCGCCGGAGGAGATGGTCGGCCGGACTGCCGCGCAGACGATGGATTTGGCGAACACCGCCTTCGCGACCGAAACGAAAGCCATGAATCTGGCCGTGCTGAACACGCGGCAGCGTCAACGGGCGGTATTGCCGCTGGCGTTGCCCGGCGGCAGCACGCTCGACCTGGATGTCATCAAGGTGCCGCTGTATGCCAGCGACGGCGAAGTACGCGGCGTGCTCAACACCGCGCGCGACATCAGCGAGCGCCTGCAGACGGAAGAGCGGTTGCGGCTGTGGGCGCACGCGTTCCAGCACGCCACCTTCGCCGTCGTGATGTTCGATGCGCGCACCAAATGCATCACCGCGGCCAATCCCGCCTTCGCGCGCGAGCGTGGCTACACGCCCGAGGAAATGGTGGGGATGCCGGTCGATGCCTTGTATCCGGAAGACTTGCGGGAGGACCGCCGGCGGGTGCGGCACGACATCAACAAGCGCGACCACGCGATCACCGAAACCGAGCAGGTCACGCGCGATGGCCGGCGTTTCCCGGTGCTGCTGGACATTTCGGTGACGCATGACGCCGATGGCGAGGCGCAATACGTGATCGTGTACGCGCTGGACATCAGCGACCGCAAGCGCACCGAGAGCGAGCTGCGGCTGGCGGCGGTGTCGTTCCAGTCGCAGGCCGCGCTGATGGTGATGGACGGCGACCGCGTGATCCAGCGCGTCAACCGCGCATTCACCCAACTTACGGGTTACGCGCCGGACGAGGCGATCGGGCAATGGGTGGGATTGCTGAGCTCCCCCCATCACGACCGGAATTTCTACCGGCACCTCTGGGATCAGGTCCGGAACGACGGTTTCTGGCAGGGCGAGCAGTGGGTGAACGTGAAGCGCGGCCAGCCGAAGGTGATCCGCACGGTGGTTTCGGCCGTCACCGATGCCGATGGCACGTTGACCCACTACGTCTGCTCGATGATCGACTTGACCGTCGAACGGGAAGCCCACGCCAGCATCGATCATTTGACGTTCTTCGATTCGCTGACAGACTTGCCCAACCGGCACTTCCTGCATGGACGCCTGCAGCACCTGCTGGAAGACGGCGATTCCCGCGGCGGTGCGCTGCTGATGTTCGATCTCGATCATTTCAAGCGCGTGAACGACCTCCGCGGCCATGCCGCCGGCGACGCACTGCTTGCGCTGATCGCGCAACGGCTTCGCCATTTGCAGGACGACCGTTTCGTGTTGAGCCGTTTCAGTGGCGGCACCTTCGCCTTGCTGGTCGATTGGGGGGGCGACCAGGCGAGCGCGACGTCGAAACACGAGTGGACCTCGGCCGAACGCCTGCGCCAGGCGTTGCGCGAACCATTCCAGCTGGGTGGCAATACGCCGGTCACCGTCACCATCAGCATCGGCTGGACCGAGCTGGTGCCGGGCCACGGCACGCCCGAGTCCGTACTCAAGGAAGCCGAGCTTGCGATGTACCGCGCCAAGGCCGCGGGCCGCGATCAGGCGTGCCGCTTCGAGCCCGCGATGCACGCCGAGCTGGCGCACCACGAGGCGCTGGTGCAGGATCTGCGCCAGGCGATCCGCGAAGAATCGTTCGATCTGCACCTGCAGGCACAGGTGGACCGTGCGGGCGAGGTGGTCGGCGCCGAAGCCTTGCTGCGCTGGACGCGTCCTTCGGGCGAGCGCGTGCCGCCGGACGTGTTCATCCCGATTGCCGAGGACAATGGGCTGATCTTCCCGCTCGGCGACTGGGTACTGCGGCGCGCCTGCGCGTGCCTCGTCGCATGGTCCACCCAGCCGTCGCTGCGCGACCTGTCGCTTGCGGTGAACGTGAGCGCGCGGCAGTTCGCGCAGGCCGGGTTCATGGACAGCGTGCGTGGCGCCTTGTCGGCCACGGGTGCGGTCGCGTCAAGGCTCAAGCTGGAGATCACCGAAACGGCGGTGCTCGAGGATTTCCACGAGACCGCGGCGAAGCTTGCCGAACTGCGCAAGATCGGCGTCAAGGTTTCGCTGGACGATTTCGGCACCGGCTATTCATCGCTCGCCTACCTGACGCGCCTGCCGCTGGACCAGTTGAAGATCGACCGCTCGTTCGTGGACCGGCTGCCGGAGGACCGCAACGACGCGATGGTCGCGCAAACCATCATCGGGATGGGGCGGGGCCTGGGCTTGGACGTGATCGCGGAAGGCGTGGAAACCGAGGCGCAGCGGAATTTCCTGATGGCGCAGGGTTGCGACGCGTTCCAGGGCTTCCTGGTCGCACATCCGATGCCGCGCGAGGCGTTCGAAGCGCTGCAGGACCAGCGCATGGAGGCCCGCAAAGTCGCCGCCGGCCCGCGCCAACCGGGCGGCGGCGCCCGCGTGGAGCGGCGTCAGCGCAGCGCCGTTTGACGCGGCCGGCGCGGCGCCGCACCTCTTCAGGGATCGCGAATCACCAGCAGCCGGCGCTCGGTCATGTCCTCGATCGCGTAACGGATGCCTTCGCGTCCGAAACCGGACAGCTTCACGCCGCCGTAGGGCATGTTGTCCACGCGGAAACTCGGGATGTCGCCGACCACCACGCCACCTTCGACCAGCGTGTCCCATGCGCGCATCGTGTGCTCGAGGTCGCCGGTGAACACACCGGCCTGCAGGCCGTAGTCCGATTCGTTGATGGTCGCGAGTGCCGTGTCGAAATCATCGAACGGTTCGAGCAGCGCCACTGGACCGAAGGCTTCCATGCAACTGAGCTTCGCCGCGTGCGGCACGTATTCGAGTACGGTTGCAGCCAGCATGCTGCCGTTGCGCTTGCCGCCGCACAGGATTTTCGCGCCGGCCTTCTTCGCTTCCGCGATCCAGCCCTCCAGACGCTGCGCGGCGGCTTCGTCGATCATCGGGCCGAGGAAGGTTTCGGGATTTTTCGGATCACCGGCCTTCAGCTTCCTGGTGGCAGCGACGAAGCGTTTCTTCACTTCGTCGTACAGCGACGCATGTACGAGGATGCGTTGCACGCCGATGCAGCTTTGTCCTGACTGGTAGAAGCTGCCCGAGACCAGGCGCGAAATCACGAAATCGAGGCGCGGCTTCTGGTCGGCATCGACGATGCACGCGGCATTGCCGCCGAGTTCCAGCACCACCTTCTTTTTGCCAGCGCGTGCTTTCAGTTGCCAGCCGATCTGGCCGCCGGTGAACGACAGCAGCTTCAGGCGTTGATCCTCGATGAAGGGAACGGCGTCTTCCACCCGACAGGGCAGGACCGAGAACGCGCCCTTCGGCAGATCGGTTTCGGCCAGCACCTCGCCGATGATCAGCGCCCCGATCGGCGTGCGTTCGGACGGCTTCAGCACGAACGGACAGCCGGCCGCGATCGCGGGCGCGACCTTGTGCGCGACCAGGTTCAACGGAAAATTGAAAGGCGTGATGAACGAGCACGGCCCCAGCGGCACGCGCTTGACGAAGCCGCGATAGCCCTTGGTGCGTTCGGAGATTTCCAGATTCACGATTTCGCCGTCGATGCGCGTCGACTCGTCGGCGGCGATGCGGAAGGTGTCGATCAGGCGTTCGGCTTCGCCTTGCGAATCCCTGATCGGCTTGCCGGCTTCGACGCACAGCGCGTAGGCGAGCTCGTCCTTGCGCCTGCACATGCTGTCCACGCAGTGTTCGAGCACCGCGCGGCGCTGGTACGGCCTCATCGCGGCCGTGGGTGCGGCGGCTCGTGCGGCGGCGGCGATCGCCTGTTCGATCGCCTTCGCGTCCGCCATGGCGACACGCGTGGCGACCTCGCCGGAATATTTGTCGAGCACCGGCAGGTCGGTGTTGGCCTGCACCGGCTTGTTGGCGAGGTAATAGGGATAGCGGGATTTCAGTTTCGGCGGCTTGGACATGGAGGTTCCCGACATCAAGCGAAAAGCCCTGGACGCGGATCAGCGCGGATGGACACGGATAAAGCTGGATTGTTGCTGGTTGGTCGTTTCCAATCCGTGTATATCCGCTCTGATCCGCGTCAAAAAATCTTTTTCATTGCCGAACCGGTTGATCGACCTTGAGCGGCAATTCGCCATCGGCAAGCCGCGCGTGCACACGTGCGCCGGGCGTCACGTTCTGCGCCGAGCGCAGCACGTTTCCGGATTCATCGAACAGGATCGCGTAGCCGCGCTTGAGCACGTCGAGCGGGCTGACCGCATGCAAGGCGCGCGCAAGTTCGGCCAACCGCTGCCGGCGGCGCTCGCTGCAACGTTCCCACGCGGCAAGGAGCCGCCGTTGCAGGTCCGCATTGCGCTGCGTCAGCTGCTGCAGGCGCGCTTGCGGGTGCCGCGACAGCAGCCGTGTCCGGGCGTGGTCGAGGCGTGCGGCCGCGCGTTCGTACGTCCATGCCTGCGCACGCAGCAGGCGTTCGTGCAGCGCAGCCATCCGTTCGCGACCCATCGCCAAGCGCTGCTGCGGCCGCTGGGTATTGAGCCGCGCGGCGAGATGATCGAGCCGCTGCATCAGGTTTTGCGCGCGCCGCCGCCAACCCGCCTGCAATCGGCCGTCGAGATGCGCCAGCATCCGAACCAGCCCGTCGCCATCGGGCAGGATCAATTCGGCGGCGGCGGAGGGCGTCGGCGCACGCAGGTCGGCGACAAAATCGCTGATCGAAAAATCGACCTCGTGCCCGACCGCCGACACCACCGGAACCGGGCTGCTGGCGATCGCGCGCGCAACCGCCTCGTCGTTGAACGCCCCAAGGTCTTCCAGCGAGCCGCCGCCGCGGGTGACCAGCAGCACGTCGTAACGGGCGGCGTTCGCCGCCTTGCGGAGCATCGCCGCGATCTGCGCCGGTGCTTCCGCGCCCTGCACCAGCACCGGCAGCACCTCCACTTCGGTCAGCGCGAAGCGCCGGCGCGCCACCGACAACACGTCGCGGATCGCCGCGCCGCTGGCCGAAGTGATCACGCCGATCCGGCGCGGAAAGGTGGGCAGCGCGCGCTTACGGCTTGCATCGAACAGGCCTTCCGCCTGCAGCTTCGCCTTGAGCTGCTCGAACGCACGGCGCAGCGCGCCTTCACCGGCGTCTTCCATCTGTTCGACGATCAACTGGAAACTGCCGCGCGCTTCGTACAGGCTGACGCGTGCGCGCGCCAGCACCCGCGTGCCGTTGCCGGGCCGGAACCGCAGCCGCGCGTTTTCGCGTGCGAACATCGCGCAGCGCACCTCGGCGGCTGTGTCTTTCAGCGAGAAATACCAGTGACCGGAGGCGGCGCGCGTGAAATTGCACAGCTCGCCTTCAATCCAGATCATCGGCAGCGCGCCTTCGATCAACTCGCGCACCAGCCGGTTGAGCGCGGAGGGCGTCAGTACGCGGCGCGGGTCGGGTGCTGGGGCATCAGCGGTCATGACCGGCCCCGGCCTTGGTGGCGGCGTCGGGGACGGCGTTGGCGGGGGAAGTCCGCTTGCGGCGGCTGCGCATGCGCAGCCAGCGTGCAGCGAGGCTGACGCCGACCCACGCCGCCAGCGCGCCGAGCGGCCATGCCAAAGCCTGTGGCCACAGTGCGGCGACCACGGCGATCGCGAGCAAAACCAGCGCGCCGCCTATCAGCGGGCGCGATTCGGTATCGCTCAGCACGCGCCGATTGCCGAGCGCCGCGCCGAGAGTGTTGGCCATGCGCATCGCGCCGACCGCGCTGCGCCCCGCGCTGCCGTGGCCGCGCAGGCCGTGGTGCGGAGGCGGCGTGGCGGGTCGCGCGCGGCGCCGCGACAACACGATTTCGGTGGCGTGTTCGAGGTCGCGTTCGTATTGTTCCGCGAGCTGGAGGGCGAAGTTCTCGTTCTCGATGGCCACGTCGATTTCGCAATTGCCCAGCCAGCTCGCGATGTTGAGGTTGGTGGAACCCACGCGCGCCCATTGGCTGTCGGCCACCGCTGTCTTGGCGTGCAGCATCGGTCCTTTCCATTCGAAGATGCGGATACCGGCTTCCAGCAATGCGCGATAGCCCGTTCGCGACAGCGCGGCGACAGCGGGGATGTCGGACGCGCCCGGCACCAGCAGGCGCACGTCCACGCCATCCGAGGAGGCGTTCATCAACGCGCTGAGGTACGGCGCGACGCCGATGAAATACGCATCGGTCAGCCACAGCCGTTCGCGCGCCAGCGCGGCGATCAATTGATCGATCCTGAAGGTGCCGGCGCTCGACGGCAGCGTGGCGATCACGCGCAGGGCCACGTCACCCACAGGCTCGATGCGATTCTCCGACGGCTGTGGCAACGGGTCCCCGAGCGCCGCCCAAGTCTCCGCGAATGCGTGCACAAGGTCGGCCACGGCAGGTCCGTACAGCGCCACGCCGGTGTCGCGCCAGGGTTCGCGGCCGCGCGCCGGATCGCCCAGCCATGCCGCGCTGATGCAGACGCCGGACACGAATCCCACGCGGTCGTCCACCGTCAGCAGTTTGCGGTGGTCGCGGTTGACCCAGCCGAATGGGCTCAGGGGGTCGAACGGGTTGTAGGTGCGAACGTCACCGCCCGCTTCGCGCAAGGGTTGCCAGAACCGCGACCGGGATTGGCCGAGGCAGCCCAGCCAGTCGTGAAGCACGCACACGTGCACGCCGGCCTTCGCGCGCTCAGCCAAGGCCGCCATGAATTCGCGACCGACCGCATCGTCGCGAAAAATGTAGTTGCAAAACAATATGTTGCGACGCGCACTTCGAATGGCTTCGAGCCATGCATCGAAGTTGGCGCGCGCGTCGATCAGCAAGTCCACGCGGTTGCCGAGGGAAAGCGGGGCGCCCGCCGCACGCGACAAGGCCTGTTGGGCCAGCGGGCGGAACGAAGCGGATGCGCGTTGGCGCGAGCTGTGCATGACTGATTTCACAGGGCCCATGTTCGGCGGCCCCGGTCTCCGGTTCAAGGCTAGAATGGGAGGAGTTTCGACGCACAGTTCCAGGCCGAAACCACAGGGGGTTCGAAGCCGCGATGGACTACTACCAACGCCTGATCGAAGATTTGCCCGCGCGCCTGCCGCCGGGACGTTCGCAACGGGCAGGCGAAAAATCGATCCGGGAAGCCGTTGCGGTGCTGCCGCTGGCCAATCCCATGCAGGCGATCCATGAAGTCGGCCAGCTGCTCGATGGCATGCTGGCCACGACCTGGGCGGGCGCGGAACGGATCGCGGCGCTGGAGCACCTGCGCGCGCCGGTCGAAAGCCTGTGCGGGTGGATCGAACGCCAGGTCGGTGCCGAGCCGCATCCATTGCCCGCGGCCGCGGCCGAGTGGGCGGCTGCCGCACAACGCGTGCAATGGATGATGCTGGGTGGCTACGCCGTGGGCCTGCATGAACTTTGCATGCCCGCCGGCAAGGTGCCGATGTTCAAGGGTAAGTTCGCGGCCACCGCCGTGGTGCGCGCGCTGGCCCACGCCGACCGGGTGCTGACCTGGTCGTATCGCCAGTATCAGTCGCCGCCGGGTGGCGTGTGGCGGCGGGTCCACGCGTTGCATGCCTTCGCGGGCGAACTCGCGCTGGCCGACCAGCCGGTCGAGGATGCGCTTGCCGGCGGCACCCCGCAGACGGCGCGCACGGCCTATGCGCAGCTGCTGCTGCTGGCCATGGGCAACCCGTATCGTTTTTCCGCGCGCGAATTGCAGGAAGCGCGCCAGGTGATCCGTTGCGTGGCCAGCCAGTGCGTGCTGGCGCGTGCCGGCGGCGAAGGCGTCGGCGTCGACACCGACAGCGACGCCGGGCCGGGCTACATCGCGGAGGAACGCCTGGGCACTGGATCCGGTGTGCTGGCCGTCGATGTCGCGCCGATCGAGCGCGTGTTCGACGAACGCAGTGCATTGCTGCCCGCGGGCGTCGATGCGATCGACCTGCCGCAGCCCGGTGGCGGCGTGTTGACGACCAGCGTGCGCTTCCTCGACCGCCTGCGCCAAGGGTGGGGTCCGGCGCCACGCGGTCATGCGCGGCTGACGGCGAAGCACGCGCTCGACGTGGTGGTCGGCATGCACGCCCTGCATTACGCACTGGCCGGCAACCTCGACTTCGGGACCTTCGTGCGCCGCGTCCATGGCGACGCGATCATGGTCGGCGCCCACGAACTGGCTTCCGCGTGGATGGCCACGGCCGATAGCACGCGCCCGCAGGTTTTCCGCGCCGACGTCCTGGACCAGAGCGGCGGTGGCTACCGGATGCGCCTGCACGGCGTGGAGGGCCTGCGGATGCGCATCGGTGAAGTGGTCGGCCTGTCGCCGGTGGACGACGAGGACGATCGCGACTGGATGGTCGGCGTGATCCGCTGGCTGCGGCACGCCGGCGAAAGCGAATTGCTGGGCGTGGAACTGCTGCGGCGGGAAGCCCGTGCGGCGGGCCTGCGCCCGGTCACCGCGGAAGGCGAAACGCTGGCCCCGTTGCGCGCGGTTGAACTGATGGACGGGCGCGAGGTCGACAATCTGTCCGTACTGGTAACCAGCGGACTGGCCCGCAACATCGTTGCCGCGGAAGTGGTGCTGCCGGCGCGCGCATCCGACTGGGACTCGCACGCCTCGGTTGCAACCTGGCGCACGGGTGATACCGAACCCCTGGGGCCCTCGTGTTTTTGCGTTACCCTTGAACGCGATGGAACAAACGTGGTTTGAAGGAGACGACATGGCGCGACAGATGCGCGGCGAATGCGGGCACTGCCACGCGCAGGTGACGCCGGGGGGTAGGGTCCGGATTGGCGTGTTCGGGTGCATCTCCTGCCCGCGATGCACCGGCTCGATGGGGTACGGGTGTTCCGACTTCAACGGCGGAGCCGTGCGCAAGGTGCGGCCGGGCCCCGCACGCACGGCGGGACCCGCGACTGCGTGAACGTCGGGCAGGATTTCATCGTCGCGATTCCCGCGCGCCACGGTTCGACCCGCCTGCCGGGCAAACCGTTGCGACTGCTGGGCGGCGAGCCGTTGATCGTGCACGTGGCGCGGCGCGCGCGCGCCGCGGGTGCGTCGCGGGTGGTGGTCGCCACCGATGACGCACGCATCGCGGATGCGCTGGAGGGCGGCGACATGGAGGTGTGCATGACACGCGCCGACCACGCCAGTGGCAGCGATCGTCTTGCCGAATGCGCCCAGGTACTTGGGTGGCCGGACGACGCGCGGATCGTGAACCTGCAGGGCGACGAACCATTCGCGCCTGCGGCAGGCATCCGTGCGGTCGCCGAAGCACTGCGCGAGGATCCGGCGCCGATGGCGACGCTTGCGACACCGATCGAGTTGGTGGAGCAGTGGTTCGACCCGAACACGGTCAAGGTCGTTTGCGATGCGCGCGGCCATGCGCTGTATTTCTCGCGCGCGCCGGTGCCGTGGGCCCGCGACGCGCTGGCGCACGACCGCACGCGCGTCCCCCCGGGTGTGACCGTGTTGCGCCACATCGGCATCTATGGTTATCGCGCGAAGTTCCTGA
Organism: Lysobacteraceae bacterium; assembly: GCA_040255405.1. Classification (GTDB taxonomy): domain Bacteria; phylum Pseudomonadota; class Gammaproteobacteria; order Xanthomonadales; family Rhodanobacteraceae; genus 66-474. The sequence continues at coordinate 40,416 of JBDZUX010000014.1, forward strand.
AGGCTTTCGCTGCGCTGGCGCGCACGCCACTGGAACGCGCGGAATCGCTGGAGCAATTGCGCGCGCTGGAACACGGTTTTGCGGTCGCGGTGCGCACCACGCCGGAACCGTTCCCGCCGGGCGTGGACACCGAAGAAGATCTCGCGCGCGCCGAGTACGCGCTGGCCGCGATGAAGGTGGCGCCATGATCCGGCCGCCCGCCGGCGTGTTGTTCGTCTGCCTCGGCAACATCTGCCGTTCGCCGACGGCCGAGTACGTGGCGCGCGTGGAATTCGAGAAGCTCGGCCTGCGGATACCGGTGGCCTCGCGCGGCCTCGGCAACTGGCACGTGGGGCAGGGCGCCGACCCGCGCGCCGTCGCCGCGGCGCGCGCGCAGGGGTTCGACCTGTCGCCGCATCGCGCGCGGCAATTCCACGAGGACGATTTCGGCCGTTTCGAGACGGTGCTGGCGGTGGATCGCGCCACGCTCGACGAATTGCGCAGGCGCGTACCCGACGACCTGCCGGCGCCCGAGCGCTTCCTGGTTGCGGCGGGCCTGGCGCCGCGTTTTTCGATCGACGATGGCGACGTGCCCGACCCGTATACCGGCACTCCGGATGATTTCGACGCGGTGCTGGGCTTGATCCGGCGGGGCATCGACGCACTCGGCGCACGCCTGCGCGCCGGCGGGGTGCCGCGGTGATCGTCGGCGACATTCCCTTCGACGCCACCCGCGCGGTTTCGCGTCCGGTGTTGCCCGAATTTCCCGATGCGCTGCGTTGGGTCAATCGCCGCGAACGGTTGCGGTTGGGCGATTGGCGCGGACAGATCGTGCTGGTGTTGTTCTGGAACGCGAGCAGCGTCAGCAGCGCCAACATGCTGGGCGAGTTGCGCCAGCTCGAAAAGAAGATGCCGAGCGCATTCGTGCCGGTATACGTGCACACGCCGCGCTTTGCGTCGCAGCAATCCGATGCTGCGGTGCTCAAGGCGGCGCATCGCAACCGGCTGCGTGCGCCGGTCGCGAACGACGGCGACTGGCTGGCCTGGAAGCAGCTCACGATCCCGGCCTGGCCGACCACCTTGCTGGTTGACGCGAACGGCGGCCTCGCGGCCCGTCTGGTGGGCGAAGGCCGCAGCCAGGAAATCGAGGACGCGATCGTCCAGTTGCGCGACCAGATGCATGCGGAAAGTTCGGCGTTGCCCGCGCCGGTACCGGCGCCGCTGTGCGACGTGCGCGCCGAACCGGCGAGTCCGCTGGCGTTTCCCGCGCATGCCCTGGCCACGCGCACGCGCCTGTTCGTCAGTGATTCCGGGCACCACCGCATCCTCGAGTGCAGCCACGATGGGCGGGTGCTGCGGCAATTCGGCTCGGGCACGCCGGGCAACTGGGACGGACAACTGGCGGCCTGCGGGTTCCAGCTTCCGCAGGGGCTGGCGATCGACAACGACATGCTCTACGTCGCCGACGCCGGCAACCATTGCGTGCGGCGCGTGCGGCTGGACGCGGGCGAGGTCGAAACGGTGCTCGGCTCTGGGCGTCCCGTCTACAGCAACGTCGAGGAACAGGGCGGCGGGCTGCATGTCGCGATCAGTGCGCCGCACGCAGTCGCGGTCGAAGGCGCGATGCTGTACGTGGCGGCGTCGGGGCAGCACCAGATCCTGCGCGCAGACCTGCACCACCAGCGCGTCGAGACGGTCGCCGGCGATGGCCGCAGCGACGTGCGCGACGGCATCGGCGGACAATCGTCGTTGTCGCAACCGCTGGCCCTGGCGTCGATGCCAGGGCAGGTATTGATCGCGGACGCAGGCGGCAACGCGATCCGGCGCCTGCGGTTCGCCGACCTCGCGCTCACCACGCTGGTCGGTTCCTCGCCGTGGGAACCGGGGCGGCACGACGGCGCGGGCCGCACGGCGCGGCTCGCCTATCCGTCGGGCATCGCGGTCGCCGAAAACCGCGTGTACCTCGCCGACACCTGCAACGACCGATTGTGCGTACTCGATCCGTACAGCGGCGAAGTCGCGACGCTGCAATTCGACTACCCGTTGCACGAACCGCAGGGCCTGTCGTTTGCGGCGGATTCGCTGTGGGTGGCCGATCGCAACGATCACGCCATCCTGCGCATCGATCCGGAACGCGGGACCTGCGAGCGGGTGGCGGTGGACGAGTGACGTCGCGGCATGCGTGGCTTGCTCTCCCGCAGGTTGGGCCGAGCGGGCTCCATCCGCGAAGCCCAACAGCTTTCGTTGGGCTTCGCTACGCTCAGCGCCAACGTGCAAATGCGATGATCTTTCTGACGCTGGACCGGGCCTGGTCGGCGTAGAAAATATTGAGGACAGGGTGGCACGAAAGCTTCCGTATGCGGCCAAGCTGCACGATGGCCCGGCTACAATACCGCCATGCAGTCCGATGCAACGGCCTTCCACGGCAAGGCCTTCGTCCGCACCCTCACCACTTCGCCCGGCGTGTACCGCATGTTTGCCCCGGACGACGGGTTGCTGTACGTGGGCAAGGCGCGCAACCTCAAGAAGCGGGTCGGCAACTATTTCCTGAAGCCGAACCTGGAGCCGCGCATCGCGTCGATGGTCTCGCAGATCGCGCGGATCGAGGTGACGCTGACGCGCACCGAGGGCGAGGCGCTGCTGCTGGAAGCGCAACTGATCAAGTCGCTGAAGCCGCGCTACAACATCATGTTGCGCGACGACAAGAGCTATCCGTACATCTTCGTGTCGGACGACCCGTTTCCGCGCATCGTGTTCCATCGCGGCGCCAAGCGCGAGAAGGGCCGCTACTTCGGGCCATACCCGAGCGCGCACGCGGTGCGCGAAAGCCTGGCGCTGATGCAGAAGCTGTTCAAGGTCCGCACCTGCGAGAACACCTATTTCCGCAATCGTTCGCGCCCGTGCCTGCTCTACCAGATCGGGCGCTGCAGTGCGCCGTGCGTCGCGCTCATCGATCCGGAGGAGTACGCGGAGGACGTGCGGCACGCGGTGATGTTCCTGGAAGGCCGCAACGACGCGGTGCTGGGTGAACTCGCCGCGAGGATGGATGCCGCCAGCGCGCGCCAGGATTACGAGCGCGCCGCGCGCCTGCGCGACCAGATCGCGACCCTGCGCAGCCTGCAGGCCCAGAATTACGTACACGGCGCCACCGCCGACATGGACGTGTTCGCGTGCCGCGTCGAGGACGGCGTCGCCTGCGTGTCGGTGCTGTTCTTCCGCAACGGCATCAGCCTGGGGTCGCGCGCGCACTTCCCGAAACTGGCTTTCGATTCCGTGCCGGAAGACGTGCTCGGGCAATTCCTCGCGCAGTACTACCTCGACCAGCCGGCGCCGGACGAGGTCGTGTGCGATCGCGAGCCGGCCGACGCCGGGGCGCTCGCCGAGATGCTGTCCGCGCAACGCGGGCGCGAGATCGCCCTGAAGTGGCGCGTCCGTGGCGAACGGGCGCGTTTCGTGGAGATGGCCGCGCGCAACGCCGAGGCCGCGCTGGTGGCGCGGCTGACCAGCCGGCAGACCCTGCACACGCGTTTCGAAGCGCTGCGCGAATTGCTGCAACTCGACGAGACGCCGCAACGTCTCGAATGCTTCGACATCAGCCACACCATGGGCGAGGAAACCGTGGCGTCGTGCGTGGTGTTCGGCCCCGAAGGTCCGCAGAAGCAGCATTACCGCCGCTTCAACATCCGCGGCATCACCGGTGGCGACGATTACGCCGCGATGCGGCAGGCACTGGAACGCCGCTTCAAGGCGCTGGCGCGCGGCGAAGGTGAAGCACCCGACGTGTTGCTGATCGATGGCGGGGCGGGCCAGGTGGCGCAGGCGTTGTCGGTGCTGCAGGACCTGGGGTTGAACGGCATCGAAGTGGTGGGCGTGGCCAAGGGCCCGTCGCGCCGTGAAGGCGAAGAAACCCTGGTGTTGGGCGACAGCGGACGCGAACTCGAACCCGGCCCCGATTCGCCGGCGCTGCACTTGATCGACGCGGTGCGCGACGAGGCCCATCGCTTCGCGATCACCGGCCATCGCAAACGCCGCGAAAAAGCCCGCGAGCGGGGCATGCTGGAAGACGTGCCCGGCATCGGCGCGGCCCGGCGCTCGGCATTGCTGAAGGCGTTCGGCGGGCACGCCGGCGTGGTATCGGCCGGTGTCGAGGAACTGTGCCGCGTGCGCGGCATCAACCGGGACCTGGCCGAGCGGATCCACGCATTCCTGCATTGACGCTGTCGTCGGCGGTCGCTGGATCACCCAGAACCAACGCAGCCGAGGCTGTCAGCTCGAGCGGCATCCGGAACGGACATCCATGCGTGGCTTGCGAGGGGAGTCGTTCTGGAGCAACCCGAATACGGGGCTACAGGCCGGATCTGTCACCGCCACAAGCCGTCGCCGGGTTGGGACCGCCCCGAGGCCGGATACGGGATTGCGATTTCGCCTGACGGTTCGTCGCTCGTGTGCGACACTGGTGCGGTTCGTTCGGAGCAAAACCGGTGCGCATCAACCTGCCGACCTGGCTGACCCTGTTTCGCGTGCTGCTGCTGCCGGTGATGGTGGTGGCGTTCTATTCGCATGAGGCGATCCCGGCGATTCCACTGCGATTCGCCAACATCGCCGCGGTCGCGGTGTTCGCATTGGCGGCATTGACCGATTGGCTGGATGGCTGGATCGCGCGGCGCTGGCACATGGAATCCGCGTTCGGCGCCTTTCTCGACCCGGTCGCCGACAAGTTGATGATGGCGGTGACGCTGTTCGTGCTGGTGCAGAGTCATCCGACCGCCCTGCTGGCGGTCACCAGCGCGGTGATCGTCGGGCGCGAGATCGCGGTGTCGGCATTGCGCGAATGGATGGCGTTCGTGGGCGAGCGCGGCCGCGTGAAGGTGCAGTGGATCGGCAAGTTCAAGACGGTGATGCAGATCGTGGCCATCCTGCTGCTGTTGTGGGAGCGCGACAAGGACGCCACTTTCCTGCGCGGCTGGTACGTCGGCGAGGTCTTGCTGGTGGTCGCGGCCATCCTGACGATCTGGTCCGGCCTCGTCTACATGAAGGCCGCGTGGCCGGTGTTGCAGAACGGGCGGATGCCGGGCGGCGAACGGCCTCCGGAGGCTTGAACCCGGCCGCGGCGCCACGTATCATTGCCGGCTCGCGCGGGAATAGCTCAGTTGGTAGAGCACGACCTTGCCAAGGTCGGGGTCGCGAGTTCGAGTCTCGTTTCCCGCTCCAGGTTTTCGAGACCCCGGCCACGCCGGGGTCTGTTTTTTCGGGGCCGCGCAAGGCGGTTCCGTTTGGAACAAGCCCACGCAGGAGCGACCGGGCCGTTCCGGTCACCGGCCAGGTGGCAGAGTGGTCATGCAGCGGACTGCAAATCCGCGTACGCCGGTTCGATTCCGACCCTGGCCTCCAGATGCGTTGCAGGATTCCGGGTTGCGATCACCTGGTTCGGGCACGTTCACGGAGCGCGCAGTCCGCCCGCCAGAAGCCCACGAATGCCCTTCGCCACCCACGATCCGGTGGCGCGGAGGTCATGCCGCCCAAGGCCGCGGTATTGGTCGGTGTGACACGGTTGCGACAATCGGGTGCCCCGGCCCGCGCACGGGCACGGGCTGATCGCGGGTGCCCTGGATGCACGGCAGATCGCTGCAGAGAGGAATATCATCTTGGGTCGTTCTGCTGCCAACGAAGATCCATCAATTCGGCATTGATGGTGCAGCATGGGTGCAAAGAGGAGGTGACGGGATAAAGGCAAGCGGATTTGATGATGTCGATCGCATGGCAGCGGACGATGCATCGATTCCGATGTTCTTCACACACCGCAGGGAGGATCCAACCATGTTCGAGAACCATGCCCGTTTGAATCGCCGGATTCTTTCGTTCTTCGTGGCCGGTGCCCTGGGCGTCGCGGGTACGGCGATCGCCGCCGCACCGACCGCAGTGCAATTCAGCCTGCTCACCAATGCGACACATCTCGGTCAGGGCGACATCGTCCAGAGCGCGGTGCCGTTGAACAAGCGGATCCGCGTTTCCGTGGTCCTGAAGCTGCGCGACGAGGCAAGCATGCAGGCGTTCCTCGCGCACGCCCGCGCGCCATCCACGCCGGCGTCGCCGCAGACGATGAGCCGCGTGCAATTGCAGAGCCACCTGCCCACCCAGGTCCAGGCCGAAGCTGTCGCGGATTATCTCGAGAACGCTGGCTTCGACGGCGTCAGCATCGCATCCAACCGGATGATCGTGAACGCGACTGGCACCGCCGCCGTGGTGCAGTCCGCGTTCAAGACGTCGCTGGTGGATGTGCGCACCCATGATGGCCGCGCGGCCTTCGCCAACAACTCGCCGATCCGTATCCCGGCTGCCCTGCAGGATACGGTGCAGGCGGTGCTGGGCCTGCAAACGGTGCACAAGGCGCACACGCTGAAGACGCATGTCGGTTTCCGCATCGGCGCCCATTTTCCACAGGAGTTCGCGGACATCTACAACGCGTCGGACCTGCCTCCGGCATCCGATGTCGCCGTGGCGGTATGGGGCTGGGGCAGCATGGCGCAGACGATCGACGATCTCGATACCTTCACCGCCGTCAACGGTTTGTCGCCCGTCAACGCGCAAGTGGTGTGCACCGACATCAACGGCATTGACCCTGACACTGGCGAGGGCCTGGGCGGCACCTCGATCGGCGATCCCACCTGCAATGGCAACGTCGACCAGGGTTCGATTGAGTGGGACATGGACAGCCAGATCATCGTCGGCATGAGCGGCGGCGTGAAGAGCATGACCTTTTACGCTGCCAACGGCCCATACAACACCACGATCACCGATGCATTGAACGAAATCGTAAGCCCCACGCTCGGCGAACCACTGCCCATGGTGATCAATGCCTCGTTCGGCGAGTGCGAGCGCTATCAGGATGCGAACCAGGGCGGTGACGGTTCGATGCAGGCGAACGACGCCCTGTTCCAGATCGGGGCCGCGCAGGGACAAACCTTCTCGGTTTCGACCGGCGACTCCGGTGCGGACGAGTGCGGATTCGGGAATCCCCTGGATTCCGCCAGCTACCCGGCCAGCTCGCCGTGGGTAGTGGCCGTCAGCGGCACCACGTTGCTGACTTCCGCGAACGGCTGGGCCAACGAAAACGTGTGGGCGGGCTCGGGCGGCAGCCCGAGCTCCGCTGAAACGGCTCAACCATGGCAAGCGGGCCTGACGTACGGCACGTTTGCGGGTGCGCGCGGACCCGACGTGGCATTCGATGGCAACCCGAGCTCGGGTGCGGTGGTGCTGAACTATGGGCACTACTATCAGGTCGGAGGCACCAGCCTTTCCGCGCCCTTGTTCGCTGGCGCCTGGGCTCGAATCCTGGAGGCCAATCCGGCCCTGGGCTTCGCGGCGCCGCACCTGTACGCACTGCCGGCGAGCGTGCTGCATGACGTGACATCGGGCACCAACCACGGGTATCCCACCGAACTGGGTTGGGATTGGGCCACGGGCCTCGGCAGCTTCAGGGTCGATGCGGCGGCCAGCGCGCTCGGAAGCCATTGATAGGACGGTCGCTGCGCAGACAGGGCGCCGCGATCGCCAGCGGAGACGACGACAACCGCACCGGGCAGGGAGCCCGGTGCGGTTTTTTCATGAGTGGCGGGAGAGGTGCCGATCCGGTATTTGGCTGTCGTCCCTGGAAGGCACGGCTACACGGCTACCATGGGGGCCGCGTGACCGAGCGCGCGGACCGGCGCCGGGGTGGCGAAACTGGTAGACGCAAGGGACTTAAAATCCCTCGCTCGCAAGAGCATGCGGGTTCGATCCCCGCCCCCGGCACCACGAACATTCCTGTGTCCGCGGCGCTCACTTCGCCGACGGTTGGCCGACGTGTCCGCAGTGCTTGCACGTGCGCGCTTCCAGCGAACCGTAATAGTGTTCGAACACCGGCGGAAAATCCTTTTCGATGTTCTGCAGCACGAAGTATTCCTCGTACAACTTGCCGTTGCAGTTTTCGCAGAACCACAACAGGCCGTCTTTCTCGTGCGGCAGGCGGCGGCGCTCGATCACCAGGCCGACCGAGCCGGCCATTCGCTGTGGCGAATGCGGCGTCCGCGGCGGCAGATAAAACATCTCGCCGGCACGGATCGGCAGATCGCGACGCTGGCCGTCATCCTGCACGCGCAACACCATTTCGCCCTCGAGCTGATAGAAGAACTCGGGGCCCTCGTCCCAGTGATAGTCGCTGCGCGCATTCGGGCCGCCGACGATCATGATGATGAAGTCGCCGTCGACGATGCACTTGTTGCCCACGGGTGGTTTCAGCAGGTGACGGTGTTCATCGATCCAGTGTTGCAGGTTGAAGGGCGGCGTCAGGGCCATGTTCCGGTTCCCGGGAATGCGAAGCCGCCACGATACCGCCGCCGCGAGTTGGCGCAAAGCCGCAGCATGGCTTCGGCACCCCGGCTTGCATGGCCGGATCCGTCCGCATTCGGTCCGGGTAGGTACTCGCCGGTGGCGGCCCGGCTGCCCACAATGACGCCTCCCGACTCGAGGACCTTGCCCATGCCTGCCGATACCGCCGTACTCGCCGTTGATATCCAGCAATCGTTCCCGCGGACTTCCTACTGGCGCGAAGACGATGTACCCGCGTTCCGGGACGCCGCACTGCGGGTGCTGCGGGCGGCCGCGGATCGCGGGTGGCCGGTGGTGCGCATCCTGCACCAGGAAAACAACGATGGCCCATTCGGGCCCGCTGCGGGGCTGGTGCGTCCGCTTGATTGGATGCCGGAAGCTGTCGCGGTGACCTTCCGGAAGAGCGTGCACAACGCCTTCACCGACACCGGGCTGGAACAGTGGCTGCGCGAGCGCGACATCCATCGCCTGGTCGTGATCGGCATCCGCACCGAGCAGTGTTGCGAAACCACTTCGCGCGTCGCTTCCGACCTCGGATTTGATGTCGACTTCGTGACCGAGGCGACCTTGACCTTTCCGATGGTCCACGCCGCCAGCGGTCGCCGCTACGATGTGGACGAGATCAAGCAGCGCACGGAACTGGTGCTCGATGGTCGCTTTGCCCGCATCCGCAGCGTCGATGCCCTCGTCGCCGGCGACTGACGTCTGGTTCGTGTTGCCGCCCGGCGTGGTCCTGCTGGATTTCGCCGGCGCGGCCGAGGCGTTCCGCATCGCGGCCAATTTCGGCGCAGGATTTCGCCTGCACACGACGGCAGCCATCGAACCCGGTGAAACGGTTGCCACCTCGGTGGGACCGGGCCTGGCCGGAGTCGAACCCTTGCCGGAGCGGGTCGAGCCGGGTGCACTGCTGGTCGTGTGCGGAGTGGCCGGTGATGCCGCCGCGAACGATTCGCGCGGCACCCGGGCAATCACGTCCTGGTTGCGGCGGATGGACCCGCCGCCTCGCCTCGCCTGCGTGTGTTCGGGTGCGCTGATTGCCGCGCGCGCCGGCCTGATGGAGGGACACCGCTGCACCACCCATCACACGCTGGTCGCGGCGCTGCGCGAAATCGCACCGCACGCCGAGGTCCTGGACAGCCGCGTGTTCGTGGAGGATGGAAGCATTTGCACCAGCGCCGGCATCACCGCCGGCATCGACCTGGCGTTGCACCTGATCGCGCGGATGGCATCACCACGGATTTCGGTCGAAGTCGCGCGGGAGATGGTCGTGTACCTGCGGCGCGCACCCGACGATCCCGCGCTGTCGCCCTGGCTCGAAGGCCGCAACCACATGGATGCGCGCGTCCACGTGATACAGGATGTCATGACCCACGAGCCGCAGCGCGACTGGACGCTGGCGCAACTGGCCGGGCTTGGCCACATGAGCGTGCGGACCTTGACGCGGCGCTTTCGCGACTCGGCGGGCATGTCGGTGCACGACTACCATGCGCGCCTGCGCGTGGCCTTGGCGCGGCAGGCGCTGACGAATGGAAACAGCGTGGAGGTCGCCGCGGAAAGCGCGGGGGTCGGATCGGCACGGCAATTGCGGCGATTGTGGAAGACCCACGCCGACGCCACGCCCGGTGCGCATCGGCGCTTGTAGAAGCGTGCGCTCGAAACGAAATTCGCGCCGCCACCCCGGTGGAAGCCGGAATCCACTTCGTTTTGCGGGCGAGGCAAGGGCAAAAAATTGATTCCGGCTTTCGCCGGAATGACGACGGTGTTGACGTTTCCGAGCCCCGAGTCCCCGGCCTTCTCAAACTTCCAGTGAAGCCAGGTCGCCTTTCTCTTCCAGCCAGTTGCGGCGATCGAAGGCGCGCTTCTTGGCGAGCAGCATGTCCATCAATTTCGATGTCGCTTCGCCATCGTCGATGGTCAGTTGCACGAGCCGCCGCGTATCGGGATGGATGGTCGATTCGCGTAATTGCGCGGGGTTCATCTCGCCCAGCCCCTTGAAGCGGGTGACGCTGACGGCGCCCTTGATCTTGTCGCGCTCGATGCGCTTCAACAATGCGTCGCGTTCGGATTCGTCGAGGCAGTAGAAAACCTGCTTGCCCACGTCCACGCGGAACAGCGGCGGCATCGCGACGCAGACATGGCCTTCGCGCACAAGCGCCGGGAAATGCTTGAGGAACAACGCCGACAACAGCGTGGCGATGTGCAGGCCGTCCGAGTCCGCGTCGGCAAGGATGATGATCTTGCCGTAACGCAGGCCGGAAAGATCGTCCCTGCCGGGATCGCAACCGATCGCGACGGCGAGATTGTGCACTTCCTCCGATGCCAGTACCGCACCCGATTCGACCTCCCAGGTGTTGAGGATCTTGCCGCGCAGGGGCAGGATCGCCTGGTAATCCTTGTCGCGCGCCTGCTTCGCGGAACCCCCGGCGGAGTCACCTTCCACCAGGAACAATTCGGTGCGATCGGGGTCGGACGATGCGCAATCGGCCAGCTTGCCGGGCAGGGCGGGGCCTTGCGTGATCTTCTTGCGCACGACCTGCTTGGCGGCCTTCATGCGCGCGGCGGCGTGCTCGATCGCAAGCTGCGCAATCGCCTCGCCGGCTGCGACGTTCTGATTCAGCCACAATGAGAACGCATCGTGGATCGAGTTCTCGGTCGAACTGGCGGCATCCCGCGAGCTCAGGCGTTCCTTGATCTGGCCGGCGAATTGCGGATCGCGCATCTTCACCGACAACACGAAGGCCACGCGTTCCCACACGTCTTCCGGCGCCAGCTTCACGCCGCGCGGCAAAAGGTTGCGCAGGTCGCAGAACTCGCGCATCGCGTTGGTCAAGCCGGATCGCAAACCGTTGACGTGCGTGCCGCCCTGGAGGGTCGGAATCAAATTGACATAGCTTTCCTGCACCAGTTCGCCATCGGGCACCCATGCGAACGCCGCATCGACGCCGCCGTCGTCGCGCGGCGCGTGGTGCACGAACAGGTCGGGCGGCAGGCAGGGCGCGCCAGCGAGTTCCGATTTCAGGTATTCGGCGAGACCGTCTTCGTAGCGCCATGCCTCCTGTTCGCCGGACGCTTCATCGAGCAGCCGCACGGTCAGTCCCGCGCACAGCACCGCCTTGGCGCGCAGCAGGTGCTTCAACTTCGGCAGCGAAATTTTCGGCGAGTCGAAGTACTTGGGGTTGGGCAGGAACCTGAGCGTGGTGCCGGTGCGGCGCTTGGGCACTTCGCCCAGCGTTTCGAGTTTGCCGACCGGCTCGCCGTCCTTGAAGCGCATCCGGTATTCGGTACCTTCGCGGCGGATCAGCACTTCAAGGAAGGAAGACAGTGCGTTCACCACCGATACGCCGACCCCGTGCAGGCCGCCCGAAAACGTGTAGTTGCGGTCGGAAAACTTGGCGCCGGCGTGCAGGCGGGTCAGGATCAGCTCCACGCCCGACACGCCTTCCTCGGGGTGGATGTCGACGGGCATGCCGCGGCCGTCGTCGATCACGGTGACCGAGCCGTCCTTGTGGACCGTGACGTCGATCTGCCTGGCGTGACCGGCCAGCGCCTCGTCCACCGAGTTGTCGACGACTTCCTGCACCAGATGGTTGGGCCGCGTGGTGTCGGTATACATGCCGGGGCGGCGGCGTACCGGTTCGAGGCCCGACAGCACTTCGATGTCGGCGGCGTTGTAACGAGTTGAAGCGGCCATGCGGCGGGTCCAGTGAACGCGAAAGATGCAGCCGGTCAGGATGGCGAACCAGGGCGCGACGGTCAATCCTCGGAACGACCCGGGGTTGCGGGATGGGGTACAAGAATCTTTCGCGGACGTTCAGCATCCAGACGGCCAATCGGGCGGAACATCCGCGCGCCCGGGCCATCGTGGTCCGTGCATTCCAGGAGACCATTGCAATGCGCAAGCTGATCCTCGCCGCCCTCGTCGCGGCCGCGTTCTCGATCCCGGCGTTTGCCGCCCAGACCACCCCGGCCAGCTCGGCTCCGGCCGCCGCTCCGGCTGCCAAGGCTGCCCCGGCCGCCAAGGCCGAGCATCATGCCGTGAAGCATCACGCCATGAAGCACCACCATCACGCCAAGAAGGCCATGTCCTCGGCGCCAGCGACGAGCAGCAAGTAATCCAGAGCCCGCAAAGCTTTGGCTGCTGATTTGAACGCCCCGGCTCGTCCGGGGCGTTTTTCGTGGGGGGCATGTATTGGCAGGCCTGCGGGTGACCACGGGCAGCGAACGGGTTACGCTTGCACGCATCAGCCGGATGGGAGGTCGGCCTGATTGGAGGTTGTCCGGCAGGGGCTGTGGGTTTTTCTCGGGACTGTCGCGCCCGGTGTCCAACGGTTTGCGCCGTTCCCAGCATCGCCGCATCGTTGCTGGAATCCCGGTCATCGGGGGAATGGTGCATTTGCTGGAAAACCCGGCAACCCAGACGGGTTCCCGGCGCCACTGGAAGACGCTTGAGCCACCCGTCCGTTTCGGGATCCAGGAAGCCGAATGACTGCACCCGATGTGATTTCGCTGCGCCGTGTCCTTGTCGTCGAGGACAACGCCCCGGGCCAGCGACGTCTCTGCGAGTTGCTCGGTGCCATCGTGGGCGAGGGGCTGGTCACCACCATCGCCGGCAGCGTGGCCGATGCGCGTTCCGCGGCGAATGCAGGGGGGTTCGACATTGCGCTCGTGGATATTGGCCTGCCCGATGGCAATGGCGTCGACCTGATCGCATGGCTGCAGGCGTGGCATCCCGGCGTTGCGTGTCTGGTGATCACCGCTTTTGGCGATGGCGATACGGTGCTTGCCGCACTGCGCGCGGGCGCAATCGGCTATCTGCTCAAGGACCGGGATGACGCGGAACTTTCGCTCGCACTGCAAAACATCCAGCGTGGCGGCGCGCCGATCGACCCGTTCGTCGCGCGCCGCATCTTGGCGGCGTTGCCGGGCGCTGCGCCCGTGGCGAAACCCGGGGTGGCGGGCGACGCATTGTCCGGGCGCGAATGCCAGATCCTGGACCTGGTCGCGCACGGCCACAATAACCGTCAGATCGCCGAACTGACCGGCTTGTCGCGCTTCACCATCGAGGATTACACCAAGCGGATTTACCGCAAGCTCGCGGTGGGTTCGCGCGCGGCTGCGGTGTTCGAGGCGCAGGCGCGAGGGTTGCTGCGATGACGCCGTTGCGACACGTGCCCCGTGCCGCGTGGCTGTTGCTGTTGTTGTCGATATGCGCGTGCGCCACCGCGCGTGCCGAAGTGCCCATCCTCACCCTGCGGAAGGCCGACGCTGCGCCATCGGACTGGGATTTCGCGAGACCACCCACGACGGGCTGGATTCCCGTCAGGCTGCCCGACGACTGGTCGCGTCGCTGGCCGCGTCACGACGGCGTCGTATGGTATCGACTGACATGGCAGCAGAAGCAGGCGAGCCAACCGGTCGGGCTTCTGCTCAACCAGGTCACGCTCGCCGACGCGGTATACCTCAATGGCAGCCTGATCCACCGCGATCCCAACCTGGTCGAACCGCTTTCCCGCAGCTGGATCAAGCCGCAGTATTTCGTGGTCGATGCGCCGATTCTGCGGGCCGGCACCAACACCTTGCTGGTACGCGTGTCGGGGCTTGCCGATTACCAACCCGGCCTGGGTCTCGTCAGCGTCGGCGTGCCGGCTTCGGTCTACGGGCAGTACCACACGGGTTGGCTGATCCGCTACCAACTGCGCCTGTACAACCAGGCGTTTTTCCTGGCCATGGGTGTGGTGTTTCTGGTGTTGTGGCTGTTTCGCCGCCGCGACGCGCTGTATGGCTGGTTCGCTGCCAGCACCTTGCTGATCGGCGCTTGGGACTGGAACAACGTCGCGCCCAGCACGTGGCCGTTTGGCAGCACCGACGCATTCCAGTCGTGGAACATGGTGTTCTACGTGGCCGGTACCGTCGCGCTCGCGGTTTTCCTGCTGCGTTTTTGCGGCAAACGCTGGTTGCGCATCGAAGTCGCATTGTGGGCGTACACCGGCGCGGTTGCGCTGTGCGCCGCGTTCGCCCCGCATCTCTTGGGGGCGTGGCGGTTCCAACTCGCGCCCATCGACATCGCGCTGTACTTCGGGGTGCCGTTGGTGTTCATCGGCTACGCACTGCGCAAGCGGCAGCCCGACATGCTGATCCTGGCGCTGTGCCTGGCGCTTCCGCTGCTGGCGATCGTGCACGACGTGCTGCGGTTCTTCGAGGTGGTTCGCGATCGTGCCTACATCGCCTCGATCACTGCACCGTTCACACTGATTGGCATGAGCGTGGTGCTGGCGCATCGCTTCGCCGCTGCGATGCGGCAAGTCGAGGATTTCAACTACCAGTTGCGCGTGCGGGTCGACGGCGCCACCGCGCGGCTGTCGGAAACGCTCGGCCGCGAACATCGTTTGGCGCTGGCCAATGCACAAATCGGCGCGCGCCTCGATCTGGTGCGCGACCTGCACGACGGCTTTGGCGGCAGCCTGGTATCGGCCATCGCGGCGCTGGAACACGGCCCGGCCGGTGTGAACCCCGATGGGTACGCTGTCGAAACACTGAAGTCGTTGCGCGATGACTTGCACCTTGTCGTCAATACTACCACGGACGCTGTCAGCGGCGATCTCGTGGAACCGCTGGAATCCCTGCAACATCGATGGAGTGATCGGCTGGACAATGCCGGCATCGCCACCGATTGGCGGCTGGCCGGCCTCGACCGCCTGCACCTGCCGCCCAGTAAAAGCCTGGATGTGTTGCGCTTCATCCAGGAAGCCCTGACCAACGTTCTGAAACACAGCGGCGCGAGCGAGGTGCGCGTGGACGTGGGCTGCCAGAACGCAACGCTTCGCGTTGAAATCCGCGACGACGGTTTCGGGTTCGATGCGTCGTCGAACTCCGCGGGCGCAGGCTTGGCCAGCCTCGCGTCGCGCGCACGCCGGTTGAACGCCGAGTTTGGCATCGATACCGCGCCCGGCCGTGGCGTGTGTTTGCGCCTGAACGTGCCCGTGATGCCGGCTGGCGTGGGGCAGGCGACGCCTGCATCCGGGTGACCCGCCACCAGGCAGGGTGATGGGAGCGCGCCACGCGCGATGGAGCCGCTCGAGCTGCCTGGGTGTCGCGCCCGCGGCCCGCTCCCGAGCGCAGCGGAAAAAATTTTCTATCGGACCCCCGAACTCGGGGATGTGTTTCCACGCACCGATGGCTAGCCTCACGCGCACGAATCCGTGATTCGCATCACATCGTATCGCCTGCGTGATTTCGGTCGTCACGCATCCGGTCCGCTTCTCGTCCGTGCACAACAGGAGGTCGTCATGAACCGCTCGCAACTCGTGTCTCGCTCGGCGGCGGCAATCGGTATTGCCGTCTCTCTCGCCGTGGCGCCCGGCTTCGCCCGCGCCAGCTCCTTGAACTTCAGCCCGACCATTTTTTTCAACCAGTCCGGCGCGCCATACCTCGCAGCGACCGACCCGATAACGGGTCGCGCCTGGGTGTCTCCGAACGTCGCCAGCGGGAAAATTTACGGCAACATCCAGACGCTCTGTCCGGGTGGCACATGTACCGGATCACTCACCGGCCTCACCTGGGCCAGCAACGCGGCTGTCAGCCAGTTCTGGGGAGACATCGGTATTCCACTGAATGGTTTCGGATCGTATTCGGCCATTGGCAACTGGAACCCATTCGATCCATCCGGACCGAGTCCGTCGTTGCTCCCATTGATCGGCATGATGGGTCCGACTCACACGACCAGCAATATTTTTGGTACGACCTATTTTCTCGGCGGGGTCACCAACGATTCACTCACGCTCGGGCTGCCCAACACGTCGTACATGTTCTATTTCCAGTCTTCGGTCAGCTCGGCGTATGACAACGAATCCGCCTTCACCTATGGCACCGGGAACGGCTACGCGGAGCTGCCCGCCTCGACCGGAGGCTGGTTCTATTACACGCCGGAACAGGGCGGAACCACGGCGGTACCGGAGCCCGGATCGCTGGGTATGCTGGGGTTGGGCATGGGGCTGCTGGGTCTCGGGTTCGCGCGGGAAAGGCGGCGGCGTAGAACGCACGCGCCGGAAGCGACAGGGATGAGCGCGAGCTTGGCGTAGGCAACACGGGCGAAACAAAGGTTGCCTTGGTCAATCCGGGAAGGGGATTCGGAAAGGTGTGAGAGGCCCGATCCTTTTCCTGATGTCGCGTCGTTCGCGCTCGGCTGAACGCCTGCAGTTGCGGCCCGGATTGCCACGCATTCCACGCCACCCAATAAACCGATCGCCGGATTGCCCGATGCCCATCAGGGGCAACGAGCCAGGCATTGTCTGCAGAGGAGACAAGTCATGAATACCAAGAAAGCAATATCTCATGCGCCGTGGCGTTGGCCTGCAACCCGCACCGTGCCCATGGTGTTCTGTCTGTTGGGTGCGGCAGTTGCGGCGGGCCCTGCGTTCGCCACCAGCATTTACGATGCGGGTCCGTTGAACTTCGCGACGCAAAATCAAAGTATGTGGGGGGCGGATAACGCTTTCGTCGAAAGTGGGTCGAAATTCATTGGAACACCGTTCGGCGGGGGAAAAACCTTCGGCGGGTTTGTCCTCGGCACGGGGGCGGAGGTGGGGTACTTGGCCAATGGCCGGATTGGGCTCAATTTTGGCTACACGGTCGATAGTGGCTCCGTCAATGCAAACGTCGGCTTCGGGGCGACAGCGGAGGTGCCACACGCGGTGCAGCAGCATCAGTTCTTCAACCTGGCCACGGACAGCACCCTCGACAACGGAATCATCAGTACCCAGTCCCCCGACGCTACGGCCAACATGAGCCTCGTTGCCGATTTTTCCGGGCTGCTTTTCGCAAAGGGGTGCTTCCTTGGCGCCTGTTCCAGCAGCTCCACGCCGCTGCCGTCGATCAACATCAATCAGGAGCTTCTGGCGCTGACCCCGAACGAGCTGGAGGTCTTGCCGGGTGTGATTCCGAATGGCGCGGACGACGGTTCTGTCGCGCATGTGCCGCTGGGCGGCGAAGAGGTTCCGATCCAGTGGGAGGGAAGCGAAATCGGAACGGTATCCACCAACGTCCCCGACGTCGTGACCACGGGAGGCGTGAACGGCAACAAGATTTCATCGAGCGGCAGTGACCCGCTTTTGACCGCGACGATCGACGTGCCGGATTTGTCGTCCCTCGCAGGCATCCCCACCAATCTCGACGTGGATCTGGGTCTGTTGCAGCTGGGGTTTGCGCCCATCGATCTCAACATTGGGCCGCAGTTGAGCCTTGGGCAGGATTTCGACCTTGATCCCACGCTGATGGTGGATCTGGCGTTCAGTCGCCCGGTAGACATTGCCGGCGAAGAGGGGCCGCAAAGCAGCTGGCAGGGCCCATGGGCGGACCTTCCCAGCCTCGCGCTGTTCGGGACGACGACTTTCAGCCCTACGTTCTGGCTCGACGCCCCGCTTACGAACAGTACGGACCTCGACCTCGGCTTGATCGGAACGTATGACTTCCTGAAATTCGAGTTGAAGCTGGGGGACATCGATATAAGCGAAAGCCTCAGCCAGCTGCTGGGCCTGGACGACAATCTTTTCTCGACGCCGACGCTGGATTTCCCGATTTGGGACAACACGTTCCAGCTCGGAGGATTCAGCCCGATCGACGCAGCACCGTTCACGATCTACACCGGCTCCATGGCTGCCGTGCCGGAGCCGCCCAGCCTGCTTTTCTTCCTGCTGGGCTTGGGTGCACTGCCGATCCTGGTGTACTTCGGAAGGATTTGTGACTCGCGCGATGCCGCTGGCAAATACCGAGCGGAAGGGGCGGCCCATGTGTAGGCTTCCGGGCGCGCTTGCCCTCTGCATCGTTGTGCTCGCACCGGTTCGCGTGGCGGCTGCGGCCGGCCAGAAGGGGCAATACGGCATTCGGGGCGCGGGCCTTGTCACCTGCCAGGTCTACAACCAGCAGCGCAAGGCGCGCTCCAGCGCCTACGACGTGATCGGCGGTTGGATGGACGGCTACATCACCGGAATGAATCAGTACGCGGGCGATACGTACGATGCTGCTCCTTTCGAAACCACGGAGCTGTACGCGGCTCTGGTCAGCGAGTACTGCGAGAAGCACCCCGAAACCCGGATATTCACCGTCCTCAACTCGCTTGTGAAGTACCACTGGAAGGACCGCCTGCGTGCGCCGTCGCCCAAAGTCGAGGTCGCCGCCGGCGGGCAGGAGGTGATGTTGTACGGAGGGGTGATAAGACAGGTCCAGCAACGCCTGTCGCAGCGGGGGTACTACCATGGCAAGCTCACCGATTCTTACGGGCCGTCGGTGCAGAAGGCGATGGCGGCATTCCAGCGTTCCATCCACTTCAGGCCGACGGGGTTTCCCGACGAGGCGTCGCTCTGGCAGTTGCTCAAGACGGGTCGATAAGCTGCTCCGGGGCTTTGGGTCAGCCTCGCTGCAATGCCGGACGGCAGCCGGCAGGCAAGAGAATCCCCTGATTTGAACGCCCCGGCTCGTCCGGGGGCGTTTTTGTGGCTGGAGTCGGTGCGTGGCGGGTCCAGTCGGAGCGCAGCCGATGGCCGGGACTTCCCTTGTTGCCAACCATCTGTTGCCGTTACACTATTCGGCTCACCGACCCGCAAGCTTCGGGTCTCAATCATCCCGGCGGCGGCTTGTGCAACGGCATCTCTTGTGTCGTTGCACAAGCCACGTGCCGGAGTTCAGCTCCATTCCACACGTCCATTGATCGAGAAGGCTCCCATGCCGCTTTCCAACGAACAAACCAGCAAGATCATCGAAGCGTATCGCCGCGCGCCGACCGACACCGGTTCGCCGGAGGTGCAGATCGCGCTGCTGTCCGCGCGCATCCAGCAGTTGTCCGACCATTTCGAGTCGCACAAGAAAGACCATCACTCGCGTCGTGGCCTTTTGAAGATGGTGAACCATCGCCGCCGCCTGCTCGGCTACCTCAAGGGCAAGGACGCCGAGCGCTATCAGGCGCTGATCGGCCGTCTCGGCCTGCGTCGCTGAGCGACACGCCCCCTTCGAACCTGCACGCCGGCAGCCGTCGTATCCGAACGCTCGCCGGCCTTCGGCGTTTGCCCAACGCGAACGCACAAACCAAAGGACAACTCCCGTGGCAAAAGTAACCAAGACGTTCCAGTACGGCGATCATGCCGTCACCATCGAAACCGGCGAGATCGCGCGCCAGGCATCCGGCGCCGTGATGGTGTCGATGGGCGGCACCGTGGTGATGGTCGCGGCGGTCGCCGCGCAGAAAGCGCGCGAAGGGCAGGATTTCTTCCCGCTCACCGTCGACTACCAGGAAAAGTTCTACTCCGCCGGCCGCATCCCCGGCGGATTCTTCAAGCGCGAAGGCCGTCCGACAGAAAAGGAAACGCTCACCTCGCGACTGATCGACCGTCCGATCCGCCCGCTGTTCCCCGAAGCGTTCAAGAATGAAGTGCAGATCGTCGCGACGGTCGTGTCGTTGAACCCGGAAGTGAACGGCGACATCCCGGCGTTGCTGGGTGCCTCGGCCGCACTGACGCTGGCCGGCATTCCGTTCAAGGGCCCGATCGGCGCCGCGCGCGTCGGTTACATCGAGGGCAAGTACGTATTGAACCCGAGTCATTCGCAGTTGAACGACTCTGCGCTCGACCTCGTGGTCGCCGGCACCGCCAACGCCGTGCTGATGGTGGAATCCGAAGCCAAGCTGCTTTCCGAAGACGTGATGCTGGGCGCGGTGACGTTCGGCCACAAGGAAATGCAGACCGCAATCCGCGCGATCGCGGAACTTGCGACCGAAGTCGGCAAGCCGTCGTGGAACTGGCAGGCGCCGGAACGCAATGCACAACTGGTCGCCGCGGTGCGCGGAGAAGTCGGCGACAAGCTGGCCGCCGCGTTCCAGATCAAGGACAAACTGCAGCGCCGCGATGCGGTCGCCGCATTGAAAGCCGACGTGCTCGCGGCGTTGAAGGCACAGGCTGATGAAAAGGCGTGGCCGGCCGCGGACCTCGCCGATGAGTTCGAGGACCTCGAATACCACACCGTGCGCGACAGCGTGCTCAAGACCAAACAGCGCATCGACGGCCGCGGTCTCGAGGACATCCGTCCGATCAACGTGCGTGTCGGCGTGCTGCCGCGCACCCACGGCTCGGCGCTGTTCACCCGCGGCGAGACGCAGGCGCTGGTCACCGTCACGCTCGGTACCGGCCGCGATTCGCAGATCATCGACGCCCCGGAAGGCGAGTCGAAGGACACGTTCCTGTTCCATTACAACTTCCCGCCGTACTCGGTCGGCGAGTGCGGCCGCATGGGCGGCCCGAAGCGCCGCGAGATCGGCCACGGTCGTCTTGCCAAGCGTGGCGTGCAGGCGGTCAAGCCGTCGATGGAAGCATTCCCGTACGTGATCCGCGTGGTTTCCGAAATCACCGAGTCCAACGGCTCGTCGTCGATGGCGTCGGTGTGCGGTTCCTCGCTGGCGATGATGGACGCGGGCGTGCCGTTGTCGGCGCCGGTCGCGGGCATCGCGATGGGCCTGGTGAAGGAAGGCAACGATTTCGTGGTGCTGTCCGACATCCTCGGCGACGAGGATCACCTCGGCGACATGGATTTCAAGGTGGCCGGTACCGCAGAAGGCGTGTCCGCGCTGCAGATGGACATCAAGATCGATGGCATCACCGAGGAAATCATGCGCACCGCGCTCGCGCAGGCGCATCGCGGCCGCATGCACATCCTTGGCGAGATGGCGAAAGCCATCAGCACGCCGCGCGGCGAAATGAGTGAATACGCGCCGCGCCTGCTGACCATCAAGATTCACCCGGACAAGATCCGCGAGGTGATCGGCAAGGGCGGCGCCACCATCCGCTCGATCACCGAGGAAACCGGCACCACCATCGACATCAATGACGACGGCACCGTGGTAATCGCCTCGGTCAACCGCGAAGCCGCCGATGCGGCGAAGCATCGCATCGAGCAGATCGTGGCCGACGTCGAGCCCGGCCGCATCTACGAAGGCAAGGTCGTCAAGCTGATGGATTTCGGTGCCTTCGTCACCATCCTGCCCGGCAAGGACGGCCTGGTGCACGTCTCGCAGATTTCCAACGAGCGCGTCGAGAAGGTTTCCGACAAATTGAAGGAAGGCGACGTGGTCAAGGTCAAGGTGCTGGAAGTCGACAAGCAGGGCCGCATCCGCCTGTCGATGAAGGCGGTGACCGAGGAAGAGGCGGCCAGCGCCTGAGGCTGTAGCTGGAACGACGTTCAAGAAAAACGGGCCGGATGGCCCGTTTTTTTA
>JBDZUX010000057.1:0-12929 GCA_040255405.1 Lysobacteraceae bacterium
TGGTGGTGGCTCAATGACAAGCCCGGTCCGCGACGCTGGTTCTGCATCGCGATCGCGGCGGCGGGCTTCATCTGCGTGGTCGAACCATGGCGCCCCTTGGGCGAACCGCACAGCATCGTGCTCGCGATCCTGGCCGGTCTTGCCTGGGCGATCGCGACCGTGCTGTCCAAGCGACTGTTCCAGCGCCATCCGGACGTGACGCCGCTGCGCCTTACCGCATGGCAGATACTGGTCGGGACGATCGGATTGGTGGTGCTGGCGCTGCTCAGCCACGAACGCGCGGTGGCGTGGACCGGTTCGTACATTGCGGCGCTGCTCTACAACGGCCTGCTCTCGTCCGGCGTGTGCTGGGTGCTGTGGGCGCTGGTAGTGCAGAAGTTGCCCGCCAACGTGGCCGGCCTGACCAGCCTTGCGGTGCCCGTTGCCGGCGTGTTGTTCGCTTGGGGCCTGCTGCACGAACGGCCGTCGGCACCTGAATGGATCGGGATCGCGCTGATCGGCGTGGCCCTGTTTGTTTTGAATTTCGTGCGGCGCATGCGAGCATAGGCGCCTTCCGCGGCGCTGCTGGCACGTATCGCGCATGGTCCGCGGTTTCCGATGCCCAAAACATAAGGACGCGTCATGAACCAGGCGTCGCTGCCCCGCCCCGAAGCCACACGCCTTGCCGTGATCGGCCTCGGTTACGTGGGCCTGCCCTTGGCGGTCGGCTTCGGTCGACAGCTGCCCACGCTCGGCTTCGATGTCAACGCGGCGCGCATCGAGGAGCTGAAGCAGCATCGTGACCATACGCTGGAAGTGTCGCCCGAAGAACTGGCTTCGACCACCCAGCTCCGTTTCAGCCAGGACATTGAGGATCTCAAGGGCTGCAACGTGTTCATCGTGACCGTGCCGACCCCGATCGACCGCGCCAAGCGGCCGGACCTTGCGCCACTGGAATCGGCCAGCCGCACGGTGGGCAAGGCCATCGGGCGCGGGGGCGTGGTGATCTTCGAATCGACGGTGTATCCCGGCGCGACCGAGGAAGTGTGCGTGCCGATCATCGAGCGTGAATCGGGCTTGAAATTCAACGTCGATTTCTTCGCCGGCTACAGCCCCGAGCGCATCAACCCGGGCGACAAGGAACACCGGCTCGACACCATCAAGAAAGTCACTTCGGGCTCTACCCCGGAAACCGCCGATTTCGTGGATGCGCTGTACCGGAGGGTCGTGAGCGCCGGCACCCACAAGGCCTCCAGCATCAAGGTAGCCGAGGCCGCCAAGGTGATCGAGAACACCCAGCGTGACCTCAACATCGCGCTGATCAACGAACTGGCGTTGATCTTCCATCGCATGCACATCGACACTCTCGATGTGCTGGAAGCGGCTGGCACCAAGTGGAACTTCCTGCCGTTCCGGCCGGGGCTGGTGGGCGGGCACTGCATCGGCGTCGATCCGTATTACCTGACCCACAAAGCCCAGGAGATCGGCTACCACCCGGAGGTGATCCTGTCCGGCCGTCGCATCAACGACGGCATGGGCCGGCACGTGGCCGAACGCGTCATGCGCCTCATGCTGGAAAAGCGCATCCACGTGGCGGGTGCCAAGGTGCTGGTGCTGGGCCTGACGTTCAAGGAGAACTGCCCGGACCTTCGCAATACCCGCGTCACCGACATCATCGACGAGTTCCGCGCTTGCCACGCCGACATCGACGTGTACGATCCGTGGTGTGATGCGGCCGAAGCACGCCACGAATACGCGATCGAGCTCGCCTCCGACCTGCGCCCCGGCACCTACGACGCGATCGTGCTGGCGGTGGCGCACCATCAGTTCACTGACCTCGGTGTGGCCGCGCTGCGCGCGCTGGGCAAACCCGACTGCGTCCTGTTCGACGTGAAGAACGTGCTGCCGCGGGAAGCGGTGGACGACCGACTGTAGCGAGACGGCGCGGAGCATCGGTAAGACACGCTGGCCTCACTCCGCTCGCCAGCGAAGAGTCAGGGACGCCCGGTAATATGCAGGGCCGAGCCACGCACAAGGACACGGGATGCGCGTACTGGTCACCGGCGCTGCCGGCTTCATCGGATCCGCCCTCAGCCTGCGCCTGTTGGCGCGCGGCGACGAAGTGCTGGGCGTCGACAACCTCAATGACTACTACGACGTCACCCTCAAGCAGGCGCGGCTGGATCGGCTGACGCCGCATCCGAATTTCAGGTTCGCGAAGGTCGGCATCGAGAATCGCCCGGCACTGGAAAAGACTTTCCACGATTTCCGTCCGCAGCGCGTGGTGAACCTCGCCGCGCAGGCCGGCGTGCGCTATTCGCTCGAGAACCCGTACGCCTACGTCGAAACCAACCTGGTCGGTTTCATCAACATCCTGGAAGCCTGCCGGCACGGCAAGGTCGAACACTTGGTGTACGCGTCCTCCAGTTCGGTGTACGGCGCCAACCGCAAGCTGCCGTTCTCGGTGCAGGATCCGGTAGACCACCCGGTCAGCCTGTACGCCGCCACCAAGAAAGCCAACGAATTGATGGCGCACACCTACAGCCATCTCTATGGATTGCCGACGACCGGCCTGCGCTTTTTCACCGTGTATGGCCCGTGGGGACGCCCGGACATGGCGCTGTTCCTGTTCACCCGCAAGATCCTCGCGGGCGAACCGATCGACGTGTTCAACCACGGCCACCACACCCGTGACTTCACCTACGTCGATGACATTGTCGAAGGCGTGATCCGCACCCTGGATCGCGTGCCCGAACCCGATCCGGCCTACGATCCGTTGCAGCCCAATTCGGCGACGTCGTCGGCGCCCTACCGCGTCTACAACATCGGCAACAGCCATCCCGTGCAGCTTTCGCACTACATCGAGGTGCTGGAATCGTGCCTCGGGCGCAAGGCCGAGAAGAACCTGCTGCCGCTGCAGCCGGGCGACGTGCCCGACACCAGCGCGGAAGTCACCGAACTGATGACCGACACTGGCTATTGCCCGAACACGTCGGTGGAAGAAGGCGTGAAGCGTTTCGTGGCGTGGTACCGCGGTTACTACGGCGTCTGAGCGGTCGCGTCGCGCGCCTGTCGCCACGCCAGGAATTCGTAGTACGCCCCTCCGATGAGTTCGTGGAAGGCGATCGCTGCCTTGCGGGTCGAGCCGCCCTGCGGCACGAGCGCACCCAGCCACAAATCGAACCCGTCTTTCTCGGCGCCGCTCGGCCACGCGCAAGGCCTGAAGCCCCACGCCCGGAACGCGTCCAGCGCGCGCGGCAAGTGCATGGGCGAACTCACCAGCCAGATGCGTTTCGGCAGCGTGGGTGACAGCGCGGCGACGTTCCGCGCGTTCTGCCACGTGTTGCGCGACCGGTCTTCGATTTCGACCGACGTCGCCGGAACACCCATCCGCATCGCGAGATTCGCCATGGGCACGGCCTCACGAATGCGGCCACCGCCGCCGCCCGCGATCACGAGCCGTGCTTCGGGAATTTTCTGCCACAACGCCACGCCCGCGAACACCCGCTGCAGTGCCGCGGTGCTCAACGACCCGTAATCATCCGCAGCCCGCGGCGCATAACTGAACCCGCCGCCCAGCACCACGATCGTGGCGGGCGTGGGCGCGGGGCAGGACTGCGCCGGCGGCACGCGCGAGGCCACCAGATGCACCAGGCCCGCGGCGCCCAACGGTGTCATCAATGCGATCAGCACGATTTCGATCGCGATGCCCGACCAGCGCAGCGCGCCCGGCAGCACCTGCCAGCCGAGCGCCAGCAGCACCAGCAACACCAGCGCCCAGGTGAGCGGCGACGTGGCGTAAATCGGGAAGCTCATGCGAATCGGTCCCTTTCGAACGAGCCGTGCGCTGCCGCGGATACGGAGCCGATCACGTCGCGGAAGACGCGAGTTTGCGTTCCCAAGCCAGCGACGTGCGCGCGATGAAATCGAGATCGTCGTGGCGCGGTTGCCAACCGAGGGTTTCGCGAATCCGATCCGACACCGCGATCAGCGAAGGCGGATCGCCCGCACGCCGCGGTTGCTCGACGCACGGCACCGGCGAACCGTGCGCGCGCCCGACCGCCTCCAGCACCTCGCGCACCGAATAGCCGTGCCCGTAACCGCAGTTGAGGACGGTCGAATCGCCGCCGCCGCGAAGATACTGCAGCGCGTCGAGGTGCGCGCGTGCCAGATCGGCGACGTGGATGTAATCCCGCACGCCGGTGCCATCCGTGGTCGCATAATCGGTACCGAAGATCGACAGCCGCTCGCGCTTGCCCAGCGCCGCCTCGCAGGCGACCTTGAACAACAGCGTCGCGTGCCTGGTCGACTGGCCGATGCGCCCCTCCGGATCGCACCCGGCGACATTGAAGTAGCGCAGTGCCACGTAGCGCGGCCCGCCCGCCGCCGCCAGGTCGCGCAACATCCATTCGCTCATCAGCTTGGACGAGCCGTAGGGATTGATCGGCGCGGTCGGCGTGTCTTCGGCCGCCTTGCCGCCTTCGGGAATGCCGTAGACCGCGGCGGTCGAGGAGAACACGACATGGTTGATCGCGGCTTCGCGGCAGCATTCCAGCAAGTTGCGCGTGGCACAGGTGTTGTTACCGTAATAGCGCAACGGATCGGCCACCGATTCCGGCACGATGGTACGCGCGGCGAAATGCATCACGGTGTCGATGTCGTGTTCGCGCAATACCTTCGCCATCAGCCCGCGATCACCGACATTGCCGATGATCAATTCGGCGCCGATCACGGACTCGCGGAAGCCGGTGGAAAGATCATCCACCACCACCACGCGTTCGCCGGCTTCGGTGAGTTGCAGCACCACATGGCTGCCGATGTAACCGGCGCCGCCCGTGACCAGGATCGTTCGCTGGCCGCCTTCTACCGCTTGAGTCATGGACCGTCCTTGCGATGCGCCGCGGCGCCGTCACGCGACGGGCGGCATCAATGAGTTACTTGTCGGCGCCGCTGCCCGCGGTGCCATTGAGTTCGTGATACAGCTTGTCGGCAGCCGCCTTGGCGGGGAAGTCGGCCCCCGACTTCTGCAGCGCCTCGAGCGTGCTGCGTGCGCCGGCACGGTCGCCACTGCGCGCCTGGGCAACCGCCAGATGATATTGAATCGCCGGCACCTTTGGCGCGGTCTTTGCGGCCTGGGCCAGGATCGGCAATGCGGTTTTGGCCCGGCCGGCGACAACCAACGCCCAGCCATAGGTATCCTGGACGCTCGCCGAGGTGGGCGCGAGCTTGTGCGCACGCTCGGCGAGCGCGAGCGCTTTCGGGTTCTTCTGTTCGGTGTAGATCCAGGCGAGATTGTTGAGCGCACCCACGTTGGACGGGAACGCCTTCAGCACGTGTTCGTATTGGCCCGCGGCATCGGCGTTCCGGTCGTGGTCGAGGTAATGCTGCGCCAACATCAAGCGCATCGCCGCGTCATCGGGATGCTGCGCCAGCCATTCGCGCAAAAGGCTTTCCGCCGCCCTGGCGTCGCTGTGCTCCAGCGCCGCGAAGCTTTTCATGACCAGCGGACGGTTGTACGCCACCTTCAGGCCCTGCTGGTATGCCGCCGCGGCCTTGGCATAGTCCTTGGTGGCCATGTACAAGTCGCCCTCGAGGGCGAAGCCGGCGGCGCGGGCTGCTGGCTGTTTCCGCAGGGTTTGCGCGAGCGCCATGGCGCCGGCCGTGTCATGGTTCTGCAGTTTCATGTAGGCCAGCAGCGCGGTGGCTTGCACTTGCGCAGGATCGGCCTTGATCACGGTCTGGAGATTGGCCTCGGCGGCCTTCGTGTCCTTGTTGAGGATTTGTGCGCGCGCGAGGTTGATCCGGAACAGCGCCGATTCGGGTGCGAGCTTCACCGCCTTTTCGAGCGGCTGCAACGCCTGGGCGTGGCGCCCGGCGTTGAGTTCGGCTGCGCCGAAGGCGTTCAGCGCGGCGGGGTTGTCCGGCAGTGCATCGGCCAGTTGTTTGCCGACCGCGGCCGCTTCGTCGAACTGCCCGCTCTGGCTGTACACCAGCACGAGTTCGACATACGCAGCAGCCGATTTGGGCTGGGCCGCGATCGCTTGCCTGTACTGCTTGATTGCCTCCGCCTTGTTGCCCTGGAGCGCGGCAACCTTGCCGAGCGCGACCATCGCCGCGGCGTTGCGGGGATCCTGCTTCAGTACCGCGCCGTAATGATTTTCGGCGTCCTTGTATTGGCCCTCCACCGAATCCAGGCTGCCGAGGCTCATCAGGGCCGCCGTATTCTTCGGGTCGACGCGAATGGCTTCTTCGTATTGCGCGCGCGCCTCCTTGTGCTTGCCCGCCGCGACCAGCGCCGTCCCGTACAGCAGATGCGCCGCACTATCCTTGGGGTGCTTGGCTGCGTAGTCGGCAGCGGTCTTGACTGCTTCTTCCGGATGGCGGTCACGCGCGTAGGCGATCGTGAGCATCGTGGCGCGTTGCGCCTCCGCCCTCGCATCGCCCGCAGGCATCGCCTTCAACAGGCGAATGGCTTCGGCCGAATCGTTTCCGGCCAGCGCCTTTTCGGCAGCCGCGAAAGCCTTGCCCGAGGGCGTGCCGGCACTGGCCGCGCTCGCCACGACGGGTGCCGCCGCTGGGATCGCGGCTTCTTTTCCGGACTTCGGCGGCATGCCGGCGCCTTCCGCCGCGGCGCGCTGCAACTGCGCCAGCAACTCGGCATCGGTCGCCTGTCCCGGCACCACGGGCCGCAGCATGTTCAGTGCCTGGGTGGAACGGCCCTCCCGGTAATAGGTCAGCGCCAACAGCTTGCGGGCGGCGGCGTTCTTCCGATCCACACCGATGGCATTGCTGAGGTACATTTCCGCCTGGCCGTAATTGCCCTGCGCGTAATTGACGGCGCCCATCAGCATCTGTGCGGGCGCGTTGTCCGGCGCCGCCTTCAGGACCTGCTGCAGTTGCACGATCGCCTCGTCGAGATGTCCCTGCTGATAGAGCACGAGCGCGTGCAGGTAATGGGGCCCCGGCTGTCCGGGCGCCATCTTTTCCAGTGTCGCCAGGTTGGAAAGCGCCTGGTCGTAACGTTGCTGCCGGGTCTGCGCTTCGACCAGCCGCATGCGCGCGTAGAAGCCGTCCTGCGGCAACCAGTCGGGCTGTTTGACATCCAGCGCCTTCTGGTACGTGGTTTCCGCCGCCGCGAAATCCCCGGCCGCCGCAGCCAGATCGGCCTTGGCCACCAATGCCTGGGGGCTTTCGGGTGCCGACGACAGGGCCTGGTCGATGTAGCGGCCGGCCGCCGCCGTGTCGCCCGCATCGGCCGCGAGCCGACCCAGCCCCACCAGTGCCAGCGTATTCCCCGGTTCCTTTTGCAGCGCAGCCTCGTAAGACTGCTTGGCCTGGTCCGCCTGTTTCAGGCCGCGCTGGGCGTCGCCCCGCAACACCGCGAGCCGCGCCTGCGTCTTGGCATCGAGGCTGTCATCCGGAGCCGCGGTCGCCACCACCTTGTCGAAGGCGTGGGTGGCAAGCAGGGCCTCGGAAGTGGGCACGACCCAACGCGACTTGGGCACGCCGTGCGCCTTGGCATTACCCAACTCGTTCAGCGCGTCCTTGGGATTGCCCAGCATCAGTGACGACCTGCCGAGCAGCAGCCACGCGTCGCCGTTCTTGTCGTCGCGTTGCAGGACCTTCTTGGCCTCGATATAGGCGGCCCTGTACTTGCCGCTGTCCTGGTATTTGAGCCCGGTCTCGACGCTGCCCTTGCCGCTGCCGCAAGCGGCAAGCAGCAATCCCATCGCAACCAGCACCAGTCCACGCCGTAGAGCAGAGCCATTCAAGATTTTCATGGGACTATCACCCTTGTCGGTCGAGCGGGCCGCATCAGTCGGCATCGTTGGGTTTCTTGAGATCATACTTTTCGAGGAGGTCGTACAGCGTGGGCCGGCTGACACCCAGCAATTGGGCGACCTTCGACAGGTTGCCGCCTTCGCGGGTCAGCGCACGACGGATGGCGCGCTTTTCCGCCTGTGCACGCACTTCGCGCAAATCCAGTGCTTCGTCGACGCCGCCCGCATCCAGCCGCAACGCCTCGGGCCCGATCTGCTTGCCCTCGGTCATGATCACCGCACTGTTGATGGCGTTCTCGAGTTCGCGCACGTTGCCCCGCCACGGATAGGCCTCGATCGCCTTCAGCGCCTTGACGGTGAACCCGCGCAGCGCCCTGCCGTGGCGGCTGGCGGCCTGCTCCAGGAAGTGCCGCGCCAGCAGCACCGCATCGCCGGAGCGGTCGCGCAAGGGCGGCAACTGGATGGTGACTTCCGAAATGCGATAGAACAGATCCTCGCGAAAACGCGTCTCCTGGATCAGCAAACGCAAATCGCGATGGGTCGCGCAGATGATGCGCACGTCCACGGCAATCGGTTCGCGCCCGCCGATGCGCTCGACCACGCGTTCCTGCAGGAACCGCAGCAGTTTGGCCTGCAACGTCACCGGCATGTCGCCGATCTCGTCCAGCAGCAGCGTGCCGTTGTGCGCCAGCTCGAACTTGCCCCTGGTCTGCTTGTGCGCGCCGGTGTAGGCACCCTTTTCGTAGCCGAACAGTTCGGCTTCCAGCAGGTTCTCGGGGATGGCCGCGCAATTGATGGCGACGAACGGTCCGTCGCGACGCGTGCTCAGGCGATGCACCGCACGCGCGACCAGCTCCTTGCCGGTGCCGGTCTCGCCCAGCAGCAACACGCTGGCGCTGGTCGGCCCGACTTTCTCCACGAGACGGAACGCCCGCGTCATCGCCTCGCTGGTGCCGATGATGCCTTCCATCGCGGTGCCCGATTCGCTTTTCAGCTTGCGGTTCTCCGCTTCCAGTTCATGCACGCGAAACGCACGATCCACGACCAGGCGCAACACCTCGACGTCCAGCGGCTTGGAGCAGAAATCATAGGCGCCGGCCCCGATTGCCTTGACCGCGTTGTCGCGGTCACCGTTCCCGGTGGCGACGATGATCTTGGTGTAAGGCGCTTCCTCGAGGATCGAAGCAATCGTCGCGAAGCCCTCGCTGGTGCCGGCCGGATCGGGCGGCAAGCCCAGGTCCTGCAACACCACCGCAGGCCGGTGGCTGCGCACCTCGGCCAGCGCGGATTCGCGATCCCCGGCCACGATCACCACGTATTCGTCGAAGCTCCAGCGCAGCTGGGTCTGGAGCCCGGCATCGTCTTCGACGATCAACAAGGTACGCGCGGTCGCATTCATGACGCCGCCCCCAGCACACCGGCCGGGGCCGGGTCGTCCGCAGGTTCGGCCAACGGCAAGCTCACCGTGAACACGCTGCCACGTCCCGGCGTGCTCTGCACGGCCAGGGTCCCCTCCAACGCACGCACGTACTCGCGTGCCTGATACGCACCGATCCCCATCCCCTTGCTCGCCTTGGTGGTGAAAAATGGTTTGAACAACCGGTTGCGGATGAAATCGTCATCCATCCCCACGCCGTCGTCCTCGATTTCGATCATGGCCTGCCCCTCGCCCGACCTCAGCCTTACTGAAACATGTCCCTGCGATGTCGCCGCCTCCTGCGCGTTGCGTATCAGATGCCCAAGCACCGTCGCCAGCTGCCCGGCATCCGCGCGGATCCACAGGGTTTCCTGCGGCGGGGCCCAGTCCGGCCGCGGCGCCTGCACGCCGCACTCGCCCAGCGCGCGTTCGATGACATCCGCCAGCTTCACCCGCGCGCGTGCCGCCGGCGCCGTCTCGCCGCGCAACTGTTCCAGCAACCGCGTGATCCGCTGCACCGAGTTTTCAACCGTGGCCAGCATGTCGTCCACGAACGCCGGATTGCTTCGATGGCGCACCGCATTCTGCAACAGCAGCGACTGTTGGGCCGCCACGTTCTTGAGGTCGTGCATCAGGAATGCCGTCAGCCGATTGAAACCCTCGAACTGGCGCGCCTCCGCCAGCCGCCGCGCATTCGCAGCCTGCGCCAGGGTTCCGGCGACCTGGCTGCCGGCTGTCCTGAGCAGGTCGATGTCTTCCCAATCGAGGGCGCGCCGCGCCCGCGCTTCGGCCAACACCACGATGCCGACCAGACGATCCTCGAGTACCAGCGGCACCAGCAGCCACGCCCGCGGCAGCGCGGTCAATTCCGGCGGCGCCTGCAGCCGCGCATCGCCGAGCGGGGGCGGCTCGCCAAGATCATAGATCCAGCGACGTTCGCGCATGAAATCGAACAGCGGCTGGTTTGCAGCGAGCTTCAGGCCGGCAGGCACCAACATGTTGGATTGCGCCTCCGGCACCAGCGCGCCCCCGTCGTCGCAACTCCACAGCGCGCCCGCAGGACTGTCCATGATCTGCTGGATTGCGCGAAGGGCGCGAAGCGGTAGGCCCGTGTCGCTGTCGCTGGCCGACAGCGTGGCCGTCAGGCGCAGCCACTCCTCGCGATAGTCATGCCGGAAACTGAAGAAGTTCTTGTGCAGGAAAATCCGGAGGCGCGAACGGACCTGTCCGGAGCCTGCAACCAGCAACACCGCGAGCAGCGCAAAAAAGACCAGCGTGATTTCCGCCACCCGGCCCCAGTCGCCCCCGTACAGGCGCACGTAGTAACCGCCCACGGCCGTGCCGATGAAATACAGCGCAATGACCAGCAGGCTGGTCGAGTAGAACACCGCACGTCGCGACACGCCCACTTCGGGTGTCCAGCCGCTGCTGCGCGCTGCCGCCGCCACCAGCAGCGGCGCCAGCAACGCGTTGACGAAACCGCGCGCCGCCCATGCACTCACGTTGAACTCGCGGTACAGCACGGCATAGGAGTACAGGAAGATGTCACAGGCGAACATCACGCCCAGGGCAATCACCAGGAATTTGATCGCCCAGCGCTGCTCGGGGTCGACGTTCCGGAAGATCTGCTCGAGGAACACCACGCCGACGAGCGCCAGCACCAGCACGCCCCCCATCGCAAATGCGGCATTGAACGGCAGGGGCAGGAATGGCAGGGGACCGATGGCCGGCAACAGGCAGTACAGCGCCAGTGCAATCCATAATGCGTGCGTGCCAATCCGCGCGCCGCGCAGCGCGCCGGACATCGAGAAACCGCCGAGCAGCGCACCAAGGAATGTGAGCCACGCGCCGTAGCGCAGGACCTCGCCGCTCAACAGCCAATAGATCGGCAGCGCGTGCTGCCATTCCGCCCACGCGAGCAACACGCCCCAAAGCATCGAGGTCGTGGTGGCGATGACCAGCAACGCGCCAGTTCGCTGGCCACGCCAGCCGGCCACCAGCACGCCCGTCACCGCAAGGAATACGGCGGCGGCGGCGATGTAGCTGGCAAGAATGATGACGTGCATATGACTCGTGCGAAGAGGAATCTAATCACAGCCCGTCGTCCTGCCGGCCGGACGGGTCGATTCCGGCTTCCCCACGGGCTCCCGCGCGACCAGCCGGTTGCGGACGCGCATCGACATCAGGTGACGGCCGGCGGACATCGGCCGCGCACCCCACCCGCATCAAGTTGTCGTCATTCCGGGGCCGGCCGCGCTGTTTGCGGGCGGAGCCCGGAACCGGTCTTTTGCATTCAAACCGATTGACTCGCGCCGTCCATGGCGCTCGCACTGTGTGCCGCCTGCGGCGTTCGCGTTTGCGATCCCGCAAACGCAGTCGGGTTCGACCTGCGATGAAACCGCGGGCCGCCCCGGGATGACAAGAAAAAAGCAGGTTGCTGACATGGCGTGGTCGGCTTCAGGCATGCGCGACGCGGCTGTTCCCGACCGCGACCGCGTCCCCGGTATCGGATCGCCCCGGCGCGGCATCGAGCAGGCGCCTGTGGATGTCGGCCACCACCCGCTGCGCGGTGCGGCCGTCCCACAACTCGGGTTTGCGGCCGTGCGCGCCGTGGCCCGCCAGGATGTCGTCCACCGTCGAAGCAAGATTGGCTGCGGTCACCAGGCGGTTGGTGCCTTCGGTGATCGTGATGGGCCGCTCCGTATTCGGGCGCAGCGTCAGGCACGGAATGCCGAGGTAGGTGGTTTCCTCCTGCACGCCGCCGGAATCGGTGACCACCAATCGCGCGCCGCACACGAGGTTCATGAAATCCACGTAGCCGAGCGGCTCGGCGATCCGCACACCCGGCGCGTCCGCCAGTTCATGCCACAAGCCGAACGCTTCGAGGTTCTTGCGGGTGCGCGGATGTACGGGAAACACCAGCGGCAGCTTGGCCGCGATGCGGGTCAGCTGTGCAACCAGCGCCGCCAGCGGCGCACGCGTGTCCACGTTGGACGGACGGTGCAAGGTCACCACGCCGTAATCGGTTCGATCGAGATGCAACCGCTGCCGCTCGCCGCTGGCGTGGATGCGGTCCTTCATCAATTCGTAGGAATCGATCATGATGTTGCCGACGCGCGTGATTTTCTCCGGCGCCACGCCCTCGGCCACCAGATGCTCGTCACCGTCCGGCGACGGCGTCCACAGGATGTCGGCGAGCGTGTCGGTAACCAGGCGGTTGATTTCTTCGGGCATGCTGCGATCGCCGCTGCGCAGGCCCGCTTCCAGGTGCGCCACCGGTATCCACAGCTTGGACGCGACCAGCGCGCAGGCCACCGTGGAATTGACGTCGCCGACCACGATGCAAAGGTCCGGCCGCTCCGCAACACAGGCACGCTCGTAGGCCAGCATCACGTTGGCGGTCTGCTCTGCATGGCTGCCGCTGCCCACGCCCAGGTGCAAGTCGGGGCTCGGCAGTCCCAGGTCGCGGAAAAAAGCATCCGACATGTTCGCGTCGTAGTGCTGGCCGGTATGCACCAGCCGGAGGCGGCACCACGGCTGCCCATGCAGCGCGTGGTACAGCGGTGCCACCTTCATGAAGTTGGGCCGCGCAGCGGCGATCAGGTCGATCCCAAGTGACTGCATGTCCAATCCGGCACCTTCCATTCTGTGACGCGGTTAACAGATGCAAGGAGTGTACCAGCGGGTCGAAGCCGTGCTTCGCCGCCGGATCCCTCGTCACGCGAAGGGCCCGCCAACCCGCGCGGGGCCGG
>JBDZUX010000084.1:0-2496 GCA_040255405.1 Lysobacteraceae bacterium
GCGATCGAGTTTTACCAGGAGGTCCTTGCGCTCCAGTGGGCGTCCGGCTCCACCCAGGAACTCGACTTCTCCGGCGATCGTGCACGCGTTTACGGCTACGTGGACGATGCTGTCCTGGAATCGCCAGGCAAGCTGCGGTTGAAGGGCTGGATGGCCAGCACCCGCGAACCACGCCCGGAAAAAGTGGCATTGAGGTTGGGTGACAAGACGCACCCGGCGCAGACCATACGCCGTTTCGAACGCAAGGACGTGGCCAAGCGCTTTGGCGTCCGCGATCCCGAACCCGGCTTCTACGCCACCTTTGATCTGCCAGGGGTGGCGACACTCGACGGCCTCGGAGACATGGTGGTGCTGGGCGGGCAACCGGGGCAGGAGGCGGAGACGGTGCTTCGCCAATCGGACAAGCTGGTGGTTGCGCTTCGTACCGGTGGCGAAGGTTGAGACGCATGCCGCAGTACCAAACCTTCCCCGACGTCCGCGGCGATTCGCGTACCCTGGACAAGCTGGCGGCGTTGCACCTGCCGGTGCTGGAAGGGTGCACGTTCCTGGACGTGGGTTGCAACGAGGGGTTCTTCTGCGGCTTTGCCAAATTCGCAGGGGCGGTCCGTTCGGTGGGGCTGGACCGCTCGCGCGAATTCATCGAGCGCGCGCGCCAGCGGTTTCCGGACTGCGAATTCCATTGCCAGAGCTGGGACGATCTTCCCGACGGGCCGTTTGACGTGATTCTGCTGGCGTCGGCCTTGCACTATGCCGAAGACCAGCCGGCACTGCTGCACCGGTTGGTCGAACGGCTGGATCGTGACGGCGTGCTGGTGCTCGAATTGGGGTTGGCTGCGTCGCAGCAATCCGAATGGGTCAAGGTGACGCGCGGGATCGATGAACGCTGGTTCCCGTCGTTGATGAAATTGCGCGAGATCCTCGCGCCGTACGCTTCCAAATGGATGGGTCCGAGTGTCAACCAGGCCGGCGACCCCGTCGAGCGCCATGTCGTCCATGTATCGCCGCGCCGCCCGGTCGCCTATCTGCTGATGCAGCCATCCGGGCACGGCAAGAGCAGCGTGGCCAGCAAATTGTTCGTGCCGGCGGGCGTTCCCGTGGTGTCGGGTGACAGGCAGATAAGCCGCTTGGCGCGCGGCGAGCTGAGCGAGCCCGCGGCGTTGCGTGCAGCGGTGGCGTCGGATTTTTCTCCCTATTCCATCAATCGCACGATCGAGCGCGTGATGGCCATGGGCATGGCCCCGGACGTGGTGGCGCTGTGGCTGGCCGAGGCTGGCAATGGAGATTTTGCAGTCGATGGTTACGTACCGTCGCGGTACCATGATCAAATACGGGGTCTGCTGACGACGGCCGGATACCTGCCGGTGATGCTGGACTGGGATCGGCCAGGGCCGGCACGGCTCGGTGATCGGAAGCTCGGACGCAAGGTGAAGGCGTTTTACCGTTCCTTGCGCAAGCAGGGTGGTCCTTCGGTCCGTGACGATCAGCCCGCGGATGGGGTCGCGACCAGAGGCTACGTGGACAGGATCAAGGTAATGCGCGGCCGGCTGGTCATCCAGGGTTGGGCGATGGGCGCGGATGGGCAACTGCCTCCCGCACTCGCGGTCCGCCTCAAGGGGCGGATCGTGACCTGTTCGGATTTCGACGTCTTGCCGCGTCCCGACGTGGGCAAACACCTGAATGCGACGGGTGACCGCTTCGGCTTTCGGATCGAACTGGATGCCGATGATGCGCGATCACCCGCCGATCTCGGCGCGGAGTTCTCGGTGGCCCCGCCTGGCGGGCGCGCGCTCCAACTGACTCCCGCCGTGGCGAAATTGCTCGGGCGCGGATAAGGGAGGGACCGGGTGAACGTGCAAGATGACCATGTCGACCGTGATGACGAGAGCATGGGCCTGGAAGCGCTTCGTGACGAGCGTGATCGCCTGCGCGCCCAATTGAATGCTTGCCGTCACGACCTCGACCAGGCTCGACTCGAACTGGCGCAGGCTCGCGAAACGCAGGAATCGCTGTCGGAGCAGTTGCACACGCGTGCTCCGGGCGGTGACGGGGTGTCCGTGACATACACGGAGGAACACCCCGGGCGCGCGTCCGAGCGGTCGATGAGCTGGTGGCGAAGAATGCGGATGTCGCCGGAGCAGCGCGCGATGCTCGAAGACATCGATCTCGTGCGCGCGTCGAAGTGGTTCGACGCGGAATGGTATGTCACCGAGTACCCGGACGTCGCCAATTCCGGCATTGATCCAGCGGAGCACTACCTGCGCCATGGCGCGCCCGAAGGGCGTGATCCGGGGCCGCAGTTCAGCACCGAGGCGTATCTGCGGGATCACCCCGGGCTTGTCGCGAGCGGCGCCAACCCGCTCCTGCATTTCATCCGCTCAGGGCGCGGCCGCGGTGCATGATGGACAGCACGCCACACCAGCACACGGTCCTGACGCCTTATCTGCTGGACGGCACGGACGCGACGCCTGGAGCCGAAACGGCCCGAATTGATCGCGA
>JBDZUX010000015.1:0-58124 GCA_040255405.1 Lysobacteraceae bacterium
CCGGATTCGCGCTTCAGGCGCCGATCATGCGCCGAGGATCCGTCCCCCATCCACGCGGATCGTTTGCCCGGTGACATACGTCGCATCGCGGAGCAGCCACAACACCGCGCCGGCAATGTCTTCGGGCGTACCCTGGCGCTGCAACGCGGTCTGTTCGACCAGCGTCTCCGGCGTTTCGGCCTTGATCGGATTTTCCGACCACAACACGTTGCCCGGCGCCACCGCGTTCACCCGCACTTCGGGTCCGAGCTCCTGCGCCAGTGCCAGCGTCACCATGCGAAGCGCGGCCTTGCTCATGCCATACGCCGCGTGCTGTGGCAGCGGCCGTTCGGCGTAGATGTCGGTGATGTTGACGATCGCGCCGCGCGCCGCTTTCAGGTGCGGTGCGGCGGCCTGCGCCAGCAGCAGGGGCGCGCGCGCGTTCACGGCAAAGAATTCATCGCATTGCGTGGCAGCGATGCCGCCGAGGGGCGTGGCGTGGAAAATCGAGGCGTTGTTGACCAGTGCGTCCAGCCGGCCGAAGCGCGCGACCGCGGTGTCGATGAGGCCCGGCAGGCGTGCGGCATCGGTCAGGTCGGCCTGCAGTGCCAGGGTCGAATTCGCGCGCCGGGTTTCGAGGTCTGCCATCAGCGCGTCCAGTTCGGCGCGCGAGTTGCGGAAATGCAAGGCCAGGTCGTAGCCCGCGGCATGCAGCGTGCGCGCGATCACCGCGCCGACGCGCCTCGCGGCGCCCGTGATCAACACGACCGGACGGGTCTGGCTCATGGTCGCTCCTGCGCGTTATCCTGCATGATCGACAGATTGCCGCAACAACGTGGATGCCGCCAGCATGGATCGCGCCCTGCCCGAACCTTCAGAAGACGAAGTCGCACATTCGGCGCGCCTTGCCGACGCCATCCGGGGAGAGATTACCGCGTCGGGGCCGATCTCCTTCGCGCGCTTCATGGAGCGTTGCCTGTACGCGCCGGGGCTGGGTTATTACAGCGCCGGCCGGCTGAAATTCGGCAAGGACGGTGACTTCGTCACCGCGCCGGAGCTCGGGCCGCTGTTCGCGCGCTGCGTCGCGCGCGCGCTGGCGCCGGGCCTGCGCGCCTGCGGCGAAGATGCCGTGTGGTTCGAGCTCGGCGGCGGCAGCGGCGCATTCACACGCGACGTCCTGCTCGCGCTGCAGGCGCTCGATGCCCTGCCGCGCGATTACTGGTTGCTGGAACCGTCGGCGGATCTGCGCGAACGGCAGCGCGAACGGCTGCAGGCCGAGTTGCCGGCGGCGCTGTTCGCGCGCTGCGCGTGGCTGGATCGTCCGCCGCAACATCCGTGGTCGGGCGTGCTGTTCGCCAACGAGGTGCTGGACGCGCTGCCGATCACGCGGTTCACGGTGCAGGGCGGCGAGGTGTTCGAGGAACACGTGGACTTGAACGCGAACGGCGCGTTCGTGCGCGTCGACCGGCCGGCCGACGCCCTGGTTGCCGGTGCGGTTCGGCACCTGCAACGGCGACTTGGCCGCGAGTTCGAGGATGGCTATCGCTCGGAAGTGCTGCCGCAATTGCCGTGGTGGCTGGAAGCGGTCGCGGGCGAGCAGGCGCGCGGTGCGGTGTTGTTTATCGATTATGGCTACGTACGGCGCGAGTTCTATCTGCCCGAGCGCCGCGACGGTACCTTGCTGTGCCACTACCGTCATCGCGCGCACGACGATCCGTTGATCCTGCCGGGCCTGCAAGACATCACCGCCTCGATCGATTTCACGGCGCTGGCCGAGGCCGGCATCGCCGCGGGATACGAACCGGTGTCGTACGCCTTCCAGTCCGAATTCCTGATTGGATCCGGACTCGACGCGGCGTTCGCCACCGCCCGCGACATGGCTGGCGACGAAGCCGCGCGCTACGCGCTGGCACAGCAGGTCAAGCGGCTGACCTTGCCCGGCGAGATGGGTGAGCGCTTCCAGGCAATGCTGTTCGCGCGCGACCTCGACATTGACAGCCTGTTCGCGCCGCTGATGCAGCTGGACCGCAGCGAACGACTGTAGTTTTCGCTGCAGCGCGCCGTGCGTGCACGGCGGCCGGGCTGCCATAATCGCCGCCTGTTTCGACCAAGGTGATTTGTGCAAGGACACTCCTGGTTGGCCTCGGTACTGGTGTTCCTGGTCGCGGTCGTGATCGCGGTGCCGCTGGCGCGCAAGCTGAAGCTGGGTTCGGTGCTGGGATACCTGGCCGCCGGCGTGGTGATCGGGCCGTACGGCCTCAAGTGGATCCACAATCCCGAGGCGATTGCCGGCATTTCCGAATTCGGCGTCGCCCTGCTGTTGTTCGTGATCGGGCTGGAACTGTCGCCCCAGCGACTATGGGTGATGCGGCGCGCCGTGTTCGGTGCGGGCGCCGCGCAGGTGTTCGGCTCAGCGCTCATCCTCGGCCTGATCGCGGCGTTCGGGTTTCATCTCGATCCGGTCGCCGCCGCGGTCATCGGCCTGGCGCTGGCTTTTTCGTCGACGGCGTTCGGTTTGCAGATCCTCGCTGAGCGACGCGAATTGCAGAGTGCACACGGGCGGCAGGCTTTCGCGATCCTGCTGTTCCAGGATCTGGTCGCGATTCCGCTGATCGCCGCGATTCCGTTGCTGGCCGCGCACGGCGCCCCGCACGTTTCGGGGCCGCCGCTGTGGCTTTCGTCACTGCGCGTGGCCGGCGTGATCGCGGTGGTGGTGGTGGGCGGCCGCTATGCGCTGCGCCCGGTGTTCCGCGCCGTCGCCAAGACGCAGTTGATCGAAGTGTCCACCGCGACCGCGCTGCTGGTGGTGATCGGTACCGCGTGGCTGATGCAACTCGCCGGCATCTCGATGGCGCTGGGCACGTTCCTGGCGGGCGTGCTGCTGGCCGATTCGGAATACCGCCACGATCTCGAATCGAACATCGCGCCGTTCGAAGGCTTGCTGCTGGGGTTGTTCTTCATCACGGTCGGCATGGGCGTCAACCTGAAGCTGCTGACGCTGCATCCGTGGGTCGTGGCAGGCCTGGTGGTGTTGCTGCTCGCGTGCAAGGCGCCGGTGCTGGCCGCGATCGGGCGCTTGAGCCCCCGGATGCAAGGCACCGATGCGGTCAAGCTCGCGGCATTGCTGGCCGGCGGCGGCGAATTCGCGTTCGTGGTGTTCAAGCTGGCAGCGGAACATGGAATGCTGACGCGCACGCAGTTCCAGTTGCTGGTGCTGGTGGTGACGCTCGGCATGGCCGCGGTGCCGCTGCTGGTGCTGGCCGCGGCGCGGCTGCCCGAACGGCGCAAGCCCCAGCGCGCATTCGACAGTATCGAAGCCGGTACGCCGCGCGTGATCATCGCGGGCTTCGGCCGGGTCGGGCAGATCGTCGGACGGCTGCTGCGCGCGCGCAACATCCCCTTCGTCGCGCTGGAAAGTTCGGTCGAGCAGGTCGACCTGTCGCGGCGTTTCCAGGGCACCGAGATCTACTTCGGCGACCCCACCCGCGCCGAAATGCTGCGCGCGGCCGGGGCGGGCAAGGCCGAGGTGTTCGTGCTGGCGACCGACGACCCCGCCGCCAACGTGCGCACCGCCCGGATCGTGCGTCGCCTTTTCCCCCACCTGAAGATCATTGCGCGCGCGCGCAACCGCCAGCACGCATTCCGCCTGATGGACTTGACCAGCGATCCCGAGGACGTGGTGCGCGAAACGTTCTATTCCAGCCTGAAGATGGCGCGCCTGACGTTGAACGCACTGGGCATGGAACGGGAGCAGGCGCGTGCCGTCGTGGAGCTGTTCCGCGAGCACGACGAGAAGCTGCTGCACGACCAGCACCTCGTGTACGACGATGACGTGGCGCTGCGCCAGACCACCCGCGAGGCCTATGCGGAACTGCAGGGGCTGTTCGAAGCCGACACCGCCGCGCGGGTGGAAAATCCGGAGGCTATTCCGGATGGGTCATCAACGGCGTCACCACCTGTGCGTTGAGCGGTGCGCTGCGGCGCGGTGAAAGTTCCAGCGCCAGGTCGACGTAGCCCAGTACCCGCGCGACTTCCGCGGGCGTGCGCTGCATGCAGTCGCGCGCATCCCGGTCGCCGCCGCGCGCCAGCAGCACCCGCGCGGGTTCGAACAGGGCATGCATCGCGCAGGCGTGCAATGCGGTGACGCCATGCTCGTCGGCTTGCCGCAGGTCCGCGCCGGCGTCCAGCAGCACCGGAAGCAGTGCCCCCAGGTGCGTGCCGTCGCATTCGGCACCCGGTTTGACGTGCACGCCCAGCAACATCAGGAGCGGGGTGGCGCCGCGCTGGTCGGTGGCATTCACCGGTGCGTCCTTAATGAGCAAAGCATCCAGCAGACGCCGGCAGCGCAGGCTGTCGCGGCTGTCGAAACAGAATCGTGCAGCGGCGTGCAGTGGCGTATGGCCACGTGCATCGGCGAGCGCCGCGTTCGCGCCGAGTTCGCGCAAGCATGCGACCATGTCGGCGTGGCCGAGCGCCGCGGCGATCATCAGCGCGGTGACGCCGTCGGCGTGGCGCTCGTCGACCGGCACCCCCGCGGATACCAGCGCGCGCACGAGGTCGGCGTGGCGCGCGCTGACGGCGGCCGACAGCGGCGAGGCCCCGGTCTCGACGGTGAGCCTCGGATCGGCGTGCGCGGCCAGCAGGCGTTGCACGCTCTGCAACGCACCGGCGCCGCTTGCGCGCAGCAATGCGGTGGCGCCGCGTTCGTCGCGTGCATCGGCGGGCAGCCCAAGTTCCAGCAGCCGGGCGACCGCGTCGGCATCGGCCGCGGCGGCAGGCAGGTCGGCATCGCGCAGCGGGCGCCTGGGCAGCGGCCAGCCGATCCAGCGCAGCCAATATTCGAGCTGCGTCGCGCCGCGTGCCAGGGCCAGGCCCAGCGGGGTCTCCCCACTGGCCGCAGGACTTTCGGGATCGGCGCCATGCGCGATCAAGGACTTCACCAGCGGCAGCGCGGCCTCCGGGTTGGCATCCAGCGCCGCGTGCAACGGCGTCGCGCCGGCGCGATCGCGCGCGTTCGGATCGGCGCCGCGGGTGAGCAAGGCTTCCAGCACCGGCAGCAACGCCGGACGACTGGCGAGATGCAGGGGCGTGCGGTCGTCGGCGTCCGCACCGAACAGGTCGGCGCCGCGTTCCAGCAACGCCAGCGCGAATGGTGCATCGTCATCGGACTCGCCGAGCCGCGCCAATGCGTGCGCGAAACGCCCCGCGCCGGCCGGCGTCGCACCGGCGTCCAGCAGTTGGCGAACCGCCGTGCGCGATCCGGGCAGGTGATCCACCAGCGCATCGAACAACCGGGTGCCATCGTCGAGGCGCGCTTCGGCAGCCAGGCCGTGTTCCATCAACCACGCGCGCGGGGCGGCGTCGGCGTGGTCGGCGAGGTCGAGGTACAGCGCCGCAAGTTCCGTCTCCGGCCAGCTCCGCACGCGCTCGGCGAAGCGCGCGACCACCTTCCAGTGGTCGAAGCGCAGCGCATCGAGCAGGTGCGAGGGCGTGTCCGCGCCGGCTTCCGGCTGGCTGGCCTGTGCGTGGCTGGCCGGCAGCGGCGCATCGGGATCCATCAATGCAACGAGGTCCCAGCGTCCTGCGGCGGAGGCCTGGTCGATTGCGCTGCGTCCGTCGCTGCCCTTGCGTTGCGGGTCGGCGCCGAGCGCGAGCAGTGCGCGCAGGCATTCGGCATTCGCGCGTGGCGACTGGCAGGCGAGCGTCAATGCGGTGCGGCCGTGCTGGTCGGCGGCGTGCACGTCCGGCTGCTTTTCGGCCAGCAGCGCCACGACATCGGTGGCGCCCGCGCGCGCGGCTTCCATCAGTGGCGTGGTGCCGTAGCGATCGGCGCTTGCGGCCAGGGCGCCGGCGTCCAGCAACACGCGTGCGATGGCCGCACGATTTTCGCGCGCGGCATGCGCCAATGCGCTCGCGCCCAACGCATCGACCGCGTTCACGTGCGCCTTGTGCTTCAGCAGGGTCTGCACGCCCTCGGGGTCATCGTCGGCGATGTCGGCCGCCGCGGGCAGCGCGGTGTCGGCGAGCGCGCCACGTTCGACCAGGAAGCGCAGCAACGGCCAGTTCGCGGCGCCGGCGGCGACCGCGAGCGGCGTCGCCTGGTTGCGATTGCGGGCCTCCAGCGGTGCCTGCGCATCGATCAGGATCGCCGCGACCGCCGCTTCCGCGCACAACGCCGCATGGTGCAGCGGCGTGTTGCCGTCGGCATCGGGCAGGGAGGGATCGGCGCCGTTCGCGACCAGCGTGGTGACGGTTTCCGGACGGCCGTGGCTGCACGAGCG
Source organism: Lysobacteraceae bacterium (assembly GCA_040255405.1). Taxonomy (GTDB): domain Bacteria; phylum Pseudomonadota; class Gammaproteobacteria; order Xanthomonadales; family Rhodanobacteraceae; genus 66-474. Next base: position 6,261 of record JBDZUX010000015.1, read on the forward strand.
CGTCGCCGCCAGCAGCGGCGTCAGGCCGGCGTGCGGAAGGTTCACGTGCGCGCCCTTGCCGATCAAGGCGCGCAGCAGCCGCGTGTCCGGCAATTCGGCCGCCAGCACCAGTGCGGAACGCTGGTCGCGGGCGCCGGCGGGCGGCGCGGCATCCGGACTTGCGCCACGTTCCAGCCACGCATTGGCGGCGGCGACATCACCCGCACGAATCGCATCGAGCAGGCCTTCGTCCAGCGTCGCCTGCGGCAGCTTCGGTTCGACGGGCGCGGCCGCGGCCGCGGCCGCGTGTAGCGCGCCATCGTCGCGATCGGGCGCGTCGGCGGGCAGGGTCCCGTCCCGTTCCGGATCGGGCGTGCGCGAAGGCGGCATGTCGGCCGGCGGTGGCGGCACGCGTTGGCTGCGGCCCCCGAACAGCAGGCGCAGCGTGCGATCCGCCACGATCAGCGAAGCCACCGGCAACACCACCACCGCGTACAGGAACAGCGCGGCGGTGCGGATCTCGTCGGGCAGGTTGGCGCCGATCCCGGCGAGACTCAAGGCGCCGAACGCGATGGCGAGTTGCGCCAGCGCCGCAGGCAGGAAATGCGTGATGAACAGGTCGCGCCCGCGCGTCAGATGCCGTGCGAAGGTGGTGCTGCGCGCCAGTGCGGTGGTGATCCACGAGTGTTCCGCACCCGCGGGAAATGCATCGTCCCATTCGAACACCAGTCCGAACACCGGCCACAGTCGCCACAACACCACCAGTGCGATCGCCAGGGCCGTGGCCAGCCCCAGCGCCGCGGCCAGCGACGGCGCGCGCGACAGCACTGCGAGCGGCCAGGCCACCAGCAGGAACACCACCGCGGTATGGACGGCCAGCGCGATGAGGTGCGCCGGGCCGCGCCGGATCACGGAGCGGGTGAACGAGGGTTCGCAGCCGAAGCCGATCGCCTGGCACACGGCCGCCATCGACAGCGAGGCGCCGAGCAGCAGCAGCACCAGCGAGTAGCGCTCCCACGAAGGTGGAATCCAGATCGCGAGCAACACCGCGACCAGCGAGGGCAGGAAAAGGGGCAGCGACTTCAGGAGCGGCGGCCGGCGGCGGGGCTTGGCGGGCATAACAGGCTCATGCGGCGGACGCCCAAGTATAGGGAATGTGCATGTATCGACTACAACGCCTTCACGCGAGCCCCGGTTCGAGCGCCGGCGACGCGCGCGCGGCGTGTGCGGAGGCGACCCCAGCCGCCCCGGTTTTTCGAAAAAATGCGCGGAATTTCAGGCAAATGATCGCGACTTGACCTACGGGCTTGCGCGGCTCATTCCAAACTGCGATAGTCGGCGTAACGAAATTCATACAAACGTATGAAAGATGTACGGGCACGGCCTGACCGGCCGGCAAACCGTCAAAACCCACGACTGGAGATCCACCGATGAGCAAGCATTCGATTACCGCGCCGGGGGCTGCAGGCCTGGCGCTCGCAGCGCTGGGTATGGCCGTGGCCGGGGCGCTGGTCAGCCCGGCTGCGTCCGCCTCCGGCTTCCAGATCAGCGAGAACACGGTGCAGGCGATGGGGCGCGCCTACGCCGGTCGCGAAGCCGCCGGCAACGACGCGTCGGTAGTCATGAACAACCCCGCCGCGATGGTGGACTTCGACACGTACGCGGTGCAGATCGATGCCACCGCGATCAACGTCAGCACCCAATTCCGTGGCACCGGCACCGATGCGCTGGGGCGGCCGCTTTCGGGCGGCGACGGCGGCAACGGCGGCGGCGTGCACCCGGTGCCGGCCATCAGTTTCATCATGCCGATCGCCGAGAATTGGCGTCTGGGCTTCGGCGTCAATGCGCCGTTCGGCCTCGCCACCGAATACGACGCAGGCTGGATGGGCCGCTATCAGGCGCTCAAGACCAGCGTGAAGTCGATGGACTTCACCGGCTCGGTGGCGTGGGCGATCAGCCCGCAGTTCTCGCTGGGCTTCTCCGTGATCGCGCAGAAGACCACCATCGACCTTGGCAACGCCATCAACTATGGCGCAGTGCTGGCGGCGCCGCCATTCGGCCTCGCCCCGACCTTCCTGCCGCAGTCGGCGGACGGCGCGGTGCGCATCCGCGGCGACAACACCAAGTGGGGCTGGGCGGTGGGCGCCGAGTGGAAACCGACCACGCAGGACACCTTCGCGCTCGCCTACCACGCCAAGATCAACCACGACTTCACCGGCCAGGCCTATTTCACGGTGCCGGCCAGCGTGCAGTTCGTGCTTTCGCAACCGGGTGTTCCCCCGCTGTTCCAGAACACCGCGGGCAGCGGCCAGTTCGCGACCCCGGCCACCGCCTCGTTGAGTTATTGGCACAAGACGCTCGGCCCGGTCTCGTGGGGTGCGGAACTCAGCTGGACCGGCTGGAGTTCGTTCAAGAGCCTAGCCATCGACTTTGCCAATCCCTACCAGCCGGACATCGACCAGTATTACGGCTGGCGCAACACCCTGTTCGGTTCGCTGGGCATGGAATACAAGATGAGCGATCAGTGGACCTGGCGCGCGGGCGTGGCGTATGACCAGACCCCGACCCGCGATTTCTCGCGCGATCCGCGCATTCCGGACGCTGCACGCAAGTGGCTCTCGGTGGGCGCAGGCTACACGCCGAGCGAGAACCTGCGCTTCGACATCGGCTATACCCACCTGTTCGTCAGCAACGGCAACGTCAACGACATCAGCGCCACCGGCGACCACCTGGTCGGCAGTTTCGACAACTCCGGCGACCTGTTCGGTATTTCGATGCAGTACAAGTTCTGACCTGCCGACGTTTCAGCCGTCCCTCCAGAACCCCGCCGCAAGGCGGGGTTTTTTTTGACGCAGTGGCCAGCCGCCCAGGCTGTTCGCGACCGCTCGCTGGTGGCTTCGCTCTTGTCACCAATGGCGGCGACACGGTCGGTGCAATCGCCCGGCGGGTGCGCAGGGGATGACGGCAAAGCACGGCGCGCGCCCGGCGACGTCAGCCGGGACGGCGCGGTCTCCGTCAGGACTTCGACTGTGGCTGCGGTGGCAGCAGCTTCTGTACCTTGGCGCGGACGGTGCTGTCCGTTTGGACCAGGGTCGCGATCTGCACGTAGCGGTGCGGCGACAGCTGGTGGCTTTCGACCGCGGCTTCCATTTTCTTTTCGGCGGCCTGTTGCAGCTTGGTGCGATCGTCCGGTGTCTTGGCGTTCGCGAGCTGGGGTTGCACGGCGTCCTTGATACCTTGCACCTCCACGATCGCTTGCGCGAAGTTTTTCAGTTCGGTGTCGTTCGGGGCGGGACCTGTGTCGGCCTGGGCCGTCGCGTTGGCCGGGGGGCTCGGCGGCGGATTGGCGGGTTGTGCCTGCGCGAGCGCAGCCGGTGCCGAGATGGCGATCGCCAAGCCCACTGCGAGGGCGAGGCTCGACCGATGAAATCGTCCGTTCATTGGAATGTTCCATGGTGATGGGGGATGACGCGGCACTGACCACCGCCGCGGTCCCCACCGTACCGATGCCGGCGGAGCGGGCGCAACCGCGTGCCGCGACCCGGTTCAGACGCGGGTCGGTTTCGCGCGGCATTGCAGTCATGGACATGAACGTCCGACAACGATCCGGCGCAGCCCGCGGACATTTGCAGCCGTGGCAAGTCATCCACGTACCGCCGTGAAACGCGTCGCGGGTATTTGCTCTGCGCTGCAGGACGGCTTGTCCCTGCATCACTCCTGCAAGGTCAGCAGGCTCGCGTTGCCGCCCGCGGCGGTGGTATTGATGCACAGCGAGCGTTCGGTCGCGAAACGCAGCAGGTAATGTGGACCGCCGGCCTTGGGGCCGGTGCCGGAAAGGCCTTCGCCGCCGAAGGGTTGCGAGCCCACGATCGCGCCGATCTGGTTGCGATTGACGTAGCAGTTGCCGACGCGCATGCGGCTGGTGATGTATTCGACGGTTTCGTCGATGCGGCTGTGGATGCCGAGCGTGAGGCCGTAGCCGGTGGCGTTGACCTGCTCGATCACCTTGTCCAGTTCGCCGGCCTTCCAGCGCACCACGTGCAGGACCGGGCCGAACACTTCGCGCTCCAGCAGCTCCAGCGACGGGATCTCGTAGGCGCGCGGCGCGAAGAACGTGCCGTGCGCGCACTCCTCACCCAATTCGACCTGATTGATCTTCTTCGCCAGCTTGTCCATCTTCGCGGCGTGCTTGTCCAGCATGCCGAGTGCATCGTCGTCGATCACCGGGCCGACGTCGGTCGACAGCAAGGCCGGATCGCCGACCTTCAATTCATCCATCGCACCGGCCAGCATCTTGATGACCTTGTCGGCCACGACATCCTGCACATACAGCACGCGGCTGGCCGAGCAGCGCTGGCCGGCCGAATCGAACGCGGAGGTGACGACGTCCTTCACCAGTTGTTCGGGCAGCGCGGAAGAGTCGGCGATCATCGCGTTCTGGCCGCCGGTTTCGGCGATCAACGCGGCGATCGGTGCATCGCGGCCGGCCAGCGCGCGGTTGATCGCGCGCGCGGTGTCGGTGGAGCCGGTGAAGGCCACGCCCGCCACGCGCTTGTCGCCGGTCAGCAGCGGGCCGACCACGGCGCCGTCGCCGGGCACGAACTGCAGCACGTCGGCGGGAATGCCGGCCGCGTGCAGCAACTTGACCATCGCGTGCGCGATCAGCGTGGTCTGCTCGGCGGGCTTGGCGATCACCGCGTTGCCCGACACCAGCGCGGCCGCGATCTGGCCGGTGAAGATCGCCAGCGGGAAGTTCCACGGGCTGATGCACACGAACACGCCGCGCCCGTGCAGCGACAATTCGTTGGTTTCGCCGGTCGGTCCGGGCAGGGTTTCGGGATGACCGAACAGGCGCCGCGCCATCGTCGCGTAGTAGCGCAGGAAGTCGGCCGCCTCGCGCACTTCGGCGATCGATGCGGAAAGCGTCTTGCCGGCCTCGCGCACGCACATCGAAATGAATTCGCCGCGGCGCGCTTCGAGTTGATCGGCCGCGTGTTCGAGGATCGCGGCGCGGCTGGCCGCCGGCAGGCGATCCCACGCGGGCTGCGCGGCCACGCCGTTGGCGAGTGCCTTTTGCACCGTGGCCTCGCCACCGCCCTGCCAGGTGCCGACTTCCACGCGGCGATCGGCGGGGTTGGTGACTTTCACCGTGTCGCCATCGGCCGTGGCGCCGGGCACCAGCGGTGCGGCCTGCCACGGACCGGGGTGCTGGTTGGCGGCCTCGGCGAGGCCTGCAAGGTCGTTGTCGTTGGACAGGTTCACGCCCATGGAATTTTTCCTCAGCTCTCCATAGAGGTCGACGGGAAGCGGGATGCGCGGGTGCGCCTTGGAGGCGAATCCGCGCACCACTTCGCTGGGGTCGCCGACCAGTTGCTTCATCGGCAGGAACTCGTCCACCACGTGGTTGATGAAGCTGGTGTTGGCGCCGTTCTCCAGCAGCCGGCGCACCAGGTAAGGCAACAGATCCTTGTGGCTGCCGACCGGCGCGTATACGCGGCAGGGCACGTTCAGATGATCCTTGCCGAGCACCTCGTCATACAGTTCCTGGCCCATGCCGTGCAGGCGCTGGTATTCGAACGGACGCCCGCGCGCGATGTGGTGGATCGCGGCGATGGTGTGCGCGTTGTGGGTGGCGAATTCCGGATAGATGACGTCGGCACCGGCTTCGAACATCGCCATCGCGCAGGCGAGGTACGACACGTCGGTGTTCGGCTTGCGCGTGTACACCGGATAGCCCGCCAACCCGAGTTCCTGCGCCAGCTTGATCTCGGCATCCCAGTACGCGCCCTTGACCAGCCGCACGCACCAGCGCCGTCCCGCGGCACGCCCGGTTTCGGCCAGCCAGTCGAGCACGAACGGCGCGCGCTTCTGGTAAGCCTGCACGGCGAGCCCGAAACCGTTCCAGCCTTCCAGCGACGGGTGCGTGAACACCGCATGCAGCACGTCCAGCGACAGTTCCAGACGCGCGGCTTCCTCGGCGTCTACGGTCAAGCCGATGCCGCGCGCCATCGCCTGTTGCGACAGGTCCAGCAGGCGTGGCACCAGCTCATCCAGCACGCGTGCGCGCTTGGCGACTTCGTAGCGCGGGTGCAGCGCCGACAGCTTCACCGAAATCGAGGGGGCCTCCAGCACGTCGCCCGCCTTCGGGTGCCGGCCCACCGCGTCGATCGCGTTGCGGTACGCGCCGAGATACATGTCGGCGGCGTCTTGAGTGAGCGCGGCTTCGCCCAGCATGTCGAACGAGTAGCGATACGCCGCATTGCCGTTGCGTTGTGTGCGTGCCAGCGCCGACTGGATGTCGCGCCCCATGATGAATTGCTGGCCCATGATGCGCATGGCCTGGCGCACGGCCAGGCGCACCAGCGGCTCGCCGGCGCGATTGACCAGGCGACGCAGCGCGGCCTGGTAGTCGCGGCGCGTCGCATCGGGCAGGGCCACCAGGTGGCCGGTCAGCATCAGGCCCCAGGTGGTGGCATTGACCAGCACCGACTTGCTGGTGCCGAGGTGTTTCTTCCAGTCGGCTTCGGTGAGCTTGTCGCGGATCAGCCGGTCGGCGGTCTCGCTGTCGGGAATCCGCAGCAGCGCCTCGGCGATGCACATCAGCAGGATGCCTTCGTTGCTCGACAGGTCGTACTGCTGCATGAAGGCGGCGATCGCGCTGCGCTGGTCCTGCTTGGCGCGCACCCGCGTGACCAGGTCGGCGGCCTGCGCCTCGATCCGCGCGCGCGCCTCGTCGCTAAACTGCGCCTGCGCCAGCAATTCGTTGACCGCCTCGGATTCCTCGCGCAGCCAGGCCGCGGTGATGCGGGCGCGCGCGGGCGATTGCCGCGGCGGCAGTTCGGGGGAGACGATTTCGGCCATGGCGGCAACTCGAAGCGTGACCTTCCATTGTACGTCTCGCATCGGGCGCAGCCAATGACGCGCGGCAAAAACCACGGGCGTCGTCGGGCTATTCTTGCTGCAATCGCCGCGTGGCCTTATGATTCCCGGATTGCGGTACCGTGAATGTCCATGATCACACGTCTACCGGTGGCTGCCGAAACCGGGCAGGTGACGCTGATGTTGGCGCCCAATCGGGCGCTCAGCCGCGGCCAGGTTCGCCGGTTGACATGGGAAGTGTGCATTGCGGCATTGCTTGTTGCGGCACTGGCGGCGTGGAGTGGCGACGTGTTTGCGCCATTGTTCGCCCTGATCGAGGTCCCCGTCGTGGCGATCGCGTTCTGGCTGGTGTGGCGCAGCGGGGATCGCAGGGAGCGCATCACGCTGGGTACGGACCACGTCCGCATCGAGCAGCTTCCGTCGCGTGGCCGTGCCGTCAGCACGTTTCCCGCGGCGTGGGTCAAAGTGCGAGTGCTGGAACGCGGCGACGGCCACAGGCACGTGGTGTTGACCGCGCAGGGACGCGAGCAGGAAGTAGGGCAATGCCTTGGCGACGAGGAACGCATGCAGTTGTCGCGATGGCTCAAGGCCCTGCTGTCCGGCCGCAGCGGCTGGCGCGACAACTGATGTGACGCGTGGACAACATACACAACAGGCTATCCGGGGTGCGATGACGATGAGTTCCAGCAATTGCAAGCGGCGTATCGTGGGGGCGGGCGCCGCCTTCGGCGCACTGCTCGTGTCGATGGCCGCCGCCGCCAACCCGGTTCCGTGGCAGATGAACCTGGACAAGGGCGCGACGCCTGTATCGCAGCAGATCTGGAATCTGCACATGGCCGCGCTGTGGGTGTGCGTGGCGCTGGGCATCCTGGTGTTCGGCGCGATGTTCATCGCGATCGTGCGCTTCCGCCGGTCGAAAGGCGCGGTCGCCGAAACCTGGAGCCACAACACGCTGCTGGAGCTCGGCTGGACGGTCGTGCCGGTGCTGATCCTGATCGGCCTCGCCGCGCCCGCCACCATCCTCACCCGCGAGATGTACAACGCCACCGACGCGCAGATGACCGTCAAGGTCACCGGCTACCAGTGGCTGTGGCGCTACGACTACATCAGCTACGACGGCAAGCCCGTCACCAAGGTGCCGACCGTGTGGTCGCGTCTCGCCGCGGACAGCAACGCCGCGCGCCAGCTCGATTCCGGCATCAGTCCCTACAGCGTCAAGGCGCCCGACGGCAGCAACGACTACCTGCTCGACGTGACCCACCCGCTGGTGATTCCGGCCGGGGTGAAGGTTCGGTTCCTGATCACTGCCGACGACGTGATCCACGGCTGGTGGGTGCCCGATTTCGCGGCCAAGCGCGACGCCATTCCCGGCATCATGAACGATGCCTGGGCCAAGGTCGACAAGCCCGGCACGTACCTCGGCCAGTGCTACGTGTTGTGCGGCCAGGACCACAGCGCGATGCCGGTCGTGGTGAAGGTGTTGCCTCGCGAGGAATTCAACGCGTGGCTGACCGCGCAGCAGAACGCCGCCACGCTCGACAAGGCCGCCCGTACCGCACAGGTGGAACCGCAGAAACCGGCGCCCGCCAAGGGTTGATGCAGCAATACAAGCAGCAAGGCATTCTTTGAGGATTCGCACCATGTCCAGCTCAGCGCAAGCCGTCCACTACGAAGAACACCACCAGAGCTTCTTCGAGCGCTGGTTCATGTCCACCAACCACAAGGACATCGGCACGCTGTATTTGCTGTTCTCGTTCCTGATGCTGTTCGTGGGCGGCAGTTTCGCGATGCTGATCCGGGCCGAGCTGTTCGAGCCGGGCATGCAGTTGATGCAGCCCTACTTCTTCAACGAACTGACGTCCATGCACGGGCTGGTGATGATCTTCGGCGTGATCATGCCCTCGTTCGTCGGCCTCGCGAACTGGATGATCCCGATGCAGATCGGCGCGCCCGACATGGCGCTGCCTCGCCTCAACAACCTGTCGTTCTGGATCCTGCCGTTCGCCTTCATCCTGCTGCTCTCGACGTTCTTCATGCCGGGCGGCGCCCCGGCCGCGGGCTGGACGATGTATCCGCCGCTGGTGCTGCAGGGCGGCGAGTCGATCGCGTTCATGATCTTCGCGATCCATCTGATGGGCATTTCGTCGATCCTGGGCTCGATCAACATCATCGCCACCATCCTGAACCTGCGCGCGCCCGGCCTCGATCTCTTGAAGATGCCGATGTTCTGCTGGTCCTGGCTGATCACTTCGTTCCTGGTGATCGCGGTGATGCCGGTGCTGGCCGGCGCGGTCACCATGGTGCTGTTCGATCGTTTCTTCGGCACCAACTTCTTCAACGCCGGCGCGGGCGGCGACCCGGTGATGTACCAGCACGTGTTCTGGTTCTTCGGTCATCCCGAGGTCTACATCATGATCCTGCCGGCGTTCGGGATCATTTCGGAAATCGTGCCGACCTTCGCGCGCAAGCCGCTGTTCGGCTACAAGGCGATGGTGTACGCGATCGCCTGCATCGCCTTCCTGTCGTTCATCGTGTGGTCGCACCACATGTTCACCGTCGGCCTGCCGCTGGGCGCCGAGGTGTTCTTCATGTACTCGACCATGCTGATCGCGGTGCCGACCGGCGTGAAGATCTTCAACTGGGTCACCACGATGTGGAAGGGTAGCTTGAGCTTCGAGGTGCCGATGCTGTGGGCGATCGGCTTCATCGTGCTGTTCTCGATCGGCGGCTTTTCCGGCGTGATGATGGCGCTGGTGCCAGCCGACTTCCAGTACTACGGCACCTACTTCATCGTCGCGCACTTCCACTACGTGCTGGTCGGCGGGGCGCTGTTCTCGATCATCGGCGCGGTGTACTACTGGCTGCCCAAGTGGTCGGGCCGCATGTACTCCAGCTTCTGGGGCAAGGTGCACTTCTGGTCCAGCGTGATCTCGGTGAACGTGCTGTTCTTCCCGCAGCAGTTCCTGGGCTTCGCCGGCATGCCGCGCCGCATTCCCGATTACAACGTGGCATTCGCCGACTGGAACATGGTCTCCTCGATCGGCGGCTTCTGGTTCGGCGCGAGCCAGTTGATCCTGGTGGGCGTGGTGGTCCATTGCGTGTTCTTCTCCAGGCAGAAGGCCACTTCGCGGGTGTGGGAACACGCCTACGGGCTTGAGTGGACGCTGCCGTCGCCCGCGCCGCACCACAGCTTCACGGTGCCGCCGGTGATCGACGACAGCCAGCTTGCGCACGGTGATGTGAGTCACTGATTTTGGGATCATCCCTGATCGCTGCTGCACCTGGGTCGAGGGTGCACCAACGATCAGGGTTAAAGGCACCAGAACGGCCATCCATGGCCTGATTTTCGACAAGAGCGAGCATGCTTCGAACGAGCGAAAAAGTTGATGGGGAAAAGCCGGTGGGGGATCGGGCCGACGTGGCGATGGAAATGCAAGCGCGCCGCAAGGCTGCTTCGCGTCGCACCGCGTGGATCATCGGCGCACTCGCGCTCGCGTTTTTCATCGCCAGCCTCGTACAGGGTCACTTTTCACAAATTCCAATCCTGCATTGACCCAGCCTTCGCCACGCCAGTCACGAGAACCGGAACCGTCCAATGAACCAACCTGACGCCAACGTCTATTACGTCCCGCACAAGAGCCGCTGGCCGATCATTGCGGTCATCGGGATGTTCCTGTTCATGGCCGGGGCGGCGAACTGGCTGAATGGTCACGACCTGTCCGGCAAGATCGTCCTGACGATCGGCGCGCTGACCATCATCGGCATGATGTTCGGGTGGTTCGGCAACGTCATCCACGAATCAATGAGGGGCACCTTCAACAACCAGGTGGACACCTCGTTCCGGATGGGGATGATGTGGTTCATCATTTCCGAGGTGTTCTTCTTCGCCGCGTTCTTCGGCGGCCTGTTCTACATCCGCACCTTCGTGGTGCCGTGGCTCGGCGGCATCGGCGACAAGGGCGTCATCACCAACGCTTACATCTGGCAGGGTTTCTCGGCGACATGGCCGACCAACGGCCCGCAGGCGGTGGGCGGTGAGTTCACGTCGGGTTCGCCCTGGGGCATCCCGCTGCTCAATACGCTGCTACTGCTGTCCTCGAGCGTCACCGTCACGATTGCGCACCATGCCTTGCGCGCGGGGAACCGCAAGCGGCTGATCGGCTTCCTTGGCCTCACGATCCTGCTGGGCCTGACCTTCCTGTGCTGCCAGGCGTACGAGTACTGGGAATCGTACGTGCACCTCAACATGACGCTGCACAGCGGCATCTATGGGGCGACGTTCTACATCCTCACCGGTTTCCACGGCCTGCACGTCACCCTCGGCACCATCATGCTGATCGTGATGTGGCTGCGTTCCGTGCGCGGGCACTTCACCCGCGAGAACCATTTCGCGTTCGAGGCGGTGTCGTGGTACTGGCACTTCGTGGACGTGATCTGGCTGTGCCTGTTCCTGTTCGTGTACATCCTTTGATGCCGGGAATCGAGAATCGGAAATAGGGGATCGACGAGCAACCCTCGCAACCGATCCCATTTGGCGCAGCCCGTGGCTGGGTGCGGGCCGTGCGGAACGGCCCCGCCGCCTCGAACTGTCGGGTGCGCCCCAACCAGCTGCACACGATTCCCGATCTTCTATTCCCGACTTCCGGCTTCAGCGCACGTAAATGCCGTGCGGATGCAGCACGCCGGTGACGATGCCGATCACGATCAGTGCGAACAACAGCACCGAGAAAATGACCCGCCGCGTCAAGGCCCAGACCGTGCGGTTGCTGCCGGTACGGTCCGTCATCATGAAATACAGCGCCTGCCCCAGTTCGAAGATCACCACCAGAAACACGATGACCAGCGCGGCCTTGTATAGAGTGGCGAACGTCATGGGGATGCCGCGGGCGGAAAATACAATTATAGCGTTGCGGTGTGCGCGACCGGCGATTTACGCAGCATGATCCGATTGCGGCGCCCCAGTCCATTCGCGGTGGTGTTGACGCTCTTCGGCGTGGCGGTGTTCTGCGCGCTGGGGGTGTGGCAGCTCGAGCGCGCGGCCTACAAGGAGACGGTGCTTGCGCGTTTCCACAACGCCGCGGCTGCACCCCTGGTCAGTCTTTCCGATGCGCGCGCCGACCGCGAACCGAACGCCTATCCGCACGTCAAGGTCACCGGGCGGCTGCAAGGCGACCGCGTGTATCTGCTGGACGACCAGATGCGTTCGGGCCGGCTGGGCGTGATGGTATTCGTGCCGTTCCTGCCGGAAGCCTCGACGCGGACGCTGTTGGTGAATCTCGGTTTTCTTGCCAAGATGGGCGCCGACACCACGACGTTACCCGACATTCCGCCGATCCCCGATTACCCGGTGACCCTCACCGGCATCTACGCACCGCCGCCGCTGCCGGGCCTGAAGCTGGGCGGCAATCCCCTGGTGCGTGAAGAAACCTGGCCCAAATTGGTGACCTGGATCGACACGCAGGAGATCGCTGCGGACCTGCGAACCCATGTTTACCCGGACGTGTTGCTGACCGATCCCGACCCGCACAGTGCGTACATCCGCAGCTGGACGGCCAACGTGATGCCGCCCGCTCGCCATCGCGCGTATGCGCTGCAGTGGTTCAGCTTCGCTTTGGCCGCCATCGTGATGTTCGTCGTGCTGCATCGGGTCAGGCACGATGACGCCGCCGGCAATGAATAGCCTTGCGCGCGCCCCTGGCCTGTCGCTGCGCAAGGGTCATTGCCGCGTTGACTCGGAACGGAATGCCCGCAGACTTCCACATCCATTGATACGTTGAGGTTCCATCATGAATTTGCGCAACCGACGCCGCCTGCAGGCCGGCCTGATCGTCGCGATCTTCGTGGTACCCGTGGCCGTGATGCTGGGACTCACGCTTAACGGCTGGGTGCCGCACGGACGCAGCTATGGCCAGCGCATCCAGCCCGAGCGCGATCTCACCGGCGTACCGGTGCAACTTGCCGACGGCACGTCGTTCTCCTTCAACAACCGCGATGCCGTGTGGACGCTGGTGGCGTTGCCCGGACCCGGCTGCGCCGAGCAGTGCCTGCGGCAACTCGACATGGTCCACCGCGTGCAGATCACGCTGGCCAGGCAGGCCGACAAGCTGCGGCTGGTGTATCTCGGTGGGCCGCCGCAGGGTACGGCCGCGGCGGGCTTCGAGCAGGTCTGGACACTCGCGACGACGCCTTCGCACGCGCTGGACGACCTGCGTCCGGCGTCGCCCGATTCGGTCGGCGCACTGCTGGTGACGCCACACGGCAAGGCCATGCTGCGCTACACCGCCGGATTCGATCCGGAAGGCTTGCGGCAGGATCTCAAGAAAGCGGTGAAGGTGGCGCTGTGACGCCGGTTGCCAGTTTTCCGCTGCGCGCGCTGGCGTGGGCGGCGTGCGTACTCGCGTTCTTCCTCATCATGTACGGCTCGTTCGTGCGACTGTCGAACGCCGGGCTGTCGTGTCCCGACTGGCCGACCTGCTACGGACGCATTACCTGGCCGGTGAAGCCGGCCGCCGTGGCCAAGGCCGACCAGGCGTTCCCCGACCGGCCGGTGGAAACCCACAAGGCCTGGCGCGAGCAAACGCATCGCTTCGCGGCCGGCACGCTGGGCGTGCTGGTGCTGGTCGAGGCCCTGGTGGCGACCCGGGTGGCGAAGCGGCGATCCGGATTGGTCATCGCGGCGGTCGTACTGATCGGGGTCGGCATCCCGCTGTACATGGCGAAGGATTACGTTTCATCGAGCGTGGTGGCGGCGCTCGGCGAAGCGCTGTTGCTGGGGGTCGCGATCTTCTGGCGACGATCCGGTTGGCGGCGCATCGCGGTGCTGGCGCTGGCGGTGGTGTGTTTCCAGGCCTTGCTCGGGATGTGGACGGTGACGTGGCTGCTGAAGCCGATCGTGGTGACCGGTCATCTGCTGGGAGGCATGGCGACGTTCGCGCTGCTGGCGTGGGTGGCGTGGCGGCTTAAGCAAGAAAGGCAAAACAGGGGTCAGAGTCGTGTTTCGACAAGGCGCTTCGATCCACCGAATCACGGCGCGAAACACGAATCTGACCCCGGTTCTGTGCGGGTTGCGGCGATCGTCGGATTGGTCCTGCTCGCGTGCCAGCTCTTCCTCGGCGGTTGGACATCGTCGAACTACGCGGCGCTGGCCTGCGGCATCGGCGGCTCGTCATTTCCGACCTGCCTCGGGCAATGGTGGCCCGCGATGGATTTCCACCAGGGCTTCGTCCTGTGGCGCGGCATCGGCGTGGACTTCCAGGGCGGCATCCTGGATGCCGCCTCCCGCACTGCGATCCAGATGGCGCACCGCTTCGGCGCCGTGGCGGTGTTCGTGTACCTGTCGTGGCTGGCGTACCGCGTGGGTCGCGCCGGGATGCGCTGGCACGCCGCGGCGTTGGCGGTGTTGCTGCTCGCGCAGGTGGCGCTGGGCATCAGCAACGTCATGCTGGGCCTGCCGTTGCCGATCGCGGTTGCGCACACGGGCGGCGCGGCACTCTTGTTGTTCGCGCTGGTGGGATTGCTGGCGCGGGCGCGATTCGCGCGGCCGTCCCGGGCTGCCGCGCCGGCGACGCCGGCGGCCACCGCGAATGCTCTCGAGTGATCGGTACCGGGAGGGGTTGCCCGCCCTGACTCTTCACGCGCGAGCCGCCTCCGGCGGAACATTTACAATATGATGATGACCATGCATATCGATCAGGCAGGGCGCGTCGCCGCCCTCGCGCCCGGGGCCGCTCGCCCCATGGCGCCGCGGGCACCTTCGCTCGCGGGCCAGTACCTCGCTGCCACCAAGCCGCGCATCGTCGCGCTGCTGGTGTTCACCGCGCTGATCGGGATGTTCCTGGCCGCGCCCGGCATTCCACCGTGGCGTGCGCTGGTGTTCGGCACGCTCGGCATCTGGATGGCTTCGTCATCCGCGGCGGCGCTGAACCAGCTGATCGACCAGCGCATCGACAGGATCATGGCGCGTACCGCGCACCGGCCGCTGGTCACCGGCACGCTCACGGCGCGCCAGGTGCTGGGCTTCGCACTGGCGCTGGGCGTCGGCTCGATGCTGATCCTGGCCCTGCTGGTCAACGTGCTGACCGCGCTGCTGACGTTCATCGGCCTGATCGGTTATGCGGTGATCTACACCGCGTTCCTGAAACGTGCGACGCCGCAGAACATCGTGATCGGTGGGCTGGCGGGCGCGATCCCGCCGCTGCTCGGCTGGGCCGCGACGACGGGCATGCGGGCGCCGAGCGACTGGGCTTACGGCCTGCTGCTGGTGCTGATCGTGTTCGTGTGGACCCCGCCGCACTTCTGGGCGCTGGCGATCTTCCGCCGCGAGGACTATCGGCGCGCCTGCATCCCGATGCTGCCGGTGGTGTACGGCGTCGAGTATGCCCGCTGGCACGTCCTGTTCTACACGATCCTGCTGGTGCTGGTCAGCCTGCTGCCGTACCTCACCGGCATGAGCGGCCTGCTGTATCTCGGGGGTGCCGTGGTGCTGGGCATCGCCTACCTGTATTACGCGATCCGGTTGATGCGGCCGCCCGACGAGCGCTTCGCGATGAGCGCGTTCGGCTACTCCATCGTATACCTGACCGCACTGTTCGGGTTCCTTCTGGCGGACCACTGGCTGGCCGCTCCGGTGCTCCATGTCGGCGGTTACGTGCTCGAACGGATCGGGTAAGCTGCACGACGCGCGCAGGGGCAGGGTGCGTGCCGGCGGGCAGTCCGAATCGGGTCCGCTGCGGCCGGGGCTCGCAAGAGGGCGTGGCAGAGCGTGAACGGGATTCTGCTTGGCGTCGCGATCATCGCGGCATTGACCGGCATCGTGCTCGCCGTGGTGTCGTTGCGCCGCCAGCAGCGCATCACCCGTGAGCTCCAGGTCAGTCGCGAGCGCTACCGGCTGGTGGCCGAGGGCGCCAACGACGGCATCTGGGATTACGACCTCGCGACGCGCCGCATCTATTTCTCTCCGCGCGTGCGCGAGATGCTCGGGTATGACGAGACGGAGCTGGCGGGTGCCGATGACCTTCGCCGGATCGTGCTGCCGGAGGATTATGAAACCGCGCGCGCCGCGCTGTACGGGCACCTGGAACAGGGGCGCCGCGACGAGTTGCGGCGCGTGATGCGCATGCGCACCCGCGACGGACGGGTGCTGACGATCCTCGCGCGCAGCGTCGCCCAGTACGCCGCCGACGGCACCCCGGTGCGCGTGGCGGGTTCCTACACCGACATCACCGAACAGATCGGCCACGAACGCCAGTTGCAGATCGCGGCCAGCGTGTTCGAATCCGGCAGCGACGGCATCGTGATCAGCGACGCGCACGATCGCATCCTGTCGGTCAACCGCGCGTTCCTCGGCATGACCGGTTACACCCAGGAAGAATTGACCGGGCGCCTGTTGCGCGACGTGCAGATCGATTCCGACGCGGTGCGCGCGCGCGAGCAGGCGCTGCGCGACGGCGGCTCGTGGAGCGGCGAGGTGGCGTGGCGCCTGCACAATGGCGAAACCAAGACGTTGGGAACCTCGACGGAGGCGGTGCGTGACGCCTTGGGGGAAGTGATCTTCCGCATCCATGTCTGCATCGACACGGCCGAGTTGCGCTACGCACAGGCGCGCATCCGCCACCTTGCGTATTTCGATTCCCTGACGGGTCTGCCCAATCGCACCCACCTGCGCGGCCAGTTCGAGCAGGCGCTGGCGACCGCGCGCTACGCCGGCCAACCGATCGCGGTGGTGTTCTTCGACCTCGACAATTTCAAGGAGATCAACGACACCGCCGGACACAGCGTGGGCGACGACGTGATCTGCGCCGCGGCGCAACGGCTCGGCCAGCACATGCGCGAGGACGACATCCTGTGCCGGTTCGGCGGCGACGAGTTCCTGCTGCTGATGCCCAACACCGACGCGGCGGCCGCCGAAGTGCTGACTGGCCAGTTGATGGAACAGCTGTGCAAGCCCGTGGAAGTGGAGGGCCGCTTGCTGGACGTCGCGGCCAGCGCCGGCTTCAGCATGTTCCCCGACGATGCGCAGGACGCGGAAAACCTGGTGCGCCAGGCGGACACCGCGCTGTTCCGCGCCAAGGAGGAAGGCGGCAACACCGTGTTGCGCTTCCAGCCGTGGATGGGCGAGGCGGTGAGCTGGCGGCATGACATGCAGGCCGCCTTGCGGGTCGCGATCGTGCGCTCGCAGTTCACGCTGCGTTTCCAGCCGATCGTGGACGCGCGTGCGCAGCGGCTGGCGGGCGTCGAGGCCTTGCTGTACTGGAACCGGCCGGGCATGGGCGTGGTGGGGCCATCGACCTTCATCAGCCTCGCCGAGGAATCGCGGTTGATCGAACCGATCGGCGCGTGGGTGGTCAACGAGGTGTGCCGGCAGGTGGCGGCGTGGAAGCGCGAGAACCTGCCACCGTTCTACGTGGCGATCAACGTGTCCGGCATGCAGTTGCGCGTCGCCGGCAAGTTCCAGCAGCACTTGACCGGGGCCATGAAGAAGCACGGCGTGGTCAACGACGACCTGACGCTGGAAATCACCGAACGCCATCTGGTGCAGGACGTGAAAGGCGGCCTGCCGGTGCTGGAAAGCCTGACCGCCAGCGGCATCCGGGTGTCGGTGGACGATTTCGGCACCGGCTATTCCAACCTCGAATCGCTGAAGAACCTGACCGTCAACCAGATCAAGATCGACCGCACGTTCGTCCGGAACCTCATGACCGAGGTCGGCGATCGCGCGATCGTCAGGTCCATCATCGCGCTGGGCCGCAGTCTCGGGCTGCAGGTGGTCGCCGAGGGCGTGGAGAGCCATGAGCAGCAGCAATTGCTGCGGGAATTCGGCTGCGACCTGCTGCAGGGATTCCTTTACGCCAGGCCCTTGCCGGCCGCCGATGTGCCGGCATTCGTCGAAGCGCTGGCCGGCCAGGAAACCGGCGCGCGGGCTGGCGGTTGAGGGCCGGTTGTGTTTTGATACCGGGTTGCCGTGACGACTTCTCGCGGCAGACCTTGGTGTGCCGCAGGTGATGTCTTGAACGCGTTGCTGGATTTCTTGCGCTGGTGGATTCCGTGGGAACCTTCGGCGACCGTGGTCGTGGTGTTCGCCGCGGTGGTGTGGCTGTACTGGCGTGGCGCGCGCAACTCGCCCGTTACCGCGCCGCGACGCCGGCAACTGCTGTTCTGGCTGGGCCTGCTGATCCTCTACACCGGCCTGCACACCCATCTCGACTATTACGCCGAACACCAGTTTTTCGTGAGCCGGCTGCAGCAGTTCGGCCTGCAGCACCTTGGCCCGTTCTTGATCGTGCTGGCCTATCCCGGCCCGACGCTGCGCAGCGGCTTGCCGCTGTCATGGCGCACGCGTTTCCTGCGTCCGCTGCTGGCCACCGCACCGGTCAGGCTGCTGGCGGGCATCCTGCTGAATCCGCTGGTGGCCTCGTTGTTGTTCGTGGGCCTGATGGCGTTCTGGCTGTGGCCACCCGTCACCTTCTACACGATGCTGGACTGGCGCCTGTATCGCTTGATGAACTGGAGCATGGTCGTCAGCGGCGTGTTGTACTGGTGGCTGATCCTGGATACCCGGCCCAAACCGCCCGCCCGGTTTGCTCCGGGTACGCGGGTCCTGGTGGAAATGGCCGTGATGGTCCCGTTGATCGTGATCGGCGCCTATATCACCTTCACCAAGACCGACCTGTACCCGATCTTCAGCCTGTGCGGCCGCGCGTTCGGAAACATCACTGCGCTCGCCGACCAGCATTTCGGCGGCCTGATCCAGTGGATTCCCACGGCCTTCATGAGCGCCGTCGGGGCGTTGATCGCATTTGCCCACTGGATTTCGCTGGATGCACGCGGCCGCCTTCCGCGCAACCGGCGCCAGCGCGAACTGATCCGCGCGCGCCAGCAGGCGGCGACTCAGTCGGTGGGACCGGACGCGTTTGCGGGCCGCACCGAAAAATCCGTCTGAAGCTCGGCGCCGTCGGCGAACTCGAACGTGATCGTCGCCTGGTCGCCCGGTTTGATGGCGCGCGTCGGCTGCGACAGCATCAGGTGATAGCCGCCCGGCGCCAGCGTCACGCTGCCGTGCGCGGGAATGTCGAGGTGATCGACCATCTCCATCGTGCTGTCGCCTTGCGCCAGCCGCGAGTGGTGCAGCATCACCATGCCGTAATCGGGGCTGCGGGCGCCGGTGATCCGCAATGGCGCGTCGCCGACGTTGCGGATCACCGCGTAGCCCGCGGCCGGCAACTTGGCCGGCAGCCAGCGGATCCACGCGTTTTCCACTTTTGCATCCGGCGGCGCGGGTGCGGCCGCGAACGCGGCAGCGCTCAACGCCAACATGGCCGCGGCCATCAAGGGGCGGAACTTCATGGTCGTTGCTCCACGAGTAGCTTCAGGTCGTGCAGGATCTCGTCATTGGACGAACCGGGCGTGGCCAGCAATCGCGCGCGGCCATTGCCATCGAACACGTAGATCGCCGAGCTGTGGGTGACTTCGTATCCGCCCGAGGACGATGCCCCTGCCGGCGCGGGCTTGTAGAACACCCGATAGCGCTTGGCCAATTGCGCGATGGCGTCCGAACTGCCCGTCAGGCCCACCACGCGCGGATCGAACGCGGTGACGTACTGGTGCAGCACCGGCACCGTGTCGCGGGTCGGGTCCACCGTCACGAACAGGATGCGCACGTCGTCGGCCGCCTTGCCCATCTTCTGCAATACCGTGTGCAGGTGCACCAGCGTCAGCGGGCACACGTCCGGGCAATGGGTGTAGCCGAAATACAGCAGCGTGACCTTGCCGTGGTAGGTCTCGGCCGTCACCGGCTGGCCAAGGTCATTGGTCATCCGGAATTTCAGGTCCGGCAGGTGCCCCCGCACGTCGTCGAGCTGCCATTGCGGGTGCGAGGCGCAGGCAGCGAGTGCGAACAGGGCGCCGGCAGCAAGACCCAGGCGCAACCAACGATGACGGAGTGACATGGCCCATGCGAATGAGGAATGACTGGTCATGATAGCGCGTCGGGTCCGTGGCCCGTGGCTGAATTCCCCGACAGGTGGCGGTGCTGCGGGGTTGACGCAAACCGCCGGCGAAACGACAATGCGTGCGTCGGCGCGCTGCGCGCGTCGGCACTGTCCTCCATTTCACATGACCATGGACGTACACCCTAGTCGCACCGCCGGCACCTGCTTGCATCGGGTGGCGGCGGCCAAATTGGAATCGATCCGCGGCGACCGCGCCCGGACGGCTGGTATTCGCCTCGACTAGGCGTTTCCGGCCCGTCCCCAGAGCGGTGCTGCGGCACTGCTTGAAGAGGAGATGGGCCATGAACCTCCTTCGCAATTTCCTGCGTGCGCGCCTGGCAGCCCGTCAGGCGCATTCGAACCGCCGTGACGGCCGCCGCCGCGAGTGGAACGTGACCGTGCCTGCGCCACGGGTTTTATCGTGCGATCGTCCCTGATCGCAGCGTCGGTGGAGTGCCGGATTGCCGGCCGGGCCCAAGCCCGCCCGGTCCGGAGCGGATTGCCTTGTCCCGGCTCTCCGCATCAGCCGTTTCGAATGTGGCATAGCGTCCGGCCTCCGCCACGCCCGCGCGCGTGTCGTGCGATCGCCCGCGCGTGCTTCGAAGCACCTTCGCCAAAACGAACGCGGTCCATCCCGATGTAACGCCACGGTCCGCCGCCGGTTCCGTGCCCGCGTCTGCCAACGCATGGAAACGAGCGATGTCCGGATCTTCATCCCAACCGAATGCCACGGCCGCGGCGGGCAAGTCCCGCGCCGGGCGCGCGCGGCCGATCGTCGCCGACAGCGCCTGGACCGATGAAGCCGCGCTGCTGGCGTCGCTCGAAACCACGCACGCCGGGCTCGACGAGGCACAAATCGAGGACCGGCTCGACCGCGACGGTACCAACGAGGCCGCCCACGAAAAGCCGCCGCACTGGGCCCTGCAGTTCGCGCGGACGTTCTGGAACCCGTTCATCATCGTGCTGCTGGTGCTGGCCGCGGTGCAACTGGTCACCTCGGACGACCTCACGGGGCCGATCATCATCGCGGTGATGGTGGGCATCAGCGTGGTGCTGAGCTTCACCCAGGAATTTCGCTCCTCGCGGGCCGCCGAAAAACTGAAGGCGATGGTGCGCAACACCGCGACGGTGACGCGCCGCGCTTCGGACGGCCACAGCGAACGCATCGAAGTGCCGGTGATCGAACTGGTCGCCGGCGACATCGTGCATCTTTCCGCCGGCGACATGGTGCCCGCCGACTTGCGCCTGCTATCCGCGAAAGACCTGTTCATTTCGCAGGCGATCCTGACCGGCGAATCGCTGCCGGTGGAAAAGACGGCGTCCGAACACGCGCGGCCAGCCGCTACCCACGCCGGTCCGCTGGACCTGCCGAGCGTGTGCTACATGGGAACCAACGTCGTCAGCGGCAGCGCGACCGGGGTGGTGGTCGCGACCGGTCCGCGCAGTTATCTCGGTTCGCTCGCGCACACGCTTGCCAGCGACCGCGCGGAAACCAGCTTCGACCGCGGGGTGAAAAGCGTGTCGTGGCTGTTGATCCGCTTCATGGCGGTGATGGTGCCGATCGTGTTCCTGATCCAGGGCTTCGGCAAAGGCGACTGGCTGGAAGCCTTCCTGTTCGCGATTTCGGTGGCCGTCGGCCTCACCCCCGAAATGCTGCCCCTGATCGTCACCGCCAACCTCGCCAAGGGTGCGCTGGCGATGAGCCGCCGCAAGGTGGTCGTGAAACAGCTCAACGCGATCCAGAACTTCGGCGCGATGGACGTCCTGTGCACCGACAAGACCGGCACGCTCACCCTTGACAGGATCGTGCTGGAGCAACACCTCGATCTCGACGGCGAGGAGTCCGACGACGCGTTGGAATACGGCTACCTCAACAGCCATTTCCAGACCGGTCTCAAGAACCTGATGGACAAGGCGGTGCTGGCGCACCGCGACCTCGAGGATTCCATCGCGAAGTGGAAAGTCGTCGACGAGATCCCGTTCGACTTCCAGCGCCGGCGCATGTCGGTGGTGCTGACATCGGTGGATGAGGAATTGTCGCAAGCGTTGCCCTCACCCGGCGCTGCGCACCATCCGCTCCCGCCAGCGGGAGAGGGGAAGGTTGATTTGCTGGTGTGCAAGGGCGCGGTCGAGGAAATGCTGTCGATCTGCGCGTTCGCGCGCCACGGTGACCAGGACATTCCGCTCACCGATCATCGCCGCAACTCCATCCGGGCGATGACGCATGACTTGAACGAGGACGGCCTGCGCGTGTTGATCGTCGCGGTGCGGCGCCAGCCTGCCGTCAATCGCGCCTACGGCATCGCCGACGAGACGGGCCTGACGGCGATCGGCTGCCTCGCCTTCCTCGATCCACCCAAGGACACCGCGCACACCGCGATCGCGGCGCTCAATCACCACGGCGTCGCGGTGAAGGTGATCACCGGCGACAACGAAGCGGTGACGCGCAAGATTTGCCGCGAGGTCGGACTGGATGTCACGCACTCGGTCCTCGGCCGCGACATCGAGGAACTGGACGACCCGGCGCTGGACGATCTGGTCGCGCGCACCACGGTGTTCGCCAAGATGTCGCCGTTGCAGAAGTCGCGGGTGGTTGAATCGCTGCAACGGCGCGGCCATACCGTCGGCTTCCTCGGCGACGGGATCAACGACGCCGCAGCCCTGCGCCGCGCCGACGTCGGCATCTCGGTCGACACCGCGACCGACATCGCCAAGGAGTCGGCCGACATCATCCTGCTGGAAAAGAACCTGATGGTGCTGGAGGAGGGCGTGCTGGAGGGCCGCGTCACCTTCGGCAATATCGTCAAGTACATCAAGATGACGGCCAGTTCCAATTTCGGCAACGTCTTCTCGATGCTGATCGCCAGCATCTTCCTGCCGTTCCTGCCGATGCTGCCGCTGCAGATCCTGGTGCTGAACCTGCTCTACGACATCTCGCAGTTGTCGATTCCGTTCGACCGCATGGACGAGGAATACGTACGCAAGCCGCGCCAATGGGACGCGGGGGACCTCAAGCGCTTCATGTTCTGGGTCGGGCCGACCAGCTCGATCTTCGACATCACCACGTTCGCGCTGCTGTGGTACTGGTTCGGCGCGAACGCGCCCGCGCATCAGGCGTTTTTCCAGTCCGGCTGGTTCGTGGAAAGCCTGCTGACCCAGACCTTGATCGTGCACATGATCCGCACCCGCAGGATTCCGTTCCTGCAAAGCGCGGCATCGGCGCCGGTGCTGGGCCTCACCACCGCGATCATCGCGATCGGGATTGCGATTCCCTACACCGTGCTCGGCCGTCACCTTGGCATGGTCGAACTGCCGTTCGAATACTTCGGATGGCTCGCTGCGACGGTGATCGCGTATTGCGTGCTGACGCAATTGGTGAAGACGCTCTACGTGCGCAGGTTCGCGCGCTGGCTGTGATCTCCCGGCCAGTGTCCCTGCTGTGCGGTCGCCGTGGACCAGGGCGATGGCGGACCTCGCACCGGCGCAAGCGCCTTGGCCGCTGGGTCAGGCGTATCTCCAAATCCCTCCAGAGCGTCGGCGAGATTTACAAAATGCACCGTTGCCGCGGTCGGCTTTGATGCCTTTATTCTGTTTGATCAACAAGTTAGCTGGTTGGTACGCAAGTTGCTTACTCGGGTATCGCAGGGGACCCAACCACGCGACTCATCCGAGCGCGTCGTAGGTTCCGCCATTGGAGAAACCTACGATGAAAAGTCAGAAGAAGCAGCGGATGGGACTCGTGGCTGCGGGCGCGATTGCCCTTGGCATGTGCTTTGCGGCGACCACCGCGAATGCCACGACCATCACCGCTTCGGTGGGCGGCGTGCCAACCGGCGCGGATTGCTATGAGAACTTCAACTCGCTCGCGCTCGGTGGCGGGGGTGGCACGACCACGGCCTGCGGTATCAACGTGTCGTTCAACCCGGCGGGCCAAGTTGTGCAGGGCGGCGCTTCAGGCTTGTATGCGGCGCCGGTCCTGTCGAACGGCAACGGTGCGCTGTTCGGCGACCCTGACGGTGCGGATGCGTCGTACTATCTCACGGCAGGCGGCACGTCTGCGCCAGACGGCTCGGGTTCATTCGCGCAATTGGTTCTTCCCACCAGCGCGAGGTATCTGGGCTTGCTGTGGGGTTCGGTGGACTCCTACAACACCATCACCTTCTACATGGGTGGCAACCTTGTCGAAACATTCGGCGGCGATGCCGTGTCGGCCGCAGCCGGCTCAGGAAACTGCGCCAACGGCAACCAGAGCACGGTAGGCACCTGCTACGTCAACATCAACCTGTCGGAGGCCTTCGATCGCGTCGTGATGACCAGTTCGAACTTCGCGTTCGAATTCGACAATGTGGCGTTCGCCGAGAACCCGCTCGGCGTACCGGAGCCGGGTGAAATCAGCCTGTTCCTGCTGGGCTTGCTGCTGGTCGGCGCGGGTTACCGTTACCACAAGCGCAAGCTGGTCTGACGGAATCCGCCAAGACTGACGAAAAACGCCCCGATTCGGGGCGTTTTTCTTTGGACGCGTCGCGGGCCGGCGATCGGCTGCGGACCAAATCTTCGACTTGCCCCTTCGCCACCGTCCGGTCCTACACTCGCAAGAGCGCAATCATCCGGGCGACGCCATGACGACGATTTACGATTTCGAAGCGAACCTGCTCGACGGCACGCCGCACAAGCTCGATGCATATCGCGGGAAAGTCCTGCTGATCGTCAACGTGGCCTCGAAGTGCGGGTTCACGCCGCAATACGAAGGCCTGGAAGCGCTGTATCGCGCACACAAGGACCGCGGTTTCGAGGTGCTCGGCTTTCCCTGCAACCAGTTCGGGCATCAGGAGCCCGGGGACGCGTCGGACATCCGCAGCTTCTGTTCCACGCAATACGACGTGACGTTTCCGCTGTTCGCCAAGATCGACGTGAACGGTGCCAATACGCATCCGCTTTATCGGTACCTGAAGCACGCGGCGCCCGGCGTGCTGGGTTCGGAGGCGGTCAAGTGGAACTTCACTAAATTCCTGGTCGGCCGCGACGGTAACGTGGTGCGGCGCTACGCATCGGCGGACAAACCGGAAAAGATCGGGAAGGACCTCGCTGCACTGTTGTAGGCCCGCATCCGCGGAGCGCCTGTCATCCTCAGCGTGCGCCACGTCGGCGAGGGTCCGATCCTGCGCGCACAGCGCGATGCCAGGGGTGTTTTCGTGGACGCAATGCCGCCCATTGGCTGATAGGGGCTCGGCATCGCGTTCGAGCAGGGCGTGCGAGTGGCCGTTCTTCGCCGACGCATTCGACGACGCGGGTGGTCCTGGCCACGTGCGATCTCGGGGTGCCGGGGCCATCTCGGAGTTGGCCGGTCCATTGCGTGCGAGTTCTTCGGACTGATCGCGAGCACCAGCTTGCGGGTGTCGCCGGGTCCACGGGTGATGCGCATCTTGCCGGCCCGTCATGGCGTGATGTTCGACCCGCCGGGAAGCGGGATTGTGCAATCGGGGATTTCGTCGAGAAGCCGCGATGAACCCACAGTACGTAGCCGCAGGTTCACGAGCTACGCATCGTCGTCTTCGTTCGCGCCGGCAACCAGGTCCGCAATCCGAGTCGCTCGATCGTGCGTCCGGCGACGTCTGCGGCTGGAGCGCCATCCAGCATCAAGCTGGCCATGTGTGGTCCGAACGGCCCCCATTCTTGAGGATCGGTGACGCGGAACAGGCCGACGACTGGAGTGCCGCAGGCCCAGGCGAGGTGCATCACGCCGCAATCCGCGCTGATGTAAGCGTCCAGGTTCGCGATCACGGCGCCCAGCTTGCGCACGTTGCTCGAGTAGAAGCATGGGAAGCGCTCGCCCAACATGGATTTGCCGAACGCCGGCAGGATTTCCAGTAATTCGCATCCCGGTATGCGGTCTCGCAAAGTATCGATGAATGTCTGCCACCAGTCGTGCGCAAAAAGCTTGTCACGTGTTGCGTTCGCGAAAATTGCAATCCGTGGGGTAGCTGCCGTGCTGGGGTGGGCGTCACAACTGAACAATCGATGCATTGTTTGCCGGCCGGCTTTGCGTTCGGCGGTCGTCAACCTCAGGTCGGGTTGCGGATACGGGCGGGCCGACGGCTCCTCGCCCATGGCTGCTCGCAGCAGGTACACCGGAATCATCGCCTTGTGACGAAGGTGCGCCGGAATCGCCACCCCGTGGGTCAGTGTGCCGCTCTTCTTAGGGCCGACGTAGCCCAGCGAATAGGTCGCGTGGGCGGACAGCGCGAGCAAACGTCCCGACTGGGATTCAGGGTCGGGATCAATCACGAGGTCGTAGCGCTTCCGGCGCATGTCCCGCCAGGTGCACGCACTCGCGAGCACATGACCGGCGACATGCCGAGGCAGGCGGTGGATCGTGCTGACGTTCGGGAAGGCTCCGTACAGGGCGTCGGCGACCGGGCAGCCGCTCACCACGTCGACCTCGGCGCCCGGGTAGACATCGGCCAGTTCGGCCAGCAACGGCGTCAGGGTGAGCGAGTCGCCCAGGGTATGCACGAAACGGCAGACCAGTACCCGGTGGATCCCGGCGCGCGGCAACCGGGCGCTGCCCACGTCGCCCGCGCGCAGGACGCCACGCACCATTCGTGCGGTGACACGTCGGCGCGCAGCTTCAATGTTGGACCGTAGGCCCACTGTGTATCTCACGGATGCGCGGAGCGGCAAATGCGGCGACGGGGAAAGGTGTTCGCACGACGCTGCGTGCGCTGCTTGCCTCAGAACCGGTGGATGAAGCCCACCTGGAACCCGCCGGGCAACCAGCCCAGGACCAGGGGCGAATCGCGACGCGCGGCCCAGATGCCGACGGCGGTGCCGATGGCCCAGCCGGCCAGCACGTCGCTTTGCCAGTGGCCGCGGGTCTTGACCCGGCCGATCGCGTCATACAGCGGTAAGAGCTCAAGCGCATACACCGCGGGATGATCACGGCCGTACGCCACGACGAACGGCGTCACGGCGCCGGCGATCGCGGTGACTTCACCGCTGGGAAAGCTCTCGTAGCGGGTGCCTTGGAACCATTTGTTCGGGTCACTGGTTTGCGACGGCCGTTCGCGCTGGAAGGCCCACTTCGCGCCCTGCGCGATCGCCGACGACACCGCCATGGAATCGAGAGAGCGCCAAAACGTGTCGCCCAGCTTGTCCTGATCGCCCAGCGCAAGCGAGCCGCCCACCACGGTCAGGATGGTGGCGCCCATCAGCGCCTTCTGATTGCTGCGCGCCCAGATGCCGCTGTTGTCGTAGGCGAGCCGATGGTCGATCCCGAACGGTCCGCTTGCAGCAAAGGCCACGCGCGCCGGGGCCGCGACGGCCATGCCGATCAGCAGCCACGTCGCGAAGCGTCGCAGCAGGGTGCCTGGTTGCATGCCGGGGATCATCCGCTTTGCCATGCGCAGCACTTTGCCGCTGCACACTTAGCGGCCGCTTCTCCGTCGCTTTCGGGAACCTTGCAAGGCAACCACGCGGGCGTGGCACCACTTGCGGCCAGCCTGAAGCATTCTTCAGGCATCGGTTCCGGTTATTGCGGTTTCGATGCGGCCTGCATGCATGGACACGCGGTAGTGTGTGATGCGCTTGCCGTGGTCCTGGATGATGTCCACGTCGACGTGTGCCTTGTCGCCTCGGCCGGCGGCGCTGGCCTCGAGCGCCGGGCCATTGCCGGCGCGCTCCGCCTGCGCGATGGCTTCACCGAAGCCCAGTGTGCCGCCGTCCAGCGCGTGCGCACCTTGCGCATCCTCGCCCGGCGCCGGACTGCTCCCCAGCACCTTGCCGGTGGTCGCATCGATGCGCAGTTCGAGCCTCGCATCGCCGCGCAGGACGTCCACTTCGTACCAATGGCCACGGTTCGTCGCTTCCATGCCGTATCCGTAGACGTGGCCGCCGCCGGCTTCCGCGATTTTCACGGCACGGGTCGGCGTGATCGGCGATTCCAATACCGCCGCCATTTCCAGGCGGTCGCCGGCTTCGATGCTGCCGGCGACGGCGGTGGCGACGGTGGCGAAGGCGATGCTTGCGACGAGGGTGCGGGGCAATGCGCGCTTCATGTGGAAGCCTCCGGCTGGCGGGAGCGGCCAGTCTGCGGCGCGAGTCTTTGCCCGTGCTTCGCGGCGGCTTAGCCTTCGCTTAGTGGTGAGAACCGGCGCCCGGTGCTAGCGTTCACGCAATCCATCCGGAACGCCATCCATGAAGGTGCTGCTGGTCGAGGATTCCGAACGGCTGCGGACGACACTCTCGCGCGGTTTGCATGCCGCGGGGTTTGCGGTGGATGTTGCCGGCGATGGTGTCGAAGCGACCGGGTATCTCGCAGGCTATGGCTATGACTTTGTGGTGCTGGATCTGGGCTTGCCCCGACTGGATGGCTTCGGCGTGCTGCGCGCGCTGCCGGCGGGTGGCGTACGGCCGCGCGTCCTGGTGCTGTCGGCGCGCGACCAGGTCGGGGACCGCGTGGACGCACTGAATGCCGGTGCCGACGATTACCTCGTCAAGCCGTTCGCGTTCGAGGAACTCGTCGCACGCCTGCATGCGTTGGCACGGCGTCCCGCCGAAACGCACGCGGACGTGCTGGAACACGCCGGTGTGCGCCTCGATCCGCAGGCGCGCCGCGCCACCGCCCATGGCAGCGTGCTGCAACTCACGCCGCGGGAGTTCGCCTTGCTGGAATTGCTGCTGCGCCATCGCGGCCGGGTGTTTACGCGCGCGAACATCCTGGAAAGGATCGCGGGCAGCGAAAGCGAAGCCTCGGACCGGAGTATCGAGGTCGTGGTGTTCGGCCTGCGACGCAAGCTCGCGGAAGCTGGCTGCGATGGCCTGATCGAGAATCGGCGCGGCGCGGGGTATCTGATTCCGTGAGCTCGCGCATGCAGACATTTTCATTGCGTGCGCGCCTGACGCTGCTGCTCGCGTTGGCGGTGCTGGTGGTGTTTGGCGCGGCAGCCAAGGTCGTGGACTGGCGCGCCGATGCCGAGATGCAGCAACGTTTCGATGCTTCATTGCTGGCGCGGGCGCAGTCGCTCGCGGCGCTCACGCAGGTCGAGAATGGCCGCATTGCCGTGGATGCCGACAATGTGGCGGCCGCCGTATTTCCAGGCAACGCGGAGTCGAGTTGGTACGATCTGCGCTGCGGGGGCGCGGTGGTCGCGCGCAGCGCGGAAGCGCCGCCGTCCGTCGTCGCGGGCAGCGAACCCGCGTTTGCCGATGGGCGCTCGCGCGACGGCCGCTCGCTGCGCGTGGTCGCATTCAGGTTCACGCTCACGCACGCCGCTCGCGCCGCCGCGTCCGACGCACCGGCCTGCATGCTCACCTATGCGCTCGAGAGCGGCCCGCTGGACGGGCTTCTGGATACGCTCGACGTCATCCTGCTGGGCAGCCTGCTCGGCGCCTGTGCGCTGGTGTTGCTGCTGACGCCGGGGCTGGTGCGGCGCGGCTTGCGCCCGCTCGCGGTGCTGGACCGGGCGATGGCCGGTATCGGTCCGGATGCCCCCGGCGGCCGCCTGCCTGCGACCGACACGGCCGAACTGGCGCCGCTGGTCGCGCGCTTCAACGAGGTGCTGGCGCGGATGGACGAAGGGCTGGCACGCGAGCGCCAGTTCGCCGCGGGCCTTGCGCACGAATTTCGCACGCGGCTCGCCGAATTGCGCGCGCTGGTGGACGTGGAACGCCATTATCCGAGCGGGCGCGACGCGCACGGGTTGCTCGGCGAGGTCGGCAGCATCGGCGCGGAACTGGAGGCGACCGTCACCGCCCTGCTGCAGCTGACGCGCATCCAGTCGGGGCTGGAACAGGCGCATCCCGAACACGTACCGCTCGGGCTCCAACTCGCACGGCTGTGCGAGCGGCTCCAACAGGTGGCGCGCGCGCGCGATGTGCGCATTGAAATGGTCGAACCGCAGGATTCGGATCTGGCCATCGACACCGATCCCGCGTTGCTCGAAATCGTGCTCGACAACTTGCTGGGCAATGCGGTGGCTTACGTCCCGGCCGGGGGTGTCGTCAGCCTGCGGGCGACGCGGGGCGGGATCGAAGTGCGCAACGCGGCGCCCGCGCTGCACCCGGATGATCTCGCCAACTTTGGCCAGCGCTTCTGGCGCAAGGACGCACAGGGTGCAGGGCATGCGGGGCTCGGTTTGGCGCTGGCCGCTGCCGCCGCCAAGGCGTTGCGGATGGAGTTGTCGTTTGCGTTGCGGGATGGCGTGTTGTGCGCATCGGTGGCCTGGAGCGGCGGGGCGCAAGCTCCGGCACGGGTCGAATAGCCGCTCACGCCGGCCGGCCGGGTCTCCATCGCCGCATCGACACCGAATACAGGGTGGGCATCACCACCAGCACCAGCGGCACGGCCGCGGCCATCCCGAAGATGATCGCGATCGCCAGTGGTTGCTGCATCCGCGAACCGCGCCCGATCGCCAGCGCCAGCGGCAGCAGCGTCAGGATCGCGGCGATCGCCGACATCACGATTGCGCGGCTGCGCCGCTTGCCCGCCTCCAGCAACAGTCCGTGCAAGGAGCGCTGCTCGCCGCTTGCATGGGACTGGAGCTCCGCCAGTTCGGAAAAATAGAAAATCGCAAGTTCGGTGACGACCCCGATGATCATGGTCATCCCCATCATCGCCGAAATGTTGAGCTCGATACCCGTGATCCAGAGTCCGATGAATACGGCACAGATGGCCAGCAGCGGCTGGATCATCACCACGATCGCTGCGCGGAAGCTTTCGTACAGGAACAGCAGCAACGTGAACACAAGGGCGATGGCCGTAAGCAGCACGATCGTCAGGTCGTGGAAAGCGATTTGCTGTTGCAGGTACAAACCGCCCAGTTCGTAGTACATGCCGGGTGGCAATTCTCCGCGGGCGGCGAGCACCTTTTTCACGTCCCGCATCGTCGATCCGAGATCGCGCCCGCTGATGCGCGCCGTGACCGCCAGCATGCGCTTGAGGTTCTCGTGGTCGATTTCCGGTTGGCCGCGCTGCTGGCTCAGCGTTGCGACGCGCGACAGCGGGAATGCGTGGCCATGGCCGTCGCTGATCGGCAATGCCGCCAGCTGCTCGATCTCGGCGCGGTCGCGTGGCGGCACCCAGACGCGTACATCCACCATCCTCGGGCCTTGCGGGAATTCGGCAGCGACGGCGCCGGCGACGGCGGTGGAGACCTGCGCGGTAACGCTCTTCGGGTCGAGCCCCAGCAGCGCGGCTCTGACCGGGTCGACGTGCACCTCCAGTGCGTCGCCGGCGGGGTTGATCCCGTCCAGCACGCCGACCACGCCCGGGATTTTCCCCAGTTGCGCGGCAATTTTCTTCGCGGTCGCGTCGAGCTGCCCCACATCGTCGGAGAACAGCTTCACCTCGATAGGTTGCGGCACTTCGGTGAGGTCGCCGATCAGGTCTTCCGTCAATTGCGAAAGGTCCA
The DNA here is from genome assembly GCA_040255405.1 of Lysobacteraceae bacterium. Classification (GTDB taxonomy): domain Bacteria; phylum Pseudomonadota; class Gammaproteobacteria; order Xanthomonadales; family Rhodanobacteraceae; genus 66-474. Next base: position 37,513 of record JBDZUX010000015.1, read on the forward strand.
CGTCGAGCCCCGGCACCTTGCGCGCGATCTGCTCGCGGATGCGTTCCATCACGACCGGGGTGGACGGTCGCGAACCGTCCTTCAAGCGCACGAAGAAGTCGCCGGTGTGGGCTTCGGTAAGGCCGCCGCCAAGTTGCAGCCCGGTTCGGCGCGACCAGGTATCGACGTACGGATCGGCGCGCAGGATCGCGCCGACCTGGTTGAGGAGGCGGTCGGTTTCGGTCAGCGAGGTACCCGGTTCGGCGATGTAGTCCAGGGTGAAGCCGCCTTCGTCCAGCTTCGGCATGAAGCCGGTGCCGACCGATCGGTAGGCGAGAGCGCCAAGCAGCACCAAGGGGATCAGTCCGAACAACAGCAGTGCCGGCCACTCCAACGCCCGCAACAACAGGGTTTCGTAACCGTGCATCAAGCGCCGCCACCAGAGCGTGGGCGCGCCTTCCGCGGCATGGCGTTCGTCGATGAATCGCTCCGCCAGCAGCGGCACCACGATGAAGGTGAGCAGGTAGGAAATCACCAGCGCGCTCGCCATCGTCAACGAAAGCGCCTTGAAGAACGCGCCGGTCACGCCGGTCAGGAATGCCAGCGGCAGGAAGATCACGATGGTGGCGAGCGATGAGCCGGTCTGGGGGCGCGCGAATTCGCGCGCGGCCTGGGCGATGCGATGACCCACCGTGGCAGGGGCGTCGTCGCCGCCGGCGCCACGCAGGCGGCGCATGATGTGCTCCAGCATCACCACCACGTCGTCGATCAGCAAACCCACCGCGGCCGCCATGCCGCCCAGGGTCATCATGTTGAAGCTCATGCCGAGCAACTTCAGCAGCAGCACGGTGATCGCAAGCGTCGCCGGCACCACCAGCAGCGCGATCAGGATCACGCGGGTGTTGCGCAGGAACAGGAACAGCACCAGGCCCGCAAGGCCGATGCCGATCAGGATCGCGTCGCGCACGCTGCCTGCCGCGCCCTCGACCAGTTGGGTCTGGTCGTACCATACGGCGAACTTCACGCCGTTCGGCATCTGCGGCGCGTACGCCGCGAGACGTGCCTTGATCGCGTCGACCATCTGGATGCTGTTGGCGGCGGGTTGCTGGAACACCTGCAGCAGCACCGCTGGCTTGCCGTCCGCCGTCACGCGGATCCATTGCGGCCTGCTGCCACGCTTCACCGTGGCGACGTCGCCCACCCGTACCACGCCATTCGGTCCCGCTCGCACGATCACCTCGCGCAGGGCCCGGGGGCTGCCGGGCTGGTTGTCGGCCAGCAGCAGAAACAGCTTGTAATGGTCGGCCAAACGCCCGAGTGCCGAGATGTCCGCGGCACTGGAGACCGCGCGCACCACGTCGGCGGCCGTGAGGTTCCGGGCACGCAGCTTGCGAGGGTCGATGTCGATGTGGAGCTCACCGATCGCGCCGCCTTGTACGCCCACCTGCGCCACCCCCGGTACGCCACTCAGCAGCGGACGGAGCTGGTATTGCGCGAGGTCGTACAACTGCGTTGGCGTCAGCGTCTTGCTGCGAAGGCTGTAGGCGAGGACCGGAAACGTTGTCGGGTCCATGCGGCGTGCGCTGATGCGGGTTTCCGCGGGCAAGTCGGGCAGCACCTGGCTCATCGCGGCGTTCACGTCCAGGAAGGCACGGCCCATGTCCGCGCCCCAATCGAAGGTGACGTTGATCTCGGCGTTGCCGCGGCTGGTGATGGATCGCACATCGCGCACCCCGCGCACGCGCCGGATCGCTTCCTCGACGGGGGTTGTCACCGCGACCACCATCTGGGTGGCGGGCCGGTCGCCTGCGTCGACGTCCACGCGTACGCGCGGAAACGGAACGTCCGGAAACAGCGCCACCGGCAAGCTGAACACCGAAGCCAATCCGCCCAGCGCGAGGACCAGGACGAGGAACAGCAGCGAGCGACGATGGGCCTGGAACCACGCAGCGAAATTCATCGCGCGCCAGTCCCGTGCGACGCGTTGCTCGCCGGCGCCGAAGTGCGCACCGGATCGCCGTCGGAGACTTCATGGCTGCCAAGCGTTATCACCGGCGCCCGTGCATCGAGTGCCCCTTGCACGCCAACCGGGCTGCCATTTGGCGCGAGCACCGTCACGTCGATCCGCTTGGCCTTGCCGCGTTCGATTTGAAAGATGAAATCCCCGTGCTCGTCGTTTTGCAGGGCGTTGCGCGGTACGGCCCAGGCCGTGAAGGGCGAGGCGAGGATGGTTCCGGACAATGCGGTGCCGCCCGGGAGCGATACCGGGTCATCAAGGGTCGCGATCACGTCCACCATGTGTGATTGCGGGTCCACCGCATCGCCGACGATTGCGACGGTGCCGTGCAGCGGCGGTGCGCCGCGGCCGGCGTAGACCGGCGTGAGCATGACGGGCATGCCGGCGCGGATGTCGGCGAGTGCGCCAGGATCGATACCGAGCTGCGCCTCCATCGTCGAAACCGGCGCGAGCTGCAGCAGCGCAGCGCCCGCGGCCACGCGCGCCCCGCGTTGCACAGCCAGCGTGGTCACGACGCCGTCGGCAGGTGCCCGCAAGGTGGTCATCGTTTGTGCGCCGCCGAGCTTCGCCTGCGCGTCCTGTGTGGCCTGCGCGTCGGCCAGTGCCTTGCGTGCGGCATCGAGCTGCGCATTGGTGGCGAGATTTTCCGAGCGCAGGTGTTCGGTGCGGGCGAGTTCGTTGCGCGCATTCCTCAACGCGCTTTGCGCCTGGAGGTAGGCGCTGCGCGTGGCGGGATCGGTTTCGAGCTTCAGCAACACCGCGCCGCGTTTGACGCGCTGTCCGGCGATTGCTTCGACGGCGGTGATCTGCCCTGCCTGTGGCAATGTCAACGTCAGGGTGTTGCGCGTTCCGGCCGTGAGCTGGCCGAATGCGGCGATGTTCGCATGGAAGACTTCCGCCTTTGGCATCGCGGTGCGTACCGCGACCGCGGGCTGTGTGTCGGTGTCCGGGGCGCCGGAGGAACACGCCGCCAGCAGCCAAGGAAGCCCGCCGGTCACGGTCAACGCGAGTGAAAGCGACCGAAGGGCGTGGATCCATTTTCCGTTCATGGGCGTTCGTTCGCGAGTTGCCGGTTTCGGAGCGCGCGCGCTGCATCTGGCCAGGCGCCCACCAGCGCGTCCAGCGCAATTGCGGTTTCGTGGGTGTTCTCGTCCAGCGCCAGCAACGCCGTGTCGGCCGCCAGCGAACTGGCGCGCATCGCGAGGTAGGTCGTCCAATCGAGACGGCCGGCCGCGTAATTGATGCGGGCCTGCTCGCGCGCCTGCGCCAGTTGCGTGGCGTGGGTGGCCAACGCCATGCGCTGCCTGCGATCGCTTCGCAGATCCGCCACGAGGCGTTGCACGTCATTGCGATCGGTCAGCAGCCGCGCGGAATATTCATCGTGGAGCTGCTGGCGGGTCGCGCGCTCGATCGCGATGTTGCCGCGGTTGCCGTCGAACAACGGCAGCGACAGCGAGATCGAGAAGCCCTTGCTGGAGATATTGCCGTTGTCGCGCGCCTTCACGAACCCGACGGTGACCGCCGGGAACTGTGCGAGGATGGCCGCACGCAACTTTTGATCCTGTGCGCGATAACCAGCCTGCAGTGCCAGCAGGTCGGGGCGCCGCTCCGGCATGTCGCCCAGCGCGCGCTGCACTTCACCATTCGCGGAATCGATGGCGAACGGTCCACCGGCCAGATTCAACGGCACCGAGGCGTCGAACCCCAGCAGACCGTGAAGATCGTGCTCGGCCAAGTCGAGTTGGCGACGCGCATCACCAAGCTGGTTCGCCACCTCGGATGCCGCATTCAAGCCGGTGCTGGCGGTGTCGTAGGTGAGGTCGCCCGCATGCAGAGCGCGGGCGATCATGGCCTGCATCGGCGCAAGCACGGACTGTTCGCGCTCGAGCCGGCCGACCAATTTGTGTTGGTAGTACACACGGTCGAACAAGGTGCGCGCTTTGGCGATCGCCTGCCATTCGCTCCACAGCAGGTCGAGATTCACCCGGTGCGCGCTGGCCCGCGCCGATTGCACCCGCGCCGAGCGGGTGACCAGGTTGCCGAGATCGAACGTCAGCCCTGCTGTGTACGCACCGGTCGTGCCCGGCGGATAATTGCCGGCCGGGCGATCGTGCTCGTAATCCAATTGCGGATCAGGCAGCAGGCCCGCGGCATACGCCTGGGCGTGCGCCACGCCCGCCGCATCGCGCTGGACTTTCAGTTCCGGGTCGTTGGCGACCGCAAGCATCGCGACTTCGGTGACATCGAGGCCGTTGGACGGATCGAACGGATACGCGCGCAGCACCGGCGTCGGCATGGCTTGTGTCGGTACGGTGATGTCCGTCACCCGCTGTGGCCCACGACCGTTCGCCAGCGGCAACGGGTGAAATGTCGCGCAACCGGCCAATACGGCGAGCGCCGCCGGAAGGATTGGGCGCAGCATGGGCGCGGGAACGCTGAGCATCGCGCCAAACTGTCAGCGCACGCTTAGCCGGTGCTTAGGGGCCAAGCCAGGCCATGCTTGCATTGCGGGACCGGCAACGGGTCGCCATGGTCATGCCAGGCCGGACTTTGCCTTGCGCGACAGCAGCGCACGCAGCTCGTTTCTTTCCGCACCGTCGAGGCCGGTTTCGGACTGCTTGCGGATCAATGCATCCAGCCGTTGCTGCGTGGTCTGCTCGGCAAGCTTGTGCAAGGCATCCACGAACTCCGCGCGCAGTGCTTCCGGCTCGCCCGGAAATTCGGTGAGTGCGAGCTTCTGCAGCGCGGCGGATTCCTCACGGCCCGCGAAGTGTTCCAGCAGCAGCGCAGTGTTGATGCCGGGGCGCTCCTGCAGGAAATCCAGCAATTCGGTCAGCAGCGGGATACCGGGCTTGTCCAGCTCGGCGAACGCGTAGGGCAGAGTGACCTCCTGCGCCAGCGCGGGGCTGGCCAGCAGCATCGCGATCGCGCTGCGTACCAGCGTGCGTCTGGGCGCGTTGACGGGGGATGAGGGCCTGCGCGACTGCATGGCATTCGCGACGGGCAGCGTCTGTACGCCGGTGCGCTTTTCGAGTTCGGCATGCATCAGGTCGCGAAACGCGCCATCCGGCAGCTTGGCGAGCAATGGTTTCGCGTGCTCGGCCAGCCGTGCGCGGCCGTCCAGCGTGGCGACGTTCACGTCGTGCGACAGGTAGCTGTAGAAATACTCGGACAACGGCGTCGCGTTTTTCAGCCGCGTCTCGAAACTTTCGCGGCCTTCCTTGCGCACCAGCGTGTCGGGATCCTCGCCTTCCGGCAAGAACAAGAAGAACGCCTGTCGCCCGTCGCGCATCCGCGGCAGCACCGATTCCAGCGCGCGCCACGCGGCACTGCGCCCGGCACGGTCGCCGTCGAAACAGAAAAACACGTCGGGCGCGGCGCGGAACAGGAGTTCCGCGTGTTCGTTGGTGGTGGCGGTCCCGAGCGTCGCCACGGCCTGCGTCACACCGGCCTGGTGCAGCGATACCACATCCATGTAACCCTCGACCACGATCAGGCGTTCCAGCTTGGTGTTGGCCTGGCGCACCTGCCATAGCGCGAACAGTTCGCGGCCCTTGTGGAACAGCGGCGTCTCCGGGGAATTCAGGTATTTGGCGGGCGGGCTCTTGTGAGAAGGCAGGGCAGGGACGCCCGGCTCTTGACTGTCGCGCGCAGGAAGCGCGCTGGAAATAACCCTGCCGCCGAACGCGATCACCCGCCCGCGCCGGTCCATGATCGGAAACATCAGCCGTTCACGGAAACGGTCGTACTGCTTGCCTTTCTCGCCGGTCGAGAGCATCCCGGCCTGCTCCAGCATTTTCACCCGGGTATCGCTGGTGCCGAGTGCGCGCTTCACAGCATCCCACCCGCCCGGCGCCCAGCCGATCCGGAAGCGTTCGATGATGTCCTTGTCGAGTCCGCGCTTCTTGCAGTACGCCTTGGCCGCCGCACTTTCGGGCAGGGCGCGCTGGTAGAACCCTGCGGCCGCATCGAGCAGTGCGTACAGATCGGTGTGGTCCTCGCGCGGGCGCGCCGGGCCGCCTTCGTGCGGTACCGTGACCCCGACCGATTGCGCCAGTTCCTCGACCGCGTCCGGAAATTCGAGGCGCTCGTACTCCATCAGGAACTTCACCGCGCTGCCGTGCGCGCCGCAGCCGAAGCAGTGGTAGAACTGCTTGGCCGGGCTGACGTAGAACGATGGCGTGCGTTCGTCGTGGAATGGACAGCACGCCGTCCACTCGCGGCCCGCGCGCTTCAGCGGCACGCGCTGCTGCACCACGTCGACGATGTCGACGCGGGCCAGCAGTTCGTCGATGAACCGTTCGGGAATCAGGCCGGGCATGGCCGCCTAGTGTGCCACGCCCGGCCGCGTTTCCGGACTGGCTACAGCGCGTGGAAAATCCCGACCAGCGCGAGGACGGCGAGGATGAACAGGATCAGGAAGATCACGAAAAAGACCTTCGCGATCGTCGCGGCAATACCCTGGATGCGGGTAAAGCCAAGGGCGCCCGAAATCAACGCAATGATGGCGAAAATGATGGCCCACTTGAGCACGGCGCCCTCCTTCGTGCAGCATCGGTACGGGAGTGGCCAGCGTAGATTCGCGGCCGTGACGGACGCGTAAACAATTGGAGGGTCAGGGGGCCCGCGTGGCGGGCTGCGCCGCGGCCGGAGGGTCGACCCGCGTATGCGCGGGCGACGACCGATCCATGAAACCCAGCGCGTGGCACCAGCCCATCACGTGCACGCCCTTGGCGCGCTGCTGGTCGCGGATCGAGTCGCGCAGGCTCACCATCTTCGTCCAGTGCACCTTGGGCCGGTAGTGGTGCTCGGCGTGAAAACCGTTGTACAACCAGATCCAGTTGTAGAACTTGTTGTACGTGGATACGCCCCACGCGATTGGCTGGTCTGGGTCGCCCTTCAGGTGTTCGTAGTAGCCGTTCAACGATGACAGCGAGTGCCCGAGGTAATAGAACGGCACCAGGCACAGGAAGGCGCGCCAGTCGTAGATGAGGCAGGCGAGGTAGACGACGACCACGGTCGCGATCTCGATGCGGATCCAGCGCGCAAGGCGCGGCCACTTCTTCTTGACGCGCGTATAGCACTCCCCGATGTCGTCACGGAAATACGAATAGAACGTGTAGGTCCAAACGCTTTCCGGCTTGCCATCCTTGCCGTGGCGGTAGATCGACAGCGGGTCGATGGTGGTGCCGTCTTTTCCGACCCGGTCCATGTTGCCCACGTGGTGGCGCAGGTGCACGTGCTTGTAGAACTCCTGGCTGAAGCCGTCGGTCAGCGAGAACAGGAAGCTGAAAACGCGGTTCAGCCACGCCCACCTGAAGAACGGGTTGTGGATGAAGTTGTGGCTGGTCGAATTGATCGACCACGAGATGCTGACGGAATAAAGCAGCGCGCACGGAATCCACAGCCACCACGGCGTCTGGTGGAACCCGAAGAACAGCCACGCCAGGAATACAGCATGGCCCAGCACCATCAGCACCGGAATTGCGTCCCACGCGGTCCAGGCGAAGAACAATCGGGGTGGCTTGGCCGTGGCGGTGTTCATGCAGATCGAAAGCGACGCGGAGTCGCGGATGGCCCGGCCGTCATGTTACGCCACTGCGCGCGCCCGGGTGCAAAGCGTCCGGAAAGGTGACGCCGGTATTTTGCAGCGGCAGGCTTTCCCGCAACTTTCGCGTTGGCGCGGGCCATTTCCGACTTGGTTCAGCCGCTACACTGCCGCGGTCCATGCACGCTCTTCCTTGCCGCCAGCGAAATCCGGTGCGCGCGTTGACCGCGACGGCGCTTTGCCTTGCGCTCGGCGGCTGCGTCAGCGTGCAGGTGCCGAAGCTCCCGACCGGTGATCTGCCCGCGCACTGGCGCCATGCGTCGTCGCAACTCGGGCCGGCACCGGACCTCACGGGTTGGTGGAAACAATTCGGCGATCCCGAACTCGATGCGCTGGTCGAACGTGCGCTTCGCGACAACCTCGACGTGCAGCAGGCCGCGTTGAAATTGCGCGCGGCGCGCGCGCTGGAAGACGCGGCCTCGACCACCTACAAGCCGCGGCTGGCGTTCAACACGCTCGAGCAACCCAACGCGGAAAATACCGCCAGCTATTTCCAGGCCGGATTCGATGCATCGTGGGAGCTCGGGCTGTTCGGCCGCAGGGATGCCCATGCACATCTCGCCGCCGCGAATACCGGTGAAGCGGCGGCGACCCTGCAGTCCGCGCGGGTGTCGCTGGTGGCGGAAGTGGTGCGCGAGTACCTGCAACTGCGCGCGGCGCAGCGCAGCGAAGCACTGCTGGGCGACGCCGCGCAGGCGGCGCGGATGAAAGTGGAACTGCTGCGCGTGCAGGAGCGGCTGCAACTCGCCTCGCGGATCGACGTGGAGCGCGGCGTGGCCGCGGCATCCAAGGCCGGTTCGCGCCTGGCCGATCCGCGTGCAGCCATCGTGCAGCACGCGCAGGCGCTTGCGCTGCTGCTGGGGAAAAGCGAACCCGATCCGACATGGCTTGCGGCGAAGCCCTTGCCGAAGCTTGCCGCCGGCGAAGTCGATGCGGTGCCCGCCGATCTCCTGCGCACGCGCCCGGAAATCCGCTACGCCGAGACCCAGGTCTTGAAAGCCGCGGGCGAACTCGGCATTGCGAAGGCCGACATGTACCCGCGTTTCGCGCTGGGCAGTTCGCTCACGTTTGCAGCGCTGGTCAAGGGCAACACGCGCCTCGGCGACGTCAACAACTCCATCGCGATCGGACCCATCATCAACATTCCCTTGTTCGACTGGGGCGAGCGGCGGTCGGTACGCGATGCGCGCGAGGACCAGCTGCAGGCTGCGCTCCTCGCCTACCGGCAGGCCGTGTTGCAGGGCGCGGCGGAGGTCGAGACAGACCTTGCGGCGTTGCACGCGTCCGGCCAGCGGCTGCAAGACGCCGGCGCGGCGGCCACGGCTTCGCAAGACGCCGTGGCGCTGAGCGAGAAAATGCGCGGCTTCGGCCAGGCCGACGGATTGCAGTTGGCCGATGCGCAACTTGCGCTCACGGAATCCGAACTCGACCGCGAACAGGCGCGGCTGGCGCACGGGCTTGCGTATGTCGCGCTTTACAAGGCCCTGGGTGGCGCGCCGTTGTCCGAAGAAAACAACAACCGCAAAAACGGCAGTTCCTCATCCACTCGGCAAGGCAACGATGCTTTTCCTTCTCCCTCCGGGAAAGGGGGCGGAACGCCGCCTCTTCTTTTGCCCGCAGGGCCGCATGAGGGTCCGCACTCGCCCGACGCCGAATCCTTGCGCGGGTCCGAACCCTCACCCCAGCGCTGCGGGCCCGGCACTTCGTGCCGCCTCTCCCGGAGGGAGAGGGGTTCAAGGGTCAAGGCAGAGCCATGATCCCGCTCGCGCGCAAGACGCTGATCCACGAATGGCGCCGCTTCCTGCCGGCCATGCTGGCGGTGGCGTTCTCGGGGTTGCTGCTGTTGATGCAGGCCGCGCTGGTGTTCGGCATTTTTGGTTCGACGGCGGTCTACATCACCGCCTCCAATGCCGACCTCTGGGTAGGTTATCCCGGTACCCAGAGCATCGAACTCGGCCGCCCGATCGCGCCTGCGGCGCGTACCGCACTGCTGATGGATCCGGGTGTCGCGCGCGTCGAACCGTTCGCCTGGGTGGATGGCGACTGGCGCGGTCCGGCCGGCACCGGCGGCGTGTCGGTGTTCGTGTCGGGCATCAGCACCGATCCGGGCGGGATGATTTTTTCCGACGTGCTGACGGCCGCGCAGCGCGCGTCGCTCAAGGAACCCTTCGCCGTGATCGTAGATCGCGCCGACCTTCCAAAGCTCGGTGTGCCGATCGGCGGCCAGGCCTTGATCAATGGTGATCTCGTGCGGATCGTCGGGGTCGCCAGCGGCATCCGTGCGCTGGGCGGCGTGAACATCGTCGCGTCGCTGGAGACTGCGCGCGCGCTCGACAACGACACCGGCGGCACCGAAGTCGCGTATTACGTCGCAAAGCTGAAACCCGGTGCGGCTGCGAACGTGGTGGCGTCGCGCATCGACGCGTCGGCGCACGGCTACGCGGCGTGGACGGCGTCGAGTTTCGCGCGGCGCGCGGTGTTCTATTGGATGTTCCAGACCGGCGCGGGCTTGGGTGTGATCTTCCTTGCCGTGGTGGTCTTCATCGTCGGCGCCATCATCACCAGCCAGACTTTGATGGGTGCGATCGCCGGTTCGGTGCGTGAGTACGCGACCTTGCACGCGCTGGGCGTGGGGCTCGGTTCGCTGCGACGCGTGGTGCTGGAACAGGCCGCGTGGATCGGCGTGTGCGGCCTGATCGCGGGCGTATTGTTGAGCCTCGGATTGATCGGCGTCGCAAGACTCCAGGACGTGCCGGTGGAATTGAATTTGCCGGCTTGGATCGCCTGCGCGGCGCTGGTGATGGGCATCGCGCTGGTGTCGGGCGCGGCCGCGGTGCGTGCGTTGCGGAGCGCCGACCCGGCGTTGCTGCTTCGATGAGCGCGCTCGAAGCCCGCGATCTGCACAAGGGCTACACCAGCGGCAAGGTGCGCACGGAAATCCTGCGTGGCCTGTCGCTTTCCGTCGAGGCCGGCCGCCTGACCTTGATCGCGGGGCCGTCCGGCTGCGGCAAGAGCACGCTGTTGTCGATCCTGTCCGGCCTGCAACGCCCGGACGCCGGCAGCGTGATCGCGCTGGGCGAAGACTTGTTTCGCGGCGATCGCCACGCGCGCGACCGTTTCCGTCTCGAGCACACTGGTTTCGTGTTCCAGGGTTTCAACCTGTTTCCGGCGCTGAGCGCGCTGGAGCAGGTGATGCTGCCGCTCGGCTACATGGGCGTGGACGATCGCGCGGCGGAAGCGCGCGGACGCGCCGCGCTGGATGAAGTGGGACTGGCCGAGCGCATGCGCCTGCTGCCGGCCGAACTTTCCGGCGGCGAAAAACAGCGCGTCGCGATCGCGCGCGCGCTGGTCAAACAGCCGCAACTCCTGTTCGCGGACGAACCCACCAGTGCGCTGGATGCGGCCAACGGCCAGATCGTGATCGACACACTGCGCCGCATCGCGCACGAACACGGCACCACCGTCCTGTGCGTCAGCCACGATCCGCGCCTTGTCACCCACGCCGACCGCGTGCTGGAAATGGAAGACGGAGTCATATTCAATGACCGGCGCGTGCCGCATCATGATGCCGCGCTTCAAGAGGAGAGGGCATCGTGAAACCCCATCGCTGCGTCGGCTTCGTGCTTGCCGCAATGGCACTCGCGCTGGGCGCGTGTTCCTCCGGCGGCGATCGGGACGCAGCCGCCCAAACGTCCGCGCAATCCGCGCAATGGCTGGCGGTGGCGCGAGGGAAAGTCGCCGTCGAAGGCGGCATGGTGCTGGTCGCCGCGCGCACCGATGGCGTGGTCGAGTCGGTCGCGGTGAAGCAGGGCGACGCCGTCAAGCAAGGGCAGGCGCTGGCTGCGCTCGACGCACGCAGCGCGAACATCGCGGTGGCCAGCGCCGCGGCGGGCGTCGCGCAGGCCAAGGCGCAACTGACCGAACTGCAGGTATCGCTGAAGCAGGCCGAGCAACGCGCGCCACGCCTCGTCGCGGCCGCGAAGGCCGGCGCAGCGACCGGCGAAGCCGCCGAGTCGGCCCGCGCTGCGGTGGCTTCACTGAAAGCCAGGCAGGCGGCTGCGCAGGCAGAACTCGATGCCGCGCGGCAGAAAGCCGCCGTGGCCAAACTCGATCTTGATGCTGCAACGCTGCGCGCGCCGGTGGCGGGTACGGTCGTGATGCGGCGCGTCGCGATCGGCCAATCGGTGTCGGCGTCGTCCGGCCAGCCGCTGTTCGAATTGCTGCCCGACCGTCCGCACATCGTGGAGGCGCAACTCGACGTCGACGCGGCCGACGCCATCCACGCCGGCATGCGTGCCGAAGTGGTGCGCGATTCGGGCAATGGTCCGACTTATGAGGCGATCGTGTCGTGGGTCGGTCAGGTGCTGCAGCCGGCCGGCTTGACCCAGGACCCGCTGGAACGCGCGCTCGCCAGCGACGTCGATTGCACGCTGGAACTGGCACCGGTGAAGGCAGGTCAAACGCCGCTCCGGATCGGACAGCGCGTGCTGGTGCGCTTTCCGAGACCCGGTTCGTAGCAGCTTTCGTGAAAAGTTCAGGCCATGGAAGGCCGTTCTGATGTCTTCGGTCGCTCAGGGCGACATGAGATCGGAAGGCCGGTGGCGCGGCGATCAGGGACGATCGCACCAGAAAGGATCCGGAAAGTATCGCGAGATTAGAATTGCCGTCACTTTGCGGCGGTCCGCCTCCCGAGAAGCATCCGTGACCCAATGGAACGTCCTGTGTGATTTTGACGGCACCGTCGCCGTCGAAGACGTCACGGACTCGCTGCTTGACCGGTTCGCGTCGCCGGAATGGCAGGTACTGGAGCGCGACTGGCGTGCCGGCAAGATCGGTTCGGCCGAATGCATGGCCGGGCAAGTCGCGTTGCTCGATGCGTCGCGCGAAGAAATCGACGGGCAGCTTGCGTCGATGCGGATCGACCCGGCCTTCCCGCAGTTCGTGGATGCCGCGCTGGCCGGGGGCGCGATGCTGCGGATCGTGAGCGACGGGCTCGATTACGCGATCCGCACCATGTTGTCGCGTTACGGGCTCGACAGCCTCCCAATCCTCGCCAACCGGCTGGTGCAAACCGGACCGCGGCGGTGGAAATTGGAAACGCCCTTCTCCGACCCACATTGCCGGGTGGGCAACGGCCATTGCAAGTGCGCCAGCGCCGTGCGTGAACACGATCGCCATCATCACGTGCTTCTTATCGGTGATGGTGCATCGGATTTCTGCGCGGCCGGCGCAGCCGATTTCGTGTTCGCCAAGCACAGGTTGATCGAGCACTGCCGGCAGGCCGCGATTCCGCATACGCCCATCGTCGGGTTCGCCGATGCGATCGAACTGCTGCCGTCACTGCTGGCCGGCACCCTGGATGCGCCCGAGCGCGTGTCGGCGCCTGTTCCCGCCCTCTGAAATCCTTCAGGACCGACCATGAATTCCGCAATAGTCGCCGCGGCTTCCCCCGTCGAAGCGGTTTCGCTCGCGCCCGGACTGGATACGTCGCGGAGCGCGAAGCTGTTCGATGCTGCCTGCGGCCCCATTCCCGGCGGCGTCAACAGCACCGCGCGCGCGACCTGGGCTGGGTGGACGCCGTATCCATTGTTCGTTGAACGTGGCGAGGGTTCGCACCTGCGCGACGTCGATGGCAACGAATACATCGATTACCTGCTGGGTCTCGGGCCGATGCTGCTCGGCCACCGGCCGCCGCGGGTGACGCAGGCGGTGGTGGACTTCATCGAGCAGCGCGGCACCGTTTTCGCACTGCCGACCTCCGACGAGGCGCGGCTGGCGCAAAAAATCATCGCGGCCGTGCCGTGCGTGGAACAGGTCCGCCTGTGCAACACCGGCACCGAGGCGGTGCTGTACGCCACGCGGCTCGCACGCGCGTTCACCGGCCGGCCGAAACTGATCCGCTTCGAGGGCATGTACCACGGCTTTTCCGATCAGGTGTACTGGAGCAAGCATCCCGATATCGCCAAGGCCGGCCCCGATGCGCATCCGGTCCCGGTACCGCAGGGACCCGGCCTGCCGCGCGGCGTGGAAGCGAACCTGATCATCCTGCCGTGGAACGATGCCGATGCACTGGCGGACGCCATCAAGCGCGAAGGCGATTCGATCGCGGCGGTGATCACCGAACCGGTGATGTGCAACACCGGCTGCATCCTGCCGAAACCGGGCTACCTCGAAGCCATGCGTGAGCTGACCATGCGCCATGGCATCGTGCTGCTGTTCGATGAAGTCATCACCGGTTTCCGGTTGGGGCTGGGCGGCGCGCAGGCGCGCTTCGGCGTGACGCCGGACCTGGCGGTATTCGCGAAAGGGCTGGGCGGCGGTTTTCCCGTCGCGGCCTGCGGCGGCCGTGCCGACATCATGGCGCTGGTCGCCGAGGGCAAGGTTTCAATGGCGGGAACATACAACGCCAACGGCATCGCGATTGCCGCAGCCAACGCGGCGCTGGATGAACTGGCAACGCCCGGCTTGTTCGCGAAACTCGACGCGCTTTCAGACGCGTTGCGGCTCGGGTTGGACGAGGTGCTGCGGGATGCCGGCTTGCCGGCGTCGGTCGTCGGCCTTGGTCCGCTGATGCAGGTGTGGTTTGCGCGCGCGCCGATCCACAACTACCGTGACGCCGAACGCCACGCCGACCAGAAGCTGTTCGATCGCTGGTGGCGCGGCATGCTGGCGCGCGGCGTGCTGTTCCACCCCGGCGCCTACGAGAACCTGTTCGTGTCGACGGCGCACACCCGCGAGGACATTGCCGAAACGCTCGCCGCCGCGAAAGAAGTCGCCGCCGACCTCGCGCGCGATGTTTGAGCGATTGGCTCTCGGCAAACTTTGAGTTGGTTCGTCATCCCGGAATACTCGCGCCATCCATGGCGTTCGCGCTACGCGCCGCCTTCGGCGTTCGCGTTTGCAATCCTGCAAACGCAGTCGCGAAGCGACATCCGGGACCCAGTGTCTCTGCATTCCGCGCGTTGCGCGAAAGCCACTGGGTCCCGGCTTTCGCCGGGATGACGGGTATTGAGTTGATCAAAGATTCCCTTGCGGCGGGGTTGCAACGGGCGGAGCTTGCTCCATGCAACGCTGCGATGATGTTGGGCTTGCGCCGATGAAACCGGCGTCAACCCAACCTGCCGAGTTGCGAGTCCATGAGCACGTTCAAGTTTTCACAGGTCAATGTCTTTTCGGCCGATCCGCTGGGCGGCAACCCGCTTGCGGTGGTGCATGCCGCCGAGGGATTGAGCGACGCAAGGATGGCCGCGTTTGCCCGCTGGACCCATCTTTCGGAGACGACCTTCCTGCTGCCCGCGACCGATCCGGCTGCGGATTACCGCGTGCGTATCTTCACGCCCATCGGCGAACTCCCGTTCGCCGGCCACCCGACGCTCGGATCCTGCCATGCCTGGCTGGCTGCGGGCGGCAAGCCGCGTACGCCGGGCCTCGTGTTGCAGCAATGTGGCGTCGGCACCGTGCGGATCCGCGCTGGCGGTTCGCGACTCGAATTTGCCGCGCCGCCGTTGCGCCGCAGCGGCCCGCTGGAACCTGGCGTGCTGGCGAAAATTGCCGAGGCACTCGGCATACCGCCGTCGGAAATCCTCCATCATCAATGGGTCGACAACGGCCCCAGCTGGTGCGCGGTGATGCTGCGCTCGTCGCAGCAGGTGCTTGCACTCAAGCCCGACTGGGCCGCACTCGCGCCGCTGAAGCTGGGCGTGCTGGGTCCCCACGACATCGGCCACGACGCGGCCTTTGAAGTCCGCGCGCTGGTGGGCAGCGGTGGCTACGAGGATCCCGTCACCGGAAGCCTCAATGCGGGCATTGCCCAGTGGCTGATGCGCGAAGGCCTCGCACCGGCTGCCTATGTGGCCGCCCAGGGCACCGTACTTCAGCGCGCCGGCCGCGTGCACTTGCGGGTGGACCAGGACCAGGTCTGGGTGGGCGGCGAGGTCGTGGACGTCATCCGGGGCGAGGTTTCGCTGTAGCCGCGGCGATGTCCGGATCGGGCCAAGCCGACACCGCGCCGTCGCGCTACATCGACACACCCAGCCCGTAGGGATCGTCCTGCGGCAGGTCGGTGCCGGTGGCGCCCTCGGCAAGGCGGATCTTGAGCGCGAGGCCGTCGCGCGAGTCGGCCTTCGACAGCGCCTCTTCCAGTTCGATCGTGCCTTCCTTGTAAAGCCTGAACAGCGACTGGTCGAAGGTCTGCATGCCTTCTTCCAGGCTGCGCTCCATCGCCAGCTTGATCTCGTGCACCTCGCCGCGGCGCAGCAGGTCGCGGATGTGCGGGGTGTTGATCAGCACCTCGACCGCCGGGCGGCGGCGGCCATCCTTGCCGACCACGAGGCGCTGCGAAATGATCGCCTTCAGGTTCAGCGCGAGGTTCATCAGGATGTTCTTGTGCGCGGCCTCGGGGAAGAAGTTGAGGATGCGCTCGATGGTCTGGTCGGCGTTGTTGGAGTGCAGCGTCGCCAGGCAGATGTGGCCGGTTTCGGAGAACCCGATCGCGGCATCCATGGTGTCGGTGTCGCGGATTTCGCCGATCAGGATCACGTCCGGCGCTTCGCGCATCGCGTTCTTCAGCGCCTCGTGGTAGCTGTGGGTGTCGAGGCCCACTTCGCGCTGGTTGACGATGGATTTCTTGTGCTTGTGCAGGAACTCGATCGGGTCTTCGACCGTGAGGATGTGGCCGGCCGCGTTGCTGTTGCGGTAGTCGATCATCGACGCCAGCGTGGTCGACTTGCCGGAGCCGGTCGCGCCGACCACCAGGATCAGGCCGCGCGGTTCCATGATCAGCTTCTTGTAGATCTGCGGCAGCAGCAATTCCTCGATCGACGGAATGTCGCTCTTGATCGCGCGGATCACCAGCGCGACCTCGCCGCGCTGCTTGAACACGTTGACGCGGAAACGGCCGACGTCCTTCACCGCCAGCGCCATGTTGTATTCGAGTTCGCGCTCGAACTTGGGCACCGAGCCCTCGTCCATGAGCGAGTACGCGATCTTCTTGACCATGCCCGACGGCAACGGCGAGGTGCCGAGCGCCGCCAGCCGGCCCTCGATCTTGATATGCACGGGCGTGCCGGTGCTGAGGAACATGTCCGACGCACCGCGATCCATCATCAGCTTGAGGAAGTATCCGATGTCCATTGTTGATCCCCGGTCAGGAAACCCCATGCACGCCGCCCGCGCGGCGTTGCAAAGCCGAAATGGTACGCCGACAATGCGTCGATGCATCCCGGAGTGTTGTTTATGACACGCACGCGGCGAAAAATCCATGACTCCCGCTCGTTCGGGTTGGCCATCCTGGCGGCGCTGCTGGCCGGGTGTGCCACCGTGCCGCCGCCGATCCAGATGATGGATCACGCGCAGATGGAGATCCGCGCGGCGCGCAATGCCGGCGCGGCCACCACCGCGCCGGATGCGTTGGGCGAGGCCGAACGCCGGCTGGCCGCGGCGCAGCAGTTCAGCACCAACGGCGACAATGCCAAGGCCGCCGACAAGGCCGCGGAAGCCGAAGCGGCCGCGGCCACCGCGCGGGCCCGCGCCGAGGCCGCGAAACTCGATCGGCAGATCGACCAGCAGACACAAGTGAATGCCGGCCTGCAGGCGGACCTCGAACGCCGCCAGGCCGCGGCCGCCGCCGCCCAGCAAGCGGTGACCGCCCCGCCCGCCGCCGCATCGTCCAGCAGCGGCAGCGGGACCGTGGACCTGCCCGCGATCCAGCTCGGCCAGCCGGCTCCGGGTTCCAGCACCGGCGAACCCGCGCCGGCCAGCACCTCAGGACAACCGGGAGTGTATCCATGAGGCATGCGATCATCACCGGCGCGCTGGTTGGCGCACTGGCATTCGGTCTCGGCGCGCTGCCGTCCGCACGCGCCGCCAGCAACGATCCCGACGTGGCGCGGCTGTCGGCGCAGCTCGAACAATTGAGCGCCGATCCCGAGCTTGGGCAGTACGCACCGGCCCAGCAGATCCTCGCGCGCAACGCGATCAACGATCTGCAAAGCGCTGGTCGCAGCGGGCACGAGCATGCATTGTTCATGGCCGAGCAGCGCGTCGCGCTGGCGCAGGCCTCGGCGAAGACCGAAGCCGACCGCGCCAGGCTCGACGAGCTTCGGCAGGAACACGACCAGATCATGCTGCAAGCCAGCCAGGCCGATGCGGCCGCCGCGCGCGCGGAGTTGGCACGCCAGCGGCTGCAATACGAAGCGGCCGTGCAGCAGGCCCAGATGCTGCAGCAGCAGGGCGCGCAGGCCACCCAGCAAGCCGAGCAGGCGCAAGCCGAAGCTGCACAGGCGAAGAAGCTGGCCGCGGCCCAGGCGCGCGCCGCGTCGCTGGCGCGCAAGGAAGCCCGCCTGGCCGAGGCCGCGACCAAGGCCCTGGGCGGCAGCGACAGCACCGCGATCGGCAGCGGTCACGCCAGCGGCAGCTTGCAGTTGTCCTCGGCGTCGTTCAAGTCCGGTTCCGACAACCTCACCGCGTCCGGGCGCCGCCGCATCGGTGACTTTGCGCGTGCCCACGCGAGCCAGCGCATCGTGGTCGAACCGCGTGCGCCCGGCAGCGAACGGGTACTCGCGGGACGCCGCGCCGTGGCCGTGCGTGCCGCGTTGGAAGCCGCCGGTGCCACCACGGTGTCGATCCGCTCCGTGCGCCAGGCCGGCAAGGGCGCCGACGTCGAAATCCGTGCGGAAAAGTAGCGCGGTTTTGACGCCGTGGCGTGCTGATTCCGGGCTTGGATGGGGCCGGAAACCGGACCGCCGCGGTGCCATCGGGCACACACCTCGTCGCCCCACAAAAGCCTCAAGCATGAGCAGCGCAACTTGCTGTTCTGTAATGATATTTCAAGGTCCGTCCAAGCGCCTCCGAATGGGTTGCCAAGCCCCACTGGTCGGAGTAGGGTCAACCTCGAGGCCGGCCTCTTGCCGGTCCCGAGGCGCCATCGCATGAATCCCGCATTCGTTCGAATTCCACGCTCCGCGGTAGCGGAACGTGGATGTGATCGTGCGTGCGCCGCAATCCGTCAAGCGTTTGCCACGCAAGAGGAGGCTGCTCAATGTTTGAACAACAGCAGAAAGACCACATAGACGCAGTGATGAAGGCGAATCCCGAATTCCGCCGCCTTTATCGGTATCACCAGGAGCTGGACAGCAAGGTCCGCGATGCGGAGCTCGGGGTACTGCCGATGCACGACAACCAGTTGCTCGGCATGAAAAAGGAAAAGCTGCAACTGAAAGACCGCCTGACCCGAATGTGGAGCCAGATGGGCCACGCCTGAGGCGTGCCAAACCCGAGAATCCTCGCCGGCCCGCCAAAGAGCGGGCCGGTTCGTTGTTGCCCGTCCGCTATCATGGCGGGCAGGTGGGGGTGGCCTCGCCGAGGATCTGCACGTGCCGGGCTTTTGCGGCGCCCGCATGGTTTTCGATGGGGTCACGCACCAAACAGGGGATAGTCCGGAACCCCGCCTTCACACGAGGGACAGATGACTGCTTTCGAAAGCTTCGGGTCCAGTGTCGGCCGCTCGGTCTTGCGGATGCTCGCGCGCGGCAAGGAACACGCGGGACTCGCCCGGATCTATGCTTGCATTCCGTTCACGTGGCGCCTGGCGCTGCGGCGGTGGGTTCACGCGGCCGCGGGTGTTCCCATGCCGCCGCTGCCGTTTCCCACGGCGGCGCGCCCGCTGGAACGCGAGGCATTGCATGTGGCGGAGCCCGGCGTCAATTTCCTGGGTTACGCGCGCGGCGAGTTCGGGATCGGGCAGAACGTCCGCTCATATGCGCGGGCGCTTGAAAGCATCCATCACCCCTTCTCGATCTTCAATTTCGATGTCGGCCGCGCCAGTCGCCAGCAGGACCATTCGATGGACCGGTTCGTTTCCGACCGTCTCGACCACGCCTGCAACGTGTTTTTCATCAATGCCGATCAGTTGCCGATTGCCCGCCATGTGCTCGGCCGGAATGCCTTTGCGGGCCGCCACAACGTCGGCTTCTGGGTGTGGGAACTGGAACGGTTTCCGCGGGACTGGCGCACCGCGTTCCGCCTTGTCGATGAAATATGGTGCCCGACCGAATTCGTGCGTGCCGCGATTGCCGCCGCCACCGACAAGCCTGTCCTGCGCATGCCCAAGGCGATCGAGTTCGACGTGCCGGCGGGGATCGGCCGTGACCGTTTCGGATTGCCTGCCGATGAATTCGTGTTTCTCTTCAGCTTCGACTTCAACAGCTTCGTCGCACGCAAGAACCCCGAAGCCGCGATTGCCGCATTCCGCCAGGCATTTGCGGACGGCACCCGGGGCGTACGGTTGCTGGTCAAATCCACCAACGGCGAACGCTTCCGTGAGCGGCTCGATGCGCTGCGGCGTGACGCGGCCGACGACTCCCGCATCGAGGTGCGCGATGCCTTCCTCACGCGCGAGGAGATGTTCGGATTGCAGAACGTGGCGGATTGCTATGTTTCCCTGCATCGTTCGGAGGGTTACGGGCTGGGCATGGCCGAATCCATGTATCTGGGCAAACCCGTGATCGCCACGCGCTACTCCGGCAATCTCGATTTCATGGATGACCAAAACAGCCTGCTGGTCGACTTCAGCATGGTTCCGTTGCGCCACGGGGATTACCCCTGCTGGAAGGACCAAAGCTGGGCCGAGGCGGATGTCGGCCACGCCGCAACATTGATGCGTCGTGTGTTCGAGAACCGCGAATACGCCAGCGACCTGGGGGCGCGGGGCGCGGCAAGCATCCGCCAGACCAATTCAAGCGCCGTGTGTGGCGAGGCGGTTCACCACCGGTTGCTGGAAATTGAGCGCGAGCGCGCCGCTGACGCCACCGCAAGCGCGGCCGCGAAGCATCACGCCGGCTGATCGCATAGCGCCGATCGCCGGCTTCGCCGACGCATCGGTTATCATCGTTCGATGCGCCGCAACCATCACTCTCCGGCATTCTCGCCGCTCGCCTGTTCAATGCCGATCCCAGCATGATCGTCGACAGCGTCCTCGAACTGATCGGTCACACGCCGATGCTGCGCACC
>JBDZUX010000002.1:0-9192 GCA_040255405.1 Lysobacteraceae bacterium
CCGCGATGGCGGCGTAAATGCGTTCATAGCGATCGTCCATCGTCACCCGCACGCACAAAGACACAAAGCATGGCTGCGCGGCCGGCTCGCAAAGGCATGGCTGCGACAATGCGTGCTCATGGACAGCCGAACGGTTATTGCACCCGGAGGCGCCGCGCCACCACCATGCCGTAAATGCTGATCGCCAGCCACGCCACTTCCAGCACGAGCGCCGGCAAACTGGACGAAGTGAACTGGCCAAACAACAGCGACAGCGCGACGCCCAACGCGCCGACCGCGTTCATCAGCTGGTAGACCAGGCCGTTGCCATGCAGCTTCTGCGCCTGCAGCAGGAAATACGCGAGCAGCGTCAGGAGCATTCCGACCATCCCGGCGATGAACGCCCAATCGATGTTGATGCTGATGCTCATGGGTTGCCACTCCGTTGCCGCACCGCTTCGAACAAAGCGACGCCGGTCGCCACCGAGACATTCAAGCTTTCCGTGGCGCCCGGCATCGGAATCCGCGCCAAGTGATCGCAGGCTTCGCGCGTCAGCCGGCGCATGCCCTCGCCCTCGCCGCCCATCACCAGCGCGACCTTGCCCCTGAAGTCGACATCGTAAAGCGAAGTCTCGGCTTCGCCGGCCAGACCCGTCAACCACACGCCGGCGTCCTTCAATTCGCGCAACGCGCGCGCGAGATTGGTCACCTCGACCAGCGGCACGCGATCGACCGCGCCGGCCGAGGCGCGACGCACCACGGGCGTGACGCCAACTGCGCGATCCTTCGGGACGATCACCGCCGTGGCGCCGGCCGCCGCTGCGCTGCGGATGCAGGCGCCGAAGTTGTGCGGATCGGTGACGCCGTCCAGCACCAGGAACAACGCGTTGTCCGCTTCAAGCAAACCGGCAAGGTCATGCTCGGATTTCGCCGCGGGAACCTCGTAGTTCGCGGCGATGCCCTGATGCCGCGCGTGGCCGGAAACCTTGTCCAGCATCACGCGCGGGCGCGTGTGCACGCGCACGCCCAGGCGCTTGGCCTCGTTCACCAGCTCCGCGACGCGCGGATTGTGCGTGCCCTGTTCGACCAGCACTTCGCGCACGCGCGAGGGATCGTTGGCCAGCGCGCCTTCGACCGGGTTGATACCGACGATCCACGTTTCGCTCATGCTGTTCCATCAATCAAGTCATCGTAATTCCGGACGCCGCGCAGCGGCGATCCGGAATCGGTGACTCTTGCGCAAAGCCACTGGGTTCCGGGTGCTGCCCGCAGACACTGCGGGCAGCCCCGGAATGACGAGAAATCTCACCGCCGCCGACGCTGTTTTTCACCCGCGTCCCTTTCCCGCTCGTCGCGCCCCGACACCATCCTGAAATCGATCTTGCGATCTTCCATGCTCGCGCGCAGCACCTGCACGCGCACCGCGTCACCGAGCCGGAAAATCGTGCCGGTGCGCTCGCCGCGCAGCTCATGCCGGCGTGCATCGAACTGGTAGTAGTCGTTGCGCAACTGGGTGATGTGCACCAGTCCCGACACCTTCGACTCGGTCAATTCCACGAACAGCCCGAACGAGGTGACGCCTGTGACGATACCGTCGAACTCCGCGCCGACGTGCTTTTCCATCCACGCACACTTGTAGCGCTCGTCCACGTCGCGCTCGGCTTCCTCGGCGCGGCGCTCGGTGCGCGAGCAGTGCGCGGCCATCGTGGCCATCCTGGTCTCGGTGTAGAGGTACGCCGCCGGCTTGCCGTCCGCGAGCGCGTAACGAATGGCCCGATGCACCAGCAGGTCGGGATAACGGCGGATCGGCGACGTGAAGTGGGTGTAGGCGTCCAGCGCCAGGCCGAAATGGCCGTGGTTGGCGGTCTGGTAGCTCGCGAGGCTTTGCGCGCGCAGCAACACGCTGCGGAACAACTCGGCGTCGGCACGGTCGGCCACGCGATTCAGCAACGCGGCGAAGTCGCGCGGTTGCACGTCGGCCAGCGGCGGCAGCTTCAACTTGTATTCGCGCAGGAATGCCAGCAAATCTTCGTACTTGTCCGCCGGTGGCGGCGCGTGCACCCGGAACGGCGCGGGGACCTTCTTCTTCGAAAGGAACTTCGCCGCCTGCACGTTGGCGGCGATCATGCATTCCTCGATCAATTTGTGGGCGTCGTTACGCTCGTGCGCGCCCAGCGAAACCACTTCGCCCTTGTCGTCCAGCCGGTAATCGACTTCGCTGGTTTCGAATTCGATGGTGCCACGCCGCTTGCGCGCGGCGGCGAATGCCTGGTACAACGCGTGCAGGTGCTCGATGTGGGGCAGCAGCCTGTCCAGCGCGCGCCGCATTTCCTGGTCGTTCTGGCCGATGGCTTGCCAAACCTGGTCATACGTCAGCCGTGCGTGCGAACGCATCACTGCCGGATAGAACTTCGCGCGCGCGACCTCGCCATCGCTGTCCACCCGCATCTCGCACGCCATGCACAGGCGATCGACATCAGGGTTCAACGAGCAGATGCCATTGGACAATGTCTCCGGCAACATCGGGACCACGAAGCCAGGGAAGTACACCGACGTGCCACGCTTGAAGGCTTCTTCGTCCAGCGCGATTTCCGGCTGCACGTAATGCGAAACATCCGCGATCGCGACGATCAACTTGAAGCCGCCGCCGCGCACCGGCTCGGCGTAAACGGCGTCGTCGAAATCGCGCGAATCGGCGCCGTCGATGGTGACCAGCGGCAGTTTGCGCAGGTCCACGCGGCCTTCACACTCGGCCCGGGTCACGCTCGGCTCGACGTCTTCGGCCTCGCGCGTGACCTCGCCCGGCCACGCGTGCGGCAGCCCGTGGCTTTCGATCGCCATCTCCACGATCAACGAGGGCTGCAGGCGCTCGCCCAGCACACTGACGATGCGTCCGATCGGACCCCGCTGCGGCGTCGGCGGCTCGGTGATCTCCGCCACCACGATCTGGCCGTCGCGCGCGCCGTTGCGCGCATCGGGCGGGATCAGCACGTCCTGGTGCAGGCGGCGATCGTCGGGATCGACCACGACCACGCCATGCGCTTCCACCACCCGACCCACCAGCCGCGGCGCTCGGCGTTCCAGCACCTCGCGGATGGCGCCCTGCTGCCGGCCGCGCCGGTCGACGCCGACCACCGACGCCAGCACACGATCGCCGTGGAGCACCTGCCGCATCTGCGCGGGCGACAGATACAAGTCGTCACCGCCCTCGTCCGGCCGCAGGAATCCGTAACCGTCCGCATTGGCCAGCACCGTGCCCGCAATCAGGCCGATCCGCTCGGCGGGCGCGAGGCCGCCGCGGCGGCTTTCCAGCAACTGGCCGTCGCGCAGCATCGCGTGCAGGCGCTTGTCCAGGGCTTCGCGCCGCACCTCATCATGGATACCCAGGGCCTCCGCGATCGCGTCCGCGCGCAACAAGCTGCCGCGCTCGGCCAGCAAGGCCAGGATTGCCTCGCGGCTCGGGATGGGATGCTCGTACCGCCGCGCCTCCCGCTCGGCGTGCGGGTCGACGAAGCCGCGCGCCTGTTTCTTGTCGACCTTGTGCGCCGGCTGTTTCTTCCTGGCGTTGTCGCGCGGCGGCGACTCGCGCCGGCGCGCGTCGGTTTGCTTCTGCGCGCGCGGCTTGCGCGCGGGACGGGACGGCGGACGGTTGCGTCTTGGCATTCCACCAGCGTCGCGCAGCCGCGTCGCGAAAGCAAGCCCGCGTGACCTTCCACGCCGGGCGGACTTGCACGCGCGTCGAGGAAGCTCCGATTTCGCTCGTCATCCCGGCGAAAAGCGGGGAGCCAGTGACCTTGGCGCAATGCGCCGAAGTGCAAAGTAGCCGGGTGACGCGCCGCGTCCTGCGGCTTGCCTTTCAGGCCACCGGCTGCGCCGATGTTCGCTACGGCATCCTGCCCCCGCGGTCCGGATCTCGCTTCGCGATTGCGTTTGCGGAGCGGCGGCGCGTGGCGCGAGCGCCATGCATGGCGCGAGTAATTCCGGGATGACGAGCAGCGGGATTGATCAGAGGTACATTACAGCGCCGACAGGAACGCCACCAGGTCGCTTTTTTGCTGTTCGGTCATCCCGATGTGGAAGCGCGTGTCGTAGAAGTCCACGACGTCGTGCAGGGTCGCGGCCGAACCGTTGTGGAAATACGGCGCGCGCGCGGCAAGCCCGCGCAGGTTGGGGCCCTTGAATTTGCCGATGTCCGCCCACTTGCCGGTCAGCATCGCGAGGCCCGGATCGGTGGTGCGGACCACCTCGCCGGTCTTGATGTTGGTCAGCGTGTACAACGGCAGGTCGGGTGTGCGCCGGTTTGCGTCGGCAATGCCGATATTCAAAGGCGCGGCTACCGAATGATTGCCGATGTTGGGCGAATCGTGGCAAGTGCCGCAGGTGCCGCGGATCACCGGCTGGCCGGTCGCATCGTTCAGGCCGGCCACGCCGGCAATGTTGATCGGCATCGAGTTGAACAGCGCCTGGCCGCGCGCGATCGCGGCGCGCGCCAGCGCGCGCCCGTCGAAGCGGCGTGCGCGATCCGGTTCGCGCCAATGATCGAACAGTCGCATCACCTTCGGGTCGAACGGATCGAGGCTCGGATCATTGCCGAGCGAGTCGTTGATGCCCACCCAGAATCTCTGCTGCGCGAGGATTTCGGCACCGCCCATGCCGTTGTCCTCGTTGAGAAGCCCGGCCTGGTTGTCGTAATACTGCGCCGTGACGAGGTGCAGTTCGAAACCGACGATCGCATCCAGCGTCGACTGGCTCGGCGCCAGCGCGGCCTGCTCGTGGCCGAGCACCGCGTGCAGGGCCTGCGACGCGAGGCTGAGGCGCAAGTCCCCGACGTTGATGCCGGCATCCATCGGCGGCTTGAATGCCAGGTAGGTTTCGCGGCCGTCCCACATCACCGCGGTGTCCCAGATCAGGTTGGTCGCAGGCAGCGGACGCCGGAACAGCGAAAGCGCCTGCGCGCTGGCGTAGCCGTACGGATCGTCCACGGCGGTCAGCTTGAACTCGGCGTTCGCCGGAACCGGCAGGCTCACCCGGATCACGCCGCGATTGAGCAGCATCGAGTAGGCGGCTTCACGCGCGGCCAGCGTGGATACATCCGCCAGCGGCGAATTGGCGCCATCGACCGGACGGAAGATCGGATCGGTGCCGCGGGTCATCCTGAAACGCTTGCGAACCTCGGCGGCTGAAATCGTCCAGCCTTCGGCCTGCCGGTGGCAGGAATCGCACGAGCGCCCGTTGCTGCCCAGGCTCTGGAAAAACGGACTGCTCTTGTCGATGTGGCCCGCAGGGCTGCTGGTCTGCAACCAGCCCGACGGGTCACGCGTGACCAGCCCATCCGCATGGGAAGGCATTGCGGGCTGCCGCGCGGGACTGCCGGCCGCCACGACCAGCAAGACCACGGCAGCCGCCGAACGGAAACGGCCGCCTGACCACGGCAAGTGTCGATCGAACATCGCGCTGTTCTCCCTCTGCGGATGGGCATCAGGAAGAACACCGTCCCGGCAGCAATTGCGACACGCGCACGCCTGCTCCGAAAAGGCGGCGCGGATCACCGCATCAGGACCCCGCACGACCCGACGGGGTGCGAAAGCCCTGTGAGCGGGCCGGCGAGTTCCGGGTGCGCGGCAAGATGGTTTGCGTCGATGATCACCCGTGCCGCGCTGGCCTGCGCGGCAGCGCCAGCACAATCACCCGCCTCGGCCGTGGCAACCGCGAGCCACAACTGCGCGGCCACGCGGCGCGGATGCGAAGGCGGCAACTCGATACCGGCGCGCCGGATCGCCCTGGCCAGTTGCGCGCGTGCGACGCCCGGCTGGTGACGCAGCAATTCCACTCGCGCCAGCAATGTTTGCGCCCACAACAGCATCGGGTCATCGCGCCCGGCCACGGCGGCAAAATCCTGTTCGACCGTAGCCTGCAGACCGACGGGGCACTGCGGGCCGGGCGACTGCGTGCACGCCAGCAACAACCGCGCTTCGGCGATCAGCAGCGGCATTTTCCAGCCGCGCGTGCGCAATCCCGCGATCGCGTTCGGCAACCCTTCGCGTGCGCGCGCCGGCTGGCCTTCCAGCAGCGCGATGCCGGCCAGTTCGCTGTCCACGCGACCGATGCGCATCCGGTTGGCAGGTGCGGTGCCGTACAGCGTGCGGGCCTGTTCCAGCAGCGCTTTCGCACGGTCCAGATGGCCGGCCTCGATTTCGCCCACGGCGGCGGTTTCCAGCGAATCGCCGTGCAATGCCGAATCGGCGCCGAATCCCTCGGCGGAAAGCTTCTGCGCCAGCGCGCAGTCCCGCACCGTCGATGCATGATCCACCCGCGCACCGTCCAGCACGCACGCCTTTTGCGCCGTGTATACCCGCGTGACCTGCGGTTTGCCGCCGATGCGCGCGTAATCGGCCAGCGCGCGGTCGAACAACTTGTGCGCTTCCCTCCAGTGGCCGGCACGCCATTCGGCCGAGGCCCAGCCGCCCATCGCCAGCGCGGTTTCATTGCTGTCCGGGCCGAAGTGCGCAAGTTCGAACCGATAGGTCTTCTCCCACATCGGGATCGCTTCGGCATAGCGCTCCAGGCCCTCGAGCGCGGAAGCGAGGTCGTTGTAGCCGACACCGACGCGCGGGTCGTCCGGACCCCATGTCGCGATCCTTTCATCAAGCGCCTCGCGCGTGAGCTGCAGCGCGGCCTCGCCGTGGCCCTCGATGTTCTCGACCGCCGCCAGCGGTTCGAGCAGGTCGACCAGGGCTTCGCCGTGGATGCCCTGCGCCTGCATGCGCCGATGCGCGAGGCGCAAGTCGGCGCCGCCGGCCGCGTAGTCCTCGTCGCGTACCGCGGCATAGCCACGCGCGGTGAGCGCACGGATCGCGTTGATGTCCGACGGCGGCAATGCGCGTTGCGAAAGCGCGACCGCCTGATCCGCCAACCTTCGCGATTGCGGGATGTCGCCGAGGTTTTCGTACAGCCGCGAAAACATGGCCAGCAAATCGACCCGTTCGCCGGGCCCGAGCCGCGGCGAGCGTTCCAGCTTGGCGACGCCGCGCGCCAGCAATTCATCGAGCCTGGGCTGTTTCGATGCGGCAACGCCATAGCGGACGGGCGCGAACAGGCTCTCGACGAAATCGCGCACCATGTTGGCACGCGCGGCCTGCTGGCGTGCCACGTGCGCCTGCCACAACGCGATCGACAGCGACGCGAAGATCGCGAGCAACAGGGCCGCGGTCATCGCGACGCCGCCGCGATGGCGCGCCGCGAACCGGCTGGCGCGATACCAGCGCGACGGCGGGTGCGCGCGTACCGGCAGGCAATCGAGGTAACGCTCGATGTCATCGGCCAGCGTGCCGGCCGAGCCGTAACGGCGTTCCGGCTCCGCATCGGTGGCCTTGGCGACGATGTTGGCGAGGTCGCCCCGCAGCCCGCGCCCATGTTTCGGTCGCGACGATGACGCACGCACGACCACCGCGCGCGCCGTGTTCACCTGCCCGGGCGCATTGCGTTCGCCGATCAGCAGTTCGCGCAGCAGCACACCCAGCGCGTAGACATCGGTCGCGGTGGTGATCGCGCCGGGCGTGAACTGTTCCGGCGCGGCGTAGGCCGGGGTCAGGGCGTGGTGCCGCGTGCGCGTGGCGTCTTCGGTGTCGTCCAGCAGCTTGGCAATGCCGAAGTCCAGCAACTTCATCTCGCCGTCGGCGGTGACCAGCACGTTGGAAGGTTTCAGGTCGCGGTGGACGATCAGCGCGCGGTGGGCGGATTCGACCGCCCGGCACACGCGCAGGAACAGGGTCAGCCGCTGGCGCTCCGGCAGCGCGCGCTCACGCGCATGAATCGTGATGGGCTGGCCCTCGACCAGTTCCAGCGCGATGTAGGCAAGACCGTTGCCCGCGACGCCGCCCTCGATCAGCCGCGCGATGCCGGGATGGCGCAGGCGCGCCAGCGCTTCGCGTTCGTGATGGAAGCGGCGCCGCGCTTCCGCGGTGTACAAGCCGCGCGCCAGCAGCTTGACCGCAACGAACTGACGCACGCCCTCCAGGTCGCGAAACGCGCGGAACACCGTGGACGAACCGCCCTCGCCCAGCACCTCCAGCAACTCGAACGGACCGATGCGACTGCCCGCCGGCAACGGCTCGACGTCTTCGACTTCGCCGATCGCCCTGGCGGCGCTGGCGGCATCACCCGCGGCCAGCCAGTCGTCCCGTTCCGCGTCGGCCGCCAGCATCCGTTCCAGATCGGCGCGCACCGCCCCGTCGCTGCACTGCTCGGCAAGCAGGCGCGTGCGCGCATTCGCCGGCAGCGACAGCGCCTGCTCGAACAAGTCACGCAGCGTCGGCGTGGAATCCACCGCGGCAACCCTCCGACCCACATCCAAAAAACTTTCCGAAAATCGGGAAATTCCCTCCACTCGTCATCCCGGACGCCGCGAAGCGACGATCCGACTGCGTTTGCAGGATTGCAAACGCGAACGCCGAAGGCGGCCCGCAGGGCGAGCGCCAGGGACGGCGCGAGTCAACCCAGCGCCTTCGCCTCTCAACGACAGTCACTGGATCCCCGCTGGCGCGGGGATGACGAGAGAATTGGGTCTATCCATAAACCCCATCCATGTCTCAAATGCGACCGAAAATCTTCATTCCAGATGTGTCTTGATGAACGCGCGCGCGAAACGCCAATCGCGATCGATGGTGCGGCGCGTCAACCCAAGGGTGGCGGCGACCTGTTCCAGGCTGAGGCCCGCGAAATAACGAAGCTCGACCACCCTGGCCGCGCGGGCGTCGTTTTGTTCCAGCGCGTCCAGCGCCGCATCCAGCGCCAGCGCCTGCTCGGCGGTTTCGATCGCCAGTTGGGCATTGCGGTCATCCAGCGTGACGCGATTCCATTGGCCGCCCGCGCGCAATCGCAGCCGGTCGCGCGCGCGATTGATCAGGAGATGGCGCATCGCGCGGGCCGCGTAGGCGAAAAATTGCGCCGGTTCCCGGAATTGAAGGGCCGGCCGATCGCCCATGCGCAGGTACAACTCGTGCACCAGTTCGGTGGTCTCGAGGGTACCGTCGCGGCGCCGGCCGGCCAGTCGGCGCGAGGCCATGGCTTTCAGGCGCGCATAGACCTCGACGAACAATGCGTCGGTGGAAGATCCGGCCCGCATCTCGCTGCAGTCGACCATGAGGCCTCCCGACCCCCGCGACGCCTGTCCGCGAATGCCAGCCTCACGCAGAACGGCGGCGAACGCAAGCC
>JBDZUX010000002.1:9292-65795 GCA_040255405.1 Lysobacteraceae bacterium
ACGATCGCCAGCGAACGCTCCACGTGCTGGTCGGGCGTCAGGTGATCTTGCTTCGAGGAAAACGTCGACACGATCTTGCCTTCGCGATCGATCACGAAGGTGGTGCGCGGGAAGAAACCGTGGGTCACCGGCTTGCCTTCCACGTCGGTCACGCCCTTCTGCGGCGGCATCATCTGCAGGTCGTACTGGGTCGCGATCTTGCCATCCGGGTCGGACGCCACCGCAAATTTCCCGGCGCAGTACTTGGGATCGGACGAAAACTGGTTGAGGCGGGCGATCGAATCGGCCGACACGCCGATGATGGTGGCGCCGGCTGCGCTGAACTTGTCCTTCTCGGTCGCGAAAGTGTGCGCTTCGAGGTCGCAGCCGCCGGTGTAGGCGGCCGGATAGAAATAGACCACGACCGGGCCTTTCGCCAGCGCCTGCTTCAGCGAAAACGTGAAATCCTTGCCCGCCTGACTGGCCGTGGCGGTGAAATCCGGCGCCGCCGCGCCGGGCTGCAGGGCCGCCAAGCCCGACACCGCCACCGAAGCCGCCAGCGTTCCCGCCAACAACGCACCCACCATTCGCTTGTTCATCGCATCCTCCGAGCATTGAGGGCCGGCGCAACCCATGCGCCCGCGTACACAGATGACCGCGCCGTGCGGAACCTCCTTGCGTCCGCCGTTGCCGGGACCGCGGGCCGGCGGCGTCCGGCGCCACGCCATCGCAAAAAGCGCCCTCGCGCATTGACAGTACGACGGTCCGGCCGCTATCTTACGCGGCTCGCTGACGCATTGCGTCGCGGCCGGACAGCTGCCCAGGTGGCGGAATTGGTAGACGCACCAGCTTCAGGTGCTGGCGGGGCGACCCGTGAAGGTTCGAGTCCTTTCCTGGGCACCAGTTGATCCGACGGAAAACCCGCGCATGCCGCGGGTTTTTTGTTGTCAGTGCCTCGCGACTCGCGCGGAATGCCCACCATGCAGGTGCGCCCGAGTCATTGATCCGTCCAGAACAGCCAGCCCCGCGTGGCAAGCTCAACCACGGGAACCGCTTCGACCCGCTCGTCGAGCGAATAGCGCCGCGGGCCAGATCATGCTGGTACTTGCCATGAAAATCCGTCATCCAACAGCGGACTGTCATGGTTCACCAACAACGACAGGCCCGGAAACGCCCGCGCGTCCGTGGGCAAGCAGCCAGGCCGGCGTGAACTCGGCGGCTGCCAAGGCGTCGCGTTCAGGTACGGCGGCGCTGTGGCTGTCGCGCATTGCGGCGGGGCGCCCTACCCGCGGGCCCGGTCGATCTTCGGCAATCCGAATGCTTCGCGAACCCGGTCGGCCGGGAATCCGATGTGCGAAGGCTTCAGGACGACATTGTCCGCCAGCCGTGCGGTGAGTTCCGCAGCGGAATGCGCTTGACCGTGACGCAAACCGCTGTCGATGTCCAAAGCGTACTGGTTCAGCGTGCCCAGCACGGACTTGGAGTTGCTGGCCGCAAACTCGATCGGTCGCATGGCTTCGGTTTCCTCCGCCGCCCGATCGGCCGGCACGCCGATGGACAGCAGCGCCTTGAAGATGCGTTCGGTCAGCCGGAATGGAATATGCGCGTAGGGCGCGGCATCGACCACCACGCCGAAGCGCGTGGCATCGTTCACCGCGACCACAAGCTGGATGCGCGACACGCGAACGAGGTTGGCCGTCCATTCCCCCAGCCGGTTTCGTGCCGGCGCCGGATCGGTTGTCGGCGCCACCTTCATCGCCTTGAGCAACTTGGCCGTGCAGCGCAGTGCGGTCATGGTGTGATCCCGAAGCCGGCCAGGAACGCGCATGACCTTGACTCGGCGGTTCTGTGGTCAGGGCAAGGGTATTACCAACGGATGTCAGCTGCTCGCAACGATACCGGGCGCCGCAGGTTCGTCGTCGGTGCCCCCAAGTACGCAGCCAAGTCTGCACTTGCTCTCCAGTCAGATGCTTGCCGGTTTCCAGATACGCTGCCCACGCTGTCACGGCCTCCCGCTTGAAATTTTCGTGGGCAGTTTCGCGATCGACGTACTCGCGGATTGCTTCGTGGATGATCCATTGCGGCGACCGCCGGCGGGCTTCGGCGAGTCGCTGCACCCGGTTCTTGAGTTCGTCATCGAGCTTGATTGATGTAGTCGTTGTCATGGCCTTGTGGCCCCTGCTCTGGCTACGCGGCAGGCATCAATTTGCGCCGGCTGCCGAGCCGGCCCTGCCCGATTCCGCGGTCTCGTAGCGCGCCGGCAACTCGCCGTGCCGCTGGACCCGCAGTTCGCGTTCGCCGAATTGGTGGCGCTGCTGCCGGATGCGGTCGCGGACAGAGTCGTCGGAAAGCTTGCGTGCCGCAGTTTCCAGCCAGCTCAGGGTGAAGTCGCCCATCGCGGCCAGGTCGAGCTTGCCGTCGATCGCGTCGCGCCACTCCGCGCGCGCCTCGTCGGTTCGGGCCATATGATCGAGGATGTTGCCGCGCAGGACGTGCGAGGCGCGCTCGTCGGGCTCCAGTTCGATGGCCTGGCCGACGCAGGCAAGGGCCTCGGCGTTGCGCTGCGCGTGGTAGTGCAGCAGGGCCAGGTTGAACTTCGGCGCCGACCATTCGCCTGCCCGTTCGTAGCTGTCGCGCGCCCCCTGCTTGTCGCCGATGCGGTCGCGCCACAAGCCGCGCAGGTTGAGCAGCGTGCCCGAATTGCCTTGTTCCTGCAGGGCGAGACTCAAATAGTGCAGCGCCTTCTGGTATTCGCCGAGGCTCGCGCAGTCGCGCGCGTGCTGCTCGTATTCATGGCCCAAGCTGTCGCGCGGGATCGCATCGGTGCGAAAGCGTTCCTCGCGCTCCAGCAGGCGGCAGCGGGCGATCTGGCTCAAGTCCCGATGCGCGATTGGCGCGTCGAAGCGCTTGCTGAAGGTTTCGGTGCGTGCATCGTCGGGACGGTGGAGTTGCAACGCGACGCACTGGTTCTCGTCCATCGTCCAGTGCAGTTCCAGCCGTTCGTCCGCGCGCACAGGCGCCGGCAGGTGCCACAGGGATACGCCGGCCGAACGCTTGCCATCACTCAGCACTTCCACCGCGATTTCCATGCCACCGTGCGCGCAGTCGCGCGGCGGCCGCAGCAGCACCGGCGCATCCGAGCGGCTCGGCACCGCGTCGCCGGCGCGCGCCATCACCGCCTCGCCTTCGACAAGCCGAAGCGCGACTTCGCTGCTGCACACGGGTTCGATCACCGGCCTGCCGAGCACCTGCAGGCTCAACGCCTGGATGGCCGCGCCGCGCGCGACCGCCGATTGCAGATCCTCGGGCGTCCCGAGCGACACGTGCGTCGCCGCAGGCAGGAATTTTTTCAGGGCCGCCTGTGCCGGAACCAGCAAGCTGCTCGAACCGCACAGCAGCACGCCGGTCAGGTCATCGCGTTCGATTTTGGCGCGCACCAGCGCCTGCAGGACGGGCGCGAAGATGGAATTGCGCAGCACGTATTCGTCGCCCGCTTCCGGCACCGGCTCTGGGTCGAGGAATGGCACCAGCAGCTTGTCGAACGCGGACACGCTGAGCGAGGGTTGTTTGAACGACAGGTGCTTGCCGTCGCATTCCACCTGCATGTCGACGGAGGTCACGGCCAGATCCGCCGGGGCGTCCATGCCGGCGCTGCGATATTCCGTCAGTTTCATGTTCAGGGCGATCTTCAGGCGCTCGGCGGTATCCAGAAGCTGGTTTTCCAACTCGTGGCTGCGGGTGGCCCAGGAAACGTCCCACTCCTGCATGTCGTGCCCGGCGAGCAATTGCGGAATCAGCACGTCATGCACGATGGCGCGGTCGATGTCGCCGCCGCCGAGGCGGTGATAGCGGCTGGTGGCGAGCAGTCGCGCGCCCAGCGTGCCACCGTGGATGCTGTCGATCCGGAAGATGGCCACGTCGCAGGTGCCGCCGCCGAAGTCGAACACCAGCACGTTGGCGCCCTCGCGCAGCAACGCTTCGGCGCGATCGGGCTCGCGGAATTTCAGGTCGGCGAACGCTGCGTAGGGTTCGTCCAGAAGGCGCACCGCGCGGTTCGCGCGCGACTTTTCGAATGCGCGCTCGGTGGCCCAGACCGTGGCCTCGCGCTGCGCGGCATGGAACGAGGCCGGCACCGTGACCACCACCGGCGCCAGCACGCGGCCCGGCAGGCGGCCGCGTGCCTGCGTGCGCATGTGACCGACCAGCGCGGCGGCGACCTCGGCGGGATTGCGCAGCCCTGCGGGCGCATCCTTGAAGGTGTAGCGCAGCCCGATCAGGTTCTTGGTTTCATGGAACAGGTCGCGCTCCGCGCGAATGCCCGCCACTTTGCGCAACGCCAGGGCCTCGGCGCCGAACAGCCGGCGCTCGCCCTGCTGCGCGACCGCGGACGGAAACGCCACGCTGCGGGTGCCGTCCGGGCGCTCGAACGGAATGCAGTCACAGTCCAGCGTGTCGTGTTCGGGCTCGTACCTGGCGTACGCGATGCAGCTCTTGGTCGTGCCGAGGTCGATGCCGGCTGCAATGGCAGGCTTGCCCGCTTCCCGCAACCGGTTGATCAGCCGCAGCTTGAGATCCGAAACCTTCATGTGACACCCCTTGGCTCGCACGTGGGTCAGCCCACGCCGCGAGCCTGATGGGGTGCTGTCGCACAAGCTGGGACGGACCACGGCGCGGGTGTGCGCGAAGCCTTGGGGAAGCCCGGATCAAAATGGACCCCGGCTTGTGCCGGGGTGACGGAATCATGGACTGATCATGACTTCAGGTCGCGGCGGCGTCGGCGCCGGCGATCGCGTCGGCCACCACGCTGGCGAGGCAGTCGATGCGGAAGGGTTTTTGCAGCACCCGGTACACGGCCGGTTCCAGTTCGGGCGGCAGGCTGGGGGCGTAGCCGGTCATCAGGATCACCTTCAGTTCCGGCCGCAGCGCCTTGCCGGCCGCGGCAAGTTCATAACCGCTGATGCCCGGCAAGCGGATGTCGCTGACCAGTACGTCGAAGCTGGCATCCGATTCCAGCGCGGCCAGGCCGGCGCCGCCATCGCCCACCGCAACCACGTCGTAACCGGTTTCCTCGAGGCTTTCGGCGACCACTTCGCGCAGGAACGCCTCGTCCTCGACGACCAGCAGGCGCGCGGCCCTGGCTTCCGCGACGGCCATCACGCGACCTCCGCCGGAACGGTGCGGAGTTCGCGCGGCAGCAGGATGTCGACCGACGTGCCCACGCCCACTTCGCTGTCGATGCTGAGCCGTCCGTTCGACTGCAACACGTAGCCGAGAATCGTGCTGAGCCCGAGACCGGTGCCCTTGCCGACGGGTTTGGTGGTGAAGAAGGGATCCATCGCGCGGCTGCGCACCTCTTCGGTCATGCCGGTGCCGGTGTCGGTGACCCGCAGCCGCACCTGGTCGACCACTTTCTGGCCGGTCGATTCGTTGGCATCGACGCGCACGTCCGCGGTGCTGATGGTGATCTGGCCGCCTTCGGGCATCGCATCGCGCGAATTGATGACGAGATTGAGGATCGCATTCTCCATTTGATTGACGTCGCACAAAACGTGCCAGCGCGAGGCCAACTGGTACTGGATTCTCATATTCGGTCCGACCGAATGCTCCAGCAGCGGCTGGATGTCACCGATCAAGTCGTCCAGGCGCACCGAACGGGCGGACAGCGGCTGCCTCCGCGCGAACGCCAGCAGGCGGCGCGTGAGATCCGCGGCCTTGTCGATGCCGTCATTGGCGGTTCGCAGGTAGCGCTCGATCTGCTGCCGGCGAGTATTGCCTTCGGCAAGCAGCGCGAGGTCGTTTTCCAGCACCTCCAGCAACTCGGCGGCATCCGGCTGACGCCCACCTGCGGCCAGCCGGGTGCGCGCCGCCTCGGCGAAGTGCTCGATGGCCGCCAGGCTCTGGCCCAGCCGCTTCTCGAGCAGCACGAGCGCCGACTTGACGATCATCAGTACGTTGTTGAAGTCGTGCGCGATGCCGCCGGAAAGCTGGCCCACCGCCTCCATCTTCTGGCTCTGGCGCAAGGCTTCCTCGGCGCGCGAACGCCGCTCCATTTCCGCGATCAGGCGCAGGTTGGCTTCGGTCAGCTCTTCCGCGCGCCGGTGCGCGTCGGCGTTCGCGCGTGCGAGCATGCGCTGCCCCAACCCGAGCAGCGAAAGCATCGCCACCGCCATGATCATGAGCAACGCCACGCCGCTGACGCGCGCCAGTTGCATGGTCCAGGGCGTGGTCGCCGCACGCACCCACACCGTGCCGACGGTGGTGCTGCCCTGGCGGGCCGGAACCCTCACCAGCAACGCGCCCCCGCGCCGCTCTTCCGGGCCGTTCGCAGGCACGATGGGCACGCTGTCCTGGCGCTGGTCGCCGGCCATGAGGTGGCCGGATTCGTCGTAGACCGCGACGGCGTCGACGCGCGGATCCAGCATCAGCGCGTGGACGTATTCGTGCGCGGCCGTGCGGTCGTCGAAGGCCACCGCCGCGGTGACGCTTGCGGCGAGCGTGTTGGCCTGCGCGGTGACCTGGCGCAGCCGCTCGGCGCCCGCGGTGCGGAACTGGTACACCATCGCGACGGTGCCGACCAGCAGCAACAACAGCACCGAGGCGACGATGGTGACGGGTCGCAGGAGCACCGAACCATGGACGCGCGGTTCCATCGTCACCCGGCCTCTTTCACCGCCAGCGCCAGGTTCAAGAGCTTGGAGCTGATTACCAGGTGGTTGCGCGCCGCCGCGGCATTGTCGATCTCGAACCGCACGTGGCCGCGACGCATCACGAATTGCACGACGCTGCCGGCAACGTCCGACTGGCGCGAGTCGATCACCGTGAGGACCGGCCTGCCCTGCAACGCCTCCAGCGCCCCGCGGGTCTTGTCGGGCTGGGCGTAGCCGATGAACACGATCTGGCAGTCGTCGTCGCGGCTGACTGCATCCATCCTGCGAACCTGGAAGGGGTGCGTGCCGAGCCTGCGCCCGCTCACCGCTTTTTCGAGGAAATCGTCGAAGGGGTCAGGCCCCACGACGCAAATTGAGAATGGCGCATCGGGGGCCTTGAACGTGCCGGGCGGCCAGTTCACGAAGGGGGCCAGCTTGTAGAGATAGGTGGCCTTCACCGCGTATTCGAGTGATATTTCGGGCTGCGGCGACCGCGCGAGCAGCGTGGCGGCGGGCAGCACCAGCAGCATCGCCCACACGCATTTTGCCATGCCACGCCGGCGGCGGGGGCGCGGCGCCGCGTGCGCATCCGCCGGGCAGGTCACGGCGGCTTGCGTGGCGGGCAGCTGGCGTGGAATGGTCGAAGTCATCGCATGGACGCTGGTGGCCGGAGGGTTGTCAAAACTTCAACCGTGCGTCCAGAAAAAAGGTGCGTCCTATGCGATTCGCGTACGCCGCCACGTATTCCTGATGCCATGGGTGCAACAGATTCATGCCGGACAGGGACAACGCCCAGCGGTCGTTCGGCATCCAGCCCAGCCGCGCGTTGAGTTCCGTATAACCCGGCACGCGCGGATTCGGCAGTTCGCCCACGTCGCGCAAATCCGCGTCCAGCTGCCAATGCGCGCCCAGGTTCATGGACGAACGCAGGAAGGCGCGATGGCGCGGATCGTTGCCCGCCTGCGACGCGCCATAAAAGCCCGGCGAACCGGGCTTGAAACCAAAGTGCTCGCGTTGTTCCGAAAGACCGGCGCCGAGCTTCCACCAATCGGCGACGGAATAGCCGGCCCAGAGATCCACGCCGTACGTGTGGCCCCGCATGCCGTTGCCCCACAGCAGCGGGAACCCGGTCGGCGAGAATTCGATGCTGCGCAGGTCATCGTAGACGTTGTAGTAGAAGGCAACCGACAGCGTGGCGCGGGTCGTCCATTGCGTGCGCAGGCCGGCTTCGTACGCGGTGAGTTTTTCCGTGCGGTAATCCGGGTTGCCGTTGAGAATGTGCAGCGGACCCGTCGGGGTGTTGATGATCTCGATCACATCCTCGTCGAACGCGGTTGGCGTGCGGACCGCGCGCGATGCCGCCAGCCACAGCAGGGTGTCGTCGTTCGCCTTCCACGAAAACCGCGCGCTCGGCATCCAGGAAAGACCGGAATACGGGTCGTGCTCGGCCTTGATGCCCAGCGTCAGACCGGCACGCGTGCCCAGCGCGAGCTGGTCCTGCACGAAGACGTTGGCGAGGCTTTGCGTGTTCACCGCCGGGTCCCACAGCAGCGAGCCGTCCGGGCGGACGTCCGGCGACAGGTGGTAGTGGTAGATGCGGTCACCCACGCCCCAGGTAATGTGGTGCGTTTCGCCAATCCTGAAATCGTGCTGCGCTTCGATGTCCCAGGTGGACAGCATGACCGCACCCGATGACAAGGCGTCCCAGCTGTGGCCATGGTCGTAGTAGGCCTGCAACTGGAAATGCGAGCCGTCGTCGAATGCGTGCCGCCAGCGCGTCAGCAGGTTGGCGCCGGCAAAACGGTAATCCGGCGCATCGCCCTGGTCCGCGCGGCCATCGTGGATGTCGCCTTGGGCGGTGAAGGTGTCGCGCGCGCCCGCGTCCCAGTCCACGCGGAAACCGGCCTGCGGCGCGGTCCAGCCATTGCGCGCATCGCGACCTTTGCCGGTGTCGAACGACTCCTCGTGGAAGTCGTGCGCGTAGACGCGATACCAAGCATCGTCGCCCAGCGTACCGCCATACTGGAATGAGGCGGACCGGCCCGCCGTGCCCCAGCCGAATTCGACGCGGCCACCCTGCGTCTCGGACGCCGCGCGGGTAATGATGTTGATGACGCCATTGACCGCGTTGGCGCCCCACAGCGCACCCGCCGGGCCGCTGATCACCTCGACCCGGTCGATGTCCTCGGGCGGCACGTGTAACGTGTCCCAGGCAATGCCCGAATACAACGGCGAATAGACGCTGCGCCCGTCGATCAGCACGAGCAGCTTGTTGGGGAAATTCTGCGCGGCCTGGTTGCCGCTGAGGCCGCGCGACGTGATGATGTAATTGCCCGGGCTGAGCCGCATCACGCCGAGATTCGGCGCCAGCCTCAGGATTTCCGGCAACGATCGCGCGCCCGAGCGCGTGATGTCGTCGTGGGTGATCACGTATACCGCCGCCGGCGAGTCGGCCAGCATCTCCGGATGCTTGGCCACCGAAGTGACGACGATCCTGCCGAGGTCCTGCAACGAAAGGTTGCCAAGGTCCTGCAGCGATCCCTGCCCGAAGGCCGCGCCGCTTGCGCAGAATGCAGCGATGACTGCGATGCGTCCCGGTGGACGGAGCCGCGCGGTGCGCGCAGCGTGACGTTCGCCGGGATCTTCCGATCGCATCGCTCTCTCCTGTCGCGAACCCCATCCGGCGCATCCTCCTGCGCCGCGGCCGGCCATTATAGCCATGCCACGCGCCGCCGGCCTTTTCGGACTGGCGCGCCGATGACGTGCACGGACGCGCCATGGATCGGGCGGCACTGGCTTCAAACACGCGTATCGGGCGGTGCACGTTGCAAAAATTCAAAGCTGCGCACCGCATCGACTGCTAGAATCCGGCCCGCCGCATCCGGCGGTCGATATCGGCGTGACGCCGAAATTCTTTTCAACAGGGAGAACAAACATGCAGAAGAAGTTCACGGCGCTTGCGCTGTGCGTGGCGGGCGCGTGCCTTGCTACCGGCGCCCAGGCCAAGGATCTCACGGGCTGGTTCGTCAACGGCGGGGGGGGCGGTGCACATTACAAGGCCTCGTACGCCGGCCTGTCCGGGACCGAATCGGACACCAGCTACCAGATCAACGCGGGCTGGCGCTCGCAATTCATCGGGATCGAAGGCGGCTATGTCGACCTGGGCGGCGTCTCCAGCAGCCTTGGCTTCGGAGACAGCGCGAGCGTCTCCGGGAAAGGCTTCACCCTGGGCGTGGATGGGCACTTCAATCCCGCCGACAAGTGGTACATCTCCGCCCGCGCCGGGCTGTTCAAGTGGATCGTCGACCTGCGGGCGGACATCACCGACACCGCTGGCACTCCCATGCGGATTGCCTATAGCGCGAATGGCGTGAACGGTTACGCGGGCGTCGGTACCGGTATCGATTTCAACCGCCACTGGAGCCTCGGCGTGAACTTCGACTATTACCAGATCAAGAAGTATGGCTTCGACGTCGATACCAAGGTGTATTCCGCCAACCTGGAATACCGCTTCTGAGCTGATGCGACGCATTGCTCCACGACGGGCGCCGCAGGGCGCCCGTTTTTTTGCGCCATCACGCCCGGGCGTCCGATCCGGCTCAATGCCGCCGGGTGCTGACGACCGATCCGCCCATCGTCCAGGAAGGCGGATCACTGGCCGGGAAGGTGTCGTCGAGTTCCTCGTCCAGCAGGCGTTCGCGCGCCTGGTCCGATGTCTCGCGGCCGGGGCGCGCCTTGGCGGTCTTCGCCGGGGGCGGCGCGCGGCGGTGTTTGCCGCCGGTGGAGCGGTTTTGCGAATGCGGATCCGACATCATGCCTGTCCTCCGTCGCGGGGTGGCTGGCCGGAGGGCCGTCCACCCTTTCCATGCTGTGGACAGCCAGCATACGACGCTGCGCGCTGCCCGCATGGCATGCAGGCCCGCATCGTCACCCGGGATTCAGGCACCTGGAACGGTGCAATGCGAGCGGCTATACCTGCAGGCGGTCGCCGTCGCGCGCCACCAGTTTGTAGAGCGCGGGCATCACGAAGATGCCAATCGCCAACCGCGAAATCATGCCTGCCACGATCACCAGCGCGAACGGGCGTTGCGAATCGGTGCCGACGCCGTGCGCGATCGCGGCCGGCAACAGTCCCAGCGCCGCGACCAATGCGGTCATCACGATCGGTCGCAGGCGCAAGACCGCGGCTTCGTGCGCGGCCTGCAGCATGCCCATGCCGCCCAACCGCAGTTCGTTCGCGCACGAGATGTAAACCACCCCCGTAAGCACCGACACCCCGAACAGCACGATGAAGCCGATTCCGGACGACACCGAGAACGGCGTGCCCGTCACCCACATCGCGAACACCGCGCCGACCGGCGCCGACAACAGGACGCCCACCACGGTGATCAACGGGAACTTGAAATTGCCGTACAGCACGAACAGCAGTCCGAAAATCACGATCACCGTCAGCGGCAGGACGATGCGCATCTGCGCGCGCGAAGCGGTGTACTCCTTGTATTCGCCGCCCCATTCCAGCCGGTAGCCTTGCGGCAGCTTCACGTCCTTCGCGACCTGCGCGATCGCATCGTTCACCGCACCGGCGAGATCGCGCCCGGACACCGAAAACTGCACGCCGATGTAACGCGAGCCGTTTTCGCGATAGATGAACGAAGCGCCGTTTTCGACCTTGATGCTGGCGAGTTCCTTCAGCGGCATCTGCTGCCCACCCGGTGTCGCCACCGGAATGTCGCCGATCTCCACGGGGTTGTCACGGAAGCGCTGCTGCAGCCGCACCACCAGGTCGAATTGCTTGTCGCCCTGCACCACTTCCGTCGCGACATCGCCGCCGATCGCGGCGTTGACCAGGTTGTTGATGTCGTCGACGTTCAACCCGTAGCGGGCGATCTTCGCGCGATCGATGTCGATCGCCAGGTTCGGCTGGCCGAGTTCGTGCACCAGCGTGATGTCGGTGATGCCGCGCACCTTCTCCATCACCGCCTTGATGGCCCTGCCTTGCTTCTGCAGCACTTGCAGGCTGGGACCGTACAGCTTCACCGCCAGAGCGCTCTTGAGGCCCGT
Organism: Lysobacteraceae bacterium; assembly: GCA_040255405.1. Classification (GTDB taxonomy): domain Bacteria; phylum Pseudomonadota; class Gammaproteobacteria; order Xanthomonadales; family Rhodanobacteraceae; genus 66-474. Next base: position 20,980 of record JBDZUX010000002.1, read on the forward strand.
CTCGGCTTCGTCCACCGCGTCCTCGGCGGGCTGTGTGAAGTTGAACTGGACGCCGGGGAATCGTTCCAGCTTCTTGTCGATGGCGGCAATCAATGCCTGCTTGTCGCGGTACTTGCCGTCCCATTGCGAGTACGGCTTCAGTCCGACCAGGAATTCGTCGTTGAAGAATCCGGTCGAATCGGTGCCGTCGTCGGGGCGGCCGAGTTCCGACGTCACGGTGGTCACGACCGGAAACGCCATCAGCACCTTGCGGATTTCCGGTGATATTTCCGATGCCTTGTCGAACGAGATGGTGTATGGCATCGTCGCGCGCACCCACAACGCGCCTTCGTCGAGGTTCGGCATGAACTCGGCGCCGATGCCCTGCATCATCAGGAAGCTCAGGCCCAGCAGCACCGCGGAAGCCGCCGTCACCCGCCACGGCACGCGCTGCGCGCGATCCAGCGTACGCACGTACCACGACTTGAATTTCTCGTAGATCGCATTGCGGTGCTCGCGAACGCCGCGGCGCATGAAAACCGCGCACAGCACCGGCAGCAGGGTGAGTGTTACCAGCAACGAGCCGATCAACGCAAAGATCATGGTGTCGGCCATCGGCTTGAACAGCGTGCCGGAAGGCCCGGTGAGGAAATAGATCGGCAGGAAACTCGCGACGATCACCGCGACCGCGTACACCAGCGGCCGGTCGATCTCCGCAGCCGCGGACAAGATCACTTCCTTGATCTGGTAGTCGGTGCCGCGCCTTGCGCCAAGTTCGCGGAAGATGTTCTCGACCATGAAGATCGCGCCATCCACGAGGATGCCGAAATCCACCGCGCCGATCGAAAGCAGGTTGGCCGATGCGTTTTTCAAATCAAGGCACAGGAACGCGAACAGCAGGGCCAGTGGCACCGTGACCGCGACGATCAGCCCGGCGCGCAGGTCGTACAGGAAAAACACCAGCACCCCGATCACCAGCACCAGCCCGAGCGTGAGGTTGTGCATCACCACGCCCTTGGTCTGGTCGATCAGGTTGGTGAGGTCGTAGAACGGATGGATCTTCACGTCCTTCGGCAGGACCGTTTCGTTCAACTCACGGGTCTTGGCTTCGACCTGCTTCAGCACGTCCTCGGTCTTGCTGCCGGTCAGCGCCAGAATCACGCCTTCCACGGCATCGTTCTGGTTCATGTAGCCGAACTCGCCGAGCCGGGGCGCGATGCCGATCTTCACCTCGGCGACGTCTTTCACCAGCACCGGCGTGCCGTCGTGCACCGCCAGCACGATGTCGCCGATGTCCTGCGGCGTCTTGATGCGGCCGAGCCCGCGCACGTAGAAGAACTGCCCGCCCTGCTGGTAGAAACCGCCGCCGCCATTGCTGTTGTTTGCGCCAAGCGCGGCTTCGACCTGCGACACGCTCAATCCAAGCCCGGCGATCTTCACCGGATCCGGCAACACCTGGTATTGCATGGTGCCGCCGCCGAAACCCGAATCGTCCGCCACGCCCGGCACCGAACGGTATTGCGGCGCGATCACCCAGTCCTGCAGGGTTTTCAACTCCATCGGCGATCGGTCGGTGCTCTGCAGCACGTAGCGATAGACCAGCCCCGACGGCGGCGACATCGGCCCGATGTCGGGCTTGATCCCGTCCGGCAGGTCGATGCCGGGCAAGCGGTTGTAGACGCGCTGCCGTGCGAAGTAATGATCGGTGTCGTCGCTGAAGGTAAGCGTGACGTCCGACAATCCGTACAGCGAAATCGATCGCTTGGTGACGAGGCCGGGGATCGCGTTCATGCCGAGTTCCATCGGCACGGTGATCTGCTGCTCGACTTCTTCCGCCGAATGCCCCGGCCACTGCGCGACGATATCCACCATCGGCGGCGACAGGTTCGGATACGCATCCATCGGCAGGACCTTCCAGGCCCATACGCCGGCCGCCGCCATCCCCAGCGACAACAGCACGATCAGCAGGCGTTGTTCCAGTGCGAACGCGACGATGCGGTTGATGAGCGACGCCTTGCGCGCCGCTTCGATGGGCAACCCTTGCGCGCTCATTGCGACTGGATGAACTGCAGGAAGATGCTGCCATCCGCCACGACCCTGGCGCCGGGCTGAAGTCCTGCCGGGATCACGTAGCGGTCGCCGACGCGCCTGCCCAGCGAGACCGGGCGCCGCGCATAGCTGCCGTCGGATTCCACGACGTACACGAACGGCAGGTTCTCGTCGTCGCGCAGTACCGCCGAAACCGGAACCAGCAAACCGCGAAGCGCATCGTGCGACCGCAGGTGCACCGTCACGTACATCTGCTTCTTCAGCACGCCGGCGGGGTTGTCCACCTCCACGCGCGCCTGTACCGAACGGGTCTCGGGATCGACCGCCGCATCGACATTGGTGACCGTGCCCGCCATCGGTTTTTTGCCGACGCCCAAGTCGATGCCGGCGGAGTCGCCGGTCTTCACCCGCGCGACGTCATCGCCGAAGACATTCGCCATCACCCACATTTTCGAAGTATCGGCGATCGTGAAACACGGCGTGGTCCCCGCGGCGAGCGTCTGTCCCGGTGCAACGGATTTCGCCACCAGCATCCCGGCAATCGGCGCGCGGATCACGCCGAGCCCGCGATCCACCGGCTTGCCGTCGCGGATGGCGGTGAGGGTTTTTGCATCCATGTGCAAGGCCACCAGCGTCTGCAAGGCGGCATCGCGATCGGCGTCGGCGCCCGCGGCGTCGGCTTGGGCCTGCGCATTCTCGCGCTGGGAAATCGCCTGATGCGCGTACAGCGCGCGATCATTGGCGGCGACCGCATCGGCTGCGTTCGCCGCCAGCGCCGCCTTGCGGTACGCGCCTGCAGCCGCGGCGAAATCGGCCGAATTCACTTCAGCCAGCGCCTGCCCTTTCGCGACGCGCTGCCCCTGCGTCACCAGCACCTTCGTGACCGCGCCCGAGAACGGCGCGAGGATGTCGGTGGCGCGATCGTGATCGAAATCCACCACACCGGTCGTCGTGATCGTGGTGTGGTATTGCGCCGGCGCGATCGTCACGATGTGGATGCTGGATTGCTGCGCCTTCGTGAGCTTGACGTTGTGCGGCGTCGTGGACGAATCCGACTGCGTGGGTTTGCCGGAGCAGCCGGCGAGCACGAACACCGCCAGCAATGCTGTCATCGCCGCCAGCGCGCGCCGACGCGAGCCGCGGGCCTCACCCCCGCCGTCATTCCGGACGCCGCGCGGCGGCGATCCGCAACCCGGCGACTTTGGTTGGTGAAAGGCGCCGGGTTGACTTGCGCCATCCATGGCGTTCGCCCTTCGGGCCGCCTTCGGCGTTCGCGTTTGCAGTCCTGCAAACGCAGTCGGCTCCCGGCCTGCGGCCGGTCCCGGAATGACGACTGGGGGACTCGTCACACGGGTGCCAGCGATTACGCCCACTCGACAATGGATGGCTTTCATCGTGACCACTGTTTCGCAAGATTCTTGTGGTGCCACCAGCCGCCACCCAGCGCCTGGTACAGGGCCGCGGTGTCGGCGAATCGGTTGGCCCTGGCTTCGACCAGCCCGAGGCGCGCCTGCTGGTACGACTGTTGAGCCGCCAGCAATTCGAACGTGCCGATGTAGCCGTGCGTCAGCTGCAGCTGCGACAAGTCGAGCGCGGTTTTCGCCGCGTGCTCGGCCCGCGCGGCGGACTGCAATGCTTTGGCGTCCTGATCCAGGGCAACCAGCGTGTCGGCAACGTTCTGGAAGGCGCCCAACACGGCGCCCCGGTATTGCTCGGCGGCTTCGACATAGGCGGCCTTCGCCGCGCGTTCCTGGTGCATCAGTTGCCCGCCCTCGAAAATCGGCGCGGTCAGCGAGGCGGCCACACCCCAAAAACCGGTGCCGGAGGTGAAGACCCTTGAAATCGCCAACGCGGTGCTGCCGGCATTCGCGGTCAGGTCGAGGCTCGGCAAGCGCTGCGCGGCCGCGATGCCGATTGCGGCGCTGGCCGCGTGCAGGTTGGCGCAGGCCTGGCGCACGTCGGGGCGTTGTGCAACCAACTCGGATGGCAGGCTGACGGGTAGTTTTTCCGGAAGGTGGAGGTCGGCGAGCGTCAACGATTCCGCCGGCCCCTGATCGGGAAACGCGCCGACCAGCACCGCCAGCGCGTGTTGCGTCGCGACGAGTTGCTTCACCAGCGGCGGCAGGCTGGATTCGGTCTGCGCGAGTTGCGACTGCTGCGCGGCCACATCGAGCTTGCTCGCATTGCCCTTCCGCAACCTGAGTTGCAGGATCGAAAGGCTCTCCTTTTCCAGCCCCACCAGCTCCCGGGTTGCTTTCACCTGCTCGCGCAGCGAAGCCTCCTGGACCACCGCCACCACGACGTTGGAAGTCAGCGTGGTCCATGCGGCGATCATCTGGAAACGCGCAGCCTGTTCCTGCGCCTGCAGCGTCTCGCGTGTGCGCCGGTTCAACCCGAACAGGTCCGGCGTATAGCTGATGGCAAGTTGCGGCGTGAACAGGCTGTAGAGATAGGCATTGTTGCTGGGCACCGGGGCCAGGGCCGACGATGGATCCTTCTGGCGGCTGGCATTGAAACCGGCCGACACCGCGGGAACGAACGACCCGCGCTGCGCCAACACGTCCTCGTGCGCAACCTGCAGTGCGGCCTGCGCGGCTTTGAGGTCATGGTTGTTCGCAAGTGCCTGTGCGACCAGCGCGCTCAGTGCCGGCGAATGGAACAGCGTCCACCAATCCCCCGGGATATCCGACCCGGCCTCGAACGTTTGCGCATCGCCACCGCCGACATCCGCCGCAGCCACGGTCGCGCCCGGCGCGTGTGCGAGATAACCCTGCGCGGTTGGCGGCGCGGGCGGTTTGAAGTCCGGACCCGCTGCGCAACCTGCGAGCGCGAACGCGAACGCGAACGCGGGCATCGCGAGGAGCGTGGCGTGCCGCCGGAGCGGTCGCAGCAATTCGAAACCCATGCGGGAACGGTTCTCTTGCGGAACGGGCCAGCCGGAACCGGTCCAGACGAGTTCTATCCGGTGCGTCCGTGCCGACCGGCACGGCGGCAACCGGACGCGAACTGCAATGTTATATCATTTCGATGGGAAAAGTGAACCGGAGCCCGCGAGGAAGGCGGGCTCGTCAGTCGCCTGACTTCGGATTCGGAATCCGAAACTCGCGGGGCGGCGTGTCGCCTGCGAGATTCCGCACGAACCAATCCCAACGCCGCCGCATCACGTAGGGTGAATCATCGCCGTAGCCGTGGTGCTGGTTCGGCAGGATCAACATGTCGAAATCCTTGTTGGCCTTGATCAGCGCGTCGACCACGAGGTAGGTTTCGCCGATCGGCACGTTGTCGTCGATCTCGCCGTGCACCAGCATCAGGTGCCCTTTCAGATTCTTCGCGAACAACTGGTTGGCCTGGTTGTCGTAATTCGTCGTGCCGTCCTTGTTGGTGACCAGCAGGCCCTGGTACTTTTCGCCCCAATCGTTTTCGTAGTTGCGGTTGTCGTGGTTGCCGCTTTCCGCCCAGCCGGCCTTGAAGAAATCGGGATAGCGGAACATCGCATCGGCCGTGGCATTGCCGCCGCCCGAATGGCCCCAGATGCCGACGCGGTCGAGATCGATCCACGGGTAACGCGAAGCGAGTTCCCTGATGCCGGCGACCTGGTCGGGCAAGGTGTTGTCGCCCATGTCGCCGTACCAGTAATGATGGAAACTCGTCGAGCGCCACGGCGTGCCCATGCCGTCGATCGCGACCACGATGAAGCCGAGTTCCGCCATCGCCTGGTGATCGATGCGCGCGGCCAGGAAACTGCGCCCGCGCACCGAACCGGTTTGCGGACCCGGATAGATGTAATCGATCACCGGATACTTCGTGTGCGGATCGAAGTTCGTGGGCTTGAACATCATTCCGTACAGCGTGGTCTTGCCGTCGCGCGCCTGCACCGTGATCGGTATCGGCGGCATCCAGCCGGCCGCCTTCAGGCGTGAAATGTCGGCCTTCGCGACGTTCGCGACCACGCGACCGTCGTCTGACGCACGCAACACCGTCACCGGCGGCGTGGTCGGCGTCGAATACGAATCGACGAAATACCTGCCGTCCGGCGACATCGTGATGGTGTGGTCGGCGTCTTCCGGCGTCAGCAGCGTGGCCTTGCCGCTGTCGATGTCCACCTTGAAGAACTGCCTGTAGTACGGGTTCACGCCCGGCGTGCGGCCCACGCCCACGAACCACAGCGTGTGCGCGGCGCGGTCGAGGTGCAGCACCTCGGCGACGTTGCCTTCGCCGCGGGTGACGGGACGAAGCGGCTTGCCGGTTTTCAGGTCGTACAGGTACAGATTGTTCCAGTCGTTCTGTTCGGACGGCCAGATCGCCTGGTCAGTCTTTGGCAGGTACTGCCAGTTCACGCGGCCGTGGCCGCTTTCGTAGTAATCCCTGGCGGTGAATTCGAACGCGGTGCGCACCGCGCCGGTTTCGGCATTGGCGATGCGGAAGGTTTCGTGCTGCCGGTCGCGCGAAGTTTCGACCAGCGCGAGCGTCTTGCCATCCGGCGCCCACTTCACGTCGCTCCACGCATAGGGCTCGCCGTCATCACAGGCCAGCGTGTCGCACAGTGTGGACAGGCGTTGCTCGGGCGCCATCTCGAGGCGCACCATCTTGTTGGCGGCGACATCGATCACCACCGGCTCGATCATGAATACCTTGTCATCGCCCGGCAGCGGATACTTCCACGCATCCAGCTTCGGATGCCCGACCCTGGTGTCGACGGTGTACATCTCGCCGACCTCGCGCTGGTCCTGGCGATAGGTCGCGATCTTTTCCGAATCGGGCGACCAGCGCACGATCGCGCCGTCGCCGTGGATCCAGCCGGCGTTCTGCGTCGCGTAACCGTAGTCCTTGACGCCGTCGGTGGTGAGTTGCGTCTCCTTGCCCGTCGCGAGATCGCGCACCCACAGGTTCCAGTCGCGCACGAACGCGAGCAGTTTGCCGTTCGGAGAAAGCGCGCCTGGTTCGCTGCCGGTCTTCAGCAGCTTGTCGCGTGCAGTGCAGACGCCTACGCCGGACAGATCGCAGCGGTACCAGTGGTCGCCCAATTGCACGTCCAGATCGCCACCCGGCAGGACACGGAAGTCGAAGCCGCGCGTCGGCCACTTGGCGGCGTCCATCGGCTTGCCCCGCAGCTTGCCCAGTGCGGCGGCGAGCTTTGCCTGGTCGAAGGCGGGCGCGGCCTTGCCGGTCGCCGCGTCCATTTCCAGGATGTGGTCGCCCGACGCGTCGTGGTCGCGATACCAGAAATGGGTGCCGTCCAGCCATTTGACGCGCTGCACGGCATGGTCGACCAGTGGGTCGGCATTCTGCGGGAGCAAACTCACCGCCCGTGCGTAATCGGCATCGGTGAGCTGCCTTGCATGCGCGGTGGCGCCGAACGTCAGCGTGCCCGCCAGCAGCACGCACGCTATCCCGCGAATCGATGACATGGGCATCTCCCGGTCAAAAGGCTGGTACGCAACCCGTCGATGCTAGTCCGGCAGGGTCCGCGCAGCCCCTGCCAAAAGTTGGGATGCGGGCGATCAACGCCCGTGGGCGCGTCGCCTCCCCGATGCCGGCGACAGGTCGATCAGGAGCGCAATCACGATGCCGACGATCGGCCACAGCGTCCACTGGCCATGGAACCAGTGCTGTACGGCGGTGTACCAGAGCAGCGTGGTCGGCAGGAAGATGAAGCCCAGCAAGGGCCACAGCGCGATCGAGAAGATGCCGCTGAACCAGCTCGTGAACAGCCACAGCAGCACGATCACCACGCGCGGCACGAACAGCGCGAACAGCACCATCAGGCAGGGCATGCGAAACCTCCTTCTTGTGCGATCAGACTTCGCCGTGGACCCGCGAACCGGGCATTGGCGGACCTTTCAATTCCACCACGTTCTGCTCGGGATCCAGCACGTAAATCGACGGTCCCTCGCCCTCCGCACCGTAGCGCATCCCGATGTCGCCCACACGCGCGCCGTGCGCCTCCAGGTGCGCGACGATCGCGGCCTCGTCATAGCCTTCGACGCTGAGGCAGATGTGGTCCACGTTGTGGCCCTCCGCGCCGGGCGCCGCACCGCCTTGAAGGCCGAGTTTGCCGTAGACATCGACGAGATCGATCAACGAATCACCGGCACGCAACTGGAACAAGCCGATGCCCGGCTGGTCCAGTTCCGGGGTGCACCCGAGCACGTCGCAGTAGAACCGCCGCATCGCCGCGACGTCGCGAACGCGCAGCACCACGTGGTCGAGTTGGCGCAGGCGGAAGGGGACGGGCATCGCGCACCTCTTCGCTGAATCGAACGGCGATGGTACGGCATCCTGCAAATGGACACCTGTATAATCGCCAACGTGGTGGAAGAAGCAGCCCACGCTGCTGCCGAAGGCGCAACGCCCGTAATCGCTCAGGCCCGATACCACCACGATCAAAACTCTGGAGAGACCGGCTTTCGATGCATCGGAAGAACCGGCGCCGAAGGGGCAAGAAGCGCGATGCAACCATCGCGCTTTCAAACTCTCAGGCAAACGGACAGAGGGGTGTGTTTCTTGTGCGATCGTCCCTGATCGCGGCATCGTTGCTGCGGAATGGCCAATCCGGAATGCTGCAGGCCGGGAAGACCAGAACGGCCTTCCATGGCCTGACTTTCCACCGACAGCCGCTGCGACCGGGACGTACCGCTTGCCGCCACGCGTCCCGGAATCCTCGCCATGACCCAGCACACCCCCACCCTGCACGAACTCGAGCAGCACGACGCGTTCATCGACCGCCACATCGGTCCGGACGACCACGAAATCGCGCACATGCTGAAGGCGGTCGGTTACGACTCGCTGGACGCGTTGGTCGACGCAATCGTGCCCGCGACGATCCGCCAGAAGAACCCGCTGGCGCTGCCGCCGGCCGTCACCGAAACCGAAGCGCTGGCCAAGATCCGCGCGATCGCGGACAAGAACGAGGTTTTCAAATCGTTCATCGGCCAGGGCTATTACGGCACCCACACACCGCTCGTCATCCTGCGCAACATCCTCGAGAACCCGGCGTGGTACACGGCCTACACACCTTACCAGGCCGAGATTTCCCAGGGGCGCATGGAAGCGCTGATCAACTTCCAGACGATGTGCGCGGACCTGGCCGGCATGGAAATGGCCAACGCCTCGCTGCTGGACGAAGCAACCGCCGCTGCCGAGGCGATGACGCTGGCGAAGCGTTCCTCGAAATCGAAGTCGGACGTGTTCTTCGTGTCGAAGCGCGTGCATCCGCAGACGATCGAGGTACTGAAGACCCGCGCCGAACCGCTGGGCATCGAGCTTCGCATCGACGATGAGGCCCGTGTCGCAGATACCGACTGCTACGGCGCACTGCTGCAATACCCGGACACCTTCGGCACCATCCGCGACTACAAGTCGCTGTGCGACGCGCTGCACGCGAAGGGCGCACTGGTGGCCGTCGCGACCGATCTCCTGGCTCTGACGCTGATCACGCCGCCCGGCGAATGGGGCGCCGACATCGTGGTCGGCAACTCGCAGCGTTTCGGCGTGCCGTTCGGCTTCGGCGGCCCGCACGCGGCGTTCATGGCCTGCCGCGACGCGTTCAAGCGCTCCATGCCCGGGCGCCTGATCGGCGTGTCGAAGGACGCGCAGGGCGACAATGCCTACCGCCTGACGCTGCAGACGCGCGAGCAGCATATCCGCCGCGAGAAGGCGACCTCCAACATTTGCACGGCGCAGGTGCTGCTTGCCGTGATGGCCGCGATGTACGCGGTGTACCACGGTCCGGAAGGCCTCACCCGGATCGCGCGCCGCACGCACCGGCTCGCCGCGATCCTGGCAGCCGCACTGGGCAAAGCCGGCATCAAGGTCGCCGGCGACTTTTTCGACACCCTGCATGTCACCGGCATCGACGCCCACACCGTCCACGCGATGGCGAATGCGGCGCACATCAACTTGCGCCACATCGACGACACTTCGCTCGCGATCAGCCTCGACGAAACCACCAGCCGCGACGACGTGGTACAACTCGCATCGCTGTTCGGCGCACGCATCGACGATATCGATACGCTGGATCGCGACACCGCGGATGCACTGCCTCCGTCACTCGTCCGCGACTCCGCATTCCTCACCCATCCGGTATTCAACAGCTATCGCAGCGAGCACGAAATGCTGCGGTACCTGCGCCAACTCGCGGACAAGGATCTCGCGCTCGACCGCAGCATGATCCCGCTGGGCTCGTGCACGATGAAATTGAACGCGACGGCCGAAATGATCCCCATCACCTGGCCCGAATTCGCCAACATCCATCCGCTGGCGCCTGCCGAGCAGTGGCGTGGCTACCGGGAGCTCATCGACAGCCTCGAAGCGCAGTTGATCGCGATCACCGGCTACGACGCGGTCAGCCTGCAGCCCAACGCCGGCGCGCAGGGCGAGTACTCGGGCCTTCTGGCGATCCGCGCCTACCACCATGCCAATGGACATCCGCAGCGCGATGTGTGCCTGATCCCCGAATCCGCGCACGGCACCAACCCCGCGTCCGCGCACATGTGCGGCATGACGGTGGTCGTCACCAAGTGCGACGCCAACGGCAACGTGGACGTGGAGGATATCCGCGCCAAGGCCGAGCAACACGCCGATCGCCTCGCCGCGATCATGCTGACGTATCCGTCCACGCACGGCGTGTTCGAGGAAGAGATCGCGCAGATCTGCGAGATCGTGCACCGGCACGGCGGGCAGGTCTACACCGACGGCGCCAACTTGAACGCGCTCTGCGGCGTCGCGCGGCCGGGTCGCTGGGGCTCGGACGTCTCGCACCTCAACCTGCACAAGACCTTCTGCATCCCGCACGGAGGCGGCGGTCCCGGCGTCGGACCCTGCGCGGTGAAATCGCACCTCGCCCCATACCTGCCAAAGGCATTCTCCCTTCCCCAGCCTGCAGGGGAAGGTGCCCGAAGGGCGGATGGGGGCGATGCGCGCGAAGGCGGCATGGTCTCCGCCGCAACCTTCGGAAGCGCATCGATCCTGCCCATCTCGTGGATGTACATCACGATGATGGGTCGCGAGGGCATCCTGAAAGCCACCCAGGCCGCGCTGCTCAACGCCAATTACCTGTCAAGGCGGCTGGCCGACTACTACCCCACCCTTTATACCGGCCGCAACGGCCTGGTCGCGCATGAATGCATCCTCGACGTCCGTCCACTGGAAAAAGCCAGCGGCGTCGGCGCCGAAGACATCGCCAAACGCCTGATCGATTTCGGCTTCCACGCGCCGACGCTGTCGTTCCCCGTGGCCGGCACCCTGATGGTGGAACCCACCGAATCGGAATCGCTGCACGAACTCGACCGTTTCATCGACGCGATGATCCAGATCCGCGAAGAAATCCGTGCGATCGAGGATGGCCGCCTCGACCGCGAAGACAACCCGCTGAAACACGCACCGCACACCGCGGCCGCGGTGTCCGCCAGCGAGTGGACCCATGCCTATCCGCGCGAACTCGCGGCCTACCCGCTGCCGTCGCTGAAGCAGGTGAAGTACTGGCCGCCGGTCGCGCGCGTGGACAACGTGTACGGCGACAAGCACGTGTTCTGTTCGTGCGTGCCGATCGAGGCGTACAAGGAAGACGAGGCGGCGAACGCGTCCGCCTCGTGAAGACACCGCCCCTTGGCACGTCGAAGGGGCTGCCGCACCATCTGGAACGAAGGGACGGCACCAGCTGCAGCCGCGCTCGCGCGGGGCGTCGTCTTCCGTCCTCTTCCGAAAACGGAGGCAATGGACGCGCGCTACCACGCGGCGCCGTCGCCTGATCAAACGGCCTTGGCCCGGACGGGAGCCGAAAACAAACGGCGCCGGCTAGGCCTCGCTCTTGATGATGCTGAAAGAGCCGTCGCCTTCCATGTACATCGCCTTGACGCGATCGAATGACTCGAGGCCCTTGTTGCGCAAGCCGGCTTCGATTTCCTCGCGCGTCACCAGTTCGCGCCGCATGTTGCGGTCCATCACGCGGCCGTTGCGAACCAGCAGGATCGGCGGCGCTTCGGTGAGCCGCGCGATCGCCTTGAAATGGATCCCAAGCCAATCGAGCAGCAGGTTCCACGCGGCGAGCGTGGCGATCAAAAGACCGCCGTCGACGACGGTATGCCCATTGCCGATCATCGCGTTCTGCGCCGCGTCGCCCAGCAGCACCACGAACAGGATGCCGGAGATGCCGGCCGAGCCGGTGTCGCGTCGCAACAGGAACCGCAGCAGCAGGAACAGGCACCAGTACATGATCGTGCCGCGAACGAGAATCTCCAGCGGCGGCATGCTGAAGCCCAGGAAGTTGCTGAAGTGAAGCGCGTCCATGATCCGTCCTTGCGCAGGGAAGTTCACCCCGAATTTACCGCAAAGGCGGCGCCCTCACTGCACCGTCACGTTTCGGACCGTTCACTGCAAGCCGTCGGCCGTGCGCCGCAACACGGCACCGCACTCGCCCTCCAGCTTGAACGCGAACAAATCATCGGCGCGCGTGCGCCCGCGATTGACCGCCACGACTTCGACCCCGCGCGCCACCGCCGCGCGCACGAGCCTGAAACTCGACCACACCATCAGCGAAGAGCCGACCACCAGCACGCCATCGGCCGATTCGACCGCGGCCAACGCCGCCCCCGTGGTTTCACGCGGCACCGGTTCGCCATAGAACACCACGTCGGGCTTCAATACGCCTCCACACACGCTGCAGGGCGGAATTTCGAAGCTGCCGAACTCCGCGTCATCCAGGTCGGCGTCGCCATCCGGCGCAATCGTCGCGCGTGAAACCTTGCGGCCGGGGTTGGCCTCGCGCAAGCGTCGCTGGAAATCATCACGTCCGGTGCGGCCGCCGCATGCGAGGCAACGCACCACGTCGAGCCGGCCGTGCAAGTCGATCACGTCGCGGCTGCCGGCGAGCTGGTGCAGGCGATCGACGTTTTGCGTGACAAGCCGCGCGACACCGCCCCGCTGCATCATGCGAGCCAACGCCAGGTGCGCGGCGCCGGGCCGCGCCGCCTCGAACATCGGCCAGCCCGCGAAACTGCGCGCCCAGTAGCGCCGGCGCACCGCTTCGCCTTCGACGAAATCGCGGTACTGCACCGGCGGCGATCGCTTCCAGTTGCCGTCGCCGTCTCGGTAGTCCGGAATGCCGGACCCGGTACTGACACCCGCACCGGTGATCACGGTCACGCGGCTGCGCTCGGCCAGCCACGCGGCAAGCCGATCGGTCCCTGCATCGGACCACGTTTGCTTTCCACTTTCCATTTGCTCCATGCAGGCAATGTAGCGCCTATCGGGGAACGCTATTGACACTCTCAATCCGCGCCGCGTCGTCGCCACGGCGGGCGCGGCCGCACGAACAGCCACAGCGCTATCACGTACACGAACGCCAGCGCATAGGCAATCGCGAAGATCCACAGCGGAAGCGGCCAGTAGATCAGCCGGTCGACCCATGAAGCGATCAGCGGCTGCACATGCGAAGTGCCGGAGACATCGCCTTGCAGGATGGTCAGGAAGCACGCGCGGCCAAGCAATGCCTGCAACGCAACCAGGGCCAAGCTGAGCAGATGCGCCAGCCGCCACCAGAATCCGCGCACCCAAGGCCAGCCGCGCCACGCGCCGACCGGAACCAGCACGCACCCCGCGACGTTGAACGCGATGATCGCGAGGTGCAGCGCAAGCACGGATGTCGCCATCATGTACGCGCACCCCGGCGTCAGCTCATCGTGACGAATTCTTCCGCGGAAGTCGGGTGGATCGCGACGGTCTTCAGGAAATCCGCGTAGCGCGCACCCATCCGCACGGCCACCGCGAAACCCTGCAGCATTTCGTCCATGCCCGGCCCGATGCCGTGGAGGCCCACGACACGCTCGTCGTCACCAACGCAAACCAGCCTCATCAGGGTCTGGCCTTCGCGGCCGGCCAGCGACCACAGCATCGGCGTGAAGCGCGTCGACCGTACTTTCACCGCGTCGCCGTACTGCTTGCGGGCTTCGGCCTCGGACAGGCCGACGGTGCCGACCGGCGGGTGCGAAAACACCACGGTCGGAATGCACCCGTAATCCAGGCGTGCATCCGGCTTGCCGCCGAACAGTCGATCCGCGAGTTGCCGGCCCGCAGCGATCGCCACCGGCGTCAGCGCCGGCTTGCCGTTCACGTCGCCCAGTGCGTACACGCCGTCGATCGAGGTGTTTTCGTAGTCGTCGGTGACGATCTCGTTGATCCTGCCGAGCTTCACCCCCGCGGCTTCCAGCTGCATCGACTCGACATTCGGCAACCGGCCGATCGCACTGATCACCTGGTCGTACGGACCGTGCGGTTCGTGGTCCGAGCAATCCAGCCACAGGCCCGCGCCGTCGCGACGCACACCGCGCACCGCGCACCCCTCGTGATGGACGATGCCTGCGGCCCGCATCATGCGACCCAGCGCGTCCCCGAGGTCGGCTTCCAGGCGCGACAGCAACCCGCCGCGCGTGATCAATTCCACGCGCGATCCGAGCGCGCGCAGCACACCGGCCACTTCCACGCCGATGTAGCCGCCGCCGATGATGCCGGTGCGCGCGGGGCAATGGTCCAGCTTGAAAAAACCATCCGAGTCGATCGCGAGATCGCCGCCGGGCAACTCGAGCCCCCGCGGACGCGAACCGGTCGCGATCACGATGTGCGGCGCACGATAATCGGCATCACCTGCACGCAAAGCGTGCGCCTCGATGAAATGCGCGGGTGCCGGCACGACCTCGATGCCCAGTTCGCGCAGGCGATTCGCGTACGCGGTCCGCGCGCGCAGCACGTACGCTTCGCGGTGGCCGATGAACGTGGCCCAATCCAGCGTGCCCGGCTGCATACCGAAGCCGACGGCTTCGGCCATGCGTCGCGCATCGGCGAGTTCGGCGGCGAGCCACATCGCCTTTTTAGGCACGCAGCCGCGGTTGACGCAGGTTCCGCCCAACTCGTGCGGCTCGAACAGCGTCACCTTCGCGCCATGCCGCGCCGCGCGGATCGCGGTGGCCAGTCCGCCCGAGCCGCCACCGATCACCAGCAAGTCCGGTCCGTTCGTCATCCGCTCACACCCGCTCCGCAACGGGCGCGACGCCATTCCCGACGATCCGGTAGCAAGGCACGTATTTGCTGCCCGGTAGCTTCATGCGCTGCTGCGCGACGAAGCTCTGCAGCAACGTGTCGAGCGCGCGCATGAACTCCGGGTCGCCATGGATTTCGTAGGGGCCGTTGCGGTCGATTTCCTCCATGCCTTCTTCCTTGACGTTGCCCGAGACGATGCCGGAAAACGCGCGTCGCATGTCGGCGGCAAGTTCGTGCGGCAGCCGGCCTCGATGCAGGTCCAGCGCAGCCATGGCCGCGTGCGTGGGCCGGAATGGCTGCTGGAACGGCAGATCGACGTTGATCTCCCAGTTGAAGAAGAACGCATCGTGCGTTTCCACGCGATGGTTGCGCACCACTTCGATGCCCTGCTGCATTGCATGCGCCACCGCAACCGTATCCTCGATGATGATCTGGTAGCGCTGTGCGGCGGCGTCACCGAGCACCAGCCGCAGGAATTTGTCGATCTGCTGGAAATACGGCGCGGCCGATTCGGGCCCGGTGAACACCAGCGGAAACGGCACGCTGGCATTGGCGGGATCCATGAGGATGCCGAGCAGGTACAGGATTTCCTCGGCGGTGCCGACGCCGCCCGGAAACACGATGAAGCCGTGCCCGACGCGCACGAATGCCTCCAGCCGCTTCTCGATGTCGGGCAGGATCACCAGGCTGTTGACGATCGGATTCGGCGACTCGGCGGCGATGATGCTGGGTTCGCTGAGGCCGATGTAGCGATTTTCGTAATGGCGCTGCTTGGCGTGCGCGATGGTCGCGCCCTTCATCGGTCCCTTCATCGCACCCGGGCCGCAACCGGTACAGATGTCCATGCCGCGCAGGCCGAGCTGGTAACCGACGGCCTTGCTGTAGTCGTACTCCTCGCGCGAAATCGAATGCCCGCCCCAGCACACCACGAGGTTGGGATCGAAGCGCGCACGCAGCACCCGCGCGTTGCGCAGGATGTCGAAAACCGCGTGGGTGATGCCGCTGGAATCGGCGAGGTTGAATTCGCCCGATTCCAGCTTGGTGGACTCGTACACGATGTCGCGCACTACCGCGAACAGCAGCTCGTTGGCGCCGCGGATGATCTTGCCGTCCACGAATGCCTGCGCCGGCGCGTTCTTCAGGTCCAGCTTGACCCCGCGGTCCTGCTGCAGCACCTGGATATCGTAATCGGCGTACTGGCCCAGCAAGGCACGCGCGCTGTCGTGCATCGCGCCCGAGGTGAGCACCGCGAGCGTGCACGAGCGCAGCAACGTATGCAGCCCGGCAGCGGTGGCGTCGCGCAGGCGCGCGATCTCGTCGCGCGACAGCACGTCCAGCGTGCCCGCCGGCACGATCTGGGCATTCACCGTCGCGGGGCGCGCAGCCCGATGAACATCATTCATGCGAAATGCTTCCTTCGATCAACCCGCTTTCAGATACGCTTCCACCCCGCCCAGGATCATTTGCGCCGACAGGGCGATCAGCAACATGCCCATCACGCGTTCCATGGCGGCGAGCACGCTCTCGCCCAGCAATTTGAACAGCCACGTCGAACCCAACAGGATCGCCGCGGTGGCGAGCCAGGCGATCAACAGGGCCAAGCCCCATTCCACCTGACGGCCAGGCTGGGCGCTGGTCATCAGCAACAGCGTCGCCATCGCGGACGGCCCGGCGACGCCCGGAATCGCCAGCGGCACGATGAACGGTTCGCCCTGGCCGACAGGTCCGAAGATGCCGCCGTCCCGCGGCGGGAAAACCATCTTGATCGCGATCAGGAACAGCACCACGCCGCCGCCGATGCTGATGGCCTCCTGCCGCAACTGCATGATCGACAATAGTTCGCGGCCACCCAACAGGAAGGCGACCAGCACGCCCAGCGCGATCAGGAGTTCGCGGATCATCACCCAGCGCCGCCGTCTGGGCGGAACGTCCTTCAGGATGGAGAGGAAGAACGGCACGTTGCCGGGTGCGTCCAGAACCAGGAAAAGCGTGATGCACGCTGACACGAGGGTCATCTGCTGTTGCATCGCTCAATCCCGGCTGTGTTCGACGCCACGCAGATCCAGCACCTTGCCGCGCGCCAGGCGCGCATCCGGCGACAGCAGATACAACACCGCTTGCGCAGCCGCCTCGGGCGTCGCAATCGTGGCCGGGTCCTCGCCCGCCCAGACAGTGCGGCGCAGCGCGGTGCGCATCGGTGCGGGCAGCAGCGCGTGCACGCGCAGGCTGGACTCGTCGGTCTCCTCGTGCAGGATCGAAACCAGGCCCTCCAGGCCTGCCTTCGCCACGCCATAGGCACCCCAGTGCGCGCGCACCATCCGTTCCGGGTCGTCCAGCACGAACACCACCGCGCTGTCCTCGCGCGCCAGCAGCAGCGGCATGCACGCCTGCGTCAGCAGGAACGGCGCCGACAAGTCGACGTGCAACGTGGTCATCCATTCCTCGGGCGACAACATCCCGAGCGGCGTCAGGCCCTCGCACTTCACCGCTGCATGCACCACGCCATCGAGCCGGCCGAGCTGGCGCTCGACCGATTCGGCGAACGTCTGGAATTCGAGCGGCGACGCGCCCTGCAAATCCATCGGCTGCAGCACCGGCTGCGGCACGCCCGGAAGCGCAGCAACCTCGTCGTACACCGGCCCCAGCGCACGCGCCTTGCGGTCGGCCAGCAACACGGTGGCACCGGCTTTCGCACACGCAAGCGCGGATGCGTGGCCCAAGCCACCCGCGGCGCCCGTGATCAACACCACGCGTCCCGCCAGCGAATCCGCAGCGGGTGCCCAGTCCGCCGGAAGACGCGTGACGGGCAGCGTCACGAGGCGGCCGTCTGCTTGCCGGCCTCGGCCACCATGCGCTGCAATTCGCCGGATTCGTACAGCTCCAGCGTGATGTCGCAACCACCGATCAGCTCGCCGTTGATGTAGAGCTGCGGGAAGGTCGGCCAGTTGGAATGGCGCGGCAGGTTGGCGCGGATCTCGGGATCCTCCAGCACGTTAACCGAGAAATACTCCACGCCGGTGGCGTTGAGCGCCTGCGAGGTGCGCATGGAAAAGCCGCACATCGGAAAGTCGGGCGTGCCCTTCATGTACAGCACGATGGGGTGCGCGGCGAGCGTTTGCTTGATGCGTTCGATGACGTCCATAGTGGTTTTGAAACCTGCGTGCGTGACGGGTGGAGATTCGCGGAAAACGACCCGCCGCCGTGAAGGCGAACCGCCGATGCGATGCCGGCGCGACGGCTTTGATGAAGCCGCAACCCGGACACGTGCGAATCCGACAAAGATATGCGACGGGTCTACAATGGCAAATGGTGTCTTGCGGAGGCCGTCATTGTATCAGGCGCGCCTTCCACGCATGCTGCCGTTTCTCCCGATTCCCCAACCTCCAAGGAGCACTCCATGGCGATCGAACTTCCCCCGCTTCCCTACGAACGCAGCGCGCTGGCCCCGCACATCTCCGAGGAGACCCTGGACTACCACTACGGCAAGCACCACAAGGCATATGTCGACAACCTCAACAAGCAGATCGAGGGCACCGATTTCGCCGACATGAACCTCGAGGACATCGTCAAGAAGGCCACGGGCGGCATGTTCAACAACGCCGCGCAGGCGTGGAACCATGCCTTCTACTGGAATTCGATGTCGCCCAGGGGCGGCGGCGATCCGTCCGGCAAGCTGGCCGACGCGATCACCAAGGCATTCGGCGACGTCGCCAGGTTCAAGGCCGAATTCGGCAAGATCGCGACCGGCACCTTCGGTTCCGGCTGGGCATGGCTGGTGCAACGCGCCGATGGTTCGCTGGGCCTGGTCAGCACGTCCAACGCCGGCACGCCGATCACCGGCAGCGACCGCCCGCTGCTGACCTGCGACGTGTGGGAGCACGCGTACTACATCGACTACCGCAATGCGCGCGCCAAATACGTCGACGCGTACTGGAACCTCGTGAACTGGGATT
Organism: Lysobacteraceae bacterium; assembly: GCA_040255405.1. Classification (GTDB taxonomy): domain Bacteria; phylum Pseudomonadota; class Gammaproteobacteria; order Xanthomonadales; family Rhodanobacteraceae; genus 66-474. The sequence goes on from JBDZUX010000002.1 coordinate 39,993, forward strand.
TCGCGGCCAGCCAGATGGCGTGAAGTCCCGCGCTTTCGTTCGCCCCGGCCCAGCCGCGGGCGAACGGATTCGCTTTTGTCATCCGGGGCAGGCCGCAAGGGCCGAACCCGGAACCGGTTTTCAGGTTTGGCCGGCGTGGGCCTCAATGCCCGCGGCAAGATTCATGGCTCCGTGCGTGCATCCAGAGCCGTGGCGGCGCCCTCACGTTTCCCGATTGCGCGTCACGTTGGCCGCCGCGGCCGTCACCGCATCCGCGAGCCGCGCGGCAAGCGCCTGCACCTCGTCGGCGTTCTCGCCCTCGATGGTGACCCGCACCAGCGGTTCGGTGCCCGACGGCCGCAGCACCACGCGGCCGCGGCCGCGCAGCGTGTCCTGGACTTCCGCCAGCGCGCCCTGCACGCCCGGCGAACCGACTACGGCCTTGGCGCCGGCCACTTTCACGTTGCGCGTGATCTGTGGCAGCTTGGAAAGCCCGTAGCGCGCGTGCGACAGGTCCTTGCCCGCGCGCGCCAGTGCGTCCAGCACCGCGAGCGCGGACACGATGCCGTCGCCGGTGCTGGCACGGTCGAGGCACAGGATGTGCCCCGACGTTTCGCCGCCCAGCATGCCGTCGTGTTCCTTCAACTGCTGGAGCACGTAGCGGTCGCCGACATTCGCGCGCAGGAACCGCACGCCGGCGCCGGTCAGCGCGCGCTCAAGGCCGAAGTTGCTCATCAACGTGCCGACCACGGGCCCGCGCAGCCGACCCGCAGTCAACCAGTCGTGCGCCAGCACGTACAACAGGTCGTCGCCGTCCGCGAGTTCACCGTTGCGGTCGATCATCTGCACGCGATCGCCATCGCCATCGAAGGCGATGCCGAGGTCCGCGCGTTGTTCCAGCACCGCACCGCGCAGCGTGGCGGGATGGGTCGAGCCGACCTCGCGGTTGATGTTGAAACCATCGGGCTCGGCGCCGATGCGGGTGACCTTCGCGCCCAGCGATTCGAACACCTTGGGCGCGACCACGTAGGTAGCGCCATGCGCGCAATCGAGCACGATGTGCATGCCCGAAAGATCCGGTGGCGCCGACAAGGTGCCGAGGCAGAAACGTGCGTAGCGCTCCACCGCGTCGTCGATGCGGCGCGCCTTGCCAAGGCGTTCCGGCGCGACGGTGGTGAAGGGCGCGTCGATTTCGCGTTCGATGTCGGCCTCGACGGCATCATCCAGCTTCTCGCCGCCGGCGGAAAAAAACTTGATGCCGTTGTCCTGGTACGGATTGTGCGAGGCGCTGATCACGATCCCGGCACTGGCGCCCAGCTCCCGGGTCAGTTGCGCCACGCCAGGCGTCGGCAGCGGCCCGAGCAGGCCCACGTTCGCGCCCGCCGCGACCAGTCCGGCTTCCAGCGCGGCCTCGAACATGTAACCCGACACGCGGGTGTCCTTGCCGATCAGCACCAGCGGCTGCCGGCCGTTGCCCAGGACCACGCCGGCGGCGCGCCCGAGCTTCAGCATGAACTCGGCGGTGATCGGCCATTCGCCGACGCGGCCGCGCACGCCATCGGTACCGAAGTATTTGCGGGGAGGAGGACTCAGATTTCCGGGTTCGGACATGGGATTACCGAGCGAAAATGCATCCGTAAAGGATACCCCGTGGGAGCGCGCCATGCGCGCGACCCGGACACTGTTCCTGGCGCCGTGTCGCGCGCATAGCGCGCTCCTACAAAATCCCGACGCAGAATGGCGCCCAAGTCAGTCGTCCCCGAACCGCTGCGAACCGAAGGGTTTGGACGCAGCCTTCGCGGGGGCGTCACCTTCGTGAACAGCCTGCCACACGGCCAGCGCGTCGCGCGTCGCGGCGACGTCGTGCACCCGCACGATCATCGCGCCACGCTGCGCCGCAATCAGCGCCGCAGCGGCGGAGCCGGCCGCACGAGCGGCGCCGGCTGGGCGGCCGGTCAGGGTGCCGATCATCGCCTTGCGTGATACCCCCGCGAACACGCCCGCGGCGAGGTCGCGGAAACGATCGAGCGCGCGCAGCAGCGCGAGATTGTGTTCCAGCATCTTGCCGAATCCGAAACCCGGATCGACCAGTACCCGGCGCTTGTCGATGCCCGCCATCTCGCAGGCAAACACGCGTTCGGCGAGAAAGCGATGCACCTCGCCGACCACGTCGTCGTAGCACGGATCGTCCTGCATCGTGCCGGGTACGCCCTGCATGTGCATCACGCACACCGGCACCTTCAGCTCCGCCGCGGCGTCCAGCGCGCCCTCGCGACGCAATGCATACACGTCGTTGATGAAACCCGCGCCGGCCGCCACGGCCGCGCGCATCACTTCCGGCTTCGACGTGTCGATCGAAATCGGCAGATCGACACGAGCCGCCAGCGCCCCGATCACCGGGACCACGCGCGCGATTTCGTCCTTCGCTTCGACGGCGGTAGCGCCCGGGCGCGTGGACTCGGCGCCGACGTCCAGCATGTCCGCGCCCTGCTCCGCCATCGCCACGCCCTGCGCGACCGCGGCTTCGACGTCGCCCCGCAAGCCGTCGCCCGAAAACGAGTCGTCGGTGAGATTGAGGATCCCGCAAATGCGCGGGCGGTCCAGCTTCAGCACGCGGCCGTCGCAGTCGAGTATCGGGGTCGTGTCGAACATCCACGCAGTTTAGGGCAACACCGGATGCGTGGCGTTCAGGCGGGAGCGGCCGAACCATCGTGGGCGCGCGGGCTTCGGCCAGAAGGCCATTGCGAAGCAACGCGTCGAAGCGTGAACCCCTGCCCTCAGGACGCCGGGGCCGTCCTCTCGTTCAGCCGCGCCAGGATGCTCCGGAAGCGCGGCAGCCCGCGCAGGCCATCGAGATCGCTGTCGCGCTCCAGCCAGTCGCGGAATCCGCTGCCGGTCGCGACCGCGCGTTCCAGCAGGTCCAGCGCGCGCTCGTTTTCGCCCATGCGCGTGTAGGTGCAGGCGGCGTTGTAGAGCGTACCGAAATCGTCCGGCTGCAGGCGCAACGCAGCTTCGGTGTTGCGACGCCCGCCTTCGATGTCGCCCAGCCGTGCCTGCATGCCCGCGGCCAGATACAGCGCGCGGCCATTTTCAGGGTCGGCCGCGATTTCGGCCAAGGCCGACGGCAGCGCGATCCGGGTCAGCGCGTCGCCGCGCGCCTTGTCGCCCAGCGAGTCGGCGGCACTGGATGCCAGCGACAAGGCCTGGAACTCGTCCGGACGCACCCGGTGTGCCACCTCGAATTCCTCGATCGCGCGCGCATATTCGCCGCGCGCGTAGAGATGACGGCCAAAATAGTAGTGCGCCTCGTAGAGCCCCGGATTGAGTTCGATGGCGCGCTCGAACGCCGCGACCGCGCCGCCGTCATCGCACGCCAGGGACAGCGTGTTGGCGTGCGCGACGTGGGCCTCGGCCAGCTTCGGTGCCAGGTCGAGCGCGCGTTTGGCCGCGGCGAGCGCCTCTTCGAGCACACCGGCCGGATCGATGATCTTCCACATCAGCAATTGCGCGAGCGAATCGGCCAGCCCTGCATGCGCCTGCGCGAACTTGGGGTCGAGCGCGATTGCGCGCCTGAACATCTCCGGCGCCTTGGTCCAGTTGTCGCTGCTTTTCACCGAATGGATCTGCCGGCCACGCAGATAGAACTCGTAGGCGCGCATGTCGCGCGGTGGTGCGCACCGGCACACTTCGAGTGCCGCGGCGCCTTTCAGCGAGCCCCGCAGCGCCTGCATCACGTTGAGCGCGATCTCTTCCTGGATAGCGAAAACGTCCTGGAGCCTGCGGTCGAACGTCTCCGTCCAGAGGTGATAGCCATTGCCCGTATCGATCAGTTGTGCGGTGATGCGGACACGGTCGCCAGCCTTGCGCACGCTGCCCTCCATGATCGCGGCGACGTTCAGCGCCCGGCCGATTTCGCGCGCGTCCGCATCGCTGTCGCGGAAGCGGAACGAAGAGGTGCGCGACGCCACCCGCAGGCCGCGGATCGCGGAGAGCGCATTAAGGATTTCCTCGGCCAGGCCATCACAGAAATAGGCCTGGTCCCTGGCTTCGCTCAGGTCCGTGAACGGCAGGATCGCGACCGAAGTGTCGGGCACCGGCTCGGCTGCAATGGCCAGGGCCGGCGCACGTGCCGCGGTATGCTCGATGCCGTGCGCGCCGATGTCGTAAACCCACGCCAGGATGCAGGCCGGTACGAAACCCAGCACCAGCAACACCAACAGCAACCGCATCGACCAGGACGGCAAGCCGATGGGCTCGAACGTGGCGCTGCCGACCTGGATCAATATCCAACCCGTCACCACGTAGACGGCGACCACGCGAAACACGCGCCGCCGGCGGAATTCGGCGAAGGATTGCTTGAGGAGTCCGATCCAGTCACTCATGGGCGGTTTCGACCCAGCCGGCGGGCTGGCGACCGTATCGTGCGCCGTTGCGAAAATACTACATGAGCGGCATCGGGAAACGACAAGGCCGCCCGAAGGCGGCCCTGGTCGAAGGTTCCCGGCAAACGAAGCGGCTGTCGCGGCAAGTCAGGCCATGGATGGCCGTTCTGGTTTCCCGGAATCGCGAGACGCCACGAACGCGGAAGCCATCCCGGATGCAGCGATCAGGAACGATCGCCCATCAGTGCTGCCCGGCGGGATGGCTGGACGGCGCGGGTGCCGCGGCCGGCGCAGTCACCGGCTTGCCGCCGCCCATCCCGGTGTTGCTGTCGCGCGGATGCCAGTCGCGCGGCGGCCCGGGCTCGCGGCCTTCCATGATCGCGGCGATCTGTTCCTTGTCTATCGTCTCGTACTGCAGCAGCGCCGCGGCCATCGCGTGCAGCTTCTCGACATCGTCGGTGAGGATCTGGCGCGCGCGGTTGTACGCCGTGTCGATGACTTCGCGCACCGCGACGTCGATCTTGCGCGAAGTTTCATCCGAGACGTTCTTGTGCTGGCTCACCGAACGGCCGAGGAACACTTCTTCCTCGTCCTCGGCGTAGGTCATCGGACCGAGCGCCGACGACAAACCGTACTTGGTGACCATGTCGCGTGCGAGTTGCGTCGCGCGCTGGATGTCGTTGGATGCACCGGTGGTGACTTTTTCCGTCCCGAAGATCAGTTCCTCGGCGACGCGGCCGCCGAACAGGCTGGCCAACTTGCTTTCCAGCGACAGCTTGCTGTGGCTGTAACGGTCCTGTTCGGGCAGGAACATGGTGACGCCCAGCGCACGGCCGCGCGGGATGATGGTCACCTTGTGCACTGGATCGTGGTCGGGCACCGACAGCCCGACGATCGCGTGCCCGGATTCGTGGTACGCGGTGAGCTTCTTCTCGTCCTCGCTCATGATCATGGAGCGCCGTTCGGAGCCCATCATGATCTTGTCCTTGGCGCGCTCGAAGAAATCCATGCGCACGTCACGCGCATTTTCGCGCGCAGCGAACAGCGCGGCTTCATTGACGAGGTTGGCAAGATCCGCACCGGAGAAACCCGGCGTGCCGCGCGCGATCGTGAGCGGATCGACGTCCGTACCCACCGGCACCTTGCGCATGTGCACCTTCAGGATCTGCTCGCGGCCCTTGAGGTCCGGCAGCGGCACCACGACCTGGCGATCGAAACGGCCCGGGCGCAGCAGCGCGGGATCGAGCACGTCGGGGCGGTTGGTGGCCGCGATCACGATCACGCCCTCGCTGCCCTCGAAACCGTCCATCTCGACCAGCAACTGGTTCAATGTCTGCTCGCGCTCGTCGTGACCGCCGCCGAGGCCGGCGCCGCGATGGCGGCCGACCGCGTCGATTTCGTCGATGAAGATGATGCACGGCGCATGCTTCTTGGCCTGCTCGAACATGTCCCGCACGCGCGCGGCGCCAACGCCGACGAACATCTCGACGAAGTCGGAACCGGAGATCGAGAAGAACGGCACCTTGGCTTCGCCCGCGATGGCTTTCGCCAGCAGCGTCTTGCCGGTACCGGGCGAGCCGACCATCAACACGCCGCGCGGAATCTTGCCGCCCAGCTTGGTGAACTTCGACGGATCACGCAGGAAGTCGACCAGTTCGGAAACCTCTTCCTTGGCCTCTTCGCAGCCGGCCACGTCATTGAAGGTGACCTTGATCTGGTCCTCGCCCTGCAGCTTGGCGCGCGAACGCCCGAAGCTCATCGCCCCGCGGCCGCCCGCACCCGACTGCATCTGGCGGAAGATGTAGAACAGCAGGCCGAACACCAGGATGAACGGCAGCCAGTCGATGATCAGCCGCATCAGCGAGAAGCCGTTGTCGCCCGGCTGCTGGGTGGTCTTGACCCGGTGCGATTCCAGGAGCGACAGCAAGGCGTTGTCGCCCACGGCGGGCAACACGGTGCGCAAGGAACTGCCGTCCTTCAGCTTGCCGGTGATCACGGGCGGCATGTTCGCGCTGATGGTGATCGACGACACGTTGTCGTTCTTCACCTGCTGCACGAACTCGGAATACGACATCTGCTGCTCGCTGCCGGCCAGGCGCGGGCTCAGGCTCTGGTAGGCCAGCACCACGATCACTGCGACCACCAGCCACAGCAGGATGTTCTTGGTCAAATCGTTCATCGGGGGTTTCATGCTGCGATTCCCTCGCCCGAATACATACGCCCGTGTGCGGGCATCTCACGAACCGCTGGTTTGGGATACACGTTCAGATCACTCATGCCGCTTTTTCCATCCGGTCGCCAAGGCGTAAACCTCGCGCGAGCGGGCCCGGGAGGCCTTGGGCTTGCGCAGTGTCACCCGCGCAAAGCCCGTGCGCAAGTCGCGCAGGTACTCGTCGAAACCTCGGCCCTGGAATAATTTCACCAGCAATGATCCTCCGGGTTTCAAGCACTTGGCCGCGAAATCTGCGGCCAATTCGGCCAGGTGCATGGCGCGCGCCTGATCCGCAACTTCGATACCGCTGATATTGGGCGCCATGTCCGACAGAACAAGGTCCACGGGCGCGCCCTGCAGCTTTGCCATCAGGGCTTCGAACACCGCTTCATCACGGAAATCGCCCTGGATGAATTCCACCCCGCCGATGCCCTGCATGGGCAGGATGTCGAGCGCAAAGATCCTGCCCGACCATTCTTCATTTTTCTGGCCCAGCCGCTGGCGCACCAATTGCGACCAGCCACCGGGCGCCGCGCCCAAATCCACCACTACCATGCCGGGTTTCAGCAGGCGGTCGCGGTCCAGCAGTTCGTCCAGCTTGAACGCGGCACGCGAGCGAAAGCCTTCGGCCTGCGCACGCTTCACGAATTCGTCGCCGAAATGTTCCTTCAACCAGCGCGCGCTGCTTTTGGATCGGGCCACGGCGTGTTCCGGCGACGGCACCGCGCGCCGTCCTTCCAACGGGGAATGATGACGGTGCCCATGATACCCTGTCTGGCTGGCCGAACCCGCTCCCACGCTGAACGCATGCCCCTGTCTTCGTCACAAATCCGTTACCTGCGTGGCCTCGCCCACCCGCTCAAACCCGTCCTGCTGCTGGGTGGCAAGGGCGTCACCGCGGGCGTGCTGAAGGAATTGGAACAGGCGCTCACCGATCACGAATTGATCAAGGTCAGGCTGACCGGCGATGATCGCACCGCCCGTGCCGCGGACCTCGCGAAGTTGATCGAGTCCAGCCACGCCGAAACCGTGCAGGCGATCGGGCACATCGCGGTGCTGTATCGACGCAACGACGACAAGCCGCAGATCGCGCTGCCAAAGTGACCCGAAAGCCACCCGATGATGCGTCATCCGGCATGCATGGAGTCCAGACCCCGACGCGTGCCGGTTGAGCCCGGACCGATTCCGGGTTCGACCCTTCGGGCCGCTCCGGAATGACAACCTTTGGATACGGATACTGGTTATTCATCATTCCGGAGCCGCACCCAGCCCGGAATCGGTTTCGGGCAGACTGACCAGCGCACGCGGAGATCTGACCACCAAACACCCGTGGATTGGAGTTCCCGACCTGCGACGATGGAGAACCGGAGGCAAATTCCGTGGAACTGAACCTCGAACGCCCGCGTGACTACCTGTTCGTGCGCAAGGCCGACGCGCACACGGTGGTCGTCGTGGACCGGCCATTCACCGCCAGCATTATCCTGGCGCGCGACAAGGTCATCGATGATTGGGCTGTCCGCGATGCCACGGCGATGACACCCGCACACGCCGAACCCATCCTTGCGCTGCAACCCAGCGTGGTCCTGCTGGGCACCGGCGCGCGCCAGCAGTTTCCTTCGCAGGAAGTGCTGGCCACGTTCCTGCAACGTGGCGTGGGCATCGAAGTGATGGACAACGCCGCCGCGGCGCGGACCTGGGACATTCTTGCCAGCGAAGGCCGCAACGTGGTCGCGGCGTTCATTTTAAGCGATCGTCCCTGATCGCTGCCCCACCTGCCAGGTCGACGCCGGAATGATGCTGTGCTCTGGATCATCAGAACGGCCGTCCATGGCCTGACTTTCAGCAACAGCCGCTTCGAACAAGGAACGGCGCAACGAGTTCCACAAAATCAACGCGAGGGCAGATAACCCAGCGGGTCGACCGGCTTGCCGTCCTTGCGGATCTCGAAGTGCAGTTCCACACGCGGCGCGCCGCTCGCGCCCATCAGTGCGATTTCCTGCCCGGCCCCGACGCGGTCGCCTTCTTTCACCAGCCGCCTGCTGTTGTGGCCGTAGGCAGAAAGATACGTGTCGTTGTGCTTGATGATGATCAGCTCGCCGTAACCGATCAGGCCATTGCCGCTGTAGACCACGGTGCCGGACGCGGCCGCGCGCACCGGGTCGCCCACGTTGCCAGCGATATCGACGCCCGCGCCATCACCCCCGCTGCCGGCCTGGAAACCACCGAGGATCTTGCCGCTGGCCGGCCATTGCCAGGTAATGCCGCCGGCACTGCGCGTGGCGCCCGGCGGCGGGGTGGGCATCGTCGCGACGACGGGAGGCGCGGCTTGCGCGGGCGGCGGCGCCGTGGAAGTGGGCGCAGCCGCGGCGGTCATCGGCGCGTTGGCCGACGCCGATTCGGCGGGCGCCACGCCATTCGCGGTCATGGTCTGCGTCGTCACCGGGCCGAACACCGGTTGCGAAGGCTGCGCCGGCGCAGGCTGCACGGGTGCCGGCGGCTGCGCGGTCGTCATCGTGTTGGTCGTGATGACTGTGGTGCTCGCGGCCGCCGTGCCAGCCGGTGGCGATGCGCTCGACGACGCCTTCAGCTTCAACACCTGCCCCGGATGGATCGTGTAAGGCGCCGGGATGCCGTTCAACGCGGCAAGCTGGCGCACATCCACGCCGTGTGCGAAGGCGATGCTGTACAACGTGTCACCGGGCGCGACGGTGTAACCGTCGGTTCCGACCGTGCCATTGGCATGACCGCCGAGGCCGAAGGTCTGCACACCGGAGTTGCCCGTCGCGGGCGCCGGCGATGACTGCGTGGCAGGCTCGGGACTGCTGCCGCCGAACGAGTGATTGACCACCGGCGCCGGGGTGGAGGCACAACCCGCCAACAGCAACACGGCGACGGCAAGGAACGGCTTCGGAAAATGTGGCGTCTGCATCATGCACGCAAGAATACCGGATTCGTGCGATTGTCCATGCTCGCCGGGCTACTCCACGGGACAAGCGGCTCCGGATGGCTGTTGCAGGTTGATGCTGGGCGCAGCGAAACCCAGCGACGTCGCGGTTCGTTCCGCACCAGCAAGTCGGGGATCAACCCAATCTACCGCAGATAGAAATACACCCCGAGCACGACGATGATCGCGACGATCACCCATCCTGCGGTTTCGATGTGCTTGTGCAACGCCAGCTCGGCGCGCGCACCGCCGAGGCGGATCACGCCGGCGACCAGGAACACGCGCTTGCCACGCCCGATCAGGATGCCGGCGAGATATGGCAGGATGGGCATGCCGACGATGCCGCACGCCCAGCTCGCGACTTTCATCGGGATCGGCAGGAAACCGGCCGCAACCAGCATCCAGAACGCTTCCCACGGATGCCGCTTGGCGGCCGCGCCGAACTTGCTGACCATCTCGTCGAGATGCTGCGACCAGCCGATGTCGGCGAGGAATGGTTGCAGGTAGTGGAAGGCGTAATGCCCGAGTTCGTAGCCGATCACCGAACCGACCAGCGAACCGGCGAGGCTGATCGAAGCGAAGTACCACCAGCGCTTCGGACGCGCCAGCGTCATCGGCGCCAGCATGATTTCCGGCGCGACCGGGAAGATGAAGGCCTCGAAGAAACTCAGCACACCAAGCCACACGTCCGCGCGCGGCTTGCCGGCCCATTCGAGGGCTTTTTCGTACAGCGGTCGAAAGAGGCGCATCAGGCGGTTATCCGAGCCCGCCCAGCAGTGGTACGAAACTCACGGGCTCGAGTTTTTCCTTGTGCCATTCATCGCCCTCGCGACGAAAGCGCACCAGGTGTTGCGCGCCGGGCGGCCCCAGCGGTGCAATCATCACGCCGCCTTCGGCGAGCTGGTCGTGCAGCGCACGCGGCAACGATTCGCCGGCGGCGGTCAGCACGATCGCATCGAACGGTGCCTCGGACGGCCACCCGACGTTGCCGTCGTCGTGGCGCGAACGGATGTTTTCGATCTTCATGTTGCGGAACAGTCGCCGCGCCTTGCGCAGGAGTTCCTCGATGCGCTCGACCGTGTAGACGGTCTCCACCAGGGACGCCAGCACCGCAGCCTGGTAGCCGGAACCGGTGCCGATCTCCAGCACCCGTTTCGGCACGCCGTTTTCGATCAGCAACTCGGTCATGCGCGCAACCACCCACGGCTGCGAAATGGTCTGGCCGAGGCCGATCGGCAGCGCATTGTTTTCGTACGCGCGCGCCGACAGTGCCTCGTCGAGGAACAGGTGGCGCGGCGTCGTGCGGATCACGTCCAGCACGCGCGGATCCTTGATGCCCTCGTCGCGCAACGTGGCGACCAGCCGGTCGCGCGCCCGTTGCGAAGTCATGCCACGCCCGCGCGCAGACACCAGGGCGGCGCCGAAGAGATGCGTCATGCCGCCTGCTCTCCCTGCAATTGCGCGGTCAGGCCGCCGATCCAGCGCGACACGTTCTCCAGCGCCTGGAAACGCGTCAAGTCCACGTGGATGGGCGTCACCGAAACGAAACCGCGCCGCACCGCGTCGAAATCGGTGCCGGGCCCGGCGTCGTCGGCGTCTCCCGCGGCGCCCATCCACCACACCGTGCGCCCGCGCGGATCGCGCTGCGCGATGCAGGGCGAAGCGCGGTGGCGCCGGCCAAGGCGCGTGACTTCGAAGCCTTCGATGCCGTCCCACGCGCGATCGGGCACGTTGACGTTGAGGATGGTGTCGGCGGGCAGCGGGTCGACCAGCAAGCGCCGCATCAACAACGCGACGGCGCGCGCACCGGAGGCGAAGTGGTGGCCGTTGCCGTCGTGGCGTTCGCCCCGTCCGGCGAGCGAAACGGCGATCGCCGGCAGCCCGAGAAACCGGCCTTCCATCGCGGCCGAAACGGTGCCCGAATAGATCACGTCGTCTCCGAGGTTGGCGGAATCGTTGATGCCCGACACCACGATGTCCGGTTCATCGTCCAGCAACCCCGAGAGCGCCAGGTGCACACAGTCGGTGGGCGTGCCGGCGACGCGGTAGCGGCCATCTTCGAGCCGCGCAACCCGCACCGGCTGGTCGAGCGTCAACGAGTTGCTGGCCCCGGAGCGGTCGCGGTCGGGTGCCACCACCGTCACCTCACCCAGCTCGCGCAGATGCTCGGCAAGCACGCGGATGCCCGGCGCCTCGACGCCATCGTCATTGCTCACCAACACCCGCATCGCCTTCAAACCCCGCAATCGGAAAAGACTTTTGCACAGCCGGCAAGTCTAACCGATCGGACCTGCGCGACCGTGCCTCAATGCCCGGAATCCGCCGCGGAGGTTGCGCTGGTGGCGGGTACCGGGGCACTGCTCGCCGCCGGGGCGGGCCCGGTGACCACCTGGTAGAAGACTTCCCCGGGCTTGATCAGCCCGAGTTGCGAGCGGGCGCGTGACTCGACCGCGTCGCGACCGTGCTTCAGATCTTCGACATCGGCGTGCAGCGCATCGTTGCGCTGCTTGAGCTTGCCGTTCTCGGCCTGCTGTCCGGACACCCGCTCGCGGATCGCGCGCAGGTCGCGCATGCCGCCATCGCCGACCCACAGCTTGATCTGCAGGCCGATCAGCAGGGCGATGAGGATCAGGGCCAGCCAGCGCAACATATCAGTGTGATCGTCCCTGATCGCTGCCTCCGCGGACAGTGCGATCATCGCAACCGTTGGAAATCCACCCACACCAGAACGGGCTTCCCTGCCCTGACCTTTCACAATTCTTGTGCAATCGTCCCTGATCGCTGCTTCGTTCAACGCACTCAGGAATAAAAGTGCCGGGGGTTCTTGAACACCAGAACGGGCCTCCATGCCCTGACTTTCCACAGCAACCGCTTCGTTTCGGGGTCACGTCATCTCATCCGGGGAGGGATGCCAGATTGGGAAACGCGTTGCGGCCAGCATACTTCGCGGCGGGCCCGAGTTGTTCCTCGATCCGCAGCAACTGGTTGTACTTGGCGATCCGGTCGGAACGGCACAACGAGCCGGTCTTGATCTGGGTGGAGGTGGTCGCAACCGCGAGGTCGGCGATCGTGGTGTCCTCGGTTTCGCCGGAACGGTGCGACATCACGGCCGCGTAGTGCGCCTTGTCCGCCATCGCCACGGCTTCGAGTGTTTCCGAGAGCGTGCCGATCTGGTTCACCTTGATCAGGATCGCATTGGCGATGTGGTGGGCAATGCCTTCGCGAAAGATCGACGGGTTGGTGACGAACAAGTCGTCGCCGACCAACTGGATCTTCTTGCCGAGTCTTTCGGTGATCAGGTTCCAGCCGGCCTGGTCGCCTTCGGCCAGGCCATCCTCGATGCTGATGATCGGATACTTGCGGCACCAGTCGGCATACAGATCCACCATGCCGGCGGCATCGAGCTTGCGATTTTCACCCTTGAGGTCATACACGCCGTTCTCGAAGAACTCCGAGGATGCGGGGTCGAGCGCAATCCAGACCTGCTTGCCCGGCTGGTAGCCCGCCGCGTTCACCGCTTCCAGGATCACCTCGATCGCTTCCTCGTGCGAACGCAGCGCGGGGGCGAAGCCGCCCTCGTCACCCACGGCGGTGTTCATGCCCCGCTTCTTGAGCTGCGTCTTCAGCGAATGGAAGATTTCGACGCCCGCGCGCAACGCATCGGAGAACTTCCCGAAGCCCGCTGGCATCACCATGAATTCCTGCATGTCCAGCGGGTTGTCGGCATGCACCCCGCCGTTGATGACGTTCATCATGGGTACCGGCAGCACCGGTGCGCGATCGCCCGCAAGGTATTTCCACAATGGCTGCTTGCGCGAGGCCGCGACCGCGTGCGCGGCGGCCAGCGACACGCCGAGGGTGGCGTTGGCACCGAGGCGCGATTTGTTGGGCGTACCATCCAGCGCGATCAGCTTTTCATCGAGACCCTTCTGGTCGGCGGCGTCGAAACCGGCCAGCGCCTTCGCGATTTCACCATTGACGTTGCCGACCGCCTTGGTCACGCCCTTGCCGAGATAGCGCCACTTGTCGCCATCCCGCAGTTCCACGGCTTCGCGGGTGCCGGTTGACGCACCCGACGGCACGATCGCGCGGCCGAACGCGCCGTCCGCCAGGGTGACTTCGGCTTCGAGGGTGGGATTGCCGCGGCTGTCCAGCACTTCGCGGGCGTGGAGGGTCTTGATCGTCGTCATCTCTGCTCTCGTGAGAGTTGTCGAATTTTCGTCATTCCGGGGCCGTTCGCAGCTTTGTCGCGAACGGAACCCGGAATCGGTAGTCCGGCTGGATGAAACCGATTCCTGGTTCCGTGCTGCGCACGGCCCCGGAATGACGGCTTTCTATTTGTCCGCAGTTTCAAGGAACCCGGAACGCTTGGTCGCCGCATCCAGTTCCTTCAACGTTTCAAGCAACGCTTGCATCTGGCCCAGCGGCCAGGCATTGGGCCCATCGGACAACGCCTTGTCCGGATCGGGATGCGTTTCCATGAACACACCGGCGACGCCCACGGCCACCGCCGCGCGTGCCAGTACCGGCACGAATTCGCGCTGGCCGCCGGACTTGCTTCCCTGGCCGCCCGGCAACTGCACCGAGTGGGTCGCATCGAACACCACGGGACACCCGGTTTCGCGCATCACCGCCAGCGAACGCATATCGGACACGAGGTTGTTGTAGCCGAAGCTCGCGCCGCGTTCGCACACGAGGATTTGCTCGTTGCCGACCGCGCGCGCCTTCTCGACCACGTTCTTCATGTCCCACGGCGACAGGAACTGGCCCTTCTTGATGTTGACCGGCTTGCCGACGCTCGCGACCTTCTGGATGAAATCGGTCTGCCGGCACAAAAACGCCGGCGTCTGCAGCACGTCGACGACTTCAGCCACTTCATCGAACGGCGTGTATTCGTGCACGTCGGTGAGCACCGGCACGCCGATCTGCTTCTTCACTTCGCCGAGGATGCGCAGGCCTTCTTCCATCCCGAGTCCACGGAAGCTTTTCGACGAGGTGCGGTTGGCCTTGTCGAAGCTGGACTTGAATATGAAGGGAATGCCGAGCCGGCCGGTGATTTCCTTCAAGGTTCCCGCGGCATCGAGCTGGAGCTGCTCGGACTCGACCACGCACGGGCCGGCAATCAGGAAGAAGGGGTGGTCGAGGCCGACTTGGAAGCCACAAAGGTTCATCGATCCAATCCCATCGTGGGGTCCATCCAGCGCGAGCTGCTCTTGTAGGAGCCGGCCGGCGCGCAGCGCCTGCTTCTTCTTTTCCGGCGAGGGCACTTCCGTCGCACACCCATCGCGCGAGGGCGCGCTCCTACAATAGCCAAGCGCGCCGAAGCAGCATCCCGTCTCACCCCGCCGCCTTTTTCGCAAGCAGCGGCGCGTCGCGCACGGCCTTGTACTCGCGCGCGGCACGCACGAAGCCGTTGAACAATGGATGGCCATCGCGCGGGGTCGAGGTGAATTCCGGGTGGAACTGGCAGGCGAGGAACCAAGGGTGTTTCTGCGCCGGCAGTTCGATGATCTCGACCAGGTCGTCCACCGACAGACCCGCGATCACGAGGCCGGCTTTCTCCAGCCGTTCGCGGTAACGATTGTTGAATTCGAAGCGGTGGCGGTGGCGCTCGCGGATGGTGTCGGCGCCGTACAGTTCGCGCGCCAGCGTGCCGGCCTTCAGGCGACATTCCTGCGCGCCAAGGCGCATGGTGCCGCCGAGATCCGAAGCCTCGTCGCGACGCTGCACGTCGCCCGCGCCTTGCGTCCATTCGGTGATCAGGGCGATCACCGGATCTGAGCAATCGCGGTCGTTTTCGGTGGAACCCGCGCCCGCGATACCGGCCACGTCGCGGGAAAACTCCACCACCGCTGCGTGCATGCCGTAGCAGATCCCGAAATACGGGATGCCGCGTTCGCGCGCGTACTTCACGGTCTGGATCTTGCCTTCGAAGCCACGCTTGCCAAAGCCGCCCGGCACCAGGATCGCGTCGGCCTCGCGCAACACCGCGTCGGCGCCGCGCGTTTCGATGCTTTCCGAATCGATCCATTCAAGCTGGACGCGGGTCGAGTTGTGGATGCCGCCATGGCGCAAGGCCTCGCCCAGCGACTTGTAGGCGTCCTTGTGCTCGACGTACTTGCCGACGATATAGATGCGCACTTCATCCTTGGGATTCTCGACCGCGTCCACCGTGCGTTGCCATTGCGACAAATCGGCCGGCTTGGCATCGAGGTGCAGCCGCTCGACCACGATGTCGTCGAGGCCTTCCTGGTGCAGCCACAGCGGCAGCTTGTAGATGGTGTCGGCGTCGGCGGCGCTGATCACCGCGCTTTCCGGCACGTTGGTGAACAGCGCGATCTTGCGGCGCTCGGATTCGGGCAGCGGTTCCTCGCAGCGGCACACCAGGATGTCGGGCTGGATACCGAGCGCGCGCAGTTCCTTCACCGAATGCTGGGTGGGTTTGGTCTTGATTTCGCCCGCGGCCCTGATGAACGGCACCAGCGTCAGGTGCATGAACAGC
Organism: Lysobacteraceae bacterium; assembly: GCA_040255405.1. Classification (GTDB taxonomy): domain Bacteria; phylum Pseudomonadota; class Gammaproteobacteria; order Xanthomonadales; family Rhodanobacteraceae; genus 66-474. The sequence continues at coordinate 56,012 of JBDZUX010000002.1, forward strand.
ACCTTGTCGGCGCCACGCTCGATGCGCAGCTGGCGCGCGGCTTCCAGGAACGGTTGCGATTCGATATCGCCCACCGTGCCGCCGATCTCGACCAGCGCCACGTCGAAGCCGCGGGTGGCCTCGTCGATCGCGTGCTTGATCTGGTTGGTGATGTGCGGGATCACCTGTACCGTCGCGCCAAGATAATCGCCGCGGCGTTCCTTGCGGATCACGGCTTCGTAGATCTTGCCGGTGGTGATGGAATTCTTGCCGGACAGGCGCGTGCGCACGAAGCGTTCGTAGTGCCCGAGATCCAGGTCGGTTTCGGCGCCGTCGTCGGTGACGTACACCTCGCCGTGCTGGAAGGGACTCATGGTGCCGGGATCGACGTTGATGTAGGGGTCGAGCTTCATCAACGTCACATTGAGGCCGCGGGCCTCAAGGATGGACGCCAGCGACGCCGACGCGATGCCCTTGCCAAGCGAGGACACCACGCCACCGGTGACGAAAATCAGGGAGGTCATGATCGGACCGTGTGTGGAAAGCGTCATTCTAGCGGCGACTGCCGGCTTCCGCGAGTGCACGTCCGATATTTCCACTCGCGCTGCATGCGTGCGATCATCCACGGTCGCCGTGTCACGAACGCGTCGAAACGCGCGCAGCAGTTCGACGCCTTGCAACACCAGGACGGGCTTCCTGCCCTGGCTTCCCACGAAAGCAGGCATCCGAGATGAAAGTGCCCCCGGTTCCCGACCGCATCGCCGCGTTGCGCGACGCGATGCAGCAACGCGCCATCGCCGCCTGCATCGTCCCGACTGCCGATCCGCACATGTCCGAATACCTGCCGGCGCACTGGCAGGCGCGCGAGTGGCTGTCGGGTTTCACCGGCTCGGCCGGCACGCTGGTGGTGACGCCGCAATTCGCGGGACTGTGGACCGACTCGCGTTACTTCTCGCAAGCCGAGCGCCAGCTCGCCGGCAGCGGCGTGGAACTGGTGAAGTTGAACGTGCCGCACACGCCCGAGCACGTGGACTGGCTTTGCGAACGCATCCGCGCCGGCGACAAGGTCGCGTGCGCGGCCGACATGCTGTCGCTGGCCGCGGAACGATCCCTGCGCAAACAATTGGCCAGTCATGGCGCGGTGCTGGTCGAGGATGATCTGCCCGGCACGATCTGGAGCGACCGCCCGCCGCTGCCACACATGCCTGTCTACGAGCATCCGATCGATTACGCGATCCATGCCCGCGCGAAAAAACTCGCGGACGTGCGTGCGGCGATGCAACGAAACAAGGCGTCGCACCACGTCGCGTCCGCGCTGGACGAGATCGCGTGGGTGCTGAACCTGCGCGGCAGCGACGTGGATTACAACCCGGTGTTCCTGGCGCACCTGCTGGTCGAGGCGAACGGCGTGACGCTGTTCGTCGAAGCGTCGAAGCTCGACGCGAATCTGCGGTCGGCGCTGGCCGACGAGGGCGTGCGCATCGCGCCCTATGAGTCGATCGGCGCTGCCCTGCACGCATTGCCGCACGATGCAGTCTTGCTGCTCTCGCCCGCGCAGGTTTCGGCGGCGGTGGCGCACACGATTCCCGATCACGTCACGCTGGTCGAGACAACCGGCCCGATCACGGCCGCCAAGGCCCGCAAAACCGCGAAGGAGCTGGACCACGTGCGCGAAGCAATGCGCCGCGACGGGGTGGCGCTGGTGCGCGGCGCACGCTGGATCGAACAGGCATTGCACGAAGGCAAGCGCCTCACTGAACTGGACGTGGACAAAAAACTGCGCGAGCTGCGCGCGCAGCAACCGGGCTTCGTCAGCGAAAGTTTTTCGACGATCGCGGGCTACCAGGCCAACGCCGCGCTGCCCCACTATCGGGCGATGCCGGAATCGCATTCGGAACTGAAACCGCTGGGCATGCTGCTGATCGATTCCGGCGCGCAGTACCTCGGCGGCACCACCGACATCACGCGGATGTGGGCCCTGGGCGAGACCACGCCCGAACAACGCCGCGACGTGACGCTGGTCCTGAAAGGCGTGATCGCGCTGTCGCGCGCGAAGTTTCCGCGTGGCGCATCCGGGCAGCAACTCGATGCGCTGGCGCGTGCGCCGATCTGGGCCGCGGGTATCGACTACGGCCACGGCACCGGACATGGCGTCGGCTATTGCCTCAACGTGCACGAAGGACCGCAATCGATCCGTCCACCGCGCTCGAACCAGCACCTGGAGGCGATGGACGTCGGCATGATCACCTCGATCGAGCCCGGCATCTACAAACCCGACCGGCATGGCGTTCGCATCGAGAATCTGGCCGCGACCGTTCCGGCGGGCGACGGCGAATTCGGCGAATTCCTCGCCTTCGAGACCCTGACGCTGTGCCCGATCGACACGCGCCTGCTGGAGCCGTCGCTGCTGGATGCCGCCGAAACCGGCTGGCTCGACGACTACCACGCAGGCGTGCGGGAACGACTCGCGCCGTTGCTGGACGATGCCGGCGACCGTGCCTGGCTGGACGTGCGTTGTGCACCGCTGAAAGTGGCGAAGGCCGCCTGAACCGCGCGGCAGCGTCTCAACAGGAACGGCGCGTTCTGCTAGCTTACGCGGGTTATCCATCCGAGGAACTCCCGTGCCGCGCCCACCGATGCCGCTGACCCCGCGTGCAGTGGCTTTTGCGATCACGCTGGCGGTCGCGCCCGGCATGGCGCTGGCGCAAGGTTCCGCGGATACCTGCCCGCTCGGCGCGTTCACCTGCCCGGTGGTCAAGAACGACTTCGCGCTGTGCAGGAAGAACGACCTGCTGAACTTCTACGAGCCCGGCCTGCCGACCGAGGGCAACCGGGAAACCAGCCCGGCGCAGGTTTATGGCGACCGTTTTTCGAGCCCCGACAGCAAGCGCTTCCACCTTGCCGGCAACACCGCGTTGCAGCGGCTGGACCAGTTGCTGCGCGCGGATTCGCTCACCTACAACGCCGACACCACCGCCTACGACGCCGAAGGCCACGTCCGCTACCAGGAGCGCGGCATGCTGTTTTCGGCCGACAGCATGAAGGGCACCACGACGCCGGAATACGGTGTCGCCGACAACGTGCAATACCAGTTGCTGAGTTCGCGCGGCAACGGCGTGGCCAGTCAGGCCGTCATGCTGGACCAGGACCGCGACAAGTTGCACGATGTCACCTATTCCACCTGTGATCTCCACAACCGGGTGTGGGAGATCGAAGCCAAGACCCTGACGATGGATCGCGACGAAGGCATCGGCCGCGCCCACGACGTGACCATGCGCGTGAAGGGCGTGCCGTTCCTGTGGCTGCCATACATGCGCTTCCCCATCGACGACCGCCGCCAGACCGGCTTTCTGTATCCGTCGTTCGGCAAGCGCAGCCGCGCCGGCTTTTTCGTGTCGATACCGTTCTACTGGAACATCGCGCCAAACTATGACGCCACCTTCACCCCGGTGTGGTACGCCGACCGCGGCGGCATGCTGGACAGCCAGGTCCGCTGGCTGACCAGCACCAGCAAGGGCGAGTTGAATCTCGACTACATGCCCCACGACAAGGTGGCCGGCCGCAACCGCGGCTATCTCACCCTCGTCAACCAGACCGTGTTGCCTTGGGATCTTCGCTGGAATACTGCCATCGCGCGGGCTACCGACAAGGCGTGGTTCCAGGATTTCGGCGAGAACCTGGTGACCTCCAGGGCCGTCCAGCTGCATTCGTCCTCATACGTCTCCGGCTCGGGCGACTGGTGGAATGCAGGCGTCGGCGCCGACTGGTACCAGATCGTCACGCCGGGCATCTCCGACAGGGCTGCGGCCTATCGCCGACTGCCCAGGCTTTATTTCAACGCCGACCGTCCGATCGGCGGACCGGGCGGACCCGAATGGGGCATCAATTCGGAAGCGGTGCGCTTCGTCAAGCCCGAAGCCGTGGGCGGCGACCGTTTCGACTTCTATCCCTACCTCGCGTGGCCGCTGCAAGGCGCGGCGTGGTTCCTGCGGCCGGAAGTCGGCGTGCGCTACACCGCGTACAACCTGCCGCAGCCGGTCGCACTCGGCGACGGCGACCACCCCACGCGCACCACGCCGATCTTCGACGTGGATGCGGGGCTGATCTTCGAACGCGACGTGCACCTGTTCGGCAGCGACTACACCCAGACGCTGGAGCCGCGTGCGTATTACCTGCGCGTGCCATACCGCAACCAGGACGACTTGCCGCTGTTCGACACCCGGTACCTCACCTTCGACTTCTGGCAGCTGTTCACCACCAACAGCTTCAGCGGCGCCGACCGCCAGATGAATGCCAACAACCTGTCACTGGCGTTGACCACGCGCTTTCTCGATCAGAACGGCGTGGAGAAACTCTCCGCCGGCATTGGCCAGATCCGCTATTTCGATCCGCAGAGGGTCACGTTGCGTCGCGGGGGCAAGGCGGTCGATTATTCCGGTTCCAACTACGTCGCCAACCTCACCATTGCATTGAACGACAACTGGCGGCTGACCACGTCCCAGCAGTGGAACCCGAATATCGACGAGACGGATGTTTCGACCGTCGGCCTGCAGCGCCGCCTTTGGGGCGACGGCATCGTCAACCTCGATTACCGCTACCGCCGGGACCTCATCGAACAAGCCAGCATGACGGCGGAAGTTCCGGTGGGGGCTGCCTGGAAGCTGGTCGGCGGCTATACCTATTCGATGCGCGACAAGCGCGCGATCGATGCCTTCGCCGGCATCGAATGGGACAGCTGCTGCACCGCGATCCGCATCCTCAGCCGTCACTACGTGTACGACTACCAGGGCCATTCCAACAACGCCATCATGTTCGAAATCCAGTTCAAGGGCGTCGGCTCGTATGGCCAGCACACGAGTTCATTCCTGCAAAATGCTATTCTTGGCTATCAATAATTTGCGATCGTCCATGATCGCTGCGCTTGGACGGGCCCGATATAAGCGTGTTCCCCAAGTCACCGACATCAGAACGGCCATCCATGGCCTGACTTTCCGCAACAGCCGCTCCGAGCAATTTTCTTTGGCACCCAACTTTTCGGCAGCCGGCGTTGTCCAATCCGGAGCTTCCCCCGGAACCGCCCCTTCGGCCCGCCCTAACCGGTCACACACGACGAACATGAAATCATTGCCTCTCGCCAGCCTGGTCCTGACGCTCGCCACCGCGGCTTTTGCCGTGCCCGCGGCCGCGCAATTGCTGAGCCCGGCTGCGCCTCCGGCGACCAGCGCGCAGCCATCCTCGCTGCTCTCGCCGAATGCCGACAGTTCCAACCAGGTCCAGCCGCTGGACCGGATCGTCGCCGTGGTCAACGATGGTGTCATCCTGCAGAGCCAGCTCAACCAGACCATGGGAACCGTCTCGCAGCAGATCACCGCTTCCGGTGGCCAGTTGCCGCCGCAGGACGTGCTGGCGAAGCAGGTGCTGCAACACCTGATCGTCAACCAGTTGCTGGTGCAAAGGGCGCAGGAAAACGGCGTGCGCGTGTCCGATGACCAGGTCGATGCCGCCGTGGCCACCATCGCGCAGCAGAACAAGTTGAGCGTGCCGCAGATGCAGGCGGCCATGCAACAGCAGGGCGTGGACTACGCCTCGTTCCGGCAGCAGTTGCGGGACCAGTTGCTGGTGCGCGCGGTGCAGCAACAGGTGATGCAGCAGTCCGCGCAGGTATCCGACGCGGAAATCAACAATCTCATCGCCAGTCCCGCCTTCAAGCAGGGCGAAGTGCACCTGGCGAGGATCCTGGTCGGCCTGCCCGAAGGCGCCGACGCCAACCAGATTGCCGCTGCGCAGGCCAAGGCCGACAAGATCGAGGAAGAACTCAAGCAGGGCGAAAGCTTCGCCGCGCTGGCCGTCAGCAATTCCAGTGCACCCGAAGCACTGAACGGGGGCGACCTCGGCTGGCGGCGCGTCGATGAACTGCCGCAGGCCGTGCAGCAAATCGTCAATTCGCTGCAGCCGGGGGAAACCACCCAGCCGCTGCGCGACGCCTCCGGCTTCACGATCCTGAAACTGGAAGGCAAGCGCACGCCCGACACCAGGCAAATCGTCACCGAATACCACGCCCAACACTTGATGATCAAGCCGGATGCGGTGCTCACCGAACAGGGCGCGAAAGACAAGATCGAAAAGCTTTACCAGGAGATCGTGGTCGGCCACGCCGACTTCGCGACGCTGGCCAAGAAGAATTCGGACGACCCGACCACCGCGAACGCGGGCGGCGACATGGGCTGGTTCATGCAGGACGAGTGGGGCAGCGAAGTCGGCAAAATGCTGGCCGGCATGCAACCTGGACAGGTCACGCAGCCGTTCCAGAGTCCGGATGGTTCGTGGCACATCGTCAAGCTGCTCGGCACGCGCCAAGCCGACAAGACCCAGGACCTTGAGCGCGGGCAGGCACGCCAGGCGATCGCCGCCCGCAAGGGACAACAGGCGTTCGAACAGTTCCTGCGCGACATCGAATCGTCGGCCTACATCAGTATCCGGGTACCGGAGCTGGCCGGCGCATCGGCGACCGCGAGCAACGAAGCGCAATGATGTCCGGGCCGGCCCCGTCCGGCTCGCACCGGCCCGCGCGCTTTCCGAAACTGGCTGTCACCGGCGGCGAGCCCGCCGGCGTCGGACCCGAACTCGTCGCGCGATTGGCAGCAACACCGATTGCCGCGGACCTCGTCGCGATCAGCAATGCCGGCCTGCTGGAACGCGCCGCACGCCGCTGCGGCGTCACGCTGAAAATCGAACCTTACGACAGCCAACCGCGCACGCTGCGGGCCGCCGGAAGCGTGCGCGTGCTGGACGTGCCATTGCGTGTCGAGGAATCCCCCGGCCGGCTCGATCCGCGCAATGCGTTCCACGTGTTGAATACGCTGGCGCAGGCGGCCGATGGCTGCCTTGCCGGCGAGTTCGACGCGGTGGTCACCGCGCCGGTGCAGAAGTCGGTGATCAACGACGCGGGCGAGGTTTTCTCGGGTCACACCGAATTCTTCGCGAAGCGCGCCGGCAGCGACGTGGTGATGATGCTGGCCTCGCCCGAGTTGCGGGTCGCGCTTGCCACGACCCACATGCCGCTCGCCAAGGTTCCGGCTGCCATCACGCACGAATCGCTGGCCCGCACGCTGCACATCGTATGCGCGGAACTGATCGCGAAATTCGGCATCGCCAGCCCGCGCATCGCGGTGCTGGGCCTCAATCCCCACGCAGGCGAAGGCGGACACCTGGGGCGCGAGGAAACCGAAACGATCATTCCCGTACTCGATGCATTGCGCGGCGAAGGCATGCAACTGATCGGACCGCTGCCGGCCGACACCGCGTTCGTTCCTGCCATGCGCGCGCGCTACGACGCGGTGCTCGCGATGTACCACGACCAGGCGCTGCCGGTACTGAAATCCGAAGCGTTCGACCGTACCGTCAACATCACGCTCGGGTTGCCGTTCATCCGCACCTCGGTCGACCACGGCACGGCACTGGACCTCGCCGGCACCGGGCGCGCCGATCCGGCCAGCATGTTCGCGGCAGCGGAGATGGCGCTGCGCCTGGGCGTGGACAACAGGGGTCGGAGTGCATTTTTGTCGAACCGCTGACGGCTCCGCGGAAAACCGGGGTCAGAGTGCACTTTCAGGCGTTGGCGCCACGATATCTTCGATACCCTGACGAAAGTGCACTCTGACCCCGCTCCCCGCATGGCGACCCGTCCCAAAAAACGCTACGGCCAGCACTTCCTGCACGAGCGCGGCGTGATCGATCGCATCGTCGCGGCCATCGCGCCGCGGCCGGGCGAGCGCATCGTCGAAATCGGTCCGGGCGAAGGCGCCCTCACGCTGCCGCTGCTGCAGGTCGCCGGGCGCATGACCGTGATCGAACTCGACGCCGACTTGATCGAACCGCTGCGGGCGCGCGCCGCCGGAGTCGGCGAACTCGAAATCATCCACGCCGACGTGCTGAAGGTGGACCTCACGGCGCTCGCGAACGGCGACAAGCTGCGCCTCGCCGGCAACCTGCCGTACTACGTATCCAGCCCGATCCTGTTCCATTGCCTTGAGTACGCCGGGGCGATCGCCGACATGCACTTCATGCTGCAGAAGGAAGTCGTCGACCGGATGGCGGCCGAATCGGGGAGCAAGGTCTACGGGCGGCTGTCGGTGATGCTGCAGCTCGCGTGCAAGGTCGAACCGCTGTTGCGGGTCGCGCCCGGCGCATTCCGTCCGCCGCCGAAAGTGGAATCGGCCGTCGTCCGGCTGCTGCCTTTGCCGATAAAGCAACGCCCGGGTTCTCACCTTGCGCGTGCGATCGAAACCGTGGTGCGCGCCGCGTTCGGCCAGCGCCGCAAGACGCTTTCCAACGCCTTGCGCGGGTTGCTGGACGCCGAGGCCATCCGCGCCGCCGGTATCGACCCGCGCGCCCGCGCCGAAAGCGTGCCGCCGCAAGGCTTCGTCGCGTTGGCGCGAAAACTTGGACCAGACGGCTTGCAGGCCGGCCCGCAACTCGCCGACAATGCTGGCCAATGACTACGCGCCCCACCACCGACAAACCCAGCAAGCCTCGCGAACCCGAACCGCACGCGGTCGAGATCGATGTCGAGGCGCGCTACGCTGCCGACCAGTCCAAGCCGGAAGCGAACCGCTACGTATTCGCCTACGTGATCACGCTGCGCAACCTCGGCATGATGCCCGCACGTTTGCAGACCCGCCATTGGGTGATCACCGACGCGAACGGCAAGGTCGAGGAAGTGCGCGGCGAGGGCGTGGTGGGCGAACAGCCGCGCCTGCAACCGGGAGAAAGCTACAGCTACACCTCCGGCGCGGTGCTGGAAACGCAGGTCGGCACCATGCGTGGCGCCTACCTGTTCCACGCCGATGACGGCACCGACTTCGAGGTTCCGATTCCCGAATTCGTGCTGTCGGTTCCGCGCACCTTGCACTGAGCCGGCCGGAATCCGCGCATGGCCGTCTACGCGATTGGCGATGTGCAGGGCTGCTATCCGGAATTGCAGCGCCTGCTGGAGCGCTTGCACTTCGATCCTTCGACCGATCGCCTGTGGTTCTGCGGCGACCTGGTCAACCGTGGCGGCGAATCGCTGGAAGTGCTGCGGCTCATCCACGGGTTGCGCGAACATTGCGTCATCACGCTCGGCAACCATGACTTGAGCCTGCTCGCTGTCGCCGAACGCGAGCCGGAGGCGCGCGCGCGTACCAACCCCGACCTGCGCAGGGTGCTGGAAGCCGACGATTCCGGCGTGCTGATGGAATGGCTGCGCAGCCAGTGCCTCGCACATCACCACGCCGAACTGGGCTTCACGCTGGTGCACGCGGGCTTCGCGCCTTCGTGGACCCTGAAGCAGGCGCTGCACATCGCGCACGAAGTCGAGCGGGCGTTGCGCGGCGCCGGCCACCGCGCGCTGCTGCAACGGATGTTCGGCAACCGGCCGGCGCGCTGGTCAGCGAAGCTGCATGGCCACGACCGCCTGCGCGCGGCGATCAACATCTTCACACGCATGCGCTATTGCGACGTGCACGGCCGCATCGACTTCGACGCGAAAGGCGCGCCGGGCTCGCAGCGCGCCGGGCTGTATCCCTGGTTCGAAGTGCCAGGCGTCCGCACGCGTGACACCCGGATCGTATGTGGGCACTGGTCCGCGCTTGGACGCTTCGCCGGACTCGGCGTGTACGCCATCGACACCGGCTGCGTGTGGGGCGGCAAGCTGACCGCATTGCGCCTCGACGGCGACGAACCGCAGTTCATTGCCGTGGACGCGGAGCCGCACCGCAAACGCGCCTGATCTTCGCGCTGGCAGGTTGAGAAACTGGAGTCAGAG
>JBDZUX010000002.1:65895-204691 GCA_040255405.1 Lysobacteraceae bacterium
GCACCGCAAACGCGCCTGATCTTCGCGCTGGCAGGTTGAGAAACTGGAGTCAGAGTGCAATTTCGGCGAAAGACCGAATGACCTTTGGCGGTTTGCACGAAATTGCACTGTGACCCCGGTTTTCAGCGAAGCCCCGTCTCGTTGCGCGCGATCACCATGCGCTGGATTTCCGAAGTCCCTTCATAGATCTCGGTGATCTTGGCATCACGGAAATAACGCTCCAGCGGCATTTCCTTGGAATACCCCATGCCGCCGTGGATCTGCACGGCCTGGTGCGCGATCCACATCGCAGCCTCCGACGCGGTGAGCTTGGCCACCGCGGCTTCGGTCGAAAAGCGTGCGCCGGTCTTCGCGGCCTGCTGCTTCATCCAGGCCGCACGCAGCGTGAGCAGCCGCGCCGCATCGAGCTTGCATTTCATATCGGCGATCTTGGCTTGCGTCATCTGGAACGAACCGATCGACTGGCCGAACGCCTTGCGGTCGCGCGAATATTCCAGCGTCACTTCGTAGGCGGCGCGTGCGAGGCCGACGGCCTGCGAAGCGATGCCGATCCGGCCGGCGTCGAGCACCCCCATCGCGATCTTGAAGCCCTTGCCTTCCTCGCCGATTACCTCGTCCGGTTGCACCCGGTAATCGACGAATTCGATCTCGCAGGTCGCGGACGCGCGAATGCCCAGCTTGGGTTCGGTCTTGCCGCGGCTGAACCCTTCGCGCCCGGTATCGATCATGAATGCGGTGACGCCGTTGGCCTTCTTTTCCGGCTCCGTCATCGCGAACAACAGGATGTATTTCGCAACCGGGCCGGAGGTGATCCAGCTCTTCTTGCCGTCGATCAGGAAGCTGCCGTCCGCCTGCTTCACCGCGCGGCAACGCATCGCGGTGGCATCGGAGCCGGACTGCGGCTCGGTCAGCGCGAACGCGCCGATGGCCTCGCCCGACGCGATCGGCGTCACGTACTTGTGCTTTTGTTCCTCGCTGCCGAACTTCAGGAGACCATTGCAGTAAAGCGTATTGTTGACGCTCATGATGGTCGAATGCGCGCAATCGGCGGCCGCGATTTCGATCATCGCCAGCACGTAACTGATCGAATCCATTCCGGCGCCACCGTATTCGGCCGGCACCTCGATGCCCATCAGGCCGAGCTTGCCCATTTCGCGGATGTTGTCGAGCGGGAATTGGCCTGACTTGTCGAAATCAGCCGCCACCGGCGCGATGCGCTTCTGCGCGAATTCGCGCGCAATCGACTGGATCTGCAACTGCTCTTCGGAAAAATTGAAATCCATCGCAACACCTCTGTCGTCTGCCGCGTCCCGTCTTCGGGCGCATGGCTGCAATTCAACCGCGCATGATAACGGCTCGCGGTGGAACCGAGTGGGGAACCCGCCTCGTGCTTTAATTTATCTTTCTATCCTGATATAAAGATGGAATGCTCGATCTGGTTTCCGCCACCGCGTTGCTGCGCGTGTTGTCCGACCCTACCCGGGTCCGGCTGCTCGCGCTGCTGCGGCGCGAGGAGCTGACGGTCGCCGAACTGTCGTCGGTGTTGCGGCTTGCGCAACCGCGGGTATCCACGCACCTTGCGAAGCTCAAGGAAACCGGACTGGTGCGCGATCGCCGCGCAGGCGTGTCGGCATACTACCGATTCAATGAAAGTGGCTTCGAAGGCGCGGCCGACCTGCTGCGTGCGCTGGAAGATGGCGTCGACGACGCGATGCTGGACGCCGATGCGCAGCGCCTGCCGTCGGTACTGGCGGCGCGTGCCCGCGATCGCGGCTGGGCCGACAGCGTGGCCGGTGACATGGAGCGCCACTACTCGCCCGGGCGCACTTGGGAAACCCTCGCGCGCACCTTGCTGCAGTTGCTCGAAACCGGCGACGTGCTGGACATCGCCTCGGGCGACGGCGTGCTGGCCGAACTGCTGGCGCCGCACGCGCATTCCATCGCGTGCGTGGATTCCAGTCCCAACGTGGTCGCCGCCGCGCGCAAGCGCCTGAAAGCCTTCCGCAACGTGGAGGTGATCGAAGGCGACATGCACGCACTGAAACTCGCCAACCGCAAATTCGACCTGGTCCTGATGATGCACGCCCTCACCTACAGCGACCGGCCGCAGCAGGCCATCGCTGAAGCGGCGCGCGTCCTGAAACCGGACGGGCGCCTGCTGGCGGCCACGCTTTCGAAACATGCGCACCGCGCAGCAGTGGCGCCGTTCGACCACAAGAACCTCGGCTTCAAGCGCGAAGAGCTTGCCGGTTTCGCCCGCAAGGCGGGGCTTGAAGTCCTGCAGTGCGAGCGCATTTCGCGCGAAGCACGTTCGCCGCATTTCGAAGTGTTGAGTCTGCTGGCCAGAAAATCATGAACCAGAACCTGCCCTATCTCCGTCCCGATCGCGTCGAAAAAATCGAGGCTGCACTCGCCGAACGCATCCTCGTGCTCGATGGCGCGATGGGCACGATGCTGCAGCGCCACGAGCTGGACGAAGCCGGTTACCGCGGCGAACGCTTCGCGCACGGCTGCGATGCCCGGCACGCGCACGAACACGGGGGCGAGCACGCCGACAGCAAGGGCTGCCAGCGCGATCTCAAGGGCGACAACGACCTGTTGTCCCTGACCCACCCCGAAATCATCCGCGACATCCACAAGGCGTATCTCGATGCAGGCGCGGATTTCGTCGAGACCAATACCTTCAACTCGACTTCGATCAGCCAGGCCGATTACGCGCTGCAGCACCTGGTCCACGAGTTGAACCGCGAGGGTGCAAGGCTGGCGCGCGCCGCATGCGACGAGGCCGAGCGCAAAACGCCGGATCGTCCACGTTTTGCAATCGGCGTACTCGGTCCGACCAGCCGCACTGCATCGCTGTCGCCGGACGTCAACAATCCCGGCTTCCGCAACGTCGATTTCGACGAACTCGAAGATGCCTACGCCGACGCCACCCGCGGCCTGGTCGAAGGCGGCGCGGACCTGGTGATGGTGGAGACGATCTTCGACACCCTGAATGCGAAAGCCGCGCTCTCCGGGATCGCGCGCGTATTCGACGAACGCGGCGGCCGCTTGCCGATCATGATTTCCGGCACGATCACCGACCGTTCCGGGCGCACGCTGTCGGGCCAGACCGCCGAAGCGTTCTGGTATTCGGTCGCCCACGCACGACCGCTTTCCGTTGGGCTCAACTGCGCGCTGGGCGCGAAAGACCTGCGCCAGCACATCGAGGCACTTGCGCGTGTTGCCGACTGTGCCGTCAGCGCGCATCCCAACGCCGGCCTGCCGAACGCGTTGGGCGGTTACGACGAAACGCCCGAAGAAATGGCAAAGACCCTCGGCGAATTCGCACGCGACGGACTGCTCAACATCGTCGGCGGCTGCTGCGGCACCACGCCCGAACACATCGCCGCGATCGCCGAAGCCGTGCGCGGCGTTGCGCCACGCGAGCTGCCCTCGCACGCTGAGGCCGCGTGAACCCCGAAGCGAAAGCCTTTGACGCGGATAAAGGCGGATCAATTCGGATAGAAGCCCAATTGCCTGCCCTGCTCGCTCTTGTCAGCGTTGATCCGCGTCCGATGCTTTCGTTCTTTCGCATCAAAGAAGGATGAAATGAAGGAATCGATGCGCTACACCCGCCTTTCCGGCCTCGAACCGCTGGTCATCACGCCGGAGACGCTGTTCGTCAACATCGGCGAGCGCACCAACGTCACCGGCTCAGCCAGGTTCAAGAAGCTGATCAAGGAAGACCGCTACGACGAGGCGGTGGAAGTCGCGCGCCAGCAGGTCGAGAACGGCGCGCAGATCCTCGACGTCAACATGGACGAGGGCCTGCTCGATTCCGAGGCCGCGATGGTGAAGTTCCTGCGCCTGATCGCGGCCGAGCCCGACATCGCCAGGATCCCGGTGATGGTCGATTCGTCCAAATGGAGCGTGATCGAGGCCGGCCTCAAATGCCTGCAGGGCAAGGGCGTTGTCAATTCGATTTCGCTGAAGGAAGGCGAGGAGAAGTTCCTGGACGAAGCCCGCAAGGTCCTGCGCTATGGTGCGGCTGCCGTGGTGATGGCCTTCGATGAACAGGGCCAGGCCGATTCGGTCGCACGCCGCCTCGAGATCTGCGAGCGTTCGTACAGGTTGCTCACGGAAAAGGTCGGCTTCCCGCCCGAAGACATCATCTTCGACTCCAACATCTTCCCCATCGCCACCGGCATCGAGGAACACGCCAACAACGCGGTGAATTTCATCGAGGCCGCGAAAGAACTGAAGAAGCGTTTTCCATACTCGCACCTTTCCGGCGGCGTCTCCAACGTGTCGTTCTCGTTCCGTGGCAACAACCGGGTGCGCGAAGCGATCCATTGCGTGTTCCTGTACCACGCCATCAAGGCCGGCATGGACATGGGCATCGTCAATGCGGGCCAGCTCGCGATCTACGACGACCTCGACCCGGAACTCCGTGAACGCGTCGAGGACGTGGTGCTGAACCGCCGGGCGGATGCGACCGAACGGTTGATGGAGATCGCAGAAAAGCACAAAGGCGGGAACGGGGAACAGGGAACGGGAAACGAGAACAAGCTGGCGTGGCGCGAACTGCCCGTCGCGAAGCGGCTGGAACATGCACTGGTGCACGGCATCGACCAGTTCGTCGTGGAAGACACCGAGGAAGTGCGCAAGACCGTGAAGCGCACGCTGGATGTGATCGAAGGCCCGCTGATGGACGGCATGAACGTGGTCGGCGATCTGTTCGGCGCCGGCAAGATGTTCCTGCCGCAGGTGGTCAAATCCGCGCGCGTGATGAAGAAGGCCGTCGCCTACCTGCTGCCCTTCATGGAAGAGGAAAAGAAACGGAGCGGCAACACCCAGAAGTCCAACGGCAAGATCGTGATGGCGACCGTCAAGGGCGACGTGCACGACATCGGCAAGAACATCGTCGGCGTGGTGCTGGCCTGCAACAACTTCGAGGTCGTGGACCTCGGCGTGATGGTGCCGGCGCAGAAGATCCTCGATACGGCCATAGCCGAACACGCCGACATGATCGGCGTGTCAGGCCTGATCACGCCATCGCTCGAGGAAATGGCCAACGTGGCCAAGGAAATGAAGCGGCGCGATTTCCACATCCCGCTGTTGATCGGCGGTGCCACCACCTCGCGCGCGCACACGGCGATCAAGATCGAACCCAACTACGAAACCGCCTGCGTGTGGGTCAAGGACGCCTCACGCGCGGTCGGGGTCGCGCAATCGCTGGTCTCGAAGGAACTGGTCGACAATTTCCTTGCCAAGGTGCGCAGCGAATATGCCGAGGTGCGCGAGCGCCACCGGAACCGCGGCCCGGGCAAGCGGCTGGTGTCATTGGAGGATGCGCGCGCGAACGGCTCGAAGTTCGACTGGAAAACCTACACGCCGCCCGTGCCGAACAAACCCGGCATCACGGTAATCGACGACATCCCGATTCCCGAACTGTTGAAGGTCACGGACTGGACACCGTTCTTCCAGGCGTGGGAACTGCACGGCCACTATCCCGCGATCTTGAGCGATCCCGTGGTGGGGCCGCAGGCCACCGAACTGTTCGAGGACGCGCAAAGGATCCTGAAGAAGATCGTCGACGAGAAGTGGTTGCGCGCGAAGGCGGTGATCGGGTTCTGGCTTGCCACACGAATTGGCGACGATGTCGAACTGACACTCCCCTCGACCTCCGATTCGTTTTCCCCTCTCCCATCGGGAGAGGGTGCCCCGGCAGGGGCGGGTGAGGGTACGCCCTCCGCGCAGAATCCCGACAGTGGAAAGTCGGTCAGGACCCGTACCCCCACCCCTACCCCTCTCCCGCAGGGAGAGGGGAAAATCGTGCTGCACCACCTCCGCCAACAAGCCGACAAGCCTGCAGAGCGCCCGAACCTCTGCCTCGCCGACTTCATCGCGCCCAGGGAAGCCGGCGTCCAGGACTGGATCGGCGGGTTCGCGGTCACGGCGGGCCTCGGCATCGAGGAACACCTCGAACGCTTCCGGAAGGACAACGACGACTACTCGGCGATCATCCTGAAGGCACTGGCCGACCGCATGGCCGAGGCGCTCGCGGAATGGATGCACCGCGAAGTCCGCACGAAATACTGGGGCTACGCACCGGACGAGAACTTGAGCAACGAGGACCTGATCGCCGAAAAATGGCGCGGCATCCGTCCGGCGCCCGGCTATCCCGCCTGCCCCGACCACACCGAAAAGGCCACGCTGTTCCGGCTGCTCGATGCGACGAACAACGCGAACATCGAACTTACCGAAGGCTTCTCGATGTACCCCGCCGCAGCGGTTTCAGGCTGGTATTTCAGCCATCCCGACAGCCAATACTTCGTGGTGGGCAAGCTCACGAAGGACCAGGTCGAGGACTATGCCAGGCGCAAGGGCTGGGCGCTGGCCGAAGCCGAGCGCTGGCTTTCGGCCAACCTCGATTACGACCCGGACTGAACGGACGGCGGCGCCGCGCAGGCCTTGCGCAGCACTGCGAACTCAGAGTGTTGCGCCACCCAGGGCCGCGTGGAGCATCGAGGCGCCGATCGTGAAAAAGAACACCAACCACAGCGCGAACACCACCGCGGCCAGTATCAAGGCGGCCCGGCAGTAATTCTGCTTGCTGGGAGGCGTGCTGCCCGAAAACGCCCATACGAACAACATCACGATTCCGACGATGGGAATCGCCAACACGATCAGGGTTATGATCCAGTCGCCCAGTGAAACCGGCGACGTCTCACGTGCGGAAAGCTGTGCGTTCATGCCCCTCTCCTGCGCAAGTGACAGTCCGGACGCACCGCGTCGACAACGACACCGGCACGGGCGCGATCAAGGCTCGTGTTTCTCCAAGCCCCGTGGCTGGCCGCAGTCGGCTGGCCGGCCCGATCCTAGCCGAGCGTCAGCGTCTTCGCATCTGCCGGTCCCGCGGCTCAAGCCGCGGCGCCACCGGCCTTGTCCTGCTCGCGATGACGCAGGTGGACGCTGACGTTGTAAAGCGCCACGAACATCGGAAAGAGGTTCGAGATGATGCCCACCGAATCGTTCTTGCCGAAGATGAAGTAGGCCAGCAGCAGCACGCTGCCGCACACCGACATGTACCAGAACAGCATCGGCATCACCACCTTGCGTTGCTTCCTCGTCGCGTAGAGCTGCACGAACCAGCGCGACGCGAAGATGGCCGTACCCAGGAACCCGACCACTTTCCAAGGCGTCAGCTGGAAGCTTGTGAAGGCGTGCAGGACATGTTCCATGGCGGGGTCCGGTTCGCAGTGAATGCGCGGATTGTAACAACCGCCGATTGACCGAAACCGGCGTCGCCCGTAAACTTGCGCGTTCGCAACGCCGGGCGGTTAGCTCAGCGGTAGAGCACTGCCTTCACACGGCAGGTGTCGCAGGTTCGATCCCTGCACCGCCCACCAGCATCGACATTTGTAGAAGGCCGATCCCGCCGGAATCGGCCTTTTGTTTTCCGGCGCCGGCGTTGCCGCAAGCACGGATGTCCGCGTGCCGGATCACGCTGCTTTCACGCGCCGGGGGCTACATCCTGTGTTGGTGGCATGCAGGATGCAATGGATGGCCGGTACCGAGTCCGACGCCGACTGGGAACATACGCCCGACAGCGAGATCCATCTCAAGGGTTCGTGGACCCTGCTGTTGGCTGCGGACCGGCGGCGACGCCTCGCGCGGGAACTCGGCCGGCTCGACGCGCCCCGCCGCTATCGCTGGAACCTGCAGCATGTGGCGGCGCTGGACAGCGCGGGTGCGCGCCTGTTGTGGGACGTCTGGGGCCACCAACTGCCGGAGCAGCTCGACTGCCAGGAACACCAGCGGCACTGGTTTCGCTGGCTGGCCGACACCCATTTTCCCGACCCGCCGACCGCGCATCCGGTCGATGAGGCGATCGACCGCACCGGTCGGCGCGTATTCGGCTTTCTGAAAGCCGCCGGCGGCATCCTTCTGCTGATCGGGCAGTTGATGGTGGACGTGGCGAACTGCGTGCGCCATCCGCGCGTGATCCCATGGAAGGAAATCACCGCGGCGATCTATCGCATCGGTGCGACGTCGATGCTGCTGCTGGGTTGCGTCGGTTTCCTGATCGGCGTGGTGATGGCGATACAGATCGGCATGGCGCTGCAGCAGTTCGGCGCGCAAACGATGATCGTCGGCATGATGGGGCTGGCGGTGCTGCGCGAACTGGGGCCCGTGATCTGCGGCCTCATCCTCGCGGGCCGCTCGGGTTCGGCGATGACGGCCGGCATCGGCGCGATGCACCTCACCGGCGAATACGACGCGTTGCGCGCGTTCGGATCGTCACCCAGCCTGCGTTTGGCGTTTCCGCAGGTGGTCGGGGCCTGCATCAGCCTTCCGCTGCTGGTGGTGTGGGCGGATTTCACGGCGCTGCTGGGCGGCGCGGTGACCGCGCAAGCCGACCTCGGGATCGGCTTTCGGCAGTTCATGGCCCAACTGCCCGCGCAGGTCCAGATCGTGAATTTCTGGATCGGGCTTGCCAAGGGCGCGCTGTTCGGATTCACGATCGCGGTGGTCGGCTGCTATTTCGGCATGCACACCTCGCCCGACACCGGCGTGTTGAGCCGCAACACCACGCTGTCGGTCGTGACCAGCCTGACCCTGATCCTGCTGTTCGACGCCAGCGCGGGCGCGTTGCTCACGAACGTCGGATTGTTGTGAGGCCATCGATGCCCCCCGTGGACGCCGAACCGGACGCGACGATCATCAGGGTGGAGAACCTGCATTCGCGGCTCGGCGGCCAGCCCATCCACCGCGGTGTCGATCTCGAGGTCACGCGCGGCGAACTGATGACGGTGATCGGCGCGTCGGGTTCGGGCAAGACCACCCTGTTGCAGCAGATCATCGGCCTGCAGCAGCCCGATCGAGGCTCGATCCGCGTGCTCGGCCAGTCCCTCGAAGACCTCGAAGTCTGGGAGGCGCGCCTGTTGCGGCGTCGCTGGGGCGTGCTGTTCCAGCAGGCGGCACTGTTCAGCGCGATGAGCGTCTACGACAACCTTGCGTTTCCGGTACGCGAGCTGCGCAAGGAAGGCATCCACGTGGACGAGGACACGCTGCGCGATGGCATCGCGCTGAAACTGCACATGGTCGGCCTGGCGCCGGAGGACGCATGGAAATATCCGTACGAACTTTCCGGCGGCATGGCCAAGCGCGCCGCGCTGGCGCGCGCGTTGATGCTGGAAGCGGAACTGCTGTTCCTCGACGAACCGACGTCCGGTCTCGATCCCGGCTCCGCCTCGGGGTTCGACACCCTGCTCGCCGAACTCCACAAGGAGTTGCACCTGACGGCCATGATGATCACGCACGACATCTACAGCGTGGCCGCGCTCAGCGATCGCGTCGCCGTGCTGGCGGACGGGAGGCTGATCACGGTCGGCACGCTGGAGGAAGTGGCGCGCTTCGACCACCCGTTCATCACCGATTTCTTCCGCGAGCGCAAGGGCGAGAGCCGCTTGCAGTCGCTGGCGGCCGGCCGGGCGCATTGAGCATGGAGAACCGCGCGCACGCGATCGTCGCCGTCGTCTTCCTGCTGGTATTTTCGGCGGGCGCGGTCCTGGTCTATTACTGGCTGGCCGATCGCCCCGACGAGCCGCTCGCGTACGAAATCGTCACCAGCCAGTCCGTCGACGGACTGGTGGAGCAGTCGGACGTGCGCTTCAAGGGATTGCTGGTCGGCCACGTCGCGAAACTCGGGTTCGATCCGGGCGACCGCTCGCGCGTGGTGGTTCGCCTGCAACTCAAGCGCGACGCGTACGTCACCCACGCGACCTACGCGGAGGTGGCGATGCAGGGGCTGACCGGCGGAAGCGTGCTGGAGCTCAAGCTCGGCAAGGGCAGCCGCGCGCCACTCGCGACCAGCGACAAGCACCCCGCGCAGATACCGATGCACCAGAGCCTGCTGGCTTTCCTTGCAGGCTCCGCGCGCAAGAACATGCAGGATCTCCAGGAAGTACTCGCCAGCGCGCACAAGGTGCTCGACAGCGACAATCGCCAGCACATCGCGGCCTCGCTGCAACAGATCGACACCGCCACCCGCCGGCTTGCCGCGATCGAAGCGCAGCTGCCGGCGCTGCTGGACGACGTGCAACAAAGCGTGGTGCAAAGCCACGCGTTGATCGCACACGCGGACCAACTCGTGCGCGACGCCCGGGCGCCGCTGCGCGATACCGCGAAACTCGAGGCTTCCGTCCGGGCGCTTGCCGAGTCGAGCCGGCGACTGAGCGACAAGTTGGGCAGCCAGACCGTGCCGAACTTCGACACACTCAGCGACAGCCTGCTGCGCACGTCGCGGCAACTGGACGAGGTACTGGATGAACTGAAGGCCAAGCCGCAAAGCCTGATCTTCGGCCCGCCGCGGCGTCCGCCCGGACCCGGCGAGCCGGGTTTCCGCGGCGATCACGACAAGGACCATCCATGACACGGAACTGGCTCGCGCTGGGCGCTTGCCTGTTCGTGATGGCTGGCTGCGCGCGGCTTTCGTCACGGCAGAGTTTTCCGGAACACTACACGCTCACGAGTCCCCCAGCGCCGGCGCGGCAGGCGCCGGACACGACATCCCGAATGGCAACGTTGCAGGTGGCGCGCATCAGCGTGGCGCCGTGGCTGCAGGGCACCGGACTGTATTACCGGCTCGACTACCGCCACGACGATCGCATTGCCGTGTACGCACAATCGGATTGGGTGTCACCGCCCGCGCGGCTGCTGGAGCCGCTCATCCGGAACGCCATTGCGCGTGAAGGCGCATGGCGCGCCGTGACCGGCCCGGCCGGCCCGGCGCACACGGACTTCAGCCTGCATGTCAGACTGGACGATTTCAGCCAGGCCTTCG
This sequence comes from Lysobacteraceae bacterium, assembly GCA_040255405.1. Taxonomy (GTDB): domain Bacteria; phylum Pseudomonadota; class Gammaproteobacteria; order Xanthomonadales; family Rhodanobacteraceae; genus 66-474. The sequence continues at coordinate 76,727 of JBDZUX010000002.1, forward strand.
CGAGTCCCGGAGAGAGTCGCGGCGTGCTCGATGCAACGGCCACGCTGGTCGACAATCGCAATGGCAACGCGATCGCGCAAAGGCTTTTCCACGTGGAGGTGGCGGCGCCGAGCGCGGACGCGCGGGGCGGTGTGAAGGCGTTGAACGATGCCGCGCTGCAGTTCACCGCCGAGCTGGAACGATGGCTGCGCTCGGTTCCCGCGACACGAAGTGAATCCCCGTAGGTCGGGGGCTGAGCCCGGATTCATCCGGGAAAAGCCCAACCATTTCTTCGCACGTCTCTTGGCTTAGCCGATGAAACTGGCCCAGCCCAACCTGCACGAAACCGGGAACCCCGGTCAGCCGGCCTGTTTCATGCGCGGCGCCAGTTCCCGCATCAATGCCTGCTTGCGGGCCTCGAGCTGTTCGCCCAGCGCTTCCAGTTCGTCCTCGGGGAAGATCTTGCGCGCGCGCTTGAACATTTCGTCCTCTTCCTCTTCCGCGTGGTGCTCGACCAGTTCCTTCAGCACCTTGGCGCGACCACTGAACTTTTCCGAATCGACCGGCGTCTTCTGCAGGTCGGGCAGCACGAGATCCCCCGCTGCGCGGTGTTCCTCCAGCGCCTCGAAGTAGATCTTCTCGTTTTCGGAATCCTCGCGTGCCTGCCGGAACGCCGGGTAGAAGATCTCTTCCTCGATGGTGGTGTGGACCTTCAGTTCGAGTGCGATCTTCTGCAGCAGCTCGGTGCGGCTCTTGGTGGCGCGCTCGGTGGTTCCTGCGAGTTCCTTCAGCAGCTTGCGGACCTTCTCGTGGTCCTGCGTCAGCAATTTGGTAGCGTCCATGCTGCTCGACTCCAATACGGACAATGCAAGAGGGGGCGATCGACGACAGATTGGCGCTACCGGCGGCGACCGAAAATGAGTGAAACGATGAACAGGATGATGAAGATCACGAACAGGATCTTCGCGATGCCCCCGGCGAGGCCGGCGACGCCGAAGAACCCGAAGAAACCCGCGATCAACGCGATGATCAGAAAAACGATGGCGTAATAAAGCATGGTGTGCTCCTTTGTGCGCCCTGCTTGCCGATTGTCGAGGCCGGAACCTCAGCCTCGTGCATGCGCTGCAGCGAAACGTTCATCCGATTCTCTTGATTCTCCTGAAGCGATGAAGGAGACCCCGGGCAGCCGCGTCCCTGTGCTGCCCGGGGTGGAACCCGACCCCGCTCCATGCGAGGGTGGGTTTTCGGCCCCGCTTGCGTGGGACGCAAGCGGTCCGATGCGGCCCATCCGTGGAACCGCCCGGAAGCGCCGAGGGAGAACGGCGCTTCCCTTCCATTGCCGCGCGGTGGGGGGTCACCGCGACAGTTCGGCACTCAAATATCCCTTTCGAAATCCCGCAACTGTTCCTTGGCTTCATCCCTGGCAATGCCATACCGCTCCTGAATCTTGCCGGTGAGGTAGTCCGCGTTGCCCTCCGCGACGTCCAGGTCGTCATCGGTCAACTTGCCCCAGCGCGTCTTCAATTTGCCGCGCAGTTGCTTCCACTGTCCTTCGATCTTGTCCTGGTTCATGTGCTTCTCCTTGATGGGCGCGGACCGGCCGCGCCCCGTGATTCGTCCGGGAAAGGGGCTTTCCTGCCCCTTTCCCGATCCCGGGTGCGGTGTTTGACCGCAGCCGGCTTGCAGGATCAAGGACTCCGCTCGATCCCGGCGTGCCATCCATGGCTCGCAACAACAGAATGATTCCGGCAACCACTACAACTCGCTTTCGAATTCGTACACCTGCAGGAAGGCCTCGCGGCGGTCGACCCCGTAACGGTGCTGCAAGCATTCGGCGAGGTACGCCGCGCTGCCGCCGGCGCGGCGCACGTCCTCGTTGGTCAGCTTGCGCCAGCGCCGCCGCAACCGGTCGGGGATGTTCTCCCACTGCTCCATGATCCGGTCGTTGCCCAGCCATGCCGGGGCAGTCGCCAGTTCCTCCATGATTCCATCGCCGTTCATTGCGGCCTCCTTCAAACGATCGGTTGCAGCGTAAACTGCATCATGACGATGCCACGGGGAGACGGACCCAGAAAACGGCCCCGCTCGGTGATTGATCCAGCCCCACGGAACCGTCGTAGGCCGCGGCGATCTGCGTGGCGATGGCGAGTCCGAGGCCGCTGTGCTCGGCCGGATCGGATGTCACGAACGCATCGAACAAGGTGTCCGGCCGCAGGTTCACGCCGGGTCCGTCGTCGCGAAACTCGATGCGTATCGCGCCGCGCTCGGGATCGCGGGTGGCGGACACCGCGATGCCGCGGGCGCCAAACTGGAAGGCGTTGTCGAGGATCTCGACGAACAGTCGCTTCAGGGCATCGGCTTGGCCGTGCACCAGCGGAAGATCGGCCTGGCAATCGACGCGCACTTCGCCGAGATCGGCGCAAGCCGCGGCGCAGGATGCGAGCAGTGTCGCCACGTCCACGCCATCCAGCGGATCCGGCACGCGCAGCGTGGCGAGGTTGCGGCCGTCGCGTACCAGCCGCGCCGCGCGCGTGCACTCTTCCTCGACGCGGTTCAGGGATGCCTTGGCTTCGTCCAGCCGCCCCTGCGTGATCAGCAGGTTGGCGAGCTGCGACGCCGCCATCACCGAGTTGAGCGAATTGGAAATGGCGTGCACCATCGAGCCCAGGATTTGCTCCAGGGTTTCGATCGCAGCCTGCTCCGTGTGATTGCCGTCGCCGCGCGGCCTGGCGCCGGCACCGGTCGGGGAATCATGGGTTTCCATCGAACCTCCAGGGTGCGGCTGGCGACCGTTTTGTACCGCCGCGACACCGATTGCGTTCATTGGATCATTCTCCTTGCAGGTCCAGCCATTCCACCACGACGCCGGCGCCCGCGGCCAGCGTCTCGATGCGGCCATGGACATGGTCGTGGGCAATGGAGTTGGAAATATGGATTTGCACGTCCTGTGCTTCCGCGTTGCCCTCTTCCGAGGCCAGGCCGAGCGAGCTGGCATCGTCGCCCTGTCCCGGCAAGCCGATCGAGCCGGAATCATCGCTCTGCCCGGGGACATCCAGTCCGAGTTCGACCACGCCTTCCACGTCCGGCATGGCACGCAGCGCGGCGATCACCGCACCGATACCGGTTTCATCGCCCGTCAACCGCAATGACAAGTCTTCCGGCATGGCTGTTCCTCGACGTTGCGGTAATGCGGATGCGGGCTGCGGTCCGGTCATGGCGTTCAATCGGATCAATGCGGGCGGGCCACGGAGCGCAGCAGTACGCGGGTGGAATCGGTTTCCCCCGCATCCGCCACGTTGCTGAGCGAAACGAAACCGACCAGCCGCTTGTTGCGATTGACGACCGGCAGCCGCCGGATCTCCAGTTCCGCCATGTTCGATGCCACCTCGTCGACTTCCTCATCGTCGAAGCAGTACTTGATGCCTTCGGTCATGACGTCGCGCACGCGCGTGCCGGAGTCGAGGCCGTCCGCGACGGCGCGGATCGCAAGGTCGCGATCGGTCAAGATGCCGACGAGTTTGTCGTCGGCGTGCACGGCCACGCTGCCGACATCCTTCTCGCGCATCAGCAACGCGGCTTCGGCAATGGTCTGATCCGGGGTGACGAGGTAGACGTCTTCGGTCATCACTTCATTGATATTTCTCATGGCGTTGCTCCTTGCAGCGGATGCGTCCTTTCTCCGGCGCGAAAGCGGCTTTGGCCGATGCTTCCCTGCCGGATGCGCATGCAGCGCATTTCGACCAGCGCCATGCACTCCATCGCGACGGTTTCGGCCGTGCGTGCATCGCCGTCGGCGCGCGCCAGCTCCACCGCTTCCAGCAAACATTCATCCACCATGTCGGCTGCGCGTTGCTCGGCCGATGATGCGCCGGCGCGAAGCGTTCGTTCGATCTTTCGCACGCGGGCCAGGCTGTCGGCCATCTCCGCCTGCCAACGCTGGCGCACGTCGCCGTCCCCGGTGCAGGCCAGCGCCTGGCACATGTGCCGGATGCGCGCGCGCTCGACCGCGAGGGCCCGTCGCAAATCCCCATGCGTCGAAACGTCTGGCGGATCGTCCGCCGCGAACCGGCAGCCAGCCAGTTCGATCGTCGAAGGTCCGGAATTCACGGTGGCGGGAAGGCTGCGCAAATCGGTTTCACCTTGCTGCGAGGAAAGGCCGCGACTGAGAAGCGGAAAGTGATGGGGCGCATGCGTGACCGACTCGTCAGCGATCGCGCTCGCGCCAGACCATGCTCGGGCAGGTTGTTCGATGATCATCAAGGTTCTCGGTGCCCTTCTTCTCATCGCTGCCGGCATTTCCTTTGTCGGCGAGTCTGGATCCTTCGATCAAATCCCTTGTGATCGGCTTTCCGCCCTCAGTCGCGGCGCGGGTGTAGAGCAAGCGCCATGCCAAACCCTTCGCAAACGCGAATGGCGCCTGAACGGTTCCACCGAAACCCAATGGGCATGAGGCTTCCAGCCCCATGGCGGGCCTGGACGGGCCTCGGGTCAGCCCGGGCACGGGGAGACGGTCGGGGCGCGGAATGCGGAAAAGATTTACCAGCCGCACGCAAAGTGGAAGTATTTTTCGCACCATCGTCACGGTTGCGTCACGGAACGGGGCCTTGCCGCAGCGGCGGTCATTCGCGCGCCGGCGGTGCGCCGAAGGCGTGATGGCTATTTTCCGGCGCGAAGCCAGCAGTCCGCCATGCAACCCATCGCGGGCTGGCGCGCCACGCCGCAAGCGTGGCGGGTCCGGCTCAGCGGGTTTCGTTCACGAGACCGGGCATCACGGCGTCGTCGATCAACCCGAGGGCGCGGTAGCGCATCAGCCGGTTGTAGATGGTCTTGGAAGTGATGCCGAGTACCCGCGCTGCCCGGCTCTTGTTGTTGCCGCAGCGTGCGAGCGTCTTCAGCAGCATCTCGCGCTCGATGTCCTCGAACGACATGCCCACCGCGAATTTCACGGCGTCGGCCGTGGATTCCGGCCCCCCGGAAATTCTTGACGCGTCGTCCGGCCGGTAGGCGATCTGGTTGCTTTCCCCGGCGACGAGGTAACTGCGCTGCACCGCATGGCGCAATTCGCGCACGTTGCCCGGCCACGGCGCTTCGGACATGTGCAGCAGCGCATCCGGCGTGAACTGCTTGTTGGTACCGTAGCGCTGGTTGAGGCTGCCGAGGAAGTGATGCGCGAGCAGCGGGATGTCGTCGCGGCGATCCCGCAATGGCGGCGTCTGCAGGATGTAGCCGCTCAGGCGGTAGTAGAGATCCTGCCGCAGCAGGCCATTTTCCATGCACACGTGCGGATCGCGATTCGTTGCCGCGATCAGCCGCACGTCCACGGGAATTTCGCGCGTGCCGCCCACGCGCGTCAAGGCCTTGGATTCGATCACCCGCAGCAGGTACACCTGCAGCGACTGCGGCATCTCGGTGATTTCGTCGAGGAACAGCGTGCCGCCCTGGGCTTGCTCGAAGTAACCGGTGTGCGATTGCACCGCGCCGGTGAACGACCCGCGCTCATGGCCGAACAGCAGGCTGCCCAGCAGGTCCTGCGCCAACGCACCGCAATTGACCGCCACGAACGCGCCGGCCCGGCCGCTGGCGCTGTGCAACGCGCGCGCAACCAGCTCCTTGCCGGTGCCGCTTTCGCCGTGGACCAGCACGGACACGTCGGCGGGACCGACCCGGGCGATTTCGCTGAGCAGCGTGCGCATCCGCGCGGACCGCCCGATCATGCCGCCAGCCGATTCGGCGAGCACCGCCCGGTGCGCGGCGAAGTCGTTCGCGTCCAGCAGCAGTTGTCGCAGGGGCTCGGCCGCGACCGGCTTCACCAGGTAATCCACCACGGGCGATTTCAGCACGCGCAAGGCGCTTTCCACGCTGGGCGCCCCGGTGACCACCACCACGCGTCCGTGCATGTCGAGTTCGATGTCTTCCAGCAGGTCGAGGCCGTTGCCGTCCGGCAGTTCGATGTCGACCAGGATCAGGTCGAAACCTTCGCGGGCACTGACCTCGCGCGCCTCTTCCAGCGTACCCGCGCGCACCAGCTTGCATCGGCACTGCCGGGCCACCTCGGCGACGACACGCGCGAAACCGTCGTTGTCATCGACCAGAAGCACGTTGCCTGTGGCGGCGCCAGCTTTCATTGCTGCTCTCCAGTACGCCCCGCGAAAAACGCCGATGGTAACCGTTGCAACGTTAAGTCCACATCCACGCGCGACGCTCGCGCGGAAGCACGACCCTCGTTTTAGCAAAATTCCAGGGACCTTGCCTGAAGCGGCCCGGGGGACAGAGCAAATCAGCCGGTCGGGCCGCCCAGGACCTCCAGGACGCTGCCGCTGATGTAGGACGAGCAGGCCGGCGCCGCGAGGAAGACATAGGCCGGCGCCAGCTCTTCCGGTTGCGCGGGGCGCCCCATGGCGCTGCCCTTGCCGAATTCCGGTACCTTTTCAGCGGGTTGGTCGGACGGATTGAGCGGCGTCCACACCGGGCCCGGCGCCACTGCGTTCACGCGGATGCCGCGCGACAGCACGTTCCTGGCCAGCGACCGCGTGAAGGCATGGATCGCGCCCTTGGTCGCGGAATAGTCCAGCAGCGCCGGACTGCCGAACAGCCCGGTCTCCGACCCGGTATTGATGATCGCGCTGCCGGCCTTCAGGAACGGCAACGCCGCGCGCGCCATCTGGAAATAGCCGCCGATGTTGGTCTGCAACGTTTCCTGGAGATGCTCGTCGGTCAGGTCTTCCAGCCGCTCCGTGTGCATCTGGAAGGCGGCGTTGTTGACCAACACGTCGAGCTTTCCGAACGCCTCGACGGTTTTCGCGACCAGTTCGTTGCAGAACGCGGGATCTTTCACGTCGCCCTGCACCACGAGGCAGCGGCGACCTTCCTTCTCCACGGCCTGCCGGGTGGTATCCGCGTCCTCGTCTTCCACTAGATAGCCAATGGCCACGTCCGCGCCCTCGCGCGCCATCAGCACGGCGACCGCCCGGCCGATGCCGGAATCGCCGCCGGTAATCAGCACGACCTTGTCCTCGAGTTTGCCGCTGCCTTTGTAGAACGGCGCGGAATAACGCGGGGCAGGATCGAGCCGGTGCTCGTCGCCCGGTTTGTCGAGATGCTGGGCGGGCTGTTTCGTCGGCTGCGGCTTCGGACCCGCCTGCACGGCCTTCTTCTGTTTCCCGGACGACGATTTGGATGGCTTCTTCGCGCCCTTCCTTGCGACGTCACGCTGGATGTCGCGCTGCTTGCGCACGGTGCCGGTTACCCGGCTTCCCGGGGTCTTCTTCTTGCCTTGGGCCGCGACATGCTTCATCAGGATCTCCGTTGTCTTCCGGGCAGCGGGACCCATCTGATCGACGCCACCCCGGCGCGCCCGTCAACCGGCAACGCAGGATCAACCCGAGGTGGATGCGCCCTGCGGTGGCAGTGCGGGCGGCTGCTGCATGGTGCCTTGCCCCGGCCCCTGCCGGCACTGGCTGTATTCCTGCTGCGTGATCCGGCCGTCACCGTTCGCGTCGCATTGCGTGAAATGCTGGCCCAGCCACGGGATGCGCTGCGCATCGTCCTGCGTGATGTAACCCTTGCTGCCCGCCACGTCTTCGAAGCTCGGGCTTCCACTGCCCATGCTGCCGCCCGGCGCAGGTTGCATGGCGGTCCCCCCGGTTTCCGGTTGGGTGGCAGTGAACGCGGGCGGCGGCGCCGCGGCGGTCGCGGCATTCGGCGGATTCTGCTGCTGGTCGCCCGACGGATTCGAGCAGCCCATGGCGGTCAGCGCCAGCGCGCCGGTCAATGCGAGCAGCAGCGGTGCGGACTTGCGATTCATGTCGACTACTCCTTGTGGGTCACGCGGCCGCTTCTTGCGGCGCCTTGCGGCAAGCAAAGCACGTGCCATGGCGGATTGGCTTCGTGGCGCGCGTTCCGCGTGCAGCGCGGCGCGCATCTTCGGAACCAATTTCCCGGGCGGGGAAATTTTTGCCAGTCGAAACCGGCCGCATTCGTGCCGCGCGTGGTGCCCGCGCACGTCCCCTTGCTGATGCCGGATGAACAAACCTTCAGCAAGTGCTTGTCGAATATGAACGACGGCCGACGAGCGCCAGGGGCGCGTCGCGCCTGCTCGACGGCGGACGCACGGATGGCACGAGGCGTGCATTGTGGGAGGCCGCAACGCAATTGGATGCGGCACTGGACACAGGAGAAGCATGCGCATGACCAGTTGGATCGACACCACGCAATCACTGCCCGTCGAGCACGAATACGTCCGGTTCATGGTGGTGGGGCACACGCGTGCGCTGATGGGCGTGTACGAGAACAACAGCTTTTGTTCGCGTTGGGGCGCCTACGACAAGAAGCAGGTGGGCACCTGGCGCAGGCTTGGCGATGCACCGCAGGTTTCCGCGCCGCCGCGCACCGGTCCCGAGCAACGCTACTGGTCCGACCGGCCGATGCGCGAACGTTGCTGACGCCGCAGCCCCCCCATCACCTGGAGCCGCATCAACCGGAATCGTTTTCCGCGAACGCGATCGTGCTCAGCAAGGCCAGCGCAGGCCGGCGCGAATCCAGGCGCGTGTGTTGCAGCACGACCGGCACGTCGCTGAAGAAGACGCTGGCGTAGTCGGTTTCGCGCGGCACCGGCGCGGGATCGGTCAGGTCGTTGAAACGCAGGTGCAGGGTGCGCCGCGCCGGCACCGTGACGCGATAAGGCCCCACCGGTTCGCGATCGCCGAAGTACAGCATGATGGTGACGTGTGCGTCGACATCGTTGACGTTCAACAGGCAGGCGGCTTCGTGGCTCTCGAAGCGGGGATCGTCATCGTCGTGGCCGGGCGCGGGAATGTATCCCTCGGCGATCGCCCAATGGCGGCTTCCTATGCTCATGGTCGTTCCTTCGTAAGGCGAATTTTGCGTGGGAGCGGGCAAGAGCGCCACGCATTTTTTGACGCGGATCAACGCGGATCAGGCGGATCAAAGCAGACAAGGGTCAGACCAAAAAGCTCTATCCGCGCCATCCGCATTCATCCGTGTCAGTTCTTTTCCTTCTTCGGGCGCCGAGCCACCAGCCCGCGCCTGCCGCGCCGGCGGCGAACAAGCCCCACCCGAGCGCGCGGCGGTTCTTTTCAACCCACAGCGCCCACGAAAACCCGCGCGAGCGCTTGTCGAAGCGACCATGCGCGCCGGGATCGCCATCCACCGGCGAGAACAGGTTGTCGGGGTGCTGGTGGTCGTCGGGTTCGGGCGTCTGTTGTCCGCCCCATGCGGTGCGGCCGAGATATCTGTCCAGCAGTCCCGGCACGAAGCGTTGGCCCCATTCGGCCATCCACGTCGACGCACCGACCGGCACGTTGCGGCGCCGATGGCTCGCGGCGAACAGGATCGCGTCCGCCGCCACTTCCGGCTGGAAGATCGGCGGCACCGGTTGCGGACGGTGCGGCAATTTGTTGCGCGCCCAGCCGAACTGCGGCGTGTTCAGCGCCGGCATCTGCACCGCGGTGACATGGATAGGGCTCCGCTCGTGCGCCAATTCACAGCGCAGCGCATCCACGAAACCCGCGAGTGCGTGCTTGGCGCCGCAGTACGCCGACTGCAGCGGAATGCTGCGATAGGCCAGCGCGGAGCTCACCTGCACGATGGTGCCGCGATTGCGCGCGCGCATGCGTTTCAGCGCGGCCATCGCGCCGTACACGCCTCCCAAGTAGGTGACTTCGGTGACGCGCCTGAATTCTTCGGCGCCGAGTTCGTCGACCGGTGCAAACACCGTGACCATCGCGTTGTTGACCCAGATGTCGATCGGTCCGAGCTCGCGCTCGGTACGGTCGGCGGCACCATCCAGTGCCTGCGCGTCGGCGACATCCAAGGCGATTGTGATCGCAGTGCCGCCGCCGATCTCGATTTCGCGCCGTGCGGCCTCCAGTCCTTCTTGTCCGCGCGCGATCAGCGCGACCTTGGCGCCTTCGCGCGCGAAGGCACGGGCTGTCGCGCGGCCCACGCCGGCCGACGCGCCGGTGATCACGACCACCTTGTCCTGGAAACGGCCGCGTCGGCGCGGTGGTGTGTGAGTGACGGGTTGGGCGTTCATGCTGTTCTCCTGTCTCAAGGACGATGTAGGGCGGTAGGAGCCGCGAAAGCGGCGTATCCCCCCGCAGGCGAGACAGGCGGGATTGTTCGCGTCATCCGGATGCTCACCCCTCGCTTCGGCCCGGGGCCCGCTTGCGCGGTCCAAATTCGTTCCAGACGAATTTGTCGCTGCGCTACCCCCGCCCTGCACTTTCGATCCGTGTTCATGCATGTCCAAATCCCACCTGATCTTGCATCGCGCGAAGTCAAGACCGCGCGAATCACAACTCGCCTCGCGCGGCCAGTTGCCGGATGCGATCGCCTGTCCGGCAGGCGATGGCCTGGATCGTCAGCGACGGATTGACGCCGCCGACGGTCGGAAACACCGAGCCATCGCAGACCCACAAATTCGGAATGTCCCAGCTCCGGCAATCGGCGTTCACCACGCTGGTTTCAGGGTCGTCGCCCATCCGCGCAGTACCGTTCAGATGGCAGGTGTCGTCGGCTTCGGCCCAAACATCACGCGCGCCGATCGCATCGAGGCTGCGCGTCATGAAATCGATCGAATGCCTGACCAACGCCTTGTCGTTGTCGCACAGCGAAAACGTCACGCGCGCAACCGGCAATCCGTATTGATCCTTCTCGTCGGCCAGCGTGACGCGGTTGCGTTCCTGCGGCAGCGTTTCGCCGACGATCTTGAGTCCGGCCTGGTGGTTGTACTGCTGCATCTCGCGCAGCAACGCATCGCCCCACAAACCATGGTTGCCTGCCTGCGTGGATGCCCACGCCTGCGGCAGCGGGCCCTGCGACATGAAGGCGTAACCACCGAAAAAGTCCTTGCCTTCATCGCAGTAATTCCAATGCTCGGTGAGCGTCAGCGAAGGCGGCCCCTTGTACCAACGGATTTCGTCGGCCATCACGCCGTACACGCCCTGGTTGGTCTGCGTCATCAGGTTCCTGCCGACCAGTCCGGAGCGGTTGGCGAGTCCATCCGGGTGTCGCGCATCCGCTGAATTCAACAGCAGGCGCGGCGTTTCGATTGCGTAACCCGCCACCACCACGTTGCGTGCGCGCTGGAAGCGCCAGCGCCCTTCGCGCTGGTAATGCACGCCGGTCGCGCGATCCTTGTCATTGACCTCGACGCGGCCCACCATCGCGAGGTCGCGGATTTCAGCGCCCGCCTTCACCGCGCGTGGAATCCACGTGACCAGCGCGCTTTGCTTGGCGTTGGTCGCGCAGCCGGTGACACAGAACCCGCGATACACGCAGGGATGCGCCAGTCCGCGCGGCGCCGAAAGCGTGGCCAGCGGCGTTTCAGTCCACGCGATCCCCATCGCTTCGCAGGCTTGCGCCAGCACCCAGCCGGCCGCGTTCACTTCGTGCGCGCGATACGGATAGCGCGGACGCCTCGGACCCCACGGATAAGTCACCGGCCCGGAGATCTTCAACGACTGCTCGACCTCGTCGTAGTAGTGCCACATCTCGCGCCAATCCAGCGGCCAGTCGGCGCCGTAGCCCAGCAATGTCCGGCACTTGAACCATTCCGGGCGAAACCTGAGCGAGACCATCGCGAAGTGCACGGTCGAGCCTCCAACCGACTTGCCGCTGTTGTTGCTGCCGAGCTTCAGCGGGTTGTCGCCATCGCAGATGCGCTCGTCGGTCCAGAACAGCTTGTCCTGGTGCGTTTCATCGGACGCGAATTCCTCCAGCGGTCGCCACCACGCGCCCGCATCCAGCGCCACCACGGAAAACCCCGCCTCCGCGAGCTTGCACGCCAGCGTGCCGCCGCCCGCGCCGGTACCGACGATCGCGAAGTCGACCTGCTCGTCATCACGGTATGCGCGCATCGGCATCCAGCCGCCGGCGCGCAACGGGTCGGGCGCACGGCCGTCCTTGCCGCGCGGGGTGTGCAGGGCGTCGTGCAGATTGATCGATTCCAGGGTCATCACTGTTGAACGGCAAATGCATTTTTGACGCGGATAAAGGCGGATCGGAGCGGCTCAAGACAAAAGCATTGCTCGCGCTCTATCCGTGCCTATCCGCGTCAAACTTTTTCTTCCCTCACACATCCTCGTCGGCCCTTTGCACCTCGTCGTCGCCCCCGGGTTTGGCTTCGGCCGCTTCCCACGGATCGCGCCGATTGAAATACATCCGCACGTAGCCGCGCGGCGCGGCCGGGCCGCCGAAGCCGATTTCGTTCCACGCGGTCGGATGCGAGTAGTACGCGGCGAGGATGTCGTGCGTCACGCGTTCGCGAAAGAACAACGCGGACGGCATGCCGCCCCACTCCGGCCCATCGAGTTCGCCGTCGTGCATGGCCTTGAGCAGCGCATCCCGTGTGGCGGCGGTGAGAAGGTGAAACGAGTCGCCGGCACGGGCCTGGGCGGATGCATCCAGCGCGGCCAGCCCGCGCCGCCACGCTTCGCGCAGCGGCGGCAGTCTCGCGTCGCGGTAACCGTCGCGATGATCTTTCGCGAGTTTGCGGTCGACCATCGCGGCGATTGGCACCTGCGCACTCCGTGGCGCGCGCTGCGGCACGATGCCGTCGCAGATCGCATGCAGCGTCAGCCATTCACCCTGGTCCAGAAACTTCGGCGCATCGACGATCGCGAGGCGCGCATCGATCACCCTGCGCGTCGCGTCGTTCCACGACGGCGTGTCGCGCTTGGCCATGACGTCGTAACCGGGATAGCGCTCAGGCACGCGGGTGCTCCTCGATCAGGCCGAGCGCAGCCAGGCCCGCCAATGCAAGGCCGGTGAAACTCGGCGGCGCGGGAATGGGCGGACCGACGAGGATGTTCTGGGACCAGTTGCGCCAGCCGCCCATGTTCCGGCTCACGCCGAAGACGTGGAAGCCGGCGCCGAGGAATCCGGTCAGCGCGGTCAGGCGCAGCCACCAGCGCGTCAGCCGGCGCGGGCGGTGTGGGTGCGTGGCCGCGGTCTCCGCCAGCAGCACCGCCGCGATCGGCGGCACCGTGACCGGCACGAACATGAAGGGATCGTGGTAGGCGCCGCGGAAGTGCAGCAGACCTGCTTCGCCGGACGTGGCGACCAATCCCGCGGCGGTCAGTGCCGCGAGCGCGCGTCCCGCCGGCATTCCGAATACCCGCGGCGTGGCCCAACCTTCGCTGTCGCGCAAACGTTCCGAGTAGTAACCCAGCAACCCCGCCAGCGCGACCGCGGCGGGCGCGCCCAGCGGTGATCCGTAGAAGAGGTTCTGCCAGCAGAATCCGCCCGGGCGCTTGCCGATGTTGCAGACATGGAAACCGGTGCCGACCACGCCGGTCAGCGCCGCCGCCGCGTAGATCGAATCGCGGACGCGATGCGCGGTCTTGCGCTCGTCGCGCGTGCCATGCGCGCTCACCGCCAGCGCCAAGGCGGAGACGACGAGCGGGATGACCATCGCCCTGTTGTGGAACGCGCCGCGATAATGCTCGACGCCGCTGTCGAGCAGGGTGGACGTCGCGATCAGCCCGGCGGCACGGTTCAGCCTGCGCGCCGCGGCCACCGTGGCTTCGCGCCCCGGCCATTTGTCGCTCCGGCGTGGCGGGCGCCGCCGCAAGGCGGCCGCACCGGCGGCCACCGCCAGCGCGCCGAACACCGCCACGCCGGCACTTCGTCCGGGCCGCATCGAAGCTGCTTTTCGCGCCGCCCGCACGATTATTTCGGCGAACAGTCCTTGTGCCCGCAACCGCATCCGCCGCGCTCGGCTTCATCGCGCGGCACCTCGTCGGTGAATTCGGTGGCGGTGCGGCAGTATTCGCTGCAGTACGGATGACCCGCCTCGACCTCGCAGGTGCATTGCTCGTGCCGGCATTTTTCCTTGATGTGGTCGAATTCCATGGGATGTCCTCCTTGATCGCGGGTTGAAGCCCGCCCTACGAAACGCGGTACCGCTCCGCATCCGCGTGCTTGAACGTGATGCCCGCGCCAGACCGCGACAGGTCGGGATGCAGGCGGCCATGCACCGGTTCGGGCACGCCATCGAACAACATGTGTTCGATGCGGACGTGGTCATGAAAATACTCGATGTGGCGTGACGCCCGCGTCGCGCAGGCCGGGTGCATGTGCAGTGCCGGGGCGCAATGCGCGGACAACGGAACGTGGAACGCGTCGCACAGCGCGGCCGCCTGCAGATAGCCGGTGATGCCGCCACACCGCGTGGCATCGGCCTGCAGCACATCGACGGCTTCGGCCGCCAGCATCCGCCGGAAATAGCCGGCGTCGTAGCCGTATTCGCCGGCGGCGATGTCCATGCCGGCCGGCGCGCGGTCGCGCAACATGCGCAATCCGTCGAGGTCGTCCGACGAAACAGGTTCCTCGAACCATCCCACGTCGCATTCCTGCGCGAAGATGTGCGCGAGGCGCAAGGCCTGCTTGCGTGCATACGCGCCGTTGCCGTCCACGAACAACTGCGGGTCGTCGCCGATCGCCTTGCGCGCCACTTTCGCGCGCGCCGGATCCCGTTGCGGTTCCCGTCCGACCTTCATCTTCACCATCGCGATGCCGTCATCAACCCAGCCGCCGAGTTGCTCGCGCAATTGCGCATCGCTGTAGGAGGTGAAACCGCCGCTGCCGTACACCGGGATGGCCTCGCGCACCGCGCCCAGCAATTTCACCAGCGGCACGTCCAGCAACTTCGCCTTCAGGTCCCATAGTGCGTTGTCGATCGCCGCGATCGCCATGGATGCGACGCCGCGGCGGCCCAGATTCCGGACCGCCGCGGCCATCGCCCACCACACACCTTGCACGTCCATCGCATCACGACCTTCGATCACGCCGGCCAGCAAGTCGCGGATCAGGACCGCGGTCGCGCTGCCGGCGTAACTGTATCCGGTGCCATGCTCGCCGCCGGCCTCGACCTCCACCAGCACCAGCGTGGTCGAATTCCATTCCAGCGTGCCGTCGGATTCCGGGGCATCGGTCGGCACCTTGTATGCATTCACCCTCGCCTTGCCGAGCGCGATGGCTTCCATCGTTCAATCCTTCTTGTGGCCGGGGAACAGCGTGGCCCACGTTTCGCGCGCGGTTTCGCGCAGCATCGCGTTGGTGCCGGTGTCGCCCTTCAACATGGACTCCGCGAAGGCCTTGGCCTGCTTGAAGGTGATGTGCGGCGGCAGCGGCGGCACTTCCGGGTCGGTGATCACCTCGATCACGCAGGGACGATCCGCTTTCAGCGCCTCGTCCCACGCCGGCCCGATCTGCCCGGGCTTGTTGACCATGATGCCCTTCAGCCCGATCAGTTCGGCGTAGCGCGCGTAGGGAAAATCGATCACGTGCTGCGACGCGTCGTATTTCGGATCGCCTTCCATCACCCGCTGCTCCCACGTCACCTGGTTCAGGTCGCCGTTGTTCAGTACCATGATGACCAGGCGCGGGTCCGCCCATTCCTTCCAGTAGTCCTTGATCGTGATGAGTTCCGCGTTGCCGTTCATCTGCATCGCGCCATCGCCGACCAGCGCGATCGCCACGCGATCGGGAAACGCGAACTTCGCCGCAATCACGTACGGCACGCCGGGACCCATCGTGGCGAGGCCGCCCGAAAGCGATGCCAGCATGCCGTCGCGGATCTTCAGGTCGCGTGCATACCAGTTGGCCGCCGAACCGGAGTCGGAAGAGAGGATGCAATGCTCCGGCAGCCTGGGCGAGAGCTCCCAGAACACACGTTCGGGGTTGATCGGTTCGGCCTCGACCATCGCCCGCGATTCCAGCACCTGCCACCACTCGCGCACGTTCTTCTCGATCGTCGCGCGCCACTCGCGGTCGATCTTGCGTTTCAATTTGGGGATCAGCGCCTGCAGCGTCGCCCGTGCGTCGCCGACCAGGTTGATCTCCATCGGATAACGGATCGAAAGCATCGCCGGGTCGATGTCGATCTGCACCCCGCGCGCCTGACCTTCCTTGGGCAGGAATTCGGAATACGGAAAGCGCGAGCCGATCATCAGCAGCGTGTCGCACTCGGTCATCAGATCCCAGCTTGGCTTGGTACCGAGCAGGCCGATCGAACCGGTGACGAAGGGCAATTCGTCCGGCAGCGCCGCCTTGCCAAGCAGCGCCTTCGCGACGCCTGCGCCCAGCAGTTCGGCGACCTCGATCACCTCCTCATGCGCACCCAGTGCGCCGGCCCCGACCAGGATAGCCACCTTGCTGCCGGCATTCAGCAGATCGGCGGCCTGTTGCAGATCACGCTCGGCCGGCACCACGTGCGGCGCGCGATAGCCGAGGCCCGAGTGGACCGTACCGTGCTTGCGCGGCGGCGTTTCGACAGCTTCCAGTTCCTGCAGATCGTTGGGAACGATGATGCAGGTGACCGCGCGCTTGGATATCGCGATCCGCATCGCACGGTCCACCACGTGGCGTACCTGTGCCGGCACGGTGACCAACTCCACGTACTCGGAGGCGACATCCTTGAACAGCGAAGTCAGATCCACCTCCTGCTGGTACTGGCCGCCCAGCGCCGAACGCGCCTGCTGGCCCACGATCGCGACCACGGGCATGTGGTCGAGCTTGGCGTCGTACAGCCCGTTCAGCAAATGGATCGCGCCGGGTCCGGACGTGGCCATGCACACGCCCACCTCGCCCGTGAATTTCGCGTGCGCGCAGGCCATGAACGCGCACATTTCCTCGTGGCGCGCACGCACCAGTTCGACCTTGCCGTCTGCGCGGTTCATCGCGCCCATCAAGCCGTTGATGCCGTCGCCCGGATAACCGTAAATGCGGTGGACGCCCCACGCCCCGAGGCGCTCGATGATGAAATCACCGACCAGCGTCGCCATGTCGATTCCTTTCGTTGCAGACAATTTGAAATGTTGCGCGGCGGTCAATGAAGCGTGCGTGAAGCCGTTCATGTGCGGGCAAGGTCGCGCCGTGGATCCCGCACGCCGGGCGGCCCCGCCCGGCTCCGGCGCTGGCGCCCGGGCATGACAGTGATCCTGCGCGCCGCATGCACGCGCTTCTGCGACACTTGGCGAAGACGTGCGTACCCTGCTGCGTGCTTGTTACTCTGCCTTGGCCACTGACGCCCGGAGACCGACACCCATGCTGACCATCCATGCCGATGGTGAAACGCATCCTCTGGTCTGGCTGCACGGCAATCCGATCCCGGACAGCACCGCCTGGCTGGACCTTTGCGAGCCCGATCCCACCGAGGTGAAGGCGTGCGAACAGGTGGCCAGGCTGAAGCTGCCGGATCGCGACGACATCGTGGGGATCGGACTCGCCGGACGCAACCGCAGCAGCGCGCAATCCGTGTTCCTGCAGATCTCGCGATTCACGGACGTGGAGGACGGCGTGTCGGCCACGCCGGTGTCGCTGGTACTGACGCCGAAGGTGCTGGTGACCCAGCGCTACGCGTCGTCGCCGACCTTCGACATCGCGGCCGGCGAGTGGCACGAAGACCAGTCGCACGGGGGCGCCGCCAGCGCCTTCGCCGAACTGCTCGAGACCATGACCGAGCGCACCGCCCAGAGCATGGAAAGGATCGCCGGCGACGTCGCCAAGCTTTCCACCCACGTCTTCAGCGAGAGGTTGACCGAAAGGCAACACCTGCGCCGCTGGCTGGTGCACGTCGGCAAGCTGGAGGCGCGGCTGGCGCGCAGCCGCGGCACCCTGCTCGGCATCACGCGGATTGTGGTGTTCATGTGCGAGAAACAACCCGAATGGTTGCCGGACGAACCGGTCTCGCGTCTCGCGATGATCCGCAACGATCTCGACGCGCTGGACCAGTTCGACGAGCAGCTCACCGAGAAATTGCAGTTCCTGCTGGACGCGGTCCTCGGGATGATCAGCGTCAACCAGAACAACGTGATGAAGCTGTTCACCGTGGTGTCGGTGGTGGCCGTGCCACCGGTGCTGCTGGCCGGCATCTGGGGCATGAACTTCAAGGCGATGCCGGAACTGTCGCAGCCATGGGGTTACGCGATGGCGCTCGGCGCGATCGCCTTGAGCGTGCTGATCCCGCTCGGCATCTTCAAATGGCGCGGTTGGCTTTCGCGCGATTGATGGCGCGGATCTCGCCGTGGCCGGTGGCGGCTTTCGCGCCATGCGCTGTCATGGCAAATGCGCCTGTTCGATCCGCTTCCGTTCGACCTGTTCCTGTTCGACCTGCCCTCGTCGGCCGAACGCAGCGAAAGGCCGACGCGGAAGGCGAAATCCAGCGTGCCTTGCATTCAGGCGGCCTCCACCAGTTGCCGGCCCAGCAATGCGGCCTCGACTTGTTCGGCGCGCAGCACGTAGGTGTGTTCCTTCAGCAGGCGTTGGCGCGCACGCCGGCCGATCGCGCGGGCCTGTGCTTCGCCGATGCCGTGCACGTATTCGGCCACCATGTCGCCGTCGTCGGCCACCAGCACCTCGCGGCCAGGTTCGAGGAACATCCCGATGCCTTCCCATCGGTCCACGATGAGGCACGCGCCCGCGCCGCCAGCCTCGAACACCCGCGTCGGTGGCGAAAAGCCGTAGCGCGCCATGCTGTCGCGGTTGACACTCAGCACCAGCCGCGGACTGCAATTGAGTGCGTTGTGTTCGGCAGTCGGCACGTGGCCGAGCAGGCGCACGTTGGGCGGCCCCGCGTCCCACCCCGATCCGCCCAGGATGAACGAACAGCCGGGCATCTGGATCGCGGGTTTGAAGAAGAATTCGTGCACGCGTGATTCGCGGTCGGGCAGCCGGTTGCCAAGAAATGCGAGATCCGCTGCGTAACGCGATTGTGGCGCTTCCTGATGATGGGTAACCGGATCGAGCGCGCTGTAGATCGGCACGCAATCGCGCGCGTGGAACGCGCGGTAGCCTTCCAGTACGCGCGGGCCGCCGCCGTGGGTCAGCACCATGTCGAACTTCGGCACCAGCGCGCGGAACGGATCGGTGGGGTCGGCTTCCATGCGCTCCAGCGTGGCGGGCGCTTCGACGTCCCAGAACACCGCCGCGCACGTCGACGATTTCAGCCCCGCCACCTCGCGTTCCAGCAGTTCGTCGTCCACGCCCACGCCGCTGGCCTTGATCACGATGTCGCTGCCGCAGCGTGCATGCTGCAGGGCCGCCCGCACGCCGGCCTCCCCGGGCTGGTAAACATGCACGATGGCCCAGGGCGGATCCGCGATGTCGCGGTGCTTCTGGCGGTCCAGCGCATCGGGTTCGTAGAAACGGATGCGGTGCCCGCGTGCTGCAAGCGCGCGCAATATCCCGCGAAAGTAGGTGGCGGCGCCGTTCCGGTACGACGACACCAGGCTGGAGCCGAACATCGCGATGCTCAATTGGTCAGGCATGGGCGGTCTCCTTGTGCGCTGCCTTCGCTGATTGCGGGATGGGCGCGGACGCGAAGGCACCGAGCGCGGCGACGATCGCCATCAATTCGGCGACACGGTGGCCGCAGGTGTGTCGCGCGCGGATGCGTTGAAGGCCGTTCGCGGCCAGCGACGCGGCCAGCGCGGGATCGTTCAGCACGTCGCGCAGCGCGACCCGCATTTCGTCGCCGTTCTGCACGCTGAGGTAATCCGTGCCCGGCTCGAACAGGTGCTCGGAATCCCGCCACGGCGCGCAGATCAGCGGAATGCCGCAGGCCAGCGCCTCGAACACGCGGATGGTCGGAATGCCCGGCAGTGCCCGTGCGTAGGGCCGGCGCGGCACGTGGACCGTGAGCGCGGCGCGCGCGAACGCTTCGGGCACCCGCCAGTTGGGCAGCCAGCCGCGATAGGCGATGCCGGCGTCGTCCAACGCTTCGAGCGCCTGCGGCGGATAGCGCACGCCGTGCACTGTGGCGCGCAACTGCAGGTCGCGCACCGGACCGAACAGGTATTCCTCCAGTTCGCGTGCGCGTTGGCCGTCGCCCCAGTTGCCGATCCACACCAGTTGCTGGTCGAGCCGGTTCCGCACATGCGGGTGGAAAACACGCGTGTCGGCGGCCTGGTGCCAGGTGAACACGCTGTCGTGCCAGCCTTCTTCGAGATAGCGCTGCCGCACCGCGCTGCCGAACGCCAGCACCCCGTCGTAGTCGCGCAGGTCGCAGGCCGCCATCTCGTCGGGCGCGGTGACGCTGCGATGACGGGTGTCGTGGAACAGCAACCTGAAACCACCGCGGCCGCGCCGTTCGCGGCCGATCCGGGCCACCAGTCCCGGCGGGTTCCACTCGTGCACGATCACGACGTCGGCACCCTCCAGCGCCAGCGCGGGATCGAAGCCGTCGGACTTCCAGGTGCGGCTGCACAGGCGCGGAAAGCGTCGCTGGAATGCCACGATCGGGGCCTCGCCATGGTCGGCCACGAGATGCCGCCGGCTCCAGCCGTTCTCCGGCTCGTACACCTCGACCCGGTGGCCGCGCGCAAGCAATTCCGCCACGACGCCACGCAGGAAATGCGCGTTGCCGTGGCCCCAGTCCGAGACCAGCGAGTGGTAGAACAGCACGAAGTTCATGCGCAGGCCTTCAATGCCGGAGGATTCGATGTGGAGGTCCGGGGGACGCGCATCGCGATCTCGTCGCAGGCGGCGAGGCAGGCCAGGTCCATGGTCGCCAGCGTCGCGTTGTACCCGCGCAGGCACAACGCGCGCGACAGGTCCATCGTGTGGCGCCACACGCCGCCCACGGTGTCGCAGGTCATCAGGATCCGCCGCGGCGACCCGGCAAGCACGGTGAAGTCAGCGTCCATAGATGCGGTCCACGATCGCGGCAACATCGACGAGCCGGCGCGCCTCGGGATCGAAGCGATCGTCGCGCGCGAGCTTGCGCGCCCAGTTCACCAGCGCCCGGCCGCCCCACGCGTCCGGCGGCGCGGCGAGACGACGTGTTCGGGTGCCGTCGTGCCGGTCGAGCGTGAAGTCATGGAACGAACCACCGACGTTGCGCAACGAGGCACCGCCGCGCGTGCCATAGAACGAAGCCTCGATCACGGCGTCCGCGCCAGCGGGCAATCGCCACGAGCAGGCCAGCCGCACGCTGGTGCCGTCGTCGAGGCGGTAGTGCACGCTCGCGTAATCCTCCGGCGCCGCGATCGGGGGCAGCAGGCGCTTGCCCTGCTGGTACAGGTTCGCGTCCACCGCTTCCACGCGCGCCCGTCCGGTCATCCACATCGCGAGATCTATCAGGTGCACGCCGAGATCCACCACGCAACCGCCGCCGGACTGGGTGACGTCGTAGAACCACGCCTTGTCGGGACCGAAGGCGTTGTGGAACGTCAGGTCGATGGCGTACAACTCGCCCAGCTCGCCGGCGCGGATCTGTTCGCGCAGCGCCGCGACGCCGGCCACGCAGCGGTAGCTGAAATCGACGCCCAGCAGGCGATCGTGCGCGTGCGCGGTGGCCACCACCTGCGCCGCTTCCGCGGCGTTGCGCGCCAGCGGCTTCTGGCAGAACACCGCCTTCTCGTGTTCCAGCGCGGCCATCGCGTGCGCGGCATGCAACGCGCTGGGCGTCGCGATCACCACGCCGTCGATGCGCTGTTCGAGCAGCCCGTCCAGCGATTCGCAGGCGCGCGCATCGCTCGCCTCGGCGACCTCCTCGGCGAGCACCGGATCGATGTCGGCCACCGCGATCACGTCGGCGACATGCGCATCCATCAGCGCCTCCATCCGCGCACGGCCGATCCAGCCAAGGCCGACGAAGCCGAGGCGCGGCCTGGCGGTAGCCATCCTGCGCGGCCAGGGCTGCACGACCGTGGCCTCCTCGACCACGCTCATGGCGTCGCCACCGCTTTCGGAAAGCCATCGGGACGCTCACGCATCAGCGCGAATGCACGGCGGGATTCGCCGTGCAAGGAAATTTCGTGGGTGATCAGTGGAAACGGATCGAGCGCGCGGCCGGCGGCAGCGCGCATCACATCGCGCAAGCCGCAAGGCCGCACGGCAGGGTCGCCAACGTGGGCCTTGAAGATGCCAGTGAGCGTCGACACCACGCCGACGCCCGCGTTCCGTCGTTGCCGTCGCGTGCCGCGCCGCGGCGGCGCACCAGCCGCTACGTATCCCATTCCGTGGCATCCATTCCAAACTCTCCTTGGCGTTCTCCGCGGCGCGACACCCAGAGCAAGATGCATGCCGACCTGCAACCACGGGCCGAAACCGGCTCCGCCATCCGCCTGAAAGTACGCGGCCGGCAATGCGTTCAGGCGTTCACCCAGCCTGGCGCCCATGCGGTTCAACAAGGCGATCCAGCGGCTTCGACCGGGAATTGATTACCGGGCCCCGCGTCAACCGGGAAATTTTTCGCGGTGGCATCCTCGACGCCGTTCGGTCAGGCCATCGGTGCGACGGCGGAAGCCGGCGGTTGCGCGTGTCCGGTGATTGCCAGCAGCGCCGGCCACGGCACCTCGATGCCCTGACGCCGCCCTTTTGGCGTCAGCTTCAATTTGTAGGGACCGAGGACCAGCGTGTAGGGCCTGGAATCGATCTCGATTTCGCGTCGCAACGGCCTGTCGAGTTTGGTCACGTTCTTCTCCTTGGCGCCGCAAGGCGCAGTTCATGCATCGAGGCAATGTTTGAGGAAGCGGATGGCGGCTTTCTCCAGCCGCCGCGGACGGCCGACCCGATCGGCCGGCACGCGGCGATGCAGGTCGCCGCCCAGCCAGCCGGTCACGACCTGCGGACAGACATAGGATTTGCGCGCGACCGCCGGGGTGTTGCCGAGTTCCTCGGCAGCCGCCGCGATCGCCCTGCGCACCGCTGCCCGTTTCGCGCGCTCGCCGCCGCGAGCCGGCAGCGGTGTGCGCGCAAGACAGGCGATCACCGTCAGCGTGCCGGCCCACGTGCGGAAATCCTTCGCGCTGAACCGTTCGCCCAGGCTGTCGCGCAAGTACTCGTTCAATTGCGCGGCGGTGGCGCGACGATGCACGCCCTCGTCGTCGTACTGGAACAGCGCGGGCCCCGACAAGCGGCTGCAGCGGCGCACCTGCCGGACCAGCCGGCGATCGGTGAGCACGGCTTCGCGCGTTTGTCCGCCCTTGCCCGGGAACCGGAGCGTCGCGGTGCCGCCACGGGCGAACGTCACATGCCGCGAACGCAACGTCGTCAATCCGAAAGAATGATTGGTGCGCGCGTATTCGGCATTGCCGACGCGGATGGAGGTGGCCATCATCACCGCGGTCATGACCGCCAGCACCTTGTCGCGCGGCAGGCCTTCGAGGCGCCGGTCGCGGCGCAGCCGCACGCGCAATGCCGGCAGGCGCTGTCCGAAGCGCAGCAGACGCCGATACTTCCTGGCGTCGCGGCTGTGCCGCCAGGCCACGTGGTAACGGTATTGCTTGCGGCCGCGCGCGTCGCGGGCGGTGGCCTGCAGATGGCCGCGCCGATCGGCGCAGATCCAGACGTCCACGTATGCGGGCGGAATCGCCAGTGCACGGATGCGCGCCAGCGTGGCCTCGTCGCGCACCCGCACGCCTTTCGCGTCGAGATAAACGAAACCGCGCCCGGTGCGGCGACGGACGATGCCGGGTTCACGATCGCTTGCATAACGCAGTTTGCGCATGCGCACGCGCCGGACCTGACGTCGGTGCGCTCGCGTGGCGGGTCCGGTTTTGGGCATGGCCAACGCGTGCGATCAGCCGGATGGGTCAGTGCATCGTTCCGCGCCAGCGAAAACTTTCCGCAAGCGCGCGCTTCGCGCAACCGAATCACCAGGCAGGCGGTGCATCCAGCGACGCGGAGGCGGTGCGGCTGGTGTCGACCTGCGTTTCGAGCAGGCGTTCGATGCAGGCATCGATGCGACGGCTCGATCGCTTGCTGCGTGCATTCGCCAGTTCGCGGCGGATCATGCATACCGCCGCGGCGCCCTGCCGCGCCTTGCGCGCGAAGGTTTCCCGCTGCGCCGGCCGCCACGCCACCAGCGCGGCGGCCTCGTTGTAGCGGCGTTCTTCGTCCATCACCGCGAGCATGTCCAGAAGATTGGCCCGATCCATGGCTACCTCCTTCTTGTCGAGCGCCGGAGCATAGGCAGGCGCACATCTACACCGCGTCAATTCCCGGTGCATTGGCGTTCACCTGGAATGGACACCATGCTGATACGCTCCATCCAATGGCAGGACGCCGTACGCCGAATCGTTCAACGGAAGGGCTTGCGACCTATCGCCGCAAGCGCCATTTCGAGCACACGCCGGAACCGGCCGCGACGCCGCGCGGGCGACGTTTGCACGCCCCGGCAGGCCGCCGGTTCGTGATCCACCTGCACCACGCGCGCCGCCGTCATTTCGACCTGCGCCTGCAGGTCGGCGGCGTGTTGCGCAGTTGGGCGGTGCCGAAGGGCCCTTCGCGCGATCCGTCGATCAAGCACCTGGCCGTGGAAGTCGAGGACCACCCGCTGAGCTACGGTTCATTCGAGGGCACGATTCCGGAAGGCCATTACGGCGCCGGCACCGTGGCCATCTGGGACGAAGGCACGTGGAGCACCGAAGGCTCCGCCGCGCAGCAAATCGACAAGGGCCACCTGCGTTTCGAATTGCACGGCTCGCGCTTGCGCGGCCGCTGGTCGCTGGTGCGGACCCGGATGCAGGCGGACAAGCCGCAATGGCTGCTGATCAAGGGCGACGACGCATTCGTGGTGGCCGAGGATGTGGCCGACGACACGCCGCTGTCCGAATGGAAAGCGGCGCACGACGTTGCACCGGTTCCCCGCGCCCGGCGCGCTTCGCGCACCGCGAAAACGCCTTCGCTGCCGGCGCCCGACCAGTTCGAACTGGAACTTGCGCGCCTGCACCAGCGCGCGCCGCAGGGCGAGGACTGGCTGCACGAGGTGAAATACGACGGCTACCGGATGCTGGCGTGGCGGCACGGTCGCGACCTGCAACTGCTGTCGCGCAACCGGCTCGACTGGACGGAAAAGCTTCCCGCGATCGCCGAGGCGGTTCTCGGGCTGGATTGCGGCAACTGCGTGCTGGACGGCGAGCTGGTGGTTTTCGACGAACACGGGCGCAGCCGCTTCGACCTGCTGCAGAAGGAATTCAATCTCGCCAAGGCGCAATCCGTGCGCTACGCGGTGTTCGACCTGCTGGCGCTGGACGGCAACGACCTGCGAAGTGCGCCGCTGCTGGAACGCAAGGCAGCGCTGTCGCGCCTGCTCGATGCGACGGACCCCACCACGGGTCCGCTGGTGGTTTCCGGATTCCTCCGTGGCAACGGCGCGCTCGCGTACCGGCGCGCGTGCGAGGCGGGGCTCGAAGGCGTGATGAGCAAGTCGGTCAATGCGCCCTATCGCGGTGGCCGCGGCGACAGTTGGCGCAAGCTGAAATGCACCGACACGGACGAATTCGTGATCGTGGGCTACACGCCGGGCAAGGGTTCGCGCGGCGCGCTGGGCGCGCTGCTGCTGGCGGAACCGCGCGGCGAGGCGTGGCGCTACGTGGGCCGCGTGGGCACCGGGATGGACAGCGCGATGCTGGAACGCCTGCACGGTCAACTGAAGGCGGCGAAAGGCAAGTCCGAACTGGTCGATGCGCCCAACGCCAGGCAACTGCGCGGCGCGCGGCCCGTATGGGTGCAGCCCGACACCGTGGTGGAAGTCGAATTCCGCGGCCGCACCGGCGACGACTTGCTGCGCCAGGCCAGCTTCAAGGGCTTGCGTCCCGACAAGTCACCGGTGGACCTTCGCGACAGCGATCGCAGCAGGGAGTCAACGCACATGACATCCGCACGACCGGCGCGCCCGGTTACGCCGCACAAGCAAGCCCCGAGGAAACCGGAATTCAACCTCACCCATCCCGACCGCGTGTTGATCGAAAAGCCCCGTGTCACCAAGCAGGCGCTCGCGGATTTCTACGCAAGCATCGCCGAACACCTGTTGCCCGGCGTGGTGGGCCGGCCGCTCTCGCTGGTGCGCTGCCCCGATGGTGCGGGCCAGGAATGCTTCTTCCAGAAGCACCCGATGGCCGGCATGCCGGAGGCGATCGGCGTCGGCGATGCGCGCAGCGCCGAAGGGAAGCGGCAGGACTACGTGTACGTCAACGACATCCAAGGCGTGATCGGCCTGGTGCAGATGAACGTGATCGAGATCCATCCGTGGGGCTCGACCATCGCGGACCTCGAACATCCCGATCGCCTCGTGTTCGACCTCGACCCCGACACCGGCGTGGAATGGTCGCGCGTGCGCGACGCCGCGCGCACCGTGCGCGAGCGGTTGCAGGCGGTCGGGCTCGAAAGTTTCCTGCGCACCACCGGCGGCAAGGGATTGCACGTGGTGGTGCCGCTGAATCCGCGCCCCGACTGGGACACCGCCAAGGCTTTCACGCAGGCGCTCGCGCGCATGCTGGAACACGAATCGCCCGCGGAGTTCGTTTCCGTCGCGACCAGGAACCGGCGCAAGGGCCGCATTTTCGTGGATTACCTGCGCAACGCGCGCGGCGCCACCGCGGTGGCGTCGTACTGCGTGCGCGCGCGGCCCGGCGCCGGCATCGCGACCCCGCTGCGCTGGGAAGAATTGTCGCGCCTGAAATCCGGCGCGCAATACACCTTCGCCAACCTTGCGCGGCGATTGAAAACCTTGAAGCAGGACCCGTGGCAGGGCTTCGACGAAATCCGCCAGGCGTTGCCGCGCGCCGGTTGATGCAGGTTGGCCAACCCGGCCTCGCAGGCCGGGCTGAACCCGGACATCGGTTGGGCTGAGCCGGACGCAGTCCGGGGAAGCCCGACATGGCGCCGACCAACGTTGGGCTTCCGCCGATAACGCCGGCGCCAGCCCAACCTGCACCGGAACCGGCTTTTGACGCGCACGCACACCAGGAGAACCATCATGGCGGCAAGACCCATCTGGAGCGGCACCATATCCTTCGGGCTGCTCAACATCCCGGTGCAGCTGATGTCCGGCGAACGCCACGTGGACCTGCAGTTCCGGATGCTCGATTCGCGCAACAACGCGCGCATCCGCTACGAACGCGTGAACGAGGAAACCGGCGAGGAAGTGCCGTGGAAGGAAATCGTGAAAGCCTTCGAGTACGACAAGGGCAACTACGTGGTGCTTGACAAGGAGGACTTCGCCAAGGCCGCGCCCGAGTCGACCGAGTCGGTGGACATCGAGGCGTTCATCGACGCGTCCGCGATCGGTCCCGAGTATTTCGAAAAACCCTACTACCTCGTGCCGGCCAAAAAGGCCGAAAAAGGGTACGTGCTGCTGCGTGAAACATTGAAGCGCCTGAAAACCGCGGGGCTGGCGCGCGTGGTGATCCGCACCCGCGAATATCTGTCGCTGGTGGTGCCGCGTGACGACGCGCTGCTGCTGCTGCTGCTGCGCTACCCGCAGGAAATCGTGTCGGCAGAGGAATACGCGTTTCCCGACAAGAAGATTTCCGCGTACCGGGTCAGCCAGAAGGAACTGGACATGGCCGAGGCGCTGGTGAAATCGATGATCGGCGAGTGGGATCCGGACGCCTACCACGACGACTTCCGCGAACGCCTCACCAAGGTGATCGAGGGGCGCATCAAGGCCAAGGGCGTGGTGCGCGCACCCGCCGAGGAAACCGCGATGCCGAAGAACGCGTCGACCAACGTGGTGGATTTCATGTCGCTGCTGCAGAAGAGCATCGATACCCACCAGCGCACGCCGGCGAAGGCGTCCGGCTCCGCGCCCAAGAAGAGCGGCGGCCACCGCACCGCCGCGCGGCGCAAGTCCAGCACCCGCAAGAAGACCGCGAAGCGGTCGTGATGCGCTGGATCCCTTCTCCCCAACCATGCAGTCGTGGGGGGAGAATGGGGTGTCAGGCACTTTCACCTCGCCGGGACAGCCTGGTCGCCTTCTCCGACGCCACCGCAGTCGCCACGTCGCGCGGATAGCTTCGCGCGCCGACCAGCAGCACCACGGCCGCCGCGAGCAGCGCCACCAGCATGACCAGGAACGTGATGTCGAGGTTGCCGCTGCCGGACTGCCCGCCGGATGCGCCGCCTGCCGATCCCAGGCCGGCACCACCATGGCCGCCCAGCAGCGAAGACAGCCAGCCGAACAGCGGCGGCGAGACGGCCTGCGCAAGATACACGATGGTGGAGCGCACGCCCTCGGCGCGGCCCCACAACCGCGAGTGCATCACGTCAAGCCGCGCCGCATCCACCGGCGGAAATGCGCCGCCGAGGCCGCCGGCCGCGATGAACATGAAGGGCGCCGCCATCCCGAGTTTCGGCAGCAGCATGGCCGGAACCAGGCCCGCCACCGCGAGGAAATACGCGCCCGCCCCGACCGAGATCCGCGCGGCCACGCGGCCTTTCGCAACCATGCGGTCGGCGAAATAGCCGGTCGCCAGCACGCCCGCGATTGCGCCGAGGCCGATCACCACCACGAACGTGCTGGACGCCGTCTGCGACAGACCGAAATGTGCGCGCATGAATACCACCACGAACGTGCGCAGTCCGGTGAAGTAGAAATACCCGAGTGCCGACGCGATGATCAGCATCCGATAGGTCGGCAACGCAAGGACGTACTTAACCGCCGGCCAGATCTTCATCCGCGCGGGATCTTCGCGCAGGATCAGCGATTCGACCGGATCGATGCCCTGGCCGCGCACCACGTCACGGATGCGCACGCCCTCGTGCACCGGCCTGCCCGGTTCTTCCAGGAGGCGTCCGCGTCCGCCGCGGCGCGGTTCCGGCAACCTGCGGGCAATGAAGTACGCGAGCAGCAGGCCCAGCACCGCCAGCACGACGAACGGCGCGCGCCACGACAGTGCCGCGACGTTGCCCGACATCAGGAAACCGATCGCGACGCCGATCAGTTCACCGGAAATGATGTAGCCGTAGATGCGGCCGCGTTCGCTGGCCTTGAAACAGTCGCCGATCAGCGAGGCGATCGCGGGCGACCCGATCGCCATCACGATGCCCAGCGCGAGGCGCGCCGCAAACAGCATTTCGTATGAGGTCGCCGCGCCACACCAGATCATCGCCAGCGACCACAGCGCGATGCCGATCACCAGCAGGTTGCGCCGGTTGAAGCGGTCGACCAGGATCCCGAACGGCAGCGTCAGCAAGGCGCTGGATGCGACGGTCACCGCGACCAGCAGGCCGACTTCGAGATTGTCGATATGCAGCGCGGGCTTGAGCTGCGCGGCCACCGCGCCGAGCGTCGCCTTGTCGGCCGCATCCAGCGCGAGGATGCACGCCAGCATGAGGATGATCCTGAGCCGCGCGCGGCCGCCAGCCAGATCTTCCAGCGGACCCTCGACGTTGCGGGACAACCATGCCTGCAACGACATCCGCAGCATTGCACTCGTTCCAATTCGCCTTCAATGCGCCTCTCGGGCGCCACGCGAGTCGGTCCATGACCCGCGTGGCGCCAGGCGTGCCGGATGCCGCATCCTGCAGCGTCCGGCAATCGCGATCTGCAGATTATTTCGGCTTGCTGAGGGTAAAGGACGAAAAGCCCGCGCCGATGTCCCAACCCCGGCCTTTCCCGGTCAAGGCCAGCGACACCGAACCCTTGGTCATCGCCGCCGCATGCACGGAGCCGACCACGCCCGCATGCGCCGAAGCCTGGGCGTACGAGCCCAGCACCTGGCTGATGTCCGTAACATCGCTGAAAGTACCCTTGCCGTCATCGATCTTGTATTTGCCCACGGTCAATCCGCCGCCCTTGGCGGAGATTGCGACATCCATCGTCTGCCCATTTTCGCACGTCACCACGCCCGTGCCCGAGGCAGTCTCGTAGATCACCGACCAACCGGACAGCGTGAACGTCATCTTGCAATCGATATCGGCCGCGGATGCGCTGGTCGCCGTGGCGGCGGCCAACGGTGCGAGCGCCAGGGCGATCCATAATGCTTTCCTTTTCACGGCGTCCTCCTTTTACCGTTGCAAAGATGATTATCGGCGCATCCTGCTGAACATGATGCAACCCGCACGAATATCGCGACCAGGTGAAGTGCGCGCGACGGACACGTGAAAATATCCATTTCGAATCGATTATCTCAACGGGTGTCACTGCGCACTTGCGCATGGCTGATCAGCGTGAAAATCAATGTGCCGCCAACGACATTGCCTGCCACTACCGGTCCCATGTAATGCCAGAAAACTTCCGGCCATGGCAGGCGTCCCGCGAACGCGAGGAAGAACACCTCGCCCGCCGACCCGATCACGTGCACCAGGCTCGCCGCCGCGATCAACCATGTGAGGCCGACGATGATCCACAGACGCGACGATTCCGAAGCGGGCATCAGCCACACCATCGTCGCGATGATCCATCCGCCCGCCACTGCCTTCACGAACATCTGCGGCACCGAGAACGACACCAGTGTCGTCCCCATGGCGGCGATCGCGGCGTGCAGCTCCGGCGGAAACAGGGGCAGCCTGGCGACGGCCAGCGCGAACAGCGCGATGCCGGCAATGTTCGTGACGAACACCACGGCCCACAACCGCAGCATCAGGCCCAGCTTCCGCCAACTCGGCGCAGAGATCAGCGGCAACACCACCGTCAGCGTGTTCTCGGTGAACAGTTGCTGGCGCGCCATGATCACGATCACGAACCCGGTGCTGTAGCCCAGCGAAACCACCAGGTGCGCGAACGGCAGGTCCGGCAGGTACGCCTTGAGTGCGCCGCTCGCGATCATCGAGAAACCCATCGACATGCCGGCGGCGAGGCCCGACCATGCCAGCGCGGATGGCGTTCGCTTGAGTTCCTCTTCGCCGACCGCGCCCACGGCCTCGTGCAGCACCGCCGCTCGCGGCGGCATCCGGCGTTCGGCGTCGTGGCGTTCCGCGTCGTCCAGCGCAGGTACGTTCGGGCCGTCGCCGGATTCGCCGCGCTCCGCATCGTGCCGATCGGCGATCCGGCTCATGCGCGTGCCTGGCCGCTTGGCTCGCGCTTCTGGACGGTGATGCTGCCGTTCGGCTCCAGGATGGCGAGTTCCACCATCTGCAAATCCCTGCACCCGTGCTTGCGCATCGACGACACGAAATTGCTGCGCGGAATCTTGCAGCGTTTCAGCACGTCCTCGAACAGCTCGCCATCCCGCGCAAGCAGCACCGGCTGCCCCTGCAACCAGCGGTCGCCGCGCGCGAACTGCGCGGCCAGCCAGGTGCTGATCCAGTCCAGCAACAAGAGCACGGCGACCACGATCAAGCCGCCCTGCAACGACTTGTCGTTGCCGATCAACGAGGTGCGCACCGCGCTGCCCAGCACGATCACCACGATCAGGTCGAAGATGCTGAGCTCGCCCAGCGTGTGCTTGCCGGACAGCCGGATCAGCGCGAACAGCACCAGATACACGATGACCGCGCGCACCACGAGTTGCCACCAAGGCGTTCCGAATTCGAACATGCCATCCATTGCAAGCTCCCGAAGTCGCCGGAACCGTACTTCAGCCCCCGCCGCGTCAAGCCGCGGTGAACGTCACGCCCGGCCACCGGGCGGCGAGCGCTTCGTTCCGCCCGAACGTTTGATCGCCGGCCTGGGTGGACGGTCGGGATTCGGCAGGTCGCTCTTGCGGGTGGAGCCCTCGCCGCTGTCGCCGGATTTCGTCACGCGCTTGCCGGTGCTCTTTCTTGCACCGACGCTGCGGATTTGTTTTCGCGCAGTTGCCGTGAATACTTGCGCGTCGGTGCGATGGGTTTTGTCTGCCTGTTTCATCGTGGGTCCTCCTTCCATGGAAATTTCAATCCGAACTCTCGCCAGGTCTTTCTCGGATCGGCTCTGCATTCAGCATACCTTGTCGCCATTCCGGAGCGAGCCGGAGGTCCGAATCCGGAATCGGTTCGGCGGCGGGCGGCGAGCAAACCGATTCCGGGTTGTGCCCGCTGCCGCGCGGGCAAGCCCCCGAACGACCAGCCAAACAAGAGTTCCTGCGAAATAACTGCTCCCGACCGTTGCGCTTTAGCACCCCGCTCAACGGCCTTCATCGAGGCGCACCCGCACGCCCACCATCACGGTGCGTCCCGGCGCGGGTTCGAAATAGCGGCCGTTGCCGTCGTTGACGATCACCGAGCCGATGTAGCCGCGACCGAACAGATCGTCGATGCGCAGAAACGGTGCGATCGTCGCGCCACCGCGGCGCAGCACGCGGCCCACGTCGATGCCCGTCGTGGCGTAGCCCGGGGCCGATACGGTGTTGGCGTCGTTCACCACCAACGCGCTGGATGCAAACACGTTGACGCCGGCGTGCCATCCCGCACCGCCGTCCCACCGCAGCTCGCCATAAACCTGGTTGCGCGGCACGCCGGGAATGCGCGCACCCGGCGCGACGCTGCACGCCGCGACGCAAGTATCGACTTGCGTGAAGCGCGCATCCAGCCGTGTCCACGCCAGTTGCAGGCGCCAGGCGTTCGACAGCGGCGCAGCGAGGTCGACTTCGAAGCCGCGCCGCCGCGCGTGCCCGACGTTCTGGTACGTCGTGCGGCCGCCCTCGCTCGTGAACACCACGAGCTCGTCGCGCGTGCGCGACTGGAACAGCGCGACATCCAGCTTGCCGGCGCCATCCGCCCAGCGCAGCTTGGAACCGACCTCCGCGTTGTCCGAGCGCGCGGGTTTCAGGCCGAACGCCATCCCCGCCGCGCCGTCGGCGCGATACGCCAGTTCGCTGAAGGTCGGTGTTTCGAAGCCACGCCCCCATGACGCATACAGGTTCCAGTTCCCGCTTGCACGAAACAGCATGCCTGCGACCGGCGTGTTGGCACCGTACGCCACGCGGCCGCTGTCGTCCGGATTGCCGGCGGCGACGTAGGCATCGGCGGTGCCGAAGCGTACCGTGCTGTGGCGCGCCCCCGCGGTCACCGACCAGCGGTCCGCGAAATCCCAGGTGCCCTGCGCGTACTCGTCGAAGTCGTACACGTCGTCCTGCTCGTCGCGGCGCAAGGCGCCAAGGACGCCGACACCTTCGCCGACGAAATTCTCGAACCCCCGCCGATGCTGGTTCTGGCGATCCCAGTTCACGCCGGCGGTGAAGCGCAGCGGGCGCGACAGCCATTCCCCGTGCCACGACCAGCGCGCATCGACCCCGCCGTACTGCGTCGAAAGATCGACCACGCCGCCCGAACTCAAGGGCCCAGCCTGCGCAAACACCGGCACGGAAAGAAACTGCCTGACTGTGCGGTGCCCGTCATACGCCAGCACCTGCACCTGCGAATGTTCGCCGAGCGGTTGCTGCCACACGGCCCCCGCCTGACCCTGCCGCACGCGCTTGCGGGTGTCGTACGTCAACGCGCTGGGCGCGGCCTGCCGCGGATCGGCCCGGTACTGCGCCCACGTCAGGCCTTGCGGATCGAGTGCGTGCAGCGAAACCGCATTGAGCAGCAACGTGAGCTTGCCGCCGCCCTGCGTATCCCACGCGAGCTTGGCGTTGCCCTTGCTGCGGCGCGCGGCACTGTGGTCGCGAAAGCCCGAGGTACGGAAATGTTCGACGTCGGCGTTGTAGCCGAAGGCGCCGGCGTGGCCGCGCGCATTCACGTCCGCGTGCACGGCGCCGTACGGGCCGGTGTCGAATCCGACGCGCTGCTGGGGCGTCGGCGTGCCGTCGGCGGTGAAGATCTGGATCACGCCGCCGGACGAATTGCCGTACAGCGCGGAAAACGGCCCGCGCAACACTTCGATCCGGTCGGCCGAAGACAAATCGAAATTGGAAAGCTGGCCCTGTCCGTCCGGCATCGTCGCGGGTACGCCGTCCACGTACAGCCGCACGCCGCGCACACCGAAGGTGCTGCGCGCGCCGAAACCGCGGATTGAAATCTGTTCATCCTGCGCATGGTTCTGGCGATCGCGCGCCATCACGCCGGGCACGCCGCGCAGGCCTTCCGATGGATTGATGCCGGGGCGATCCGCGTCGATCGCATCCAGCGATACGGCGTTCACGGATGCCGGCACGTCGAACGCGCGCTCCGGTGCGCGCGTCGCCGTCACCACCACCGTCGGCAGGGTCGTCGTCTGCGGGCCGGCGGCCGGCGCGGCGGCCACCGCAGGCACGGCGGCCATCCACAGCAGCGCGGGCAGCAACGAACGCCCACGCGTCGCATCTTTCGGACCACGCGTCATCGGGCAAGGGCCGCAAGGTGCAGTCGGGGACTCATCGATCGTTCGGAACAAGGCGCTTTCCAGACAAACGCGTCGAGGCCAGCCCGGCGCCGGCGCCCGCCGCTAGGCGTGCATTCACGTGACATCCGACACGATCGGCTGGCCACACAACGAAGGCCACCATCATGACAGGCCGCGATCGCAAGGATGTCGGACACCCCAAGGGCAAACCCGCCAAAAAGGAATCGGAAGAAGAACGCCGGCAGCGCAAACGCCACGAAAGCGACAACCAGGACGAAGCACTCGAGGAAACCTTCCCCGGTAGCGATCCGGTTTCGCCGTTCGTGCCTGCCAAGCCGCCCGAAGACTGAGCGGCCGAAACGCTTCCAGCGCAAAACCGGGTGGTTGCTCGCCGCCGGCAAGCGCGTTCACCGGCGCGGCCTGCACCTTGCCCTCAGCGCGGTGCGCTCGCGAGGGTACCGCGCAGTTTGGCGACGTCGCCCCTGGAAACCTCACTGCCGTGGTTGCCCCAGGCGTTGCGGATGTACGTCGTCAGTGCCGCGACTTCGGCATCGTCCAGTTTGCTGCTGAAGGCAGGCATCATGAGGCCGCTGGGCTTGGCGCTGGTCGCGGGCGAACGCGCGCCCTGCAGGATCACCGCGATCAGCAGGTCCGGCTTGGCGGCCTGGATCGCGGAACTCGCGCGCAGCGGCGGAAACGCATTGGTCACCCCCGCGCCATCGTTCATGTGGCAACCGGCGCAATCGTCGACGTACAGCGCCGCGCCCGCGCGCAGGGTTTCCTTGTCGGGCGCGTTCGGCGTTTCCGGTTCCGGACCTTCGAGCGATTTCAGATACGTCGCCATCGCCTCGAGGTCGCGCTGCTTCAGGTACTGCGTGGACGCCTGCACCACCTCCGCCATCGGCCCGGCCGCGGTGGCGTAGCGGTTCGAACCGGTTGCCAGGTATTCGACGATGTCTTCGCGCGTCCAGCCACCCAGGCCGTCGCGCTCGCCCGCGCCGAGGTTCGGCGCGAACACGTGTTCGGCCATGCCGCCCTGCATCGGATGATCCGTGTCGGCGTGGCCCAGCATGTTCTTGGCGCTATGGCAGGCGCCGCAATGGCCGGGGCCTTCCACCAGATACGCGCCGCGGTTCCATGCCGCCGAACGCTTCGGATCGGGCTGGAACTGTTCCGCATCGAGGTACAGCTTGTCCCACACCGCCAGCATGCTGCGCATGCTGAACGGCCAGCCGAGCTCGGGCGCGCGGTTGACTTGGCGTACCGGTTCGACTTCATCCAGGTACGCCTTGATCGCATCCACGTCGCCGCGCGTCATGTGTGTAAACCAGGGATACGGAAACGCCGGATACAACCGTTCGCCCTTTCGATCGATGCCTTCGTGCATCGCGCGGTAGAAGTCGTCCTCGCTCCAGGCACCGATGCCGGTATCGGGATCGGGCGTGATGTTGGTCGAATAGATGACGCCGAACGGCGTCGGCACCGGCCGCCCGCCCGCGTACGGTTGGCCGCCCGGTGCGGTGTGGCAGGATTCGCAATCGCCGGCGCGCGCCAGGTAGCGGCCGGTTTCGATGGAAGTCCAGGTGTGGTGGGAACGCGCGGGCGCGTATACCTGCACCGCCGCCACGGCGACGCCCGCGCCCGCCAACGCCAACACGCCCGCGACGAGCCAGCGCGCGTTCACGCCTGCACCAGCGGCTGCGGGTTTTTCATGTAGCGCTTCATCGCGTCCGCGGCCCAGAACGCCAGCGCGCCGACCGTGCCGGTGGGGTTGTAACCGGGATTCTGCGGAAACACGCTGGCACCCATCACCCACAGGTTGGGCATGTCCCACGCTTGCAGGAACGGATTGACGAAGCTGGTGCGCGGATCGGCGCCCATCGCCGCACCGCCGGTGTTGTGCGTGGTCTGGTACGGGACGATCGAATAATGCCCCTTGCGCGGCTTCGGATTGATGCCGCGATTCGGAATGGCCCTGGCGATGTCGGTCGCGCGATCGGTGAGAAACTTCGACATCGCGTGTTCGTTGTCGTAGAAATCGAAGGTCAGGCGCAGCAGTGGATTGCCGTAGTCGTCGGTGTAGGTCGGGTCGAGGTCGAGGTAGTTGTTGCGGTAGCTCATCACCGCGCCATGGCACTGCATGTGCGTGGAGTAGAGATAGTCCTCGTGCAGCGCCTTCTTCCAGCCGCCGCCCCACTTGGGGGTGCCCTCGGGCAGGTATTGCTGCAGGATCGGCCGGCCGCCG
Source organism: Lysobacteraceae bacterium (assembly GCA_040255405.1). GTDB lineage: Bacteria > Pseudomonadota > Gammaproteobacteria > Xanthomonadales > Rhodanobacteraceae > 66-474. The sequence goes on from JBDZUX010000002.1 coordinate 112,885, forward strand.
GTGTTCCACAGCGCGATGTAGCCGCCGCCGATGAAGCCCTTGCCGGTGTGGTCGAAATTGTCGCCGTTGAAATCGTCGACCACCTGCCCCAGCGCGCCCGCGCCCATGAACGGATTCAGCCGCTCCTTGCAGGTGACGTTGACGTCACTCGACAACTGGTACGCATAGTTGCGCCCCACCACGCCGGTAGCGCTGGCCGGGTCGTAGGGCGTGCCGATCTTCGACACCAGCAACAGGTGCACGTTGTGTTGCGCGAACGCGCACAGCACCACCATCTGCGCGGGCTGGATGTATTCCTTGCCGTCCTGGTCGACGTACACCACGCCGGTCGCGCGCTTGCCCGCGGAGTCGGTGAGCACCCGCACGACGTTCGCATGCGTGCGGAAACTGAAATTGTCCTTTTTCAGCAGCACCGGCAGGATCGTGCTTTGCGGGCTGGCCTTGGAATAGTTGGCGCAGCCGAACCATTCGCAGTAGCCGCAGAACGTGCACTGACCCATCTGCACGCCCAGGGTGTTGCGGTAAGGCCTGGACGTGTTGGCCGCGGGCGCGGGAAATGGATGGAAGCCCACTTCTCGCGCGGCCTTGTCGAATAGCTCCGTGGCCGCACAGCGCTTGAGCGGCGGCAGCGGATATTCGCGCCGGCGCGGACCCTCGAACGGATTGCCGCCGGGCTGGATCGCGCCGCCGATGTTGCCGGCCTTGCCGGAAATGCCGCACAGGTATTCCCACTTGTCGTAGTACGGTTCCAGTTGCTCGTAGGTGACGCCCCAATCCTGGATGGTCATGCCGTCCGGGATCGCCTTCTTGCCGTAGCGCTGTTCGCTGTGGGTGCGCAGCAGGAAATCGGTGGGCAGGAAGCGCCAGTTCTGCCCGTTCCAGTGCACGCCGGCGCCGCCCACGCCCGCGGCCGGCAGGAACGAACCGAGGTCGCGCATCGGCAGCGCGAGCTGGTCGGGCCGATTGCGAAAGCTGAGCGTGCTGCGCTGGGTTTCCTCGAAGATCTGCTTGCGCACCGCGTAGCGCAATTCGTCCTGGATGTGGGTGACGGAAAAATCCGGCACCGTGTCGCGCCAGCCGCCGCGTTCGAGCGCCAGCACGTTCGCGCCGGCCTCGGTGAGCTCCTGCGCGATGATCGATGCGGTCCAGCCGAAGCCGACCAGCACCACGTCCACCTCCGGCAGTTTCCTTGCCATCACAGGGTTCCGGCCGGCCAGACTTTCCCGGTCGTGGTGGTGAGCGCGTCGTAGTGGGTCTTGGCCGGCATCCGCGCGTATTCGCAACCGGGGCCGCGAAAACGGCCGGTCGGCGAATCGCCGAAGCGGCACATCACCGGGCTGGTCCCGCCGAGGCTGACGTACGGCCGTTCGTAAGGCTTGCCGAAGTTGCCGACGTCGTCGAGATAGTTGTAGCGCGGACCGCTGTAGCCGATCAGCTTCCAGCCCGCGAAATCGCGGTTGCCGCCATAGATCGGGTCGGCCAGGAACCCTTCCTTGGTGTTCTGCCACAGCAGACCGAAGAAATCGTCGGATGGAATTTCGCCCAGGTCGACCTTGCCGCCTTCCAGTTCGTGCAGGATCGCGTCCTGCTGGTCCGGCTTCAGTTGCGCAAATGCACCGCCGAATCGTTTCCGGCAATGCGCGTCCACGCGCTGGATGCCCAGCCGGTACACCTGGGCCGGCGTGAACGGCAACTGGTAACCCTGTTCCTCGTCACCCAGGTGGAACGGCGCCTGCATGTAGATGCCGACCGCCTGCCCGAACGGACCCGCCAGTTGCGCATCGATGAATGCATCGACGCCGGCCTCGACCGCCCCCGGCCCGAGTCCATCCTTCGGAATCAAGCGATCCACCGCGGCGCGCACGAAGTTGCCTTCATCCGGTCCGAAAAAGTGCGGCGACACCGGGCCGCGCGTCGACTCGCCATGGCTGCAGCCGCCAAGCAAGAGGCTGGACGAGATGAAGGCGGCGCCGACCAGGAAGGAACGGCGCGACGGAGAAGCACAGTCCTCCGCCGCCCCAATTTCACCATCCATGTGATTGCGCTTGTCCATGCGCTCGATCTTTTTCATTCACGAAGACCCGGCGATTGTGGGTCGATTCCGGTGAAGGACGCGTCAACCACGCGTCACAACCGATTCGACATCGACGGTGCGCCGGCTCGTTCTCACGGCATCTGCACGTTTCGCGTCGCAGACTGGAATGCGCCGCGCATGACGCGTGATCGCCACGTGCGCGCAAACCGAAACCGGCGCGCCGATCGAAGCCTGCATCCGGCGCTTGTCTTCGCGAACCAGACGGGAGCGGCGTGGCACAGCTATTTCCAAAACGGCTCGCGTTCTGGTTCCAGCTGGGCCTGATCGCGGTGGCGATCAGCTTCGTGTCGTGGATATTCCTGTGGCGTTGGGCGATGGCCAACCCCGTGGACGTGCGCGACCCGATCGAGCAACCAGTGCCTTTCAGCCACAAACACCATGTGGGCGACGACGGCATCGACTGCCGCTACTGCCATCAATCGGTCGAGCAGTCGGCGTTCGCGGGCATTCCGCCGCTCTCGGCCTGCATGACCTGTCATGCGCAGTTGTACACGCACCAGAAAGTACTGGCGCCGTTGCTCACGGCCTTCGAGGGCGGCGTGCCGCTGCACTGGCAGCGCGTGTACAAGTTGCCCGACTTCGTCTATTTCAACCATGGCATCCACGTCGCGAAAGGCGTCGGCTGCGCGAGTTGCCACGGGCCCGTCGACGAGATGCCGCTGATGGCCAGGCAGGAACACCTGACGATGCAGTGGTGCCTCGCCTGCCACCGCGAGCCGGAGGAACACCTGCGTCCCCGCGACGAAGTGTTCAACCTGCACTGGCGCGCGAAGGACCAGTTGGCACTTGGACGACGACTGGTGCGCGCATACCACATCGACAAGCGCCGACTCACGGATTGTTCGACATGCCATCGATGACGCCGACCAGCACGGACTTCCAGGGTCGCGTCGATCCCGCCGCGATCCGCGCGAAACTCGCCGGCCAACGCGGGCCGCGCTTCTGGCGCTCGCTGGAAGAGCTGGCGGATTCGGAAGGTTTTCGCGCGTGGCTTCGCACTGAGCATCCGCGACTGGCCGAGGCAGCATCGCTGGACCGCCGCGATTTCCTGAAGTTGTTGGGCGCATCGCTCGCGCTCGCCGGCTTGGCAGGCTGCAGCCATCCGCCGCGCACGCAAATCGTGCCGTACGTCCACAAGCCGGTCGGACAGGTCGATGGTTTGCCGCGCTATTTCGCGACCACGCTGACGCGCGATGGCTACGCGCACGGCGTGCTGGTGCGCGACAACCAGGGCCGGCCCACCAAGGTCGAGGGCAACCCGCAGCACCCGGCCAGCCTCGGCAGCACCGACATCTTCGCGCAGGCCGCGATCCTGCAACTGTGGGATCCGGACCGTTCGCAATCGGTGATGCACGGCAACTCGGTGGCGACGTGGGATGATTTCGCCGCGACGCTCGCCGGGCGCATCGCGCACTTCAACCGCAACGGCGGCGACGGACTGCGGATCCTGGTCGGCCCCACCACCTCGCCGACACTGGCCAAGCAACTTGCGGCGTTCGAGAAGCAATATCCGCAGGCGCGCTGGCACGTGAACGACGTTTCCGGCGCAGCCGGCCGGCGCGAAGTCGCGCGCTGGCACTTCGACCGCGCGAAAGTCATCGTGTCGCTGGACGCCGATTTCCTGTCCGATCCCGCGGCCGGCGTCCGGTATGCGCGCGACTTCACCGCGACGCGCAACCCCGAGCACGGCGGCGCGATGGCGCGCCTGTACGTGGTCGAACCGACACCCAGCGTGACCGGCTCCATGGCCGATCATCGCCTGCCGCTGGCGTCGCGTGACGTCGAACGTTTCGCGTCCGGGCTTGCGGCGCGGCTCGGGAGCGGCACTGCCACGAGTACGAACGGCTCGCATGCCCGCTGGCTCGATGCGATTGCGAAAGACCTCCAGGCCAACCACGGCGCGTCGATCGTGGTCGCAGGCCACGCCCAACCCGAATTCGTGCACGCTCTCTCGCGTGTGATGAACGAGGCGCTCGGCAATGTCGGGCGCACCGTCGAATACGCGCCGTCGCTGCTGGCGACGCCGTCGAACGGTGATTTTTCGCTGGCCGCGCTCGCCACCGGCATGCGTGCCGGCAAGGTCGATACACTGCTGATGCTGGGCGTGAATCCCGCCTACGACGCGCCCGCCGACATCGATTTCATCGCGGCATTGCGGCGCGTGCCGCACACGCTGCACCTCGGGCTTTATCGCGATGAAACCGGCACGCTTGCCGAATGGCATGCACCGCAGGCCCACGAACTGGAAACCTGGGGCGATGCCATTGCGTTCGACGGCACCGCCAGCGTCGCCCAGCCGCTGATCGCGCCGCTCTACGACGGCCATTCGGCGATCGAAACGATGGCGCTGCTGCTGGGCGATCCGGTCGACGGCCACGCGCTGGTACGGCGGCAATGGCAATCGCAACTCGCGGACGACGAGACGTGGAGCGAGGCATTGCAGGTTGGCGTGATTCCGAATCCGTCGCCGACAAATGCCAAAGCACCCCTTCGCCGGCCAAGTGTTGCGCGCTCGTCTCCCTCTCCCCCAAATGCATCTGGGGGAGAGGGCTGGGGTGAGGGGGCCGGACTAGCCGCCGCGACAAGTTCGATATCGTCAGTCCGGCCGGGTTCGACCGCCTTGCCCGGTACAAAGTCACTGGGCTCCGGATCGCCGCCGCGCGGCGTCCGGAATGACGAGCACACGAATAATGGCGCTCTGGAACTGCTGTTCCGCCCCGATCCCACGATCGGTTACGGCGAATGGTCGAACAACGGCTGGTTGCAGGAACTGCCCAAGCCGCTGACACAACTCACCTGGGACAACGTGGTGCTGGTGTCGCCCACACTCGCGAAGGAAAAAAACCTGCGCAACTTCGACGGTGTGGAACTGCGCAGCGGCGGCCGCTCGGTGCGGGGACCCGTGTGGATCATGCCGGGCCAGGCCGAACGCAGCGTCACGATCCACTTCGGTTACGGGCGCAGAAACGCGGGGCGTGTGGCAGAAGGACAAGGCTTCGACGCCTACGCGTTGCGCACGAAGGATTCGCCCTGGCTCGCGACCGATCTGGAAATCAGCCCCACCGGCGATCGCTACGAGATCGCGCAGACGCAACACCACTTCGCGATGGAAGGGCGCGATCCGCTGCGCGTGGGCACGCTGGACCAATTCAAATCCGATCCGGCATTCGCGACCGCGCACGACCGCTACAGCGTCAAGCCACCGAGCCTGTATCCGGATTATCCGAAAGCCGACTACGCGTGGGGCATGAGCATCGACCTCAATGCCTGCATCGGCTGCAAGGCCTGCACCATCGCATGCCAGGCCGAAAACAACATTCCCGTCGTGGGTAAGGAGCAGGTGCGACGCGGACGCGAGATGCACTGGATCCGCGTCGATCGCTACTACGACGGCGACGCCGGGAACCCGGCGAGTTACAGCCAACCCGTGCCTTGCATGATGTGCGAACACGCGCCGTGCGAGGTCGTGTGCCCGGTCGATGCGACCGTGCACGACGCCGAAGGCCTGAACGTGCAGGTGTACAACCGCTGCGTCGGCACGCGCTTTTGTTCCAACAATTGTCCCTACAAGGTGAGGCGCTTCAACTTCATGCAGTACACCGACAAGACTACGCCGCAATACATGGCGATGCGCAACCCGGAGGTGACGGTGCGCCGGCGCGGCGTGATGGAGAAATGCACGTACTGCATCCAGCGCATCGAAACCGCGCAGATCGAGGCCAACAAGGGCAACCGCCGCATCCACGACGGCGAAATCGTCACCGCCTGCCAGGCGGCGTGCCCGACGCTGGCGATCCGCTTCGGCGACATTTCCGACAAGGATTCGAGTGTGTCGCACGCGAAAGCATCGCCGCGCAATTACACCATGCTCAACGAGCTCGGCACGCGGCCGCGCACCACTTATCTCGCGCGCGTCCGGAATCCGAATCCGGCGCTGGAGAGCGATGAATCATGAGCGCGGTCCTCCGCCACGAAGCCGTGCTTGAACCCCTCTCCCTCCGGGAGAGGCGGCGCAAAGCGCCGAGCGCGCAGCGCTGGGGTGCGGGCTCGGGTACGCGCGGTCCTACACGTTTCAACAACCATGACGCCATATCGCGTGCCGAACCCTTATCCGGCACTGCGCGCCACCTTCTCCCGAGGGGAGAAGGAAAAAGCCTGGAGCCCGTGCTTGAAACGGGCGCACGGAAATGAGCGCCGTGCTACCGCGCGACACGCTGCCGCCGGTAATCGCGCCGGACGAAACCCATGCGTCGATCAGCGCGAAGATCAGCGACGCGACGCTGCGCCGTCCGACGGGCTGGCTGTGGCTGGGCGGCTTCGGGGTGTCGCTGCTGCTGTGTGGCGTGCTGTTCGTCGGCACGATCTGGCTGCTGTACGCAGGCATCGGCATCTTCGGCCTGAACATCCCGGTCGCGTGGAGCTTCTTCATCGCGAACTACGTGTGGTGGATCGCCATCGGCATGGGCGGCACCTTCATCTCCGCCGCGATGTTCCTGACGCGGCAGGGCTGGCGCAATTCGATCAACCGTTTCGCCGAAGCGATGACGGTGTTCGCGGTGTCGGTGTCGGGCATCTTCCCGATCCTGCACCTCGGGCGTCCGTGGTTTTTCTACTGGCTGTTCCCCTACCCCGACGTGATGAACCTGTGGCCGCAGTGGCGCAGTTCGCTGGAATGGGATTTCTGGGCGATCCTCGCTTACCTGATCGTGTCGATCGTGTACTGGTATATCGGGATGCTCCCCGACCTTGCGACGCTGCGCGATCGCGCGCCGACCCGCGCACAGGCGCGCTTCTACGGCCTGCTGTCGCTGGGCTGGCGCGGCGAGGCGCGGCACTGGATGCGGCTCGAAACATTCAATCTTGTCACCGCCGGGCTTGCGGTCACGCTGGTGTTTTCCGTGCACAGCATGGTGGCCCTGGATTTCTCCGAAGGCATGGTGCCGGGCTGGCACGAGACGATCTTCCCGCCGTTCTTCGTCGCGGGCGCGCTGTTCTCGGGGTTCGCAATGGTGCTGGTGCTCGGCATTCCCTTGCGCAAGTGGTTCGGCTTCGAGGCGTACCTCACCGAACGACACATCGTGAACATGGCCAAGATGATGCTGGCCGCGGGCCTGTTCGTCGACTACAGCTACTTCTCGGAATTCTTCACCGCGTTCTACTCGATGGACAAGTACGACGTGGCGATGACGATGCACCGTGTAGCCGGCCCGTACGCGTGGGCGTTCTGGGGCACGATCCTGTTCAACGTGGCCGCGATCCAGTTGCTGTGGTTCCCGCGCGTGCTCCGCAGCGCCGGCGCGGTGTTCGTGATCGCGCTGGGCGTGCTGGTCGGCATGTGGCTGGAGCGCTTCATGCTCGTCGTCACCAGCCTGTACGAGGATTTCCTGCCATCGGCGTGGGGCATGTTCTGGCCGACCGTGTGGGACGTCCTGTTCCTGATCGGGTCGATCGGCCTGTTCTTTTTCATGTTCCTGCTGTTCACGCGGTTGCTGCCGGTGCTTTCGATGTTCGAACTGCGCAAGCTGCTGGCGCAGCAGCACGACAGGGAATCGTTGCGATGAGCGCGCGCCTGCACGGCCTGCTGGCGGAGTTCGCCGACGAGCGGCAGCTGCTGGACGCGGTGCGCCGCACGCGGGAAGCAGGCTATTTCGCGGCGTGCGTCGAAGCCTACTCGCCTTATCCCGTCGAAGGACTCGATAAGGCGCTGGGCGCGCGCCACCACTGGGTGCCGTTCTGGATGCTGGTCGGCGCGATCGGCGGCGGCACGTTCACGTATTGGCTGGAATGGTATTCGGCAGCGGTGGATTATCCGATCAACGTCGGCGGGCGGCCGTTGTTCTCGTGGCCCGCGTTCATTCCGCCCGCGGTGGAGATGACGATCCTGTGGGCGGTGCTGTTCGGCGTCGGCGCCCTGCTGTTTGGCGCGCGACTGCCGCGCGTGCGTCATCCGCTGTTCGCAAGCCAGGCGTTCGAGCGCGCGACCAGCGATCGCTTCTTCCTGCTGGTGCGCGGCGACGATCCAAGCTTCGATGCGCAGGGCACGCAGCGGTTCCTCGCCGGGCTGTCGCCGCTCTCGCTGGTGGAGGTGGCGGAGGAATGAAGCGAAAGTGCCGCCATCTTCTTCGTCATTCCGGGGCCATCGCCGGCTTCATCGGCGATGGAACCCGGAACCCGGTGACTTTTTCTTTTATCGAAAAAAGGCGCTGGGTTCCGGGTTCGGCCCGCGATGAAGCTGCGGGCCGCCCCGGAATGACGAGCAAGCATCGGAACCGTCTGGTGGCAAGGCTTCTGCTGTGCACACTCGCAACACTCGCCCTTGCCGGTTGCGAAGGCGGCATGCACGAAATGTACGACCAGCCGAAGTACAAGCCGCTGACTTCCAGCCCACTCTGGGCAGACGGCAATTCGTCGCGACCGCAGGTGCCGGGCACGCAGCCGTATTCGGCGGGCGCGATCGCGGGTGTATCGAGCGGGCGCATGGATCGCGTCGCGCTGGTGCCTCCAGCGGGTCCGGTCGGCGGCGTCGACGCGAATGGAAAGCCGCTCGCGCGAGCCGGTACTGCCGCTGCACCCGGCTATGCCAATCCGCTGCCGATCACACCGAAGCTGCTCACGCGCGGGCAACAGCGTTTCAACATCTACTGCGCACCCTGCCACAGCCGCGCGGGCGACGGTGACGGGATGATCGCGCGGCGCGGTTTCCCGCATCCGCCGAGCTACCACACTGCAGCGCTGCGCAATGCGCCGGACAGCCACTTCTACAAGGTTATCACCAATGGCTACGGCGTGATGTATCCGTACGCCGATCGGATTGCACCACATGACCGCTGGGCGATCGTCGCCTACATCCGCGCGCTGCAATTGAGCCAGCACGCGCCGAAGTCGGATTTGAGCGCGGCGGATTTGCAAGAACTTGGCGTGTCCGGCCCGCAGGCTGTGAACCCCGCTCTCCCTGGGAGAGGGGCAGGGGTGAGGGTCCAGCATGAAGCTCAGCGTCGCGCGTTGCACGAACCCTCACCCGCCGCTTCGCGGCACCCTCTCCCGGAGGGAGAGGGGAAAGCAGGGGTTTCGCAATGAAGGCCTGGCTCCCCCGCACGCTCGGGCAATGGTTGGCGCTACCGGTCGGCATCGCGGCGCTGGTCGCGTGCCTGATGCTGGGGCTGTCGACCGAACCGAAGCAGGCACTGCTCTCGTATCTGTTCGCATTCTTCTTCTTCACGGGTTTGAGCATCGGCAGTCTCGCGCTGCTGATGATCCACGCGATCACCGGCGGCGCGTGGGGCAACTGCATCCGCCCGCCGCTGCTGGCCGCGGCGCGGCTGCTGCCGCTGATGGCATTGGCCACGATCCCGGTGCTGGTGTGGATGCGTGTGCTGTATCCCTGGACCGCACCCGCGCCTGGCGCGCAGGCGCAAGCGCAAAGCTGGTATCTCGCCGACACGTTCTTTGTGGTCCGCACCGTCGTCTATTTCGTGGTGTGGATCGGATGGCTCGTCGCTTTCACGCGCAATATGGGCGACCGCATCCGCGCGCGCCGCATCGCCGCGCCGGGACTGATCGTGTTCGGCGTCACCTCCCTGCTGGCATCCGTCGACTGGGCCGTGTCGCTGACGCCGCACTGGCATTCGTCGGTTTTCGGCATGATGGTCGGGACCGGCTGGCTGCTCGGGGCCTGCGCGCTGGCGACCGCCGTGGCCGCGGCGCGGCGCGGGCGTGACATGGCGGTCGCACCCGATGTACTGCACGATCTCGGCAACCTGCTCCTGATGTTCGTGCTGGCGTGGTCGTACCTCGCGTTCATGCAGTACCTGACCATCTGGATCGCCGACCTGCCCGACGAAAACGGGTGGTACATCCCGCGCACGCTGACCTCGTGGAGATACCTCGCGTGGTTCCTGATCGCGTTCAATTTCGCGCTGCCGTTCGCCGTGCTGCTTTCACGTGCCGCCAAGCGCAATCGCACATGGCTGCGTGCCATCGCGGTGATGCTGGTCGTCGCCAATTTCGCCGACGCGTTCTGGTCGATCGTGCCGGGTTTCCGCACCGGCGGTTTTGCGTTGCGCTGGACCGACCTGTGCGCACCGGTGGGCATCGGCGCATTGTGGTGGTGCGGCTGGACCGGGCAGCTCCGTCGTGCGCGACGCGCAGCGCCTTTGCCGACCGCGGACCCGGAGGCCATGGAGCATTCGCATGGCTGAGTCGATGGAAAAACCCTTCGGCCACGAACCCGATGCGATCAACTACCGCGCGATCCTGATCGGTGCGGGCGTGCTCGCGGTAGTGGTGATCGCGGTCGCGGTGGGTCTGCACCTGATCCTGACCCGCGCGGTGATCCCGAACCATGCGGAAGCCGCGGCGCGCCCGGTACAGGTTCCGCCCGAGCCGCGCCTGCAGGCGCACCCACGGGTCGATCTCGCGAAGTTCCGTGCGCAAAAAGAGGCCCTGCTGTCGGGTTACGCGTGGACTGGCGGACGGCACGATTACGCACGCATTCCGATCCAGCGCGCGATGCAGATTTATGTGCAGCAGCACGCGCATGCGAAGGCGACGCCAACGCCGGCTTCGAGCGGTGCGCCGCCGTCCGCTTCGAGCAGTGCAAGACCGGTGGCGCGAGGCGCTTGGCAATGAAGTGCCAGCGGACAACCACGCCCAGGCTCCCCATTGCCGTCATCCCGGCGAAAGCCGGGATCCATCTTGATTCCGGTCGTCCAGGAATGGATTCCGGCTTTCGCCGGAATGACGAGCAAAAGATCGGCTTCACTGCAGGCGCTGTCGCAGCGCTACTGGCTGCGTTGGCACTGCTTGTAGCGCCTGCATTCGCAACGGCGACCCCACCTACACACGTCCGCGCCCCGCCCGACCTGCACCAGCGCGTCGGTTTCGATCAGGAACTCGGCGCGCAGCTGCCGCTGGATGCGGTGTTCCACGACGCAGCCGGCAAAGTCGTCCACCTGCGCGACCTGCTGCACGGCAAGCCCGTGTTGCTGGTGCCGGGCTACTTCACTTGCAAGACGCTGTGCAGCGTGGTGCGCACCGGCGTCGCCAACGGTGTGCGCGGCACCGGCTTCGCGCCCGGCCAACAGTTCGACGTGGTGCTGGTCAGCATCGATCCTCACGAAACACCGGCCGACGCGCGGCAGGCGCAGAAGATGGACGCGGCGAACCACCCCGATGCCGGCGCGGCGCAATGGCATTACCTGACCGGGCCGCAGGCATCGATCGCGCCGTTGATGCACGGTATCGGTTTCCGCTATCTGTTCGATGCACGCAGCGACCAGTTCGACCACGCGACCGGGATCGTGGTGCTGACGCCCCAGGGCAAGGTTTCCCAATACCTGTTCGGCGTGAAGTTCGCGCCCGAGACCTTGCGGCTCGCGCTGGTGGACGCCTCGCACGGGGCCGTCGGGAACCTCGTCGACCGGTTGGTGCTGCTGTGCTGCCAGTACGACACCTCGACCGGGCGCTACACGCTGACGATCCACCGGATCATGCAGGGGCTCGGCATTTCGTTCGCGCTGTTGCTGGCGGGATTCGTGGTGTTCCTGCGCCGTGCCGAAGCACACCGCAAGGAGGCGCAGCCATGAACGGCAGCGGCTGGTTCCACCTGCTGCCCAACGCCTCGACCAACGCACGGCCGCTGGACGAACTGTGGTGGACCATGGTCGGGCTGTGCGCGCTGGTGGCCCTCGGCGTGTTCGTGACGATGTTCGTGTTCTGCATCCGCTACCGGAAAGGCCGGCCCACGGATAGGCATCTGGTGAAGGAAACGCTGCCAATCGAGTTGACGTGGACGGCGGTGCCGTTCCTGATCTTCATGGGCGTGTTCGCGTGGAGCTTGACGTTGTACGCGCGCAGCCGCACGCCCCCCGCCAACGCGGAAACCATCTACGTCGTGGCCAAGCAGTGGATGTGGAAGGTGCAGCATCCGGGCGGCCAGCGCGAGATCGACACCCTGCACGTGCCGCTGGGCGTGCCGATCCGGCTGATGATGACTTCGCAGGACGTGATCCACAGCTTTTTCGTGCCGGCGTTCCGGGTGAAGCAGGACGTGCTGCCCGACCGCTACACGCAGCTCTGGTTCACCGCGACGCAGGCCGGCGATTATCCGCTGTACTGCACGCAGTATTGCGGACTCGACCATTCGAAGATGGGCGGCCAGGTGATCGTGATGGCGCCGCGCGCGTACGCGCACTGGCTCGATGAGCACGACACCGGCACCAGCCTCACGGCGCGGGGCGCGGCGCTGTTTCGCGCCAAGGGTTGCAGCGGCTGCCACGGTGCGAATGCTTCCGTGCACGCGCCCGATCTCGACGGCATCTACGGCCGCATCGTGCACCTCGCGGGCGGCGGCGCCGTGGCCGCCGACGATCGTTACATCCACGACTCGATCATGCTGCCCGACAAGCAGATCGTCGCGGGCTACGCGCCGATCATGCCGTCTTTCTCCGGCGAACTGAGCGAGGGCGACGTGCTGGCGCTGATCGCGTATCTCAAATCCACCAAGCCGGGCCGCATGCCCGCGCACCAAAGCACGAAACAGGCCGCACGCCAAAGCATCAGGTCTGGACAATGAACGCCACCGTCATCACGCCGGAGCTTCCGGAACTAGACCCGCCGCGCAACTTCTACACGCACAAGTCGGGCCTCCTGAGCTGGCTCCTCACCACCGACCACAAGCGCATCGCGATCCTGTATGCGGTCACGATCACGCTGTTCTTCATCATGGGCGGCGTCGCCGCGGCGATGATGCGGATCAATCTGGTTGAACCGCAGGGCGCGCTGCTTTCCGCGGAGACCTACAACAAGACCTTCACCTTCCACGGCGTGGTGATGGTGTGGTTCTTCCTGATTCCGTCGATTCCCGCAACGCTGGGCAATTTCCTGCTGCCGATCATGATCGGCGCGCGCGACCTCGCGTTTCCGCGCCTCAACCTCGCGAGCTGGTACCTGTTCGTGATCGGCGGCGGCTTCACGATCGCCTGCCTGTTGCTGGGCGGGGTCGACACCGGCTGGACGTTCTACACGCCGTTCTCGACGATGTTTTCCAACACCAACGTCATCCTGGTGGCGGTCGGCGTGTTCGTCACCGGCTTCTCGACCATCCTCACCGGGCTCAACTTCATCGTCACCACGCACAAGTTGCGGATGCCGGGCATGACGTGGTTCAAGCTGCCGTTGTTCGTGTGGGGCATGTACGCGGTGAGCCTGGTGATGGTGCTGGCCACGCCGGTGCTGGCGATGACGTTGTCGCTGATCGGGCTCGAACGCATCGCGCACGTCGGAATCTTCGATCCGGCGCTGGGCGGCGATCCATTGCTGTTCCAGCACATGTTCTGGTTCTACTCGCACCCCGCCGTGTACATCATGATCCTGCCCGCGATGGGCGTGGTCAGCGAAATCATCCCATGCTTCGCACGGCGCAGGATCTTCGGCTACAAGTTCATGGTGTACGCGCTGGTCGGCATTTCGGTGATCGGTTTCCTGGTGTGGGGCCACCACATGTTCGTGGCGGGCATGTCGGCGACCGCCACGCTGGTGTTCTCGATCCTTTCGTTCATCATCGCGGTGCCGTCCGCGATCAAGGTGTTCAACTGGACCGCGACGCTCCGGCGCGGACGGATCAGTTTCGAGGCGCCGATGCTGTACGCGCTCGGCTTCGTCGGGCTGTTCATGATCGGCGGCATGAGCGGGCTGATGCTGGCCGCGCCCGCGCTGGACATTCCATTGCACGCCACGTACTTCGTGATCGCGCACTTCCACTACGTGATGGTGGGCGGCACCGTGATGGCGTACCTCGGCGGCGTCCACTACTGGTGGCCGAAGATCACCGGGCGGATGTACTCGGAAGGCTGGGCGCGCTTCGCCGCGATCCTGATGTTTTGCGGGTTCAACTTCACCTTCTTCCCGCAATACGTGCTCGGCTACCTGGGGATGCCGCGCCGCTACCACGCGTATCCCGGGCAATTCCAGACGCTCAACATCCTGTCGTCGGCGGGCGCATCGATCCTGGCCGTTTCCTACCTGATCCCGGTGATCTACCTCGGCTGGTCGCTGTTCCACGGCGCGCGCGCCGGCAACAACCCGTGGGGCGCGCGCGGGCTGGAGTGGCAAACCACCTCGCCGCCGCCCAAGAAGAATTTCCTGGAACGCCCGGTAGTCCAGAAAGCCTACGCCTACGACGAACCCGCACCGGGCGGCGGGCCCGCCACGGGGGCAACGGCGTGAACAGCAGCACCGCCAGCCTGGGTGGACACAGCCGGCGCGCGCGCGGACCCATCGACGAGCAGTTCGACGACGCAGTCCAGCAGCATGCGACCGCGCAATTCGGGATGTGGGTGTTCCTGGCCACCGAAGTGCTGTTCTTCGGCGTGTTGTTCGCGGGCTACGCGGTGTGCCGCGCGCGCAACCCGGAAGCGTTCCTGCTCGGCAGCCAGCACACCGAAATCCTGTTCGGCGCCGTCGAGGCCGGGGTTCTTCTCCTGAGCAGCGCCACCATCACCTTCGCGGTGAACCTGATCCGGTTCGACGAGCGCCGCGTCGTCACCGTGTTGCTGACCGCGACCGCACTGCTGGGCGTTGCGTTCCTGGTCCTGCACGGCGTCGAGTATTCGCATGAATACGACGAACGCCTGATGGTCGGCGTCGATTTCGCGCAGGCCGGCCCGCACGCGCGCGGGATCGAGCTGTTCTTTTTCCTGTATTACGCGATGACGCTGTACCACAGCCTGCACGTGCTGGTGGGCGTGTGCGTGGTCGCGACGATGGGCGTGCTGGTCTGGCGGCGCAGGATCCGCAGCGAATACACCACGCCGCTGGTGCTGGCGGGGCTGTACTGGCACCTCGTGGACATCGTGTGGGTTTTCCTGTTTCCGTTGATGTATCTGATTGGACGGTAGATCCGCCGTTCCCCTCTCCCCCGGGAGAGGGTGCCCCGCAGGGTGAGGGTCCGCATCTCGGTGATACATGAGATGCGTGCCGAACCCTCCTCCGGCGCTTCGCGCCACCTTCTCCCGGAGGGAGAGGGGAGAACTGGTACAACATTACGGAGGAACCACCATGAACCGTGAAATCCTGAAACAAGCCGCACGCACGCCCGCGCTGGCCCTGCTCGGACTGCTGGCATTGCTCGCCATCAACATCGGCCTCGCCTACGCGCCCATCGGCCAGCCCTTGCGCCTGCCGGTGAAGCTGACGATCTGCTTCGGGATGGCGTTCACGCTGATGGTGTTCTGCATGCATCTGCACCGTGCGACCGGATTGCTGCGGCTGGCGGCCGCGACCGGCTTCGCGTGGCTGGCCATCATGATCGGCCTGATGCTGACCGACTACTTCACGCGCGTGCCGATACCGCCGCCGTGGTGACGCGTCCGTCAGGAGAAAGCAGTTGACGCAGATCCATCCATGCAAACACGGATACAGGCGGCTGAAAAACACAAATCTCCCTCTCTGTTTCGATCCTGTCCAATGCCGCTTTGCCACCTGCCGCGAGTTCAGGGGTGGTTGCGGAGGCCGCGCCCACACTGACCCTGCGCAACCGAAGGAGAAATCGCATGGAACAGCAATGGGACTTCTTCAAGAAAAGCGAGACGTCGATGGGCGTCTTTTATCCGCTCCACTACATCGTCGCAGGCTACGACAAACTGGACGATGCGTGTGCCGCCGAAAAGGCGTTCCGCGAATCAGGCGTCGCGGCGGAAGACGTACGCGCGGCCAGCGGCGAGTTCGTGGCCGCGCAACTCGAATCACGTGGCGATCGCAACGTGATGGACAAGCTCAACAATGAGCTGGTGAAGATTTTCGGCACCGAGCAGGGCTATGTCACCGAAGACAAGCAGCACGCCGGCGACGGCGGCGCGTTCCTGTTCGTGTACGCGCCCGACGACGAAGACGCGGCCAATGCCAGATCGGTGTTCGGGAAGAATCCACCGGTGTTCGCGCGGCGCTACCTGCGCATCGCGATCGAACAAATCGTCACCAACCCGAAGGCGACGTAGGGCCTCGGTCATTCCGGACGCCGCGCAGCGACGAACCGGAATCGGTTTGTTGCGATGGTTCCGGGTATCGGCGCAACCGATCGACTCGCGCCATCCATGGCGCTCGCGCTTCGCGTGCGTTCGCTTCGCTCCGCCTTGGGGCCGCCCTTGGCGTTCGCGTTTGCAAGCCTGCAAATGCAGTCGGGTTCCCGCACCGGTAAAGCTGGCGCAAGTCCCGGAATGACGACCAAGGGACCTCTGGCCAACGCCATCACTCATCATCCCGGAATCGCGAAGCGATATCCGGGACCCAGCGACTCGCATTCCACCAGCGCTCGAAAGTCACTGGGTCCGCCGGGATGACGCGCAGAATCAGAGCACCCCGAAAGCGCTCTGCGGAACGCCACGCTACGACACTGGCACCATCTGCTCGATCAGTTCGCTGATGCGTGCGGCATCCAGCGGCTTGACGAGGTGTTCGTCGAACCCCGCCGCCAGTACCCGCGCGCGATCGCCCGGCTGGCCGTAGCCCGTCACCGCGATCAGCGGCAGGCTTTCGCGACCCGGCATGCGCCGTACCGTCTGCGCCACTTCGTAACCGTCGATCACCGGCAGGCCGATGTCGACCAGCGCCACCTGCGGCTGGAAGGCCGTCATGGCCTGCAGGGCCGCGGCGCCGTCGTGCACCACGTGGGTGCGATAGCCCATTTCCTGCAGCAGCAGCGCCAGGCTTTCGGCCGCCAGCACGTAATCGTCCACCACCAGCACCCTGATGCGCGCGTCGCGAGGGGGGGCCGCGGGCTTTTGCGTCGGGGCTTCCGGCTGCGCCGGCGTCGCGTTACGCGGGCGCGGCTGCGCCAGCAACGGCAGCCGCACGGTGAATTCGCTGCCCTTGTAGGCGCCGTCGCTGGTCGCTCCCACCGTTCCACCATGCAGCGTGACGAGGTTGCGAACGATCGCCAGCCCGAGCCCCAGGCCGCCGCGTGATCGATCGATCGACTGCCTGCCCTGGCTGAAAAGCTCGAACACTCCGGACAGCAAATCGGCTTCGATGCCCTGCCCTTCATCGCGCACACGCAGCACCGCCTGCCCGCCTTCGGCCGACGCGTGCAGCCAGACATTGCGGCCGGGCGGCGAGTACTTCGCGGCGTTGCCGAGCAGGTTCACCAGCACCTGCACCAGCCGGCGCAGATCGCCCGACACCACCAGCGGTCCGTCCACCTGAACGTGCAGCGATTGGCTGCGTTCCTCCATCGCGGTCTGGGTCGTTTCCACGGCCGCCGCCACCACTTCGCCCAGGTCCAACTCCGCCAATTTCAGTTCGATCTTGCCGCTGGCGATCCGCGAGACGTCCAGCAGATCGTCCACCAGGCCGGTGAGGTAGCGCACCTGCGCCTCGATGATGCCGCGTTCGCGCACGAAGGTGTCCGGACCCCGCAGCTTCATCAATTGCAGCGTGGTCGTGATCGGCGCCAGCGGGTTGCGCAACTCGTGGCCCAGCATCGCCAGGAATTCGTCCTTGACGCGGTTGGCGTTCTGCAGGCGGGTCTGGTTTTCGCGCAGCGCGTCTTCCACCAGCGCGCGTTCGATGGCAGTCCAGATACGCTCGGCCACCTCTTCCAGCAGGTCCAGTTCGTACGACAACCACTGGCGGGGCGCGGCGCTGCCCGCCGTGAGCGCCCATACGACGTTCTGTTCACGCGCCCGCAGCGGCACCGCGATGAACGCGGTCATGCCGCCCAGCGCGCGGAGGGCCGCCTTCTCCGCATCCGAAAAGCCCGGCTCGATGGCAATGTCATCGACCACCAGCGGTTGCGACCGGAGCCGCTGCACCGTCACCGGAAAGTGCGACATCGGCACTTCGCCCGTCGCGCCGTACACCGAGTCCAGATTGCCGCCGTGATATTCGGCACTCAATCGTGCGCGGTTGTCGTCGTGCGACATCCGCGTGATGTAGCAACGATCGGCCCCCAGTTGCCGGCCCAGCATCCGCACGCCGGTTTTGACGATGGCCTTTTCGCTGGCTTCAGCGCGCAAGGCGTCGCTCAATTCCAGCAGGAACGACTGCTGCTCCTCGCGCACGCGCACGGCTGTTTCCATATCCTTGCGGTGCGTGACGTCCTGGGAAAGCACCGCAATCCGGCGTTGCTCCGGCGCACCGACCGCAAACGCATACACGCTGTACCAGCGTCCGAGCGCGGCCACGCGGCGCTCGAACCGTTCGGCGTTGCCGGTCCGCGCAATCCGGCCGAACGTTTCCAGCCAATATGGCTCGATCCGTGGCGCCACCTCGCGGATGCGCTTGCCGATCAGGCACCCCTGCCCGACCTGCGACTCGACCATCGGATTGGCCTCGACAAAGGTGTAGTCCACCACGTTGCCACCCTTGTCGAACACCAGGTCGACCACGCAGAAACCCTCGTCGACCGAATCGAACAAGGTACGGTACTTGACTTCGCTTTCCTCCCGCTCGGCTTTCACTCGCGCGCGTTCCACCGTATCCCAGGTTCGCTCGGCGACCTCCTCGATCAGCCTGATCTCGGCCTCGGTCCACGCGCGCGGCTCGGCGCACTGGACACACACACCGCCCAGGTACACGCCGTCCTTGACGACCGGTGCGGCCACGTATGCACCGACAGCCGGCGCAAGACAGATACCCGGCCGGCACCGGCGCCCGCCGTCCGCATGCGTGTCCGCGCATACCAGCGCCTCCCCGCGTTCAAGATCGGCGACGGAGGCTTCGTCGTGCGGCTGCACGAAGCGCCCGGTACGCGCCGGAAAACCGGGCCGGTGATAGCCCTCGGCCTCGATCACGTCCACCCACTGGTCGTCCTTGCGCTCGGCCCGGAAGTGGAACGCGCGCCCCACCTTCAGGTGCTCGCCCAGCATCCGCATCGCGATGTTCTGCATCGCCACCGGATCGGCGGTCGCGCGCACCGCGTCGGCAAGCCGCAGCAGGAACGCCTGCCGCTGTTCGCTTTCGCGCAACGCGGCTTCCATGCGCTTGCGGTGGGTGATGTCGCGCGCGATCTTGGCCGCGGCCACCACGTTGCCGGCGCCGTCCTTGACTGGCGAGATGGTCAAGGACACATCCAGCAGCGAGCCATCCTTGCGCTGGCGCACGGTTTCGTAGTGATCGATGCGCTCGCCGCGGCGGATGCGCTGCAGGATGCCGGGTTCCTCGTTCACCCGGTCGGGCGGCATCAACAAGGTAACGGGCCGACCGATGGCCTCCGCCGCCGTGTAGCCGAACATCCGTTCCGCCGACGCGTTCCAGGTCTGGATCACGCCATCGAGATTCTTGCTGATGATCGCGTCGTCGGACGACTCGACGATCGCGGCCAGCCGGTTCATGGCGCGCGCGCTGCGCTTGTGTTCGGTGATGTCGTTGAACACCGCCGCCACCAGCTCGGCGTCGTCGCCGCCGATGCGCGAGAACTGCACGCTGTACCAGCGGCCCGTGGCGGCCTTGAAGTCTTCCATGCGCGCAGCCTTGCCGCTCCGCATCACCCGCTCGATCGCCTGCAGCCACTGCGGTTCGTATTCGGGCATCACCTTGCTGATCGGCCGGCCGGTCGCGTCGTGCATCCCGCTTTCCCGTTCGAACGCGGGATTGGTTTCGCGAAACCACAGATCCACGATCTTGCCGCCGGCGTCGCGCTCGGCCTTGATCACGCAGAAACCCTGGTCGATGCTGTCGAACACGCTGCGGTATTTCTCCTCGCCAAGCCGCAGCGCGGTTTCGGCCTGGGCTCGCTCGACGATGGCCCAGGTGCGCTGGGCCATTTCCTCGACCAGCGCGATTTCGCTGGGCGTCCACCTGCGTGGCCTGGCCTGGTGCAGCGCGAGGAACGCGGTCAACCGACCGCCCCGGACGAGCGGCACCTTCAACAGCGCGCGCATCCCGTGGGCGCGGCAATGCCGGCGCTCCTCTTCGTCCAGCGCCGGCCAACCCTCGATATCATCGACAGCCAGCGTATTGCCGGCGCGCAGCGCATCGGCGGCCGCGACACCGAATATTTCCAGCCGATACTGCTCCGGCATGGAAGCGGTGCCTTCGCTGCGATAGTCGCCGGTGAAGGTCGCATGGCCAGCCGTGTCGAGGTCGGCGTAGTACGCACGATCCACATTCAGGCGCCGGCCCAGCACCGCACAGGCCTGCGCGCGCACCACCTGCGCGTCGGCCAGCGGCCGCAGCACGTCGCCGAGTTCGAGCAAGGTAGATTGCCGCTCGTCGTTTTGCTGCAGTGCGGCCGCCGCACGCACGTGCTCCACATTTGCGTGGTGCCGGTCCGTCACCTCCACCAGCGTCACGAGTACACCGGCAATCACGCCGGCGTCGTCGCGCACCGGGCTGTAGCAAAGGTCGAACCACGCGTCGGCCGTGCGGCCGTACCGCGTCAGCGGATACAGCGCATCCTCGAAGCTGACGGTTTCGCCCGCGAACACGCGGTCGTAGATGGGCTGGTTGATGTGCCACACCTCGGGCCAGCATTCCGCATTCGGCTGGCCGAGTCCCGAGGGATGCTTGTCGGCCATGATCGCGGCGTAACCGTCGTTGTAGATCTGCAGCAGTTCACCTCCCCACAGGATTACTTGCGGGAAGCGATTGGGCAAAATCAGTTCGACGGCCGAGCGGAGGCTTTGCGGCCACGCTGCGACGGGTCCGAGCGGCGTCGCCGCCCAATGGTGCGCGGCAACCAGTACACGCATGGGGACGGTTGCGGAAGCATCCACCGATGGGTCCGGAGGCGATTCCCTGACCGTGGCCATGCACTCTCCTGACAGCAAGCCCGCCTTCGCCAGTCAGTATAAGCCCACGGGCATCACTTCGAAGGCTGGGTATCGCCCCGGCATTCATGCCGGATCAAGCCTCTGGCGGTCGTTCGCAGCAGGCGTGCGAAAAGCCCCGGAATGATGGCTGGCCAGGTGCGCCTGCCCGAACGGGTTACGGCTTCAGCATGGCCTTGATCGCGCCGCACTGCCTCTTCTGGAAAATCCCGCAATCCTGCGGTGCATCGGCCAGTGGCAATCAGCGTCGTCCAGATGGTACGGCATGACGCCCGGTATCCAGCGCGTGACTTGCGCCTGGCCCATCCGACCGTCACACCCTTGTTGAACATGCGCGGACCGGCAGCGGATCGGCTTGGCTGCCGTACACGCCGGTGATGGAAATGGTGCCGCCGCGCTGCACGGTCCCGGCGGCGACCGGCGCCGTGAACGTGCCGTCACGACGAAGCATCCTGCCCGCGGATGGTTCCGGTCAGCCGCGCTGGCGATCCAGCCAGACTTCCAAACCCTGCGCGTTGATTTCGACGTCCAACTCCAGCAACGCGCGCGCACGCGCTGCGGGCAGCGGATGGCGGCGCTCGCGCAATTGATCGAGATGATGATCCATCAGGTCGGAGCGGATGCGCGCGCGGCGATCGGGCGTGTCGGCATGCGCGCGTGCAATCCGTTGATACGCGACAAGGCCTTCGCGCAGATCGTTCGCCAGTGCCGACACCGCGTCCACGCGTCCGTAATGCGTCAGGTAAACGTGCTCGGGCGAGCGTTCGAGCAGCCGGTCCAGCGTGGCGTCCCACGCCTCGGGATCGAACTGCACCGGGCTGGTGGTCGGGATCAAATAATTGCCGTCGGGCGTGTCGAATTCGCGGTACACCAGACCGAACACGTCGCCGGTGAACCAGCCGCCACTCGCTTCGTCCCAGATCGCGTAGTGGTGGCGCGCGTGGCCCGGCGCGTCGATGAATTGCAGGCGCCGCGCACCCAACATGAGTTCGAAATCGCGGTCAGGCGCCACGTCCGCGACCACGACGCGCGCTTCGGGCACCGGCAGGATTTCGCCGTAGGTGGCGCGCATCGCCTTGGGCCCGTACACCGCGGTCGCGCCCGCGATGAGTTGCGACGGATCGATCATGTGGCGCGCGCCGCGCGGATGGATCACCAGCCGCGCGTTCGGCAACTCGCGCAACAGCGCGCCCGCGCCACCGGCATGGTCGAGATGCACGTGCGTCGGCATCACGTAATCGACCATGCCGCGCTCGACGCCGAGGGCTTCCAGTGCCTGCAAGAGACCCGGCACCGAAAGGCTGGTGCCGGCCTCCACGAATGCGTAATGCCCATCGCCGCCGATCAGGTAGCACGCCGCCATCTGCGGCCGGTGCTGTTCGGTATCGACGCAGACGATGCCGTCGTTCAATGCCTGGTAGCGCTTCATTCGATCCTTCGCGGGTTCGCGTCGCGGAACCAGCGCGACGCAAGGACCGTGATGGTGACGCGCCAACCCGCAGCGGCGCAAGTTGGGCGTCAGCGTCCGCCGCTCGCCCTGCCGGATTCGGCATTCGCGATGTGCACCGGCTCGGGCGGACCGGGCAGCGCGGCATCGGGCGATTGGGCGGCGGGAAACCGCGCAATCGCGATGGTACCCCGGCCCAGCGCACTTTCGAGATCGACCTGCCAGCCGTAGCGGTCGGCAATGCGCCGCACGATCGCGAGGCCGATGCCGTGGCCACGGCCGCCGGTGCGGCTGCCGCGATAAAAAGCCTGGAAGGCGCGCTCGAGGTCTTCCTCGCTCATCCCGCTGCCGGTGTCGGCCACGCGCACGCTGTCCGCCTCCACCTCGATGGAGACGCTGCCGCGTTCGGTATAGAGGCAGGCGTTGCGGATCAGGTTGCCGATCATCACCGCGAACACCCGCGGCGGCGCGTGCAGGGCAAAGCGCGCGTGCTCGACCAGTTTCAATTCCACCGGCTTGCCGGCCAACAGTTCGCGATAACGCGCAACCTCGGCGCTGACCACGTCGTTGGCGAGGAAATCCTCGTCGCGCAGGCCGGTATCCGATTCACGGGCCAGCACCAGGAAGGTTTCGATCAATGCCTCCATCTCGCGCACCGAGCGCCGGATGCGCGCGAGCGAACGCTGCGCGAACGGACTCATCTCTTCGTCGGCCAGCACGTCGACGGCCACCTTCATCACGGTGAGCGGCGTGCGCAATTCATGGCTGGCGTCGCGGGTGAAATTGCGTTCGCGCTCGACGAAGGCCTCCAGGCGGTTGGCAAAGTTGTACAGCGCGCCGACCAGCACCTCGACGTCGCTGTCCGAGGCGGCCGGCAGGTTGCCGGGCGCGAGCGACTCGGGTTCGGGATGGTCGGGATTCCATCGCCGCACCACCTTGGCCAGCGCGATCACCGGCGACAACGCCTTGCGCGACGCGCGATAGGTCAGCCAGGTCGCGAAGTAGATGATCAGCACCACCAGCACCACCGGAACCAGTCCAAACAGCATCACCACGCTGTTGGGCCGGTCGTTGTTGAACAGCAGGTACATGCGGCCGCGCACGTCGTCGGATACCAGCACGGTGCCGAGGGTGCCGTCGGACAGGCGAACCTGGTGGTAGCCGAGGGCGAGCCCCCGCAGCTCTTGCGGCAGGACCGCGTCCGCTTGTCCCGGCGCGCGCAGGTAGCCGCGCAGCAGCCACGTGTCGGGAAGTGGCGCGTCGGGATTGCGCGTCAACTGCTGGTCGTAATACTGGGTCTCGCGCTCCAGTTCCTGGCGCGCGATGGCCTGGCGACTGGAATTGGCGGCGGCATAGACACCCAGCGCGGTGACCACGCTGATGGCCGCCACCCACAGCGAGAACATCACCCAGAAGCGGTGGCCGATGCTGGCGTATCTGGCCATGGGGCGGGCCTACGGGAAAGACACATGCATGACGAAAAATCTCCGCACGTGCCTCCTGCGCGCGCATTTCAATGGCGTGGCGATGACGAATGGTTCAAGCGGTGGACGCCGACGCCGCGGCTTCCTCGTCGAGGTCGGCGATGCGATAACCCGCACTGTGGATCGTGTGCAACAACGGCCGCGCGTAGGGCTTGTCGACCACGCGCCGCAGGTTGTAGAGGTGCGAGCGCAACGTGTCGGAATCGGGCAGCGTGTCGCCCCAGATTTCGCGTTCGATGTCGTGGCGCGAGACCACGCGCGGCGACTCGCGCATCAGGATCGTGAGCAGCTTCAACCCGATTGGCGAAACCTGCAGTTCCTCGCCGGCGCGCGCGATCCTGAGCGTCGCGGTATCCAGCGTGAGGTCCCCGACCTGGTACACCTCGCTGGAAACCTGCCGCCGTTCGCGCCGGATCAGGGCCCGGATGCGCGCTTCGAGTTCGCGTGGTTCGAAGGGTTTGACGAGATAGTCGTCGGCACCGGCGTCGAGACCGATCAACTTGTCTTCCAGCGTATCGCGCGCAGTGAGCATCAGCACCGGCGTGGCTTTCTTGGCCTCGCCGCGCAGTTTGCGACAGACGTCCAGCCCGTCCATGCCGGGCAGCATCAAGTCCAGCACGATCACGTCGTAGCTGCCGGTGACGGCCAGGTGCAACCCGCTGACGCCATCGCCCGCGAAATCGACGGCGTAGCCGCGGCGTTCAAGGAACTCGCCCACCATCTCGGCGATGCCGCTGTTGTCCTCGACCAGCAGCACCATGCCGGTCTGTTTTTCGCGCTCGAATTCATTCATGGCTGCCCCTCGCGGATACCGTCCTCACGCCGCGTGCACGGCTGTGCAATGTGCCGACACGAAGGTGATCGTCACGTGAAAGCGGGAGGGTAGCGGGGGCGGGCCGCCCATGTCGGCGGGGTAGATTGCCTGCGGGCAAACCGGCGATCCATGGCCACACGTTGCGGCGGGCAGCCTGGCAACGACCGCCGGTTTCGCAAGTGGCGCGTACGCGCGGCATTCGCGAGTGAGGGGGCGGCGAGCGGGAGCGCCTTTCCCGCCCGTCGACCGCGCCGGCCGCGGCGCCACGCCGCGGCCAGCCTGGTTCAATCGTCGTCGCGCGGCACGCTGACCTTGCCCTTGACGTTGCGGTGATGGACGTCGCCGCTGCCGACCGAGCCGACGCTGAAATCGCCGCCGACTCCGTCCGCGCCGAAATCGCCCGAACCCAGGCTGCCGGCATGCACGCTGCCGCCGGCTTGCGCGATGCTCGCTACGCCCGACGCAATCGAACCCACCGCGACATTGCCCTTCACGTCGTGGATCACCAGGTCGCCCGACCCGACGCTGTCGACCGTGATGTTGCCGCCCACGCCGGTCATTTTCGCGTCGCCGGACGAAACCGAACCGAGCGAGGCGTCGCCGGTCACGTTGCGAAGGCCGAGATCGCCCGAGCCGACGCTGCCGACATGCGCCGCGCCGCGCACGCCGTCCACGCTCACATCCCCGGAACCGAGGCTGGAAACATTCAAGCTGCCGACGTCGCCGGCAATCACGTCGCCCGACCCGACGCGCAGCGCGAGTGCTCCGGCAATCCCGTCCACCTTCAAGTCGCCCGAACCCAGCGTGGCATCCAGCGACGCCAACCTGCTGGCCTGCGCGTCGCCCGAACCCTCCTTCAATTTGACGGCCAGCCCTTGCGGCACGCGCACGTCCAGCTTGAGGTAGGCGTACGCCTCGCTGAACAGCGAGAAGACCACGCCGCGATCGCCGTCGTCCGCGACGATGCTCGCGGCATCGCCGTTGCGCGCGGTCTCCACTTGGATGTCCGCAAGCCACTTTTCGTTCGAGGCGCAGGCGGTGCCCGTCACCACGATTTTGGTGAGCCCCGCCTCGCCGTGGATGGTCAGGTCATCGGGACCGATCTCGACCGAAAGCTGTTTCAATCCCGCGGCGTCGAGCTCGGCATTGCGCGGCGCGCTGTAGCGGCACTGTTCCGCCGCTCCCGCGGTCCACGACGCCACGAGCAGGGGCACGCTGGCGAGCAGAAGGATGAATTTGCGCATGACGACTCTCCGGCATCACCGCCCTCGCGGTGGATGGCTGCAAGGATAGGGTCGCCCGTGGCGCCGCTCCATGTGCCCAAAGTCGTCGTGACTTGCGGCCTATGGGCGGCGTGCTTGTCACCGGGAAACCGCGCCCGCGACAAGAGAATCCTGATCGGGTCGCTTACGCCGCGTCGAGCCAGTTGCGCAACAACCGCCCGTCGTCACCCCGCGATTCGCCCGCCAGCGGCAACAGCAGATTGCGGGGGGCATCGATGTCGAGGCGCCAGCCATCTTCGTCATACCGCTCGGCTTTCACCGCGCCCAGTTCGATCAGCCGCGCACGGAGGCGACCAGCCCGCGGCGGCAACCGCAACTCCGCGTGCACGCGCGCGCCCGCGAGCCGCTCGCTGATGGCCTGCCGCAGCAGATCGAGCCCTTCGCCACTCGCCGCGGACAACCAGACCGCCGCCGGCCGGCCGCCGGCGTCACGATCGAGGCGCGGCGCGACCCGGCGGGAAGCCGGGTCATGGGCCAGCGTCTCGGGGTGTCCGCCCGCCGGGATGCCGGCATTCAGCAGGTCGATCTTGTTGAACACCATCAGTTGCGGCACGTCGCCCGCACCGATTTCGTCCAGCACGCCATTGACCACGCCGATCAGCAAGTCGCGTTCCGGATCGGCGGCGTCCGCGACGTGCAACAGCAAGTCGGCGTCGCGTGCCTCCGACAGCGTGGCGCGGAATGCCGCCACGAGGTCGTGCGGCAACTCGCGGATGAATCCGACGGTGTCGGCCAGCACCGCGGGCCCGGCGTCCAGATCCTCCAGCCGGCGCACGGTCGGGTCGAGCGTCGCAAACAACTGGTCGGCCGCATACACCGTGCCGCGCGTGATCGCGTTGAACAGCGTGGACTTGCCGGCGTTCGTGTAACCGACCAGCGCGACGCGCGGCAGCGTGTTGCGCAGGCGCGCGCGGCGCTGCTGGCCGCGCTGCACGCCGACCTTGTCGATGCGCTTCTGCAATTGCTCGACGCGCTTCTGCAACAGGCGGCGGTCGGTTTCGAGCTGGGTTTCGCCCGGCCCGCGCAGGCCGATCGAACCGCCGCGCTGGCGCTCGAGGTGGGTCCAGCCCCGCACCAGCCTCGTGGCCATGTGCTGCAACTGCGCGAGTTCGACTTCCAGCTTGCCTTCGTGCGATTGCGCGCGCTGCGCGAAAATGTCGAGGATCAGCGCGGCGCGATCGATCACCCGCGCGGACAAATGCTTTTCGAGATTGCGCTCCTGCACCGGCGTCAGCGCATGGTCGACCAGCACCAGGTCGGCGCCAAGTTCGCGCACCTTCGCTTGCACTTCGTCGGCCTTGCCGGTGCCAATGTAGAACTTCGGGTTCGGCGCCTCGACGCGCGCGCGCACGCTGTCCAGGATCTCCGCGCCGGCGGATTTTGCAAGCTCGGCGAATTCCTGCGCGCGGCGGGCAGCGTCGGTCTTGCCGGTGTAGGGCAACACCAGCAGCGCTCGCTCGCCTCGCTTCTCTCGTTCGAACAGGGCAATCAGTCCTGCGCCGGGGTTTCGGCGTCGTCCGTCCTCGAGTCTTCCGCCCCGACCTTGACGGCGCGGCTCGGCACCACGGTGGAGATGGCGTGCTTGTACACCATCTGGCTGACCTGATTGCGCAACAGCACCACGAATTGATCGAACGACTCGATCACCCCTTGCAACTTGATGCCGTTGACCAGGTAAATCGCGACCGGAATGCGCTCCCGACGCAAGGCATTCAAGAACGGATCCTGCAGCGATTGGCTCTTCGACATTGTTATGGCCTTTCGATCCGGGGCTTCTCCGACGCTGGATGGTAACGCAAATCGCCGGGGTTGGGCTGATTTCACCGGTTCTTGATGCCCAGGAACAACGCCAGCGCGGCACCGGCGGATGCTCCGCCGTCCGGCCGATCGGGGTCGAAGACCCGCGCGTCCAGCTCGCTCCGCAACCAGGTTGTCTGGCGCTTGGCCAGTTGCCGGGTCGCGTGGATTGCGCGCACGCGAAATTCGATCGCCGAACAGGCGCCATCGAGATGCGCCCAGGCTTGCCGGTAACCCACGGCGCGGATCGCGGGCAAATCGGGATGCAAATCACCCCGCGCACGCAGGCGTTCGACTTCGCCCACGAAGCCCGCCTCCAGCATCGCATCGAAACGCACGGCAATGCGTTCGCGCAAGGCCCCGCGATCGGCGGGAATCAAGGCCAGTTTCAGCAGCCGGTACGGCAACCGCCTTGCGCCTGGCGCATGGGCGTGCAAAGCGGTGAGCGTACCGCCGGAAAGTTCGATGGCTTCCAGCGCACGCTGGATGCGCTGGGCGTCGTGCGGGCGGATGCGCGCGGCGGCCTCGGGATCGAGGTGCGCGAGGCGCGCGTGCAACGCCGGCCAGCCATCGCGTTCGGCTTGCGCGCGGAGGCGTTCGCGCAATTCGGGATCGGCCGCTGGCATCGCCGCAAGCCCGCGTTCCAGCGCCCTGAAATACAGGCCGGTGCCCCCGACAAGCAGGGGTACGCGGCCGCGCGCCGAGATCGATTGCATCGCGGCCAAGGCGTCCTCGCGAAACATCGCGGCGGAATACGGCTCGGCCGGATCACGGATGTCGACCAAGGCGTGCGGATGCCTGCGCAACGTGGCGGCGTCGGGCTTGGCCGCGCCGATGTCGAGGCCGCGATACACCAGCGCCGAATCCACGCTGACCAGTTCGACCGGGAAGCGTTCAGCCAACGCGCACGCCAGCGCGGTCTTGCCGGTCGCGGTCGGGCCCATCAGGAAAACCGCGGGCGGGCGCATGGCGGTGGCGTCGGCGTGGCGTGACATCCACCGATTGTACGGGCCGTCACCCGGCACCAGGCTTGCGACGCCGCCTTATAATGGACCGGATTTCATTCCGGAAAGGCAGCCACATGCCGAACATGATGAAGGCGCTGGTCAAACGCGATGCCGCGAAAGGCATCTGGATGGACGAAGTGCCGGTGCCGGAATTCGGCCACAACGACGTGCTGATCGAGGTCGAGAAGACCGCGATCTGCGGCACCGACCTGCACATCTACAACTGGGACGAATGGGCGCAGCGCGTGATCAAGCCTGGCCTCGTGATCGGCCACGAGTTCGTGGGCAAGATCGTCGCGACCGGCAGCGAGGTGCGCGGCTACCGCATCGGCCAGCGCGTTTCGGCCGAAGGCCACATCACCTGCGGCATGTGCCGCAACTGCCGCGCCGGCCGGCCGCACCTGTGCCCGAACACGACTGGCATCGGCGTCAACCGCAATGGCGCATTCGCGCAGTACATCGCGATGCCGCAGTCGAACCTGTGGCCGGTGCCGGACCAGATCCCGTCGTCACTGGCGGCGTTCTTCGACCCCTACGGCAATGCCGCGCACTGCGCGCTGGAATACGACCTGATCGGCGAGGACGTGCTGATCACGGGCGCGGGTCCGATCGGCGTGATCGCCACCGGCATCGCACGGCACGTGGGTGCGCGCAACGTGGTGGTCACCGACGTCAACGATTACCGCCTGAAACTGGCTGCCGACATGGGGGCGACGCGCGTGGTCAACGTGAAGAACCAACGCCTGCGCAGCGTGTTGTCCGAATTGCAGATGGAAGGCTTCGACGTCGGCCTCGAAATGAGCGGCAACCCGCAGGCCTTCAACGACATGCTCGATTGCATGTATCACGGCGGCAAGGTCGCGCTGCTGGGCATCCTGCCGAACGGCTCCGGCATCGATTGGGACAAGGTGATCTTCAAGGGCCTCACCCTGCACGGCATCTACGGCCGGCGCATGTACGAGACCTGGTACAAGATGACCCAGATGCTCCTGACCGGTTTTCCGCTGCAGAAGGTGTTGACCCACCAGCTCGCGATCGACGACTTCCAGCAGGGCTTCGACCTGATGGCGTCGGGCGAATGCGGCAAGGTGGTGTGCAGCTGGAACTAGCAAGATTTGCGATTCGGGCAACATGCAGTCGACGCCATTCCGGACGTGGCGCAGCCGCGATCCGACTGCGCAGGCAGAATGCCGGGGCGAACATCGGCGCAACCGATGGCCCGGAGGGCGAGCTGCAGGGATGTAGCGAGTCAATCCATTTCGACTTGCCCGATGGGCGGAAATGCAGGATGGATCCCGGCTTTCGCCGGGATGACGAATACCAACACTTGTCACTCTGGACTGGCCATGACCTACGCCGCGCAAGCACGCCTCCACGCAGAGCTCGAATCCATCCGCGATTCGGGGCTGTACAAGGACGAACGCATCATCACCTCGCCGCAATCGGCCGAGATCACGCTGGCCGACGGTCGCAAGGTGCTGAACTTCTGCGCCAACAATTACCTTGGCCTCGCCGACCATCCGCGCCTGATCGAAGCCGCGAAGAAGGCGCTCGACAGCCACGGATTCGGCATGGCCAGCGTGCGTTTCATCTGCGGCACCCAGGATCTGCACAAGCAACTGGAACACGACATCGCGAAGTTCTTCGGTACCGACGACGCGATCATGTACGCCGCGTGCTTCGACGCCAATGGCGGCTTGTTCGAGCCGTTGCTGGGCGAGAACGACGCGATCATTTCCGACGCGCTGAACCACGCCTCGATCATCGACGGCATCCGCCTGTGCAAGGCCAGGCGCTATCGCTATGCCAACGGCGACGTGGCCGACCTCGAAAAGCAATTGCAGGCCGCCGACGCCGCGGGTGCGCGCACCAAACTGATTTCGTCGGACGGCGTGTTTTCGATGGACGGCGTGGTCGCGCCGCTGGACAGGATCACCGCGCTTGCGAAGAAGTACAGCGCGCTGGTGCATATCGACGAATGCCACGCAACCGGTTTCCTCGGCAGGACCGGGCGGGGCTCGGCCGAAGTGCACGGCGTGATGGACAAGATCGATATCTTCACCGGCACGCTGGGCAAGGCGCTGGGCGGCGCGGTGGGTGGCTTCACCACCGGCCGCAAGGAGATCATCGACATGCTGCGGCAGCGTTCGCGGCCGTACCTGTTCTCCAACTCGTTGCCCCCGGCGCTGGTCGCCGCGTCCATCGAAGTGTTGAAGATGCTCGACGAGGCTGGTGAATTGCGCGAAAAGCTCGCGGATAACACCAGATATTTTCGCGAGGCGATGACGAAGGCAGGCTTTGAAATCAAACCGGGCAACCATCCGATCGTGCCGGTGATGACCCACGATGCGAAGCTCGCGCAGGCGATGGCGGCGGGCCTGCTGGAAGAGGGGATCTACGCGATCGGGTTTTTCTATCCGGTGGTCGCCGAAGGCAAGGCGCGCATCCGCACCCAGATGTGCGCCGCGCACACGCGCGAACACCTGGATCGCGCGATTGCGGCGTTCACCAAGGTCGGGCGCAATGTGGGACTGTTGAAAGCGTAGACAACTCGTTTCGTCATTCCGGGGCTGCCTGCTCATTGGCAGGCAGAACCCGGCATCGGTGACGCGCGCCGATCGAAGCGACGCAGGTTGGGCTGAACAAGGTGAAGCCCAACCGCATTTCCGGACGCGACGTTGGGCTTCGCATTCGCTCAGCCCAACCTGCGCTCTACCTCATCCTTTGCAGTTCGATTTTTCCAACCGCCCACATGCCGTCGCGCGGGTCACCGGTCGCGAACACGCACAGCGCATGACTCCCGGTGAGCGCCGGGATGGCCGCGGTCAATGTCGTCTGCAACTTCGTTTGCGCGGCTTTCGCCAGCGGCAAGGTCGCGAGCAGAGGACCGTTACACGAATCCCGGTGTACCTCCAATTCACCAGCTGGCGTTTGCTTCGGCCGGGTGACGACGATCGAGTCGTCCTTCCACAGCGCGAAATTCCATGGCAGGTTGCCGACTGTCAAGGCGACGCGCCGTACGCCATCCAGGGGCGCGTTTTTCCATTGCCAGCACATGTTGGCGATGTCGACCCGATAGACCGGCCGCGGCCCGGCGAGCGGACGATCGTCTTCCAGTCGCAACACGATCGACGGCTTGCCGCACGGTTCGAGCCGGTCGCTGTTGCGGGTCAGCAATGCCGCGGCATCCACGATCTGCGTGCGTGGCGCGGCCAACTCGAAGCCGTCCGATGCGAAGTTCGCTGCCCGCACGGTGGTGGTGGAATTTGACGGGAACGAGAGCGTCTTCGAATAAGCGGTCGATGCGACGTTCGGCACGCTGCCATCGGTGGTGTAGCGGATCGTGCCGAAATCCGCCTGGTTCGACAGCGCGACTTCGATCGTGTTGCCCGCCGCCTTGGACAACGCGAACGCCGGCGCGAAGGCACTGTCGGCATACGCGATGCCCAGCGTCCGGTAACGCGCGAGCTCCGCGGGCATGCGCTGCAGGAACCCATCCCAATCGTGCGACGATGCGGGCGACCACACGATTTCCGCAAGCGCGGCGATCCGGGGGAACACCGCGTGCTGCACGCGCGCGAAGGTCGGCATGTATTCCGCCCAAAGGTTGGCCTGCACGCCCAGGATGTGTTGGGCCTCGGCCGCCGTCGTGCCATCCGGCACCGGGTCGTAGTCGTACACGTCCTCCAGCGATTCCACGCCGGGCCGGCCCGGCGGCTCGTCGTGCAGGTTCGATTGATAGTGGTCGAGGTACAGCGTGGGCGAGGACGACATCACCACGTCGTGGCCTTGTTGCAGCGCCTGCACCGCACCCGAGGGCGCATTCCACGACATCACCACCGCCGACACGGGCACCTTGCCGTGCAGGATCTCGTCCCAGCCCACCGCGGTGCGCCCGTGCTTCTGGAGATAGCTCGCCACCTGCATCGTGAACCAGCCCTGCAACTGCTCCATGTTCGAGAGTCCGAGCTTTTGCATGTGCGCGCGCACCTCGGGTGACGCTTCCCACCGGTCCTTGGCCGCCTCGTCGCCGCCGATGTGGATGTACTTCGAAGGAAACAGCGCCATCACGTGATCCATCACGTCCTCGACGAACTTCACGCTGCGCGCGTCGGGCTTCAGCAGCCAGGTGTTGATGCCCCAGTCGGTGGAAACCTCCGGCCGCTTGCCGGTGACGCCGAGCCACGGGTAGGACGCGATCGCGGCCTGCGAATGGCCGGGAATGTCGATTTCCGGCACCACCTCGATGAAGCGTTCGGCTGCGTAGTGCACGATGTCGCGCACCTCGGCGTCGGTATAGAAGCCGCAATACGGCTGGTCCGGTCCGTCCGTCAGCGCTGCATCGGGTCCCACCGCCTTGCGGCAGGCGCCGATCCTGGTGAGTTCGGGGTATCCCGGGATCTCGAGGCGCCAGCCCTGGTCGTCCGTGAGGTGCCAGTGCAGCACGTTCAATTTGTGGAGTGACATCCAGTCGAGCAGCTTCTTGATGTCGGACACGCCCTGGAAGTGCCGCGCGGAATCCAGCATCAACCCGCGCCAGGCGAAGCGCGGATGATCCTCGATGGTGCCATTCGCGACGCGTGCCGGCGCGTTTCGCGTCGCGTCGGGCGTCAGCAATTGCCAAACGGTCACGCCGCCATAAAACAGCCCGCGCGCGGTGCGTGCCGTCACCTCGATCCGCCCGTCGCCGATCGCGATGCGATAGGCCGCATCGCTCGCGACGCCCGCATGCGGATCGAGCCGGAATACGATCGCCGCCCGTGATGGCTTGTCCGTTTGCGTCTGCACGCGCAGGCGCAGACCGCGGGTGTCGGCCACCCGTTCGGCAAAGCGCTGCGCGACGGCGAGGGCCCGTGGATCACCCGCGGTTTGCACCAGCACGTGATCGCCGTCGGCGATCGTGACGGAGCCTTGTCCCGCTGGGTGCATTTCAGCCGGTTGCGGCAGCAGCGACCACGGACGCGCAGGGCTCGCCGCCAACGCGGCATTGGCGACGGCCGAAACCGCGACGGCCATGATCAGCAAACCAATCGTGCGCATGCATGTGCTCCCTGACCGCGCCACCAGGACCGGCCAGTCATCGGACAGACCGACCACGGCTGCCATGATGACCGGCACTCTGGTCGATGTTCAAAAAAATGCGGGCCGGGATGCCAACCGGCCCGCAACGCTGGAGACTCGACTCTCCTTCACCTTGCAACGACGTGCGGACGGACTCAGAGCTTGTAGTTCACGCTGAAGTAGTACTGGCGGCCGTTCACGTAGAAGGCTTCCGGCGCCGTGCTGAAGCCCAGGCCCGCCTGCGCGCCGTTGATGAAATAGCGCAGTTTCGGGTCGTTGAGGTTCATGGCATCGAAGGTGAAACTCAGGTGTTCGTTGAGCTTGTAGCCCGCCGAGAAAGACAGGTAACCCTGTCCCGATTGCCAGTACGGCAGCAGCGGCATCCCGGCCCCCGAGTTGGTCATCACACCGTTGTAGAACTTGGAACGATAGGTGTAATTGACGCGGGCGTTCCAGTGGGCGTCTTCGAAGAACACCGAGCCATTGGCGGTGTTTTTGGAAGTCCCGAACAGCGGGCGGTCGCCGGCGGCGACGTTGTTGGCCAACGTGCCGTCCACGTTGTACATGTAGGTGCCGCCCGACGAATGGCCCGTCGCATAGGTGTAGTTGAACGACACGCCGAAGTGGTCACCGATCGGCTGGATGTAGTTCAGCGTCACCCCCTTGAGGGTGCCGTTGACGTTGACCGGGATGCTGACCAGGTACCGGCTGTAGATCGGCGTATGCGAAGGATTGTTGCCGGCACCGTTGTTGGTCAGGTAGTTGTTGAGGTAGGTACGGGTGACCGCTCCGTAGTCGTAGTAGTTGTTGAGATCCATCGCGTACACACTGCCCGACAACAGGCCGCGCTCGGCGAAGTACCACTCCAGCGACGCGCTGAAGTTGGTGGACAGGATTGGCTTGAGGCGCGGATTGGATCCGCTGCCGCCACCGATGTCGGTGGCTACCGTTGGATCACTGAGATTCAGGAAGCCCGCCAGCTGGGTGTAATCCTGGCGGGTCAGGGTTTGCGAGGCGGACCAGCGTGTCAGCAGGCTGCCGTCGGAATCGAGGTCGAACTTCACGTTGAAGCTCGGCAGCACCTTGTTGTAGGTGTGCTTGTAGTAATTCCAGTACCAGCCGGCCGGATAGAACGCGGAAGCCGGCGAACCCAGCGCATAGCTCGATTCCTGGATGCCGGGACTGGTGTAGCCGATGTTCTCGTCGGTGGAGATGTAGCGCAGGCCCGCATTCGCGCTCCAGTGTTCACCGGTGAAGTTGGCCTGGATGTAGGCCGCCCCGTTCTTCTCCGTCATGCTGTAGATGCCGTTCGGGTAGAAGCGCGAGGTGCCCGGGTCGTTCGTCACCGCACGGTTGGCGTACAGCGCATTCAGTTGCGCGAGCTGACCTGCCGTCCAGAACCAGATGTTGGCGGGCATCTGGCCCACGCCGAGATCGCTGGCGAAGCTGCCGGGATAATTGCCGCCGGCCGGCGGATAGATCGTGGAGCCCTGGCCGAAGTGCACCGCCGACGCCCAGTTGGGTCCCTGCGCGATGTCCGTCGGGCTGTCGTGGTCGTGCTTGGCGTAACGCACGCCGAACTCGAGCGAGGACAGCGCACCGGCATCGTCGAAATCGTAGGTGCCGTTGGCCTGGAACCAGCGTTCCTTGTCCACCACGTGGATGTCCTGCTCGCCGAAGATCCAGTCCAGGCCCATGGTCGCCGGATCGAAGCGGGTGTTGTCGCCACTCATGCTCCAGTCGAGCGGCGTGCCGAGGCCGTTCATCGCGTAGCTGGCGGTCGAACCGAACCCGGTGTCCATTTCCATCACGTCCTGGGTCGGCGTGTTGCCGGTGCCCTTGGTGGTGCCGACCTGGAACTTGAAGCCGAGGTTGTCGGTGGCCTGCCAGTCGGCATCCAGCGTGGCGAACTGGCTGGATTCGCTCTCGCCGGGGCGGGAAATCATGTCGTAGATGCCTTGCGAAATCGTCGGGTCGCCCGGCAGGTTCGCGCTGGTGAGGATGTTGCCCACGATGGTGCCGGTCACGGCCTGCTTGGGAAGCTGGTCGCGCGTGCGCAGCATGTAATTGCGGTTGTAGTCGGTCGCGTCGAGGTGCGAATAGAACGCGTCGAGGTTGAAGGTCAGGTTGTCGGTCGCGCGCCATTCCAGGTCGATCGATCCGCCCTTGCGCTTGCGGGTCTGCGTGAACAGCGCCGCACCCGGGAGGTTCGGGTAGAACACGCCCGTGCTGGCGCTGCCCGGCGTGGCCGGGCCGAGGCCGAGGGACCCGGCGGCAACCGAACCGGTGGGAATGTACGAATAGCCAAGGATCTCCTGGCCTTCGCGCTGCAGCGCGCGCTTCTCGTAAAACGCCTGCACCATCACGCCGAAGGTGCTGGAGTCGTTCTTCCAGTTGATCAGCCCGCTGAACTGCGGCTCGGTCTTGCCGGGCAGATCCGCATACACACCACCCACGCTCGCCTCAAGTGAGAACGGCTTGCTGAAATCCAGCGGCTTGCGGGTGATGATGTCGATGGTGCCCGCGGCGCCCCCTTCCAGCAGCTTGGCTTCCGGGGTCATGTGCACCACGACCTGGTTGACCACTTCCGCAGGCAGCATCGCGAAACTGACACTGCGGGTGCCGCCGCCGCCCAAGACGAACCAGTCACCGGATCCGATGGAGTGGCCGTTGACGGTGGTCAGGGTCAGCGAAGGCGCACTGCCGCGGATGCTGGCGCGATCGGCCTCGTCGAAGCCCCCTTCGGCGCCGGCGGCGTCGGCGATGTTCACCCCCGGCAGCTGGGCGATGGTGTCGGCGACGTTCTTGGCCGGCAGCTTGCCGATGTCGATGGCCGACACCACTTCGACCTGCGAATTGGCCGCCTTCTTGGTCTCGAGCGACAAGGCTTGCGCAGCACGCACACCGACCACCTGGATCGTCCCGAGTTGTTGCGGGGTTTCGGTGCCAGGTTGCGTGTTGTTCTGGTCCGATGACGCCTGGGTCTGCCGCTGGTCGCCGGACGTGGTCTGGTTTTGCGGCGCCGTATCCTGCGCGTGTGCAGCGGCCGCGAACATGAGCGCCGTGGCGATGCTCGCTGAAAGCATGCTCTTGCGAAATTTCATGACGTACCCTCTCTCGCTCAAGAAATGATGGGTGCTCCGCGGCACCCGCTGTGGTCGATCGTTGTCATGCCGCCGCCTCGCCGCCCGACTCCCTGCGGCGCGCAGCGCCCTGCAATTGCCTGTCCAGGTACCAGCGCGCCGCGCCCAGCACTCCGTGCCGGCCGTGTTCGATCAAACGCACCGGCACGCGCAACAGGAATTCCCGCATGCCTCCCTTGCTCAGGAAGCGGTCCACGAAACGGCTGCGTTGCAGCAGCTCTCTTATTTCCGGCAACACCCCGCCGGCCAGGTACACACCGCCCCTGGCCATGTAGGCCATGGCGAGATTGCCCACGAAACCGCCCAGCAACGCGCAAAAAATCTCCACCGTCTCGACGGCGTCGGCATCGCTGCCGTCACACGCGGCTGCGGTGACGGCTTCGGGCTGCGCGAGTTCCGGTCGCTGCCCGCGCAGGGCGCGCAAGGTGGCATACAGCGTCAGCAAACCGGGGCCGGAAAGAATGCGCTCGTAGGGCACGTGGCCCTCTCCCGCCGCCAGATGCGCCAATACTTCGCGTTCGCGCGCGGCAACCGGCGCAAGATCCATCTGGCCGGCTTCGGTCGTGAGCACCCGCATCGGTGAAAGCCGTACGGCGGCACCCAGTCCGGTGCCAGGCCCGACCACCAGCGCGGGGCCTTCGCAGTGTGTCGGCGGGCCGCAC
This sequence comes from Lysobacteraceae bacterium, assembly GCA_040255405.1. Taxonomy (GTDB): domain Bacteria; phylum Pseudomonadota; class Gammaproteobacteria; order Xanthomonadales; family Rhodanobacteraceae; genus 66-474. Next base: position 150,442 of record JBDZUX010000002.1, read on the forward strand.
AGCAGCAGGCTGTCGGTATCGCGCAGGTCATCCAGCCCGTAACCCAGCGCCTCGAAATCGTTGAGCAAGGCCACGTCGTCGAAAGCCAGCACGTGGCGCAAGGCGGGCAGGCTGACCGGCCACGCCAGGTTGTCGTTGACGATGCTGTCGCCGACCGCCTGCCCCGCGCACGCAATCACGCAGCGCCGTACCGGCAGGGCCGCATCGCGTTCGACGAAGCTTCGCACCAGCTCAGGCAGGCCCGGATAGTCCGCGCATGCGAACTTCCGGTACGCCAGGACATCGACCCCGGGCTCGCCGCCCGGCGGCGCCCGCAACAGCGCCAGCCGCGCATGCGTCCCGCCCACGTCCGCCGCCACGAACGGCTGGGCTTGCAGGCTGACGCGCTGGCTGGGTTGGCTGGCGGGCACGTTCATCCGGCTCCCGGACGCGGAAACGGACGCCAGTTTGGCCACGAATGACAACGTTGTCAATTCGCATTGCAGCAAATTGCGGCAAGCTGTCCGCGACGCATGGGTCCGGCCATGGACAAGGGCTTTCTGGCCTTCTACAACGGATCAAGGCGCCCGCCCGCGCTGCTCCGCAGCAAATCCCGGAATGACCCCAGGTCTGTTTTTCCTTGCGCAGGTCATGCGATACTCGCGACGAGACATCCATGATGACAACGTTGGTCAACCTCACCGGGTCCCATCCGGCTACAGGAGCGCACCATGACCCCGCACGCCACCTCGCAGCCCCAGTCGCACTACCTGATGTCGATGACGATCATCGGCGTGCTGTTCTTCATCTTCGGCTTCGTCACCTGGTTGAACGGTTCGCTGATCCTGTTCGTGAAGGTAGGGTTCAACCTCGACAACGTCAGCGCGTTCTGGATCCCGTTCGTGTTCTACGTGTCGTATTTCGTGCTTGCACTTCCGTCCGCCGCGGTGCTGAAGCGCACCGGCATGAAGAAGGGCATGGCGCTGGGATTGTTCGTGATGGCGGTCGGCTCGGTGGTGTTCGCGCAGTGCATGGCGATGTACTCGTACCCGGGGGCCCTGGCGGGTCTGTTCGTGATCGGCGCAGGACTCGCGCTGCTGCAGACGGCGTCCAACCCCTACGTCAGCATCCTCGGCCCCATCGAAAGCGGCGCCAAGCGGGTCGCGATCATGGGCATCTGCAACAAGGTGGCCGGCGCGCTGGCGCCGATCGTGTTCGGCGCATTGCTGCTGGGCGGGGTCGATGCGTACGTGGACAAGATCAACGCGGCGGCGTCGCCGGTCGCCAAGGCGCTGCTGCAGCACGAATTCGTGCACCGCGCATTCACGCCCTACGTGGTGATCGCCGTGGTGCTGGCGGTCCTCGCGATCTGCGTGGTGTTTTCGTCGCTGCCGGAAATCAAGCCTGAAGGCGATCCGGGCAGGCACGCCGGCAAGCCTGGCATCTTCAGCTTTCCGTACCTCTGGTTGGGCGTGATATGCATCTTCATCTACGTCGGCATGGAGGTCCAGGCCGGCGACAGTATCGTGGTCTACGGCACCGCGTCCGGGCTTTCACCCGAACACGCCAAGCACCTGACCACATACACCATGATCGGCATGCTGATCGGCTACGTCCTGGGCGTGATCCTGACGCCGCGTTTCATTTCGCAGCAGCGCTACCTCGCGATTTCCGCGGTGTTCGGCGTGCTGTTTGCATTCGCCGCGTGGGTCACCCATGGCCATGTATCGGTCGCCTTCGTCGCGGCGCTCGGCATCGCCAACGCAATGATGTGGCCGGCGATCTTCCCGCTGGCCATCAAGGGACTGGGCAACCAGACCGAATTCGGATCGGCGCTGCTGATCATGGGCATCGCGGGCGGCGCGGTGATTCCGAACATTTTCGTGCGCCTGGAGGAAGTGATCGATTTCCAGCTTGCCTTCCTGGTGGTGATGGTGCCCGGCTATCTCTATATCCTGTTCTATGGCTTGCTGGGCCACAAGGTCGGCCAGGACGCACGCCCACGGGTGACCCACTCCGCGACGGCGACGCCCTGAAAGCGACGGCTGGACGTGCAACGATGCGCAAGCCCACAACCCGAGGAACCTGAATTGGGAACTGCCACCATCCGGGATGTCGCCAAGCAGGCCCGGGTTTCGCTGAAGACCGTTTCGCGCGTGATCAACCGCGAGGCTTCGGTGCGCGATGAAACGCGCGAACGGGTGCTGCGGGCCATCGAGCAACTGGGTTACCGCCCCGACCTGTCGGCCCGCAGTCTGCGCAGCGCCAAGGCGTACGCGATCGGGCTGGTGTACGACAACCCCAATCCCTACTACATCATCGCCGTGCAGCAGGGTGCGCTGGCGGCGTGCCGCGAAATGGGGTTCGGTTTGCAGATCCACCCCTGCGATTCGCGCGCGCCCAGGCTCGCCGAAGAGTTGCGCGATCTTGCGCACCGCTCCCGGCTTGCGGGCCTGGTGCTGGCGCCACCGATGTCCGAGCGCATGGCGCTGCTGCGCGAACTGGCGGCGTACAATGTCCCGCTGGTGCGCATAATTTCCGCGGCCGAAGATCCGCGCGACGGCTTTCCGTGCGTATTCGTGGACGACCGCGATGCTGCGTACGCGATCACGGCTTATCTGATCCAGCTGGGCCATGTCAGGATCGGCTTCCTGTGGGGCGGCAAACAGCACCGCTCCAGCCCCGAGCGCTACAAGGGTTACGAGAAGGCCTTGCAGGATTACGGCGTGCCGCTGGAAAAGGAACTCGTGCTCGAAGGCGACTACGCATTCGATGACGGTTTCCGGGGCGCGCGCCGGCTGTTCGGTCTGCCCGAACCGCCGACGGCAATCTTCGGCTCCAACGACGAAATCGCGGCCGGCGTGCTGGCCGCCGCACGCGCCGCGGGGTTGCACGTTCCGTACGACTTGTCCGTGGCCGGCTTCGAAGACAGCCCGTTCTCGCGCCACTCCTGGCCTTCGCTGACCACCTCGCGACAACGCACCGAGCTGATCGCCGAACGCGCGACGCGCCTGCTGATCGCGCAAATCCATGGCGAACAGGTCGCAAACGAAGGCTTCAGCCCGGAACTTGTCGTGCGCGGTTCGACTGCCCCGCCCCGGCCCCGGCAATGAAGGATTGCGGCCCCACCATGGCTTCCCCAGGCGTGCCAGGCATCCAACCCGAATCCACCGCGCTACATCGGGAGGCCGCCGACGCGGCCGCCACCGTTGCACGGCAACTCGAACGCAACGATGCAGGCGTGCGCGCACTCGCGGCAAGTTTGCGCGACGCGGCGCCGCCGTTCGTCGTGACGTGCGCGCGTGGCAGTTCCGACCATGCGGCGACCTACGCCAAATACGTGATCGAAACACAAACCGGTTGCGTGACGGCCTCGGCGTCGCCGTCGGTCGAATCGATCTACGCGGTGCCGCTGAAGCTTCGTGGCGCGCTGTATCTCGTCATTTCGCAATCGGGTGCAAGCCCCGACCTGCTGCGCAGCGCCGAAGCCGCGCGCAGCGCCGGAGCGCACGTGGTCGCGTTGGTCAATGCGGAGAACTCGCCGCTCGCGGCGCTCGCAAACACCGTGATCCCCTTGCAGGCGGGTCCCGAAAAAAGCGTCGCAGCCACCAAGAGTTTCATCGGGTCGCTGACGGCCGTGCTGCACCTGACCGCGCATTGGCGCAACGACAAGCCGTTGCTCGATGCACTGCACGCCCTGCCCGAGCAGTTGCGCCGCGCCTTTGCACTCGACTGGTCGCCTTTGGTCGAAGGTCTCCGCGATATGCACGACCTGTTCGTGCTGGGGCGCGGCTACGGCCTTGCCGCGGCACAGGAAGCGGCGCTGAAACTGAAGGAAACCTGCGCGCTGCACGCCGAAGCCTTCAGCAGTGCGGAAGTCCGCCACGGGCCGATGGAATTGGTGGGCCCGCACCTGCCGGTACTGCTGTTCGCGCAAGCCGATCACGCGCTCGCGGGTGTACTGGCCACCGCCGAGGATTTCCGCCGGCGTGGCGCGGACGTGTGGACCGCGGCGCCGTCTGCCACGGGCCGCCATGCCTTGCCCATCGTGCCGACGGAGCATCCGGTCTGCGCGCCGATCCTGGCGATCCAGAGTTTCTATCGCGCCGCCAACGCGCTGGCGATCGCGCGGGGCCGCGATCCGGACCATCCGCCGCATCTTGCCAAGGTCACCGAGACGGTGTGATGACGACGGCGCTGGTCAACGCACGTGTTCTTGCCGCACGGGGTTGGCGCGACGATGTCGCGGTGCTCGTGGAAGGCGAGCGGATCCGGGGGCTGGCGTCCGCGCGCGATGTACCGGCCGGCGCGCGGATGCACGACTTGTCAGGCCGGATGCTGTTGCCAGGCTTCATCGACTGCCAGGTCAACGGCGGCGGCGGCGTGTTGCTCAACGACCAGCCGACCGTTGAGAGCATCCGCGCGATCGGCGCGGCGCACCGTCGATTCGGCACCACCGGCTTCCTGCCGACGCTGATCAGCGACACGATCGACAAGATGGGCGCCGCGATCGCGGCCACCGACCTCGCCATCGCGCTAGCAGTGCCGGGCGTCCTGGGCATCCATCTCGAGGGGCCGTTCATCAGCCGCGAACGCAAGGGCGTGCACGCGGAGAAATATCTGCACGCACCGAATGCGGATGAATTGCGGGTGGCCGAATCCCTCCAGCGCGGCAAGACGCTGCTGACCGTGGCGCCGGAGCGCGTGACCCCGGATGCGATCCGGAATCTCGTGGCCGCCGGCGTAATCGTCGCCGCAGGCCACACCAACGCCGATTACGCGACGGTGCGCGCGGCGCTGGATGCGGGCGTGCGCGGCTTCACCCACCTCTTCAATGCAATGTCGCCACTGACCAGCCGTGCACCCGGCGTGGTTGGCGCGGCATTGGACGACCCTGATTCCTGGTGCGGCGTGATCGTCGATGGCCATCATGTCGATCCAGCCAGCTTGCGCATCGCGCTGCGGGCGAAGCCACGCGGCAAGCTGTTCCTCGTGACCGACGCGATGCCGCCGGTGGGCGCGAGCGATCCTGCGTACGTGTTGAATGGCGAAACAATCACCGCGCGCGACGGCATCTGCCAGACCGCTTCCGGCACCCTTGCGGGCTCCGCACTCAGCATGGTCGATGCAGTGCGCAACACCGTCGAGATGCTCGGCGTGCCGCTTGAGGAAGCAGTGCGCATGGCATCGACCTACCCTGCGGATTTTCTCGGCTTGGGTGCAACGCACGGCCGGATCGAAGCGGGGTTCCGCGCGGACTTCACCGTGGTCGATCGCGACTTGCGGGTGATGGAAACCTGGATCGGCGGCGCCGTGCAGGCAGCCTGACTTTCGCGTTCAACGCGCGGCGGCACCCGGCCGCGCACGGGACAATTGCCGGACCTCCACCTCGCTCAAACGGCGCCAGGCGCCCTTGGCAAGCTCACCGAGTTGCAGGGAACCGATCGCCACCCGCATCAGGCGCAATACCTCGTGGTCGCAGGCCGAGAGCATCCGGCGGACCTGCCGGTTGCGGCCCTCCGCGAGCACGATCTCCAGCCACGTGTTTTTCCCGCCGCCCCCGATTGCCTGCACGGATCCAGCCGACAGACGTTCGCCGCGGTCGACCACGCCCGCGCGCAATCGCTGCAGGGTCGTGTCACCGACGACGCCCCGAACCTGCACGCGATAGGTTTTCGGGACGTGGGCATCGGGATCGGTGATGCCCGAGGCCCACGCGGGATCGTTGCTCATCAGCAGCAACCCTTCGCTCGCCTTGTCCAGCCTCCCGACCGGCGCAAGCCACGGCAGGCCGTCCGCATGCAGCAAGCCATACACGGTCTCGCGGCCCTGCTCGTCAGCGGCACTGACCACCAGCCCGCGCGGTTTGTTGAGCATGATGCAGACGCGCTCGGCCGCGCGCAGCGCGACCCCATCCAGTTCGATGCAATCGGTCATCGGATCCGCTGGCGATTCGGAATCGCGCACCACCTTGCCGTTCACCCGCACGCGGCCCGCAGCGACCCGGCGTTCTGCTTCGCTGCGCGAACACACGCCCATGCGCGACAGCACTCGCGCCAGCCCGTGCCGCGGAGGACGCACTGCATCGCCGCGCTGCGCGATGGATGATCCAACACTGCGGGTACGCATACTCATTGCGCCGCGCCTCCAAGGTGCCCGAAAAGAAAAAGCCCGGCGCGAGGCCGGGCTTTTTTTATTGCATCGGAGATCGGAGATGACCTGCCGATCCTCCGCGAACGGCTTACATGCTGCCGTCCTGGGGTTGCTCGACCTTGAACTCGACGCGACGGTTGCGCTGACGGCCAGCCGCGGTCTCGTTGGTGTCGATCGGGTTGGTCTCGCCGAAGCCCTTCACCGCGGTGATGCGGCTCGAGTCGATGCCGTGCGACGTCAGGTACGTATTGACGATGTTGGCGCGGCGTTCGGACAGACCCTGGTTGTACTGATCGGTACCGACCGAATCGGTATAACCGTCGATCTCGATCTTGACCTGCGGATAGCGGTTCAAGGTATCGACGGCTTGGTCCAGGATCGCAACCGAATCGGCTGCCGGCGGCTTCAGCGTCGGGCCGATGTCGCTTTCACCCTTCTTCGGGCGGTCGAACTTGAAGTTCACGCCACGCAAGTCGATCACCACGTTCTGCGGTGGCGGCGGCGGCGGGGGCGCAGCCGGCGGCGGCGGCGGAGCGGCCGGTGGCGGCGGCGGCGCCGGATGGCCCATGTTGAACACCAGGGCGATGGTGGCCATGGAGTCCAGCCACTGCTTCGGACCGTAGGTATGCGGCAGGCCCGGGCCGGCGAGACCGGCCAACTGCGCAGAAGTGGTGTCGCGGTAGTAACGCGCCGCGACTTCGCCACGCAGGGCGATGCGGTCGCTCACGTTGTAAAGCACGCCCACGCCGACGGTCGCACCGGGACCCCAGCCCGACCCGCTGGCGGAAGGGAAACAACCGCACTCGCCACCCGCTTGCGCAAGCTGTTCGGACACCGCGGAATGACGCCACATGCCCACGCCAGCCATGATGTACGGACGCCACTGCGAGGCCGGATCCATGAAGTACCAGCGGCCCGCAACGTCCAGGCCCAGGGTTTCCCATTGCTTGCCGGCGCGGATCGAGGAGTCCTTGAAATCCGCATTGTCACCGGTCGCTTCAACGTCGATCGTGAAGTGGGGGTTTACCCAGAACCCAACGCCAAGCCCGCCAACCGGATCCGACTGCACCTGGCGGTCGCTGTCGGGAATGACCACGCCGATGCGCGGCACGATGTACCAGTTGCTGTAGTTGGGATTCGTGAAGCTACCCGTTGTTTCTGCCGCTGCATCGGTGTCCTGGGCGTGCGCGACTGACATCACGCCCACGGTACCCAAGGCCAGCGCGATGACCGCGAACAAGCCGTTACGTTTCATCGGTAAGTCTCCTCGTTGTTGATTCTTCAGGCTTCGGCCAGTTCGGCGCGAGCCGTGCTCCAAAGTGCAAGACTACTGGGGCATTACGGTCCATCCAACCCCGTCGCATTCCGCTACGGCGTCGCCAGTTTAGCAAAAAACAAACAAATTGGCCGAAATGGTGCGTTTCCGTTCATCCAGAACTCAGGCGCCGGACTCCCGCACGAACAAATCGATGAATCCCGGCACCGGCATCCCGAGCAGTCGTTCCGTGTTTCCGAAAACATCAATGATTTCATGAGCCTGCACTTGAGGCAGGTAACCGGCCAGGGCGTTGCGGAACTTCTCGACGAGGACGGTAACGCCCTCCCCCCGGCGCCGGCGGTGACCAATGGGATAATCGACGGCAATCTTCCCGGTGCTCGAGCCATCGTTGAAAAAGACCTCGACCGAATTGCCGATAAAGCGCTTGTCCGGATCGAAATAGTCCTTGGTGAATTGCGGATTTTCCCGAACCGTCATTTTTGCACGCAGCATGTCGATGCGCGGATCGGCCGCGACGGCATCGGTGTAATCCTCCGCCGTGAGGCGCCCGAAAATCAGGGGCACCGCCACCATGTACTGGATGCAGTGGTCGCGATCGGCGTAATTTGCCAGCGGACCGGTCTTGTCGATGATGCGCGCGCCGGCCTCCTGGGTTTCAATCTCGATGCGCGCGATTTCATCGATGCGGTTCTTCACTGCCGGGTGCAACTTCATCGCGCATTCGACCGCAGTCTGCGCGTGGAACTCGGCCGGGAAGCTGATCTTGAACAGCACGTTCTCCATCACGTAACTGCCGAACGGCCGTTCGAACTCGAAAGCCTTGCCGCCGAACGCGACGTCGTAGAAGCCCCAGGTCTTCGCGCTCAGCGCCGAGGGATAGCTCGGCTCGTCGGTCGTCACCGCGTTCAACGCGTGGATCACCGCACGTCGGCAGGCGTCGCCCGCCGCCCAACTCTTGCGCGGGCCGGTGTTGGGCGCGTGTCGGTACGTGCGCAGGCATCCGTTGTCGATCCAGCTGTTGGACACCGCGGTGATCACTTGCTCGCGGGTGCCGCCCAGCATCGCGGTCGCGACTGCGGTCGAAGCCAGCCGCACCAGGATCACGTGATCCATGCCGGCGCGGTTGAAGGAATTTTTCAACGCGTAGCAACCCTGGATTTCGTGCGCCTTGATCGCCCAATGCAACACGTCGCGGATGGTCAGCGGCTGGCCGCCATCGCGAACCCGGCTGCGCGAAAGCCAGTCCGCCACCGCCAGCACCGCACCCAGATTGTCCGACGGGTGACCCCATTCGGCGGCAAGCCACGTATCGTTGAAATCCAGCCAGCGGATCTGGGTGCCGATGCAGAACGCCGCCTGCGCCGGGTCGAGTTCCAGCGCCGTGCCCGGCACGCGCGCGCCACCGGCGAGCGTGGCACCCGGCACGACGGGCGCAAGGTGCTTCACGCACTGCGGGAACTTCATTGCCAGCATCGCGCAGCCCAGCGCGTCCATCAGCATGTGGCGCGCGGTATCCCACGCTTCTTCGGATTCGATGCGGTAGTCGAGTACGTAATCGGCGACGTCGACCAGCGGCTGGTCGGGCGCGGGGCGGGCGGCGGAACGGGTGGCAGCGTGACTCACGGGCATTCCTCGATCGAAAGGTTCAAAGACAGCCTGCTATTTTGCCAGACGACGATTTTTCTTGACGGCCATCCGACGCCGCGTCGAGAATTGACCGGTTGCCCGAAGGGGAGTAGCACCGGAACCGGGTTCAACCGGCTCCGCGCGGCGATCGTCAGCACGAACCAAAAGGTTCCGGTCGCCGCGGCGGTTCATCCACTGCGCGCGAGACTTTCGACGTCCCATGCCGCATTTGCGGCGTGGGGGGCTCGATCGCACCCGCCCGGAGAACCGCATGTACGTCATCAACGAGCTGCTGCACCACCCTCTGGATCCCGCCTTCTGGAGTGGGCTCGGCTCGATCATCGTGATTGACCTGGTGTTGGCCGGCGACAACGCGATCGTGATTGCGCTGGCCGCGCGCAGCCTGCCGCAACAGCATCATTTCCGCGTGATCTTCTGGGGCGTGGTCGGGGCGATCCTGGTCCGCATAGCGATGACTGCCGCGGTCCTTTGGCTGCTGAAAATTCCCGGGCTGATGCTGGCTGGCGGGATCATCTTGATACCCATCGCATGGCGCCTGCTCAGGCACGAGGAACACAGCGGGCCCACGCTCAAACGCAGGGTTACCGATTTCTGGACCGCCATGGGGACCATAGTCGTGGCTGACGCGTTGATGGGTCTCGACAACGTCCTGGGCATCGCCGGCGCATCCGGCGGGCACCTTGGGCTTGTCGTGCTCGGTCTGCTGTTCAGTGTGCCGCTGGTGGTGTGGGGCTCAACGCTGCTGCTGAAATTGATCGAGCGCTATCCGATCATCATCTACATCGGCGCGGCGGCCATTGCATGGACCGCGGCCCGCATGATCACGCGCGACGGCCTGATTGCGCCGTGGTTCGACGCACCGGGACATGATTGGCTGCGCTACCTCGTCGACGGGGTGCTGGTGATCGGCGTCACCGGCATCGGCTGGTGGATCCGGCACCGCAAGTCCGCTGCATCGGCTTGATGCGCCGATCGCGTCAGAACGAGGAGTCGGGTTGCTGCAAAAACGCCATCTCTTCGTCTGTCGAAAGCCGGCCCAATACCACATTGCGATGAGGGTAACGGCCGAAGCGGTCGATGATCGCCTTGTGCTTCAGCTCGAACGCGTAGTTGTTCTCCAGTCCGGGGTGCCGGAACAGCCGCTCCGCCTCGACGTGGATCACACGCGATTCCGAATGCATGAAAGGCATGTAAAGAAACGCGCGCCGGATCACCGGCAGGTCGTGGTCGGCCCCGGCGCGGATCGCCTCCTGCGCCAACACCAGCGCCATGCCGTCGCACGCAAATGCTCGCGCATCGTCGCGGTAGAGATTCCGCGAAAACTGGTCCAGCACGATGATCTCGGCCAGCCTGCCGTCGGCCGTGGCGCGCCACCCCGCAAGCTCGCCGCGCGCAGCCGCCCCGTGCGTGGTCGCGAAACGCCCGCGAATTGCCGCATCGAAGGCGTCGGTCCGCGCGAAGTACTGTTCCGGCGTCGCTTCCTCGAACCAAAAACGCAGGACATCTTGCGGCTTTGCGACCGCGACGCCAGCTTGCGCACCCGGGTCGCTCACAGCAATTGCCTCGACTGCTTCGGGGCGAACGCTTCCGCAACCAGCTGATTGTCGAACCCGGGCGGCGCCTCGCCGTTGGCGGCGTACAGATAGATGGCCGCCTGGTAGATCGTCTGCAACGTGGACTGGATCAGCGCCAGCACCACCAGCCAGACCACCAGGATCGCACCGACCGCCAGGATGGCCGCCGCGCCGGCCCCGATCGCGAGGAAGAACAGGATCATCGCCGGCACGATGCCGAACAGCGCGAAGATCAACCCGAAGCTGACGTTGCCGATGATCTGCTCGCCCCAGGTCTGCTTCAGCATCTCCACCGAGCGCTTGTACGACTCGATCGGGCCGGTGCCCTCCGCCACGAGCACCGGCACGACCAGGAACGAGGTCACCGACCACGCCATTCCGAGCAGCCCGACCACGATCCGCCCGATGAAGCCAACCTTCTCTTCCAGCAGGCGCAATAGGATGCCGACGGTGCTGGTCATCAGCGCCCAGCCGAAAATTTGCGGCAGCCGCTGCCATGCGAAAGCCAGTCCGTAGCGGAGGCTCGGCTGCTCGCCATCGACCTGCCGCAACACGCACGCGACCAGTGCCGAGTTGAAAAAGATGATCACGAAATAATCGAGGAAGTAGAACACGCACAGCGCCGCATACATCGGCGCGGAAAGCTGGACGGGACCCTGCAACCGGGCGTGCCCGTGCAATTCCACGAACACCGGCATCGCGAACAACGCGATGACGATCGCCAGCGCCACGCCCGATATCAGGGGAAACACGACCAGGCGCTTGTCCTGCATCAGCATCTGCCAGGACGCCGCCATCAGTTGCCAGGTTCTTGCAAACTTGCCCATGTCGAAATCCCCCTTGATGTCGAGGATGAACGTGCCGGCGTGGGTGCCGCCAATCCTGCGCTATTTCAAGTGACGGGTCATCCAGTCCACCCAGCGGCGGTACACGTCGCTCTGCTGCACGATGTCACCGGGGAAATGGGTGTCGGCCGGATACGCCCAGAACTCCACGGTGACGCCATTGTCGCGCAACGCGTGATACCACTCGTAGCTGTTCAACAACGGCACGTTGGGATCGCCGACGTCGCCCATGATCAGGGTCGGCGCCTTGACGTTGCGCGCGTACGTGATCGGCGACTGCTGGCGCCAGATGTCCCAGCCCTCGGCGCTCCATGGCGTCGAGCCGAAGAAATACGTGTCGCCCATCTGGTAGTACGCGACGGTGTAATCCATCACCCAGTCCGTCAATGACGCACCGGCCACCGCGGCTTTCCAGACATCGTAGTGCCCGGTGAGCCAGGTCGTCATGTAGCCGCCGTACGACCAGCCGGAGACGCCGATGCGATCCTGGTCGACGATACCGAGCTGCTCGACCGCCGCCAATCCGGCCATCACGTCCTTGCCGGGACCTTCGCCGGTGTCGCGATAGATCGCGTGCTGGTAGGCATCGCCGAGATTGGTGCTGCCGCGGTAGTTCGGCTGGAACACCACGAATCCGGCGGCCGACAAAAGTTGCGGCAAGGGCGAAAAGCGCACGGTGGATGCGCTCTCCGGGCCGCCGTGGATCACCAGCACCATGGGATAGCTTTTGCCCTTGCGGTAATCGACGGGATAGGTCAACACGCCGTCCGCGTCCATGCCGTCGTGGGTTTTCCACTGCAGCGATTCCGTGCGGCCGAGGTCGAGCTTGCCCACCATGGCGTTGACGTCGGTAACGCGCCGCGGCTTTGCGTCCACCGAAGCCATCACGTACAACTCGTCGGGATGGTTCTGGGTGCTGCCGATGAAGGCAATCCCGCCACTTTTCGAGACAGTCAAATCATTGCCCGGCAGCACGTCGCCAAGCTTGAGCACGCATGACGTGCCGTCGAGCGGTTGCACCCACAGCACCGAGCGCGTACCGAGCTCGCCCTGCAGCAGCAGCGCCTTGCCCGCAGGCAGCCACGCGTACGCATTGAAGTTGCGCGCCAGTGCCGCGGTCGCATCGCGGGTGTTGCCGTGGCCGCCCACGTACACCGCATTGCCATTGTTCTGGTCGCCGTTGCGAGCGCGCATGAACGCGAATGTCTTGCCATCGGACGCGTAGGCGAAATCGTTCGCGCCCTGGTCGCCGACCAGCGTCGCCGGCTCGCCCTTGCCGTCGGCGGCAACTTCCGCGATCACCGAACGGAACGACGGGCCCCAATATGGCCCGGGAAACCTGGTGAACACGATCGACTTGCCGTCGCGGCTCCATACCAGCGGCGTCGCGCCTTCCTGGTCGGTCTGCAGCGAGTAGCCGCCTTCGGTCAGCCGCGTCGCGGTGCCGCCGGTCGCCGCGACCACCCACAAATGCCACGGCGCCAGCGCCTTGCGCAGCAAAAAGTTTCCATCGGTGACCTGGAACACCTTGTTGTGTTCCTTGATCGCTTTTTCGTTCACAGGCGGATCCTGCGTGATGTACGCGATGCGGCTTCCGTCCGGACTCCAGGTAAATTCGTCGACGCCTTCCTTGGTGTCGGTGATGCGCTGCGCATCGCCCCCCGCCATCGGCATCACGTAGATCTGCGACTGCTTGGTCTTGTCGTCCTTGGCAAGAAACGCGAGGCGCGTGCCGTCCGGCGACCAGCGCGGCGACGAAACAGTCTCGCGATCGTGCGTCAGGGTACGCTTCGCGCCGCTCGCCACGTCCACCACCTCGATCCGGGTGTCGTGCTTGTCGGTTTTCCAGACCGGGGTGCTCGCGACAACGGCGACGGATCGGCCGTCGGGTGAAAGTTGCGGATCGGAAAGTTTCACCAGCCGCTGCAGGTCGGCCAGCCGGAACGGCGTCGCCGCGGCCGAAGACAAGGGCGCGCCCACGAACAGCGCAATGAGCACGATCAACCAGCCGGCGCGCGGACGATGCATGACGGTTCCCGTTTTCCCCTGCGCCACGCCGGGCGCGACCGCGCCAGCATAGCGCGCGGCGCACTTGCCGGCACGCGACGGCGGCGGCATCCTCGCCGGAATGGCAACGACCTTCCCGCACCTTTTCGCGCCGCTCGACCTGGGGTTCTGCACGCTGCCCAATCGCGTGTTGATGGGCTCGATGCATACGGGGCTGGAAGACCACGCGCGCGATTTCGGAAAACTCGCCGAATACTTCGCGGCGCGCGCGCGGGGCGGGGTCGGCCTGATGGTGACGGGCGGCTTCTCGCCCAATGTCACGGGCTGGCTGAAACCCTTTGCCAGTCGTTTGTCTTCGCGCTGGCAGGTCGCGCCGCACCGGCGCATCACCGGCGCCGTGCACGCGGCGGGCGGACGGATCTGCCTGCAGGTCCTGCACGCGGGGCGCTACGGGTTTCATCCGCTGTCGGTGGCGCCGTCCGCGACCAAGTCGCCGATCACGCCGTTCACGCCGCGCCCGCTTTCGGAGCGCGGCATCGAACGCACGATCCACGCGTTCGCCCGCTGCGCGAAGCTCGCGCAGGACGCCGGCTACGACGGCGTCGAGATCATGGGCTCGGAGGGCTATCTGATCAACCAGTTCCTCGCCGAACGCAGCAACCAGCGCAACGATCGCTGGGGCGGTTCGGCCGAAAACCGCATGCGTTTCGCGATCGAGATCGTGCGTCGCACGCGCGAGGCGGTGGGCCGCGACTTCATCATCATCTACCGCCTGTCGATGCTTGACCTCGTCGATCGCGCGCAGGCCTGGGATGAAATCGTCGCGCTGGCGAAACAGGTGGAAGCCGCGGGCGCGACATTGATCAACACCGGCATCGGCTGGCACGAAGCGCGCATCCCGACCATCGTCACCAGCGTGCCGCGCGCGGCGTTCACCTGGCTGACGCGGCGCATGAAGGAAAACCTGCGCATCCCGCTGATCACCACCAACCGCGTCAACCTGCCGGAGGTTGCCGAAGCGGTCCTGGCGCGGGGCGATGCCGACATGGTGTCAATGGCACGTCCGTTCCTGGCGGATCCCGATTGGGTGGCCAAAGCACGCAATGGACGCGCGTCGCTGATCAACCCGTGCATCGCCTGCAACCAGGCCTGCCTCGACCACGTGTTCGAAAACAAACGCGCGTCGTGCCTGATGAATCCGCGCGCGTGTTACGAGACCGAACTCGTCGATGCACCGGTCATGTGGAAAAAGCGCTTCGCGGTGGTCGGCGCAGGCCCGGCGGGGCTGGCCTGCGCGACCACGCTGGCGCAGCGCGGGCATGCCGTGGTGTTGTACGAGGCGGCCAACGAAATCGGCGGCCAGTTCAATCTCGCCTGTCGCATTCCGGGCAAGGAGGAGTACGCCGAGCCGATGCGCTACTGGGGCAACCTGCTGGCCGAACTCGTCGCCGAAGTGCATCTCGGGAAGCGCGCGGACGCGGCGACCTTGCGAGCGGGCGGATTCGATGCGGTGGTGGTGGCGACCGGCGTCACGCCGCGTGATCCGCACATTCCGGGACAAGACCATCCGATGGTGATGGGTTATCACGATGCCGTGATGGGAACCCGCGCGATCGGCAAGCGCGTCGCGATCATCGGCGCGGGCGGCATCGGCTTCGACGTCGCCGAATTCCTGACCCAACCGCCGCCTTCAGCCACCACCGACATCGCGCGCTGGGCGCGCGAATGGGGCGTCGATACCACGCTCGCGCACCGCGGCGGCCTCGACAAACCGCAAGTCGAAGCATCACCGCGCGAAGTCTGGCTGCTGCAGCGCACCGCCGGGCGGCCGGGCAGGCGACTCAACAAGACCACCGGCTGGGTGCATCGCGCTTCCCTGAAGGCCAAGGGCGTGCAGATGCTCGGTGGCGTCACGTACGGGAAGATCGACGATGCAGGACTGCACGTCACCCTCGACGGCGAACCGCGCACGCTTGCGGTCGACAACGTGATCATCTGCGCGGGCCAGGAATCCAACCGCTCGCTGGCGGATGAACTGTTGGCATTCGGAGTGACGGTGCATGTCATCGGCGGCGCCGACGTCGCGGCGGAACTCGATGCCAAGCGCGCAATCCGCCAGGCAACGGAACTTGCTGCACGCCTGTAACGGGGTTGAAGCGGGTTGCGCGCGCCCCCATTCAGATGAGACTGTGCGCTGCTGCGCACCGCTCTGTTGCGCGCATACGCGACACCCGCTTCATCCATAGGAGTCGTCCATGAAACTCTACAGTTTTCCCGGTTCCTGCGCCCTCGCCAGCCACATCGCCCTCGAGTGGTCGGGCAAGCCCTACTCGCTGGAATTGATCCAAAAGGAAGACCTGGACCAGACCAGGTTCAGGCAACTCAATCCAAGCCACCACGTACCCATTCTGGAAGGCGATGGCTGGGTACTCGACCAGAACGCCGCGATCCTGACCTACATCGCAGACATCGCGCCGGAAGCCAGGCTGGACGGCGACGGCACGCCGCTGGGCCGCGCCGAAGTCAACCGCTGGCTCGGGCTCATCAACTCAGAGATCCACCCGGCCTACAAGCCGTTGTTCGGCACCACGAATTATCTGGGTGACGAAGCGATGATCGCGAAAAGCCATGACAACGCGCGCACACAACTGCGCAAGATGTTCGAGCGCTGCAACGCACAACTTGGCAAGCACGCCTGGATCGCCGGCGACACGCGCTCGATCGCGGATGCTTACCTGTTCGTGGTCGTCATGTGGACACACCTCGTGAAGGTCGACCTGTCGGGCCTCGACAACCTCAAGGGATTCGAGCAACGCATGCGCGCCGACGCCGGCGTCAAGAAGGCGCTCAAGGAGCAAGGCCTGGACAAGGCGCGCGCCGCCTGAGCCCGGTTGCCGATGCGACAACAAGAAAGGCCGCGCACCTGCGCGGCCTTTTTGCATGCACTGCCGAACCCCTGAGGAACGTCGCGAGCGGCGGCGGATCGCGTGACGCCGGATCCCGGCAGGCCGTCAAGCGCTTCGAATCATCGTTTCTCGATCGGCACGTAGGTCTGGTCTTCCGGCCCGGTGTAATTGGCGCTCGGCCGGATGATCTTGCCGTCCTGGCGCTGCTCGATCACGTGCGCGGACCAGCCCGAGGTACGCGCGATCACGAACACTGGCGTGAACATCGCGGTCGGCACGCCCAGCATGTGGTACGCGCTCGCCGAATACCAGTCGAGGTTCGGGAACATCTTCTTGAGGTCCATCATCACGGTCTCGATGCGCTCGGACACCTCGAACAGGCGCGGGTTGCCGCCGTCAGTGCAAAGCTTGCGCGAGATTTCCTTGATGATCGGATTGCGCGGATCGCCAATCGTGTAGACCGGATGGCCGAAGCCGATCACGATTTCCTTGTTGGCGACGCGCTGGCGGATGTCGGCCTCGGCCGCGTCGGCGGTGCGGTAGCGGCTGAGGATGTCCATCGCGACTTCGTTGGCGCCGCCGTGCTTGGGTCCGCGCAGCGCGCCAATCGCGCCGGTGATCGCGGAATAGAAATCGCTGCCGGTACCGGCGATCACCCGCGCGGCAAACGTCGAGGCATTGAATTCATGCTCGGCATACAGGATTAGCGACTTGTCCAGCGCGTTCGCGTGCAGGTCGCTCGGCACTTTGCCGTGCAGCAAATGCAGGAAATGCGCGGCGATGGTCGCGTCATCGGTTTCGACATCGATGCGGCGACCGTTGTGGGAGAAGTGATACCAGTACAGCAGCATCGAGCCGAAGCTCGCCATCAGCCGGTCGGCGATGTCGCGCGCGCCGGTGACGTTGTGGTCGTGCGCTTCCGGCAACACCGTGCCGAGTACCGAACAACCGGTGCGCATCACGTCCATCGGATGCGTCGAGGCGGGCAGCAATTCCAGCGCCGCCTTGACTGGCTGCGGCAGGCCGCGCAGGCGCTGCAGCTTGGCGCGATACGCATTCAATTCCGCCCAGGTCGGCAGGTGCTCGTGCACCAGCAGGTGCGCGACTTCCTCGAACGTGGCTTTCGTCGCCAGATCCTTGATGTCGTAACCGCGATAGTGCAGGTCGTTGCCGCTGCGGCCGACGGTGCACAGCGCGGTATTGCCGGCCGCAACGCCAGAGAGCGCCACGGACTTCTTGGCCTTGGGAAGAACTTGTGCGTTGTCGCTCATTATTTTCTCCGTTTCAGTGCATTCTGTGCTGACCGTTCACATGACGGCTCAGTTGATGAAGATCGTGTCCTTGGGCAACTTCGGACATTCAGCGATCGGCGTCACCAGCGTTTCCAGGGATTTGTATCCAACCAGATGGTGGTCGCTGTACCGCCAGCATTCGCCGAGGGTCGAGCAATAACAGATGTTGATCAAGGTCAGGTGTGCAACCGCCGCCGTCCTGAACCGCTTGTAGTCGTCCAGGTCGGTGAACTGGATCACCGGAACTTTCTCTCCGGGCGTCAACACATTGGGGTTGAGTGTCGACTGCGAATACTGGTGCGGCACCGTGCCCAGGGCCTTTAGTACGTGTTGCCAATCCGGTTGCGGTTTGCCGTCCACGAACACTTGCGCACTGCGCACGATCGCCGGGCCGACGCCCTTGTTGAGGACTTCAACGGAATTCTCATTGTCGTTGTTGCCGGCCGCCAGCCACGGCCACACTTGCGCCTGCACCTGTTTCGTCTGGATCTCGGCAATATAGTGTTCGATGTACGCGGTGTAGCCTGCGACAAGCAGGGCAAGGAAGCCAATCAGCGAGGCGATGATCGCGGCCACGGCGTCCCACTGGACCCGACGGCGCTCGCTCGACGTCGGCATCGGCTTGTCGGGATCGGAGTTTGCGGGAGGCATGGCGGGTCAGTCGTCGAACTGTTGCGGCACGGGCACGGCCGGACACTTGTCGACCGGGATGCGAACGTTTCCGTTCCCTTTGGTCGTGTCGTTGACCCAGCAGTCGCCCAGCGTCGAGCAGTAGCAGACCTTGAACTCGAGTCGCGCCTGGCTGGCTGCATCCCTGAACTTCCGGAAGTCATCGTGATTTCGGAACTTCAGCCAATCCAGTTTCTCGCCCGCCGACAGCACGTTGTGGTTGAACGTGCTCTGCCCGAAGCTCATGCCGTCGAGCTGCAACGATCGCATGACCGCGTCCCAGTCGCGTTGCGGTTTGCCACCGACAAAAACCTGGGCGCTCCTGATCACCGCCGGGCCCACACCCTTGTTGAACCACATGTATTCCACCTGGTTGTCGCTGTTGGCCCACAACAGATATGGCCATACCTGGGCGCTCACCTGCTGGCGCTGGATGTAGGCGGTGTACCCCGCCACGACCAGCGCCAGCAAGCCAACCAGCGACGCGATGATCGCGGCGGCCGCGTCCCATCGGAAATTGCCAGCGCGGCCGGCTTCGTCGGAGTCGTGTGGGGTTTCGGACATGCGTCGTTCGACTTACTTCCCGGCCGCGAACAGTTCGTCGAGCTTGTCTTCGTAGGCGTGGTAACCCAGGAAGTCGTACAACTCCTCGCGCGTCTGCATCTGTGGCACATACGCTTTCTGCGTGCCGTCGCGGCGCACGGTTTCGTAGAACCCGAGCGCGGCCTTGTTCATGGCCCGATACGCGCCGCAGCAATACAGCGCAATGTCGACGTTCGCGGAGCGCAGTTCGTCGACGGTGAAGAACGGCGTGGCACCGAACTCGGTGAGATTGGCGAGGATCGGCACCTTCACGGCCGCCTTGAACTTGCGGTAATCGTCGAGCGTCTTCATGGCCTCGGGGAAGATCATGTCGGCGCCGGCATCGACGTAGGCCACCGCGCGTTCGATCGCGCTGTCGAGGCCTTCCGCGGCTGCGGCGTCGGTGCGCGCCATCAACACGAAGTCGCGGTCGGTTCTCGCGTCCACGGCCGCCTTCACGCGATCGACCATTTCTTCCTTCGGCACCACTTCCTTGCCGGGACGATGACCGCACCGTTTCTGCCCGACCTGGTCTTCCATGTGCACCGCGGCGACGCCCACCCGTTCGAACGAACGGACCGTGCGCGCGATGTTGAAGGCACCGCCCCAGCCGGTATCGATGTCGACCAGCAGCGGCAACTGCGTGGCCTCGACGATCCGGCGTGCGTCGGTCAGCACGTCTTCCATCGTCGAGATGCCGAGATCGGGCATGCCCAGCGAGTTGGCGGCGACACCGCCGCCCGAGAGATATAGCGCCTTGTAGCCGGTGCGCCTGGCCATCAGGCCGGCGTAGGCGGTGATCGCGCCGACCACCTGCAATGGCGATTCGGCGGCGAGCGCGGCGCGGAAGCGGGCGCCCGCGGAATGGGATTCGCTCATGCAGCCTCCGGTAAAGCCGCAATTTTAACCGATCCGCCGGGGCTGGACGGCCTTCCGTGACAACGTCCGCGATCGGCTGCCCGTCCGCCCGCCAAGGTCTGCGACAGCGCCACAACCCGAACCGGGCTCGAACCGCGCTGCCGGATGCACGAAAATTCGACGCCCTTGCTGCCATGCTGCCGGTGACCCCGCCGCAAGGGATGGCGCGTCATGGATGACGGGACCCGATTGCATTCCATGCTGGCGACCACGAAGTCGTTCGTGAGGGAATTCCTCGGCGACAAGCCGTTCCAGCTCGCGGCGGCACTGAGCTACTTCACGCTGCTGTCGATGGTGCCGCTGTTCCTGCTGCTGACCGGCGTGGCCGGCCTCGTGTTCGGGAAAGAGGCCGCGCGCGAGCAACTGCTCGCCCAGGTCGGCGCGATCGTCGGCCAGCAGCAGGCGGACGTGGTGCGCGCGCTGCTGTCGCAGGGCGGCAACCACCACGCCAGCGTCGTCTCGACGATCACCGGCACCGTGATCCTGGTGGTCGGCGCCACCACCGTGTTCGGCCATCTGCAGACCGCGCTCAACCAGATCTGGGACGTCAAGGCGGTGCCCCGCGGCAACGCGATCTGGCGGCTGCTCGCCTCGCGGTTGCTCGCGCTGGCCATCGTCTTCGGAATGGCCTTCATCCTGCTGGTGTCGATGGCCGCGAGCGCGGCACTGGCAGGAGCGCACGGCTACCTCTCCGGCCTGTTTCCCGGCGCCGGGACCATGCTGCGGGTGGTCTATGCGCTGGTGTCGCTGGCGATCGTTTCAGGAGTGATCGCGCTGCTGTTCAAGTACGTGCCGGACGCGGTCATCGGCTGGCGCGACGTGGTCGTGGGCGCGCTGATCACCGGGGTGCTGTTCACGGTCGGCAAGTATGCGTTGGGCGTCTACCTGGCCCAGCTGCGCTACAGCTCGGCCGGCGCGGCCGGCGCGCTGATCCTGTTGGTGGTATGGGTCTACTACAGCGCGTTGATCCTGTTCCTCGGCGCGGAGATCACGCAGGTCTATGCCTGCCGTCACGGCAAACCGATCACGCCCCGCGCCCACGCGCGACGCGTCGGGCACAAGGCGTGAGACGGCCGGCTTCAGCCAAGCAAGTTCCCGATCGCGGAACGCTCCTCGCGCAATTCCTTGTCGGTGGCATCCATCCGCGCACGCGAGAAATCGCCGATCCCGAGCCCCTGCACGATCGAATACTTGCCGTCCTTGCAGGTGACCGGATAGCCGTAGATCACGCCGGGCTGGATACCGTAGGAACCATCGGCGGGAACACCCATCGACACCCAGTCGCCTTCGCTCGTGCCCAGCGCCCACGAACGCATGTGGTCGATCGCGGCATTCGCGGCGGAGGCGGCCGAGGACGAGCCGCGCGCCTTGATCACCGCGGCGCCGCGCTGCTGGACGGTCGGGATGAATTCCTTTTCGTACCATGCCTGGCCGACCAGCGGCAGCGCCGGCTTGCCCTTGATCGTCGCGTGGTGGATGTCCGGGTACTGCGTGGACGAATGGTTGCCCCAGATGATCATCCGCGCGACGTCGCTGTTGTGCGCGCCGGCCTTGGCGGCGAGTTGGGCTTTCGACCGGTTGTGGTCGAGGCGCACCATCGCGGTGAAGCATTTCGGATCGAGATCCGGCGCGTTGGCCTGCGCGATCAGCGCATTGGTGTTGGCGGGATTGCCGACGACCAGCACCTTGACGTCGCGCCTGGCGTGCGCGTTCAGCGCCTTGCCCTGCGGGCCGAAGATCGCGCCATTGGCGGACAGCAGGTCCTTGCGCTCCATCCCGGCACCGCGCGGACGCGCACCGACCAGCAGGGCGTAATCGGCATCCTTGAACGCGACATTGGCGTCGTCGGTGGCGACCACGCCGGCCAGCAGCGGGAACGCGCAGTCGTCGAGTTCCATCACCACGCCGTTCAACGCCGGCAACGCGGGCGTGATTTCGAGCAGGTGCAGGATCACGGGCTGGTCTGGGCCGAGCATGTCGCCGGCAGCGATGCGGAACAGCAGGGCGTAACCGATCTGGCCGGCGGCACCGGTGACGGCAACACGAACGGGGGTTTTCATGCGTACGACTCCATGAGGGAACAAGGAATAAACGGACAAGGCCGCCCCCGCGCGTTGGCGCGGCGAACGGCCACGGCGCGACGACTCAGGCGCCGGCGGCGCGGACGCGCTCCACCTGCGCATCGCCGAGTTCGGCGAAGAACGACTGGATGCGGGCGAGCCCCTTCTGCAACTGCTCGGGCGCGCAGGTGTAGGAAATGCGCAAGGATCTCGGCTCGCCGAACGCCGAACCCGGCACCGTGGCGACGAACTTGTCTTCCAGCAGCGCCTTGCAGAAATCGACATCGTTTTCGATCGGCTTGCCGTTGTGCGACTTGCCGAACGCCACCGAGATGTCGGGGAACGCGTAGAACGCACCCCGCGGACGCGGGCACTTCACGCCGGGAATCGCAAGCAGCGCGTTGACGACGTCGTCGCGGCGCTTGGAAAAATCGTCGCGCTTGGTGGAGGGGATGTCCTGCGGACCGGTCAAGGCCGCGATCGCGGCAACCTCGGTGATTTCGGGCAGGCAGGTAATGTGGTTGGAGTTCAGGGTCACCAGCGCCTTGATGCCGGCTTCCGGTCCCGCGACGAAACCCACGCGCCAGCCCGGCATGCCGTAGGTCTTGGACAGCGAATCCATGATGAAGGTGCGCTCGCGCAGTTCCGGCCTGACCTGCACGAAATTGTGGTAGCCGATGCCATCGAACACCAACCGGTTGTAGATGTCGTCGGCGATGATCCAGGTTTCCGGATGCTTCACCAGCACTTCGGCCAGCGCGGCGATTTCATCCCTCGTGTAAACCATGCCCGTCGGATTCGAGGGATTGTTGAACAGGAACACCTTCGGCCTGGAAGCGAGTGCCTTGTCGAGCTGCGCCGGCGTCAGCTTGTAGCTCTGCTCCGGCGGGCATTCCAGGATGGTGGTCTTCGCGCCGAGGATCTCGGCGATGTCGACATAGCTGGTCCAGTACGGCGAGGGGAACACGATCTCGTCGCCCTCGTCCAGCAGGGCTTCGCACAGGTTGTACAGCACCTGCTTGGCTCCGATGCCGACCGTGACGTTGTTGCGCGCATAGCCGTCCAGACCGCTCTGCTTGAAATGCGACACGATGGCATCCAGCAACGCGGGTGCGCCACGGTTGCTGCCGTAGCTGCCGCTGTCACGCGAGGTCCAGTCGCGCACCGCCTGGTACACATGGTTGCCCGGCAGGAAATTGGGCACGCCGATCGAAAAATTGACGACATCCTTGCCTTCGGCCTTGAGCTGCTTCGCCTTGTCGGCAATGACCATGATCGCGCTGGGCTTGGCGCGGCCGGTACGGGTGGCGAGTCTGGGCATGGCAAACCTCTGTCGAAGGCGGCGTGGGACAACCGATGATTTTATCACGCGGCGTCGTGCACCGCCCCGATCCGGCGCGCATGCGCCGGACGGCTTCGAGTGGACAAAGGCAAGACGACAAGGCCGCCCGAGGCGGCCTTGTCCCGGCTTATCGGGACCGCGCGGACCCGCGTGCGCTCAACGCACGTCGAGCACGGCGTTCCATTGCTGGACGCGATCGGCCTGTGCGGCCAGCAGCGGCGCGGCGTCGCCTTCGATCGCGATCTTTTCGATGATGTCGCCCTGGCGGATCGCATTCACCACGGCCTGATCATCCGCGGCAACGACTTCGCCGAAGATCGTGTGCTTGCCGTCCAGCCACGGCGTCGGCACATGGGTAATGAAGAACTGGCTGCCATTGGTGCCGGGGCCGGCGTTCGCCATCGACAGCTTGCCCGGCGCGTCATGCTTCAGTTCAGGGCGGCATTCGTCCTCGAACCGATAGCCGGGGCCGCCGGTGCCGGTGCCGAGCGGACAACCACCCTGGATCATGAAATCGCCGATCACGCGATGGAACTTCAAGCCGTCGTAGAAGCCGCGCTGGACCAGATTCACGAAGTTGGCGACCGTCATCGGGGCCTTGTCGGCGAACAGCCGGACATGGATCGGGCCCTTGGAGGTCTGGAAGGTGGCAGCAAGATCGCTCATCGTGTTTCCCGTGGCTTTGCGCAAACCGCGCCGGACCGCCAAGCATAACGGGCATCACCCCGCCGGCCAATGGCACCGCGCAGCGGGCCTTCGCCAACGAATCCGGTTGTCATGGCGTGGCCGCGCCGCGGACTATCCCATCGAGGAAACGTTCGATCGCATCGACCGCTTCAGGCTCGTCGAGCATGGGCGCGTGGCCCACGCCGGCGACGATTGCCCTGCGCATGCCCGGATGACGCCTCCCCATTTCATCGAGCGTTCCCGCGCTGAGGATGTCCGACAGTTCGCCCCGTATTGCGAGGATCGGCAACGGCGCCAGCGCGTTCCACATTGGCCACAGTTCGGGGGTCGCGGCGTCGGGACTGGCGGCTGCCAGCGGGATGGCGATGGCAGGGTCATAAGCCAGGCGCGGAACACCACTTGCATCCTCGCGAAACAGTCGTCGGGCAAAAGCCTGCCAGTCATCATCGCGATAATGCGGAAACGCGGAGGCGTTGGTTTGCTTGCAGAATGCCGCCGCGCCGGCCCAGTCCGCCACCTCGGGAACGTTGCCCACATAACCGGCGATGCGCGACATCCCGACGGGATCGACCACCGGGCCGACATCGTTGAGCACGATGCCGCGGTAGCCCGACGGCGCCATCGAAGCCATCGCCATGGCCATCAGGCCACCCATCGAGGTACCGATCAGCACCGGCCGGTCAAGCTGGAGGTGTCCGATCAATCCCCGCATGTCGGCACAGTAAGCGAGGGTGTTGTAGTTGGCGGGGACGCTGTCGTATTGCGAACGGCCGCGTCCGCGCTGATCGGGCACGACCACCCGGAACCTGCCCGCGAAGCGATCGGCGAGCCGCGCGAAATCGGCGCTGTTGCGGGTGAGGCCGTGCATCATCAACAGGCATGGCCCCTTGCCCGCATAGTCGCGCGCATACAAACGCAGCCGTCCATCCGCGCTGGGGAAAAAAACATCGTCATGAGCAACGGTCACGTCATCCTCCCATCACCGCGCCCGCGCGGCCTCGGCATGCGCCACTCCCGATTCGACAAGCCTGGCCGGCCGATGGCCGCCGCGAACCTGATCGGCGCGGCAGCCCCGCGCGGCGTCGCGCTTGTCGCGCGGAAGCGTCCTCATTGTGTTCAGTGCCCGCCCCCCAAAAGTCGCAAGGCAAATTCCGCGTAGCCCTCGGCCACTTGCTCGGCGCTCAATTCGTAGGCGGGCGCAAACCAGTAGGCGACGCGCAGTCCCATGCCACCGATCGCAGCCACCGCCAGCCAGGCGTCCTTCACCTTGAACGCGCCGCTTCGCATGCCGCGTTTGACGATGTCCTGCAACAACTCTTCGGACTCCCGCCGCAGCACGAATGTCGCGGCACCGAGTTCCTCGCCCAGCACGTGCAATTCGGAGTTGGCCACCACTGCCAGCATCGGGTAGCTGGTGTGGAAACCCACGTGTGCCCGCACGTACGCGACGACCTGGTCGCGCGGATCCCCGCCGCTGCCGAGCACCGCGCTGCGCACGCTGCGGTAATGCTCCTCGTGCCCGACGCGGCACAACTCGGCGAGGATGTGTTCCTTCGAGGGGTAGTGCGCATAAATCGTGGCCGGTTTGACGCCGGCGGTCGCGGCGACATCGCGCACCGACGCGCCCGCATAACCGCGCTCGGCAAACAATTTCAGCGCCGCCTCCAGCACCCGCCCCGAGCCCGACTGCTTCAGCCCTGGCAGCAGACGCACGGTAGTGGCAGCGAGGCGGCGGTTGATGGCCATGGCGGGCGAGTATGAACGATCGATCGGATGCTTGCGAGTGGATTGACAGCCACCCAAGGTGGCGGTACAAAGCTAACCGAACGAACGTTAGTTAGGCAAGTATTCTAAGTTGACCACGTTCGCGCGAACACCGATCCGCCTTCGGCGGTGCGCCACGGCGGCACATCACAAACGCTGGATCAGGAGGGGAACCATGCGCGGCAAATACTCGTCATTTACCATCGGCTTGTTGTGGGCGTCGATTGCGCTTGGCCTCGCGGCCAACGCCCAGGCTGCACCCGCAAGCAATGGCGTCGCCCAATCTGACGCCAGCGGCGGCCAAGCGGCATCTGCACAGGACGCCGGGGCGACACAATCCAAATCCAGAAGACTGGAGGCGATCGTGGTCACCGCACGCCGCCGCAGCGAGGATCCCGAAAAGGTTCCCGTGGCAATCAGCGCCTTCAGTTCGCAGGACCTCCAGGACTTGCAGGCAGTGGACGTCGCCGGCATCCAGGGCGCGGTGCCCAACCTCAACATCGTCCAGGGCCGCGGCTCGTCCAGCAACGTCAACATCTTCATTCGCGGCATCGGCCAACCGGATGCGCTGCAAAGCTTCGATCCCGGCGTCGGTTTTTACGTCGACGACGTGTACTACTCACGCATCAACGGTGCGCTGATGGACCTGTTCGACGTCGATCACGTCGAGGTGCTGCGCGGCCCGCAGGGCACGCTGTACGGCATGAACTCCACCGGCGGCGCGGTCAAGGTCGTCACCAAAAAGCCCAGCGACACCTTCGAAGGCTCGGTGGGCGTGACCGTGGGCGACCATGGACGCGTCAACACCTCGGCCTACCTGAGCGGACCCCTGGGCAATGCATGGTCCGCGTCGATCGCGGCCGGGACGTTCAAGAACGATGGTTACGTCACCAACCCCGACACTGGCCGGCACTTCAATGACGACGACACCCAGGCCATCCGCGGCAAGCTGGATTTCCACCCATCCGACAGCTTCAACGCGATCCTGGAAGTGGATTACACCCACCAGGACACCGAACTGACGATGGGCCAACCCACCGCGCCGCTGGAAAGCACCGATCTTGCGCTGGGCACGACCACCGTGTTGCTGGAGCCCACGTCGTGGGATTACCACGCCCGTACCTCGTTCGGCCCCGACAAGGGCCAGAAGCTGATCCACAAGGGCGCGGCCCTGCACCTGAACTGGCACCTCACCGACAACTGGGATTTCAAAAGCATCACGGCTTATCGCAAGCTCGACACTGCGGCCTACATCGACATCGATGCGTCGCAGCTGCAGATCGGCGACGTACTGGTGGAGCTGTTCCAGCACCAGTTGAGCCAGGAATTCCAGTTCCAGTACAACAACCCTGACAACCTGCAGGCGGTGCTGGGGCTCTATTACCTCGACGAGCACGTGCCCTCGCACCAGGAGGCCTACGCCGACGATTTCCTGACCTTCTTCGGATTGCCGATCGATTTCCTGCGCACCATCGACGACAACCTCGACAACAAGAGCTACGCCGCCTTCGGCAACGCCACCCTGGCGCTGGGCAATGGCTGGAGCGTATCGGGCGGCGTGCGTTACACGCGCGAGCAAAAGGATTACTTCCGCACCACCTCGACATTCTTCGGCGCCCCGCTGTCGGCGTTCAACGGTACTTTCGCGTTCACCGACAGCAAGACCTGGTCGGCGGTGACGCCTTCGGTCAGCCTGCAGAAACAGTTCAACCCGCAACTGATGTGGTACGTGTCCGCCAACCGCGGCTTCAAGGCCGGCGGCTTCAACGGTCGCGCGAACAGTCCGGCCGACGTCAGCAGCTTCAATCCGGAGTTCGTCTGGACCTACGAATCGGGGCTGAAATTCCGCAGCGCCGACGGGCGCGCGGTCGCCAACGGCGACGTGTTCTACAGCAGCTACAAGGATTTCCAGGCCCGCGTTTCCGACATCACCAATCCCGGCGATCCGGTTCCGAACTTCGGATTCCCGGTGCTCAACGCGGCCAAGCTGACCATGTATGGCGCCGAGTTCCAGGGCTCGACGCTGGTCGGTGACAACAACTCGCTGCAGGCACAGGTCGGCTATCTCGACGCGCAGTACGACGAGTTCAACGATCCGCGCGTGCAGATCGACCCGTCGCTTGCGGGCCTGCACGCGCACGTGGCGTTCTCGCCCCACTGGACCGCACGGGTGGCCGCCACCCACACCTTCAATCTCAACGATGGCGGTGCGATCACCATCGGTGGTGACGTCTCCTACCGCAGCACGATGTGGCTGAGCGTGGACAACCGCCCGGGGCTGGTGCAGCCGTCCTGCACGCTGGCCGGGCTGTTCGGCGTGTTCGATTCGGCGGATGGGCATTGGCAGGTTCGCGCCGGCGTGCGCAATCTCACCGACAAGGCCTACAAGACCGACGCGCAGGAATTCTCGAGCGTGGGCAACATCCAGACGGCATACTGGGGATGGCCGCGCAATTACTACGTGAGCGCGCGTTACAACTTCTGAGGAGACCGCCATGCCGAACATCCTGATCACGGGCGCGGGCAGCGGCATCGGGGCGGGCATCGCGAAGGAACTCGCGAAAGCCGGGGACCGCATCGTGGTGACGGACATGGATGGGGGCGCCGCCGAAAAAGTGGCGTCGGGGATCCGCGTCGCCGGCGGCCGGGCCGATGCACTGGCCCTGGACGTCACTTCCGATGCCAGCGTCGCCGCGCTGATGAAAGCGCTGCAGTGCAACGTCGACGTACTGGTCAACAACGCCGGCCTGCAGTTCGTGGCGCGGCTGGAAGAGTTCCCGATGGAAAAGTGGTCGCTGCTGGTGGACGTGATGCTGACCGGCGTCGCGCGCCTGACCCGCGCCGTGCTGCCGGGCATGCGCGAGCGCAACTTCGGCCGCATCGTCAACACCGGCTCGGTCCATTCGCTGGTCGCATCGCCCTTCAAGAGCGCCTACGTCGCGGCCAAGCACGGATTGCTCGGGTTCTCCAGAGTGATGGCGCTGGAAAGCGCCGACGCCGACATCACCATCAACACGATTTGCCCCGCGTACGTGAAGACGCCGCTGGTCGAAAAGCAGATCGCCGCGCAGGCGCGTACGCACGGCATCAGCGAGGACCAGGTCGTCAACGAAATCATGCTGAAGCCGATGCCGAAGAAGGCATTCATCGGCATCGACGAGATCGCCGGCATCGTCGCCTTCCTGATCTCGCCGCCCGCGCGCAACATCACCGGCCAGACCATCGTGGTGGATGGGGGCTGGACCGCACAGTAGTTGTGCGATCGTCCGTGATCGCGGCGTGGCCGGGCGAATAGGTCGGCGGACGATCCCGGCGCCACGGACACCAGAACGGCCTCGGAGCCACCATCCATGGCCAGGGACCCCGTGGCCTGACTTTCCACCAAAGCCGCCTTGAACCACGCGCACTTGCCACCCCACACAAGCACCGCACGGTGACCCCATGCCCGCCGCCCGCCTTCCGCACCGACACGCCAACGCGCATCGCGCCCGCCTCGTTCCAGGTTTGCTGCTGACCGGCATCGCCATCGCGGGCCTCGGACTCGCCGCATGCGGGTCTTCGACATCTTCGGCGCCGACCTCGGCTACGGCGCCAGCGGAAGGCGCTGCGGTGAAGATCGGCATGATCTATCCGCGCACCGGCCCGCTGTCGGCCTTCGGCGACGAATACCGCAAGGGCTTCGAAGCCGGCCTGGCGTACGTCACCCACGGCACCGGCAAGCTCGGCGACACCAACATCGAGGTGACGTGGCAAGACAGCGCGGGCAATCCGAGCCAGGCTGTCGCAGAAGCGAAGACCCTGATCGGCAAGGGCTACACGATCCTGGCGGGGCCTTCCGATTCGGCGGTCGCGCTGCAGGTCGCAGCCGTGGCTGCGCAGAACAAGGTGTTGTTCATTTCCGGACCGGCGGCCGTGGACCAGCTCTCCGGCATCAACCGCTACACGTTCCGTTCCGGCCGGCAGACCTGGCAGGACGTCAAGACCGCCGCAGCGATCATGGGGTCGCCCGCCGGCAAGAGCGTCATGGTGTTCGCGCAGGACTACGCGTTCGGCCAGGCCAATCTCGCCGCGATCAAGGCCGTGCTGGGTGGCGCCGGCGCCAACGTGAGCGGCTTGCTGGTGCCGCTTTCCACCACCGACTTCACGCCCTTCGCGCAGAAGATCACCAACGCGCATCCGGACATGCTGTTCGTGGCGTGGGCCGGCGCGTCGATGTATCCGATGTGGAACACGCTCGACCAGCAGGGCATCTTCGACCGCACCACCGTCGTCACCGGCCTCGGCAACGTCGCCTCGTACGGCGCCTACGGCCCCGCGACGACCAAGCTCGCATTTCTTGCGCACTACTTCCCGGATGCACCCGACAACGCGGTCAATACCACGATGAAGGAACTCATCAGCAAGGCTGGCGGCACGCCCGACCTGTTCAGCCCGGACGGGTTCGTGGCCGCGCAGATGATCGCGCACGCGGTGGACGCCGCCCACGGCGACCGCAATGTCGACGCGATGATTGCAGCCCTCGAAGGCTGGGCGTTCGACGCGCCCAAGGGCAGGCAGACGATCCGCAAGGCCGATCACGCGATGTTGCAGCCCGAATACATCGCGCGGCTCGTCCCGCACGGCAAGGATCACGTGCCGGAACGGGTGAAAACCGTTTCGGCCGAAGCCATCGCCCCACCCGTCGCGACGCAATGAACGGTGCAGCCGGAGCCTCCATCACCACCACCGATCATGCGGTGCCCGCGCTCGCGGTCGTCGGTTTGAGTCTGACGATCGGCGCCGCGCAAATCGTTTCCGACATCAGTCTCGCGATCAACAATGGCGAATTCCTCGGCCTGATCGGGCCGAATGGTGCAGGCAAGACCAGCTTGCTGAATCTTTTGTCCGGGCTGCTCGTGCCCACGGCGGGATCGATCCACCTGCACGGCGAGGCGTTGGACAAACTTGCGCCGCACCAGCGCGCGCGCATGGGGCTCGGGCGCACCTTCCAGTCCTCCAATCTGTTTCCCGCCCTGAGCGTGCTCGAGAACGTCCGGCTTGCCGCACAGGCGCGCATGGGCGGCAGCCTGCGGCTGTGGCGTCGCGCCGACCGCGCAACCCGTCCGCTGCACGCGGCGTGGGCGAGCCTTGAACGGGTCGGCCTGGCACCGCGCGCCGCCGCATTGGCGGGCACGCTGTCGCATGGCGAAAAGCGCAAGCTCGAACTGGCGATCCTGCTGGCTTGCGAACCCGCGGTGTTCCTGCTCGACGAGCCGATGGCCGGCGTCAGCGCCGAAGACGTTCCCGCGCTGACCGCGTTGATCGGCGAGCTGTGCGCCGAACGCGGCGCCACGGTCATCATGGTGGAGCATCACATGGACGTCGTGCTGGCGCTCGCCGACCGGCTGGCCGTGATGCATCACGGCGCGCTGCTTGCGTGCGACACGCCGGCAGCCGTGATGGCGAACGACACCGTGCAGTCGGCCTACGTCGGGGACGCGTTGTGAGCACCGATGCGATGCACGTAGCGCTGCAAAATGGACGCGACGACGCACCGCCACCGCCGCCGATCCTCGAGGTTCACGGCGTGCACGTCCGTCTGGGCGGCTCGCACATCCTGCAAGGCATCGACTTCGCCGTGCCCGCACGCGGCGTGACCGCCCTGCTGGGCCGCAACGGCGCCGGCAAGACCACCACGTTGCGCGCGATCCTCGGCATCGTGCCGCGCACCGGCACGGTGTCGTTTGACGGCGAATCGCTGGACGGCGAGGCCACGTTTCGCATCATCCGGCGCGGCATCGGTTACGTCCCCGAAGACCGCGACGTGTTCGCGGGCCTCACCGTCGCCGAAAACCTGCGCCTTGCCGAACGTCGCGGCGTGCCGCCGCGCTACGAACTCGTCTTCGAAGTGTTTCCGGACTTGCGCGACCGCGGCCGGCAACTGGCCGGCACCTTGTCGGGCGGCCAGCAGCAGATGCTCTCGATCGCACGGGCGCTGCTCAATCCCGCGCGCCTGCTGTTGATCGACGAACCCAGCAAGGGGCTTTCACCACGGCTGGTCAGTGAAATGGTGACGGCGTTGGCGCGGATCGCGAAGGACACGACCGTGCTGCTGGTCGAACAGAACCTCGCCGCCGTGCACCGGCTCGCCGATCATGTGCTGGCGATCGCCGACGGCAGGATCGTCCACGCCGGCCCGGCGGCGGCGCTGCTCCACGATGCCACACTGACCCGCCAATTGCTGGGCGTCTCGGCACGCGCGGGAGTGGCCGCATGAGCACCATCGTGCTGCTGGCCATCACCGGCATCGGCCTCGGCGGCTTGTATTTCCTGGTGGCAGCGGGCCTGGCGCTGATTTTCGGCTTGATGCGCGTGCTGAACTTCGCGCACGGGGCGTTCCTGTTGTTGGGCGGCTATTGCGCGTGGCTGGCCGGGACGCAACTGGCAGACGGCGCGGCGGTGGCGAACCTGCAATTCGCCGCGATGCTGGGCGTGGCGCTGTCGGCGGGCGCCGCGATCGGCACGCTCACGGAACTGGTATTGATCCGGCCCCTGTACCGGCGCGAGGTGGCGCAGGTGCTGGTGACGGTGGGACTCTCGCTCGTCGTCGGGGCGCTGGTCATCGGCATCTGGGGCGCGGATCCGCGCAACTTGCCGGCGCCCGAATGGATGCACGGCACGACCGGCGTGCTGGGCGCGCACGTGCCGAACAGCCGTTTCGTCCTGATCGGCGCGGCCTTGCTGGTGCTCGCCGGCCTGCAACTGTTCCTGCGCCGCACGCGCTACGGCCTGATCGTCCGCGCCGGCGTCGAAAACCGCACGATGGTCAGCGCAATGGGCATCGACGTGCGCCGCGCGTTCACGCTGGTGTTCGCGCTTGGCGGCGCGGTGGCCGGACTGGGCGGCGCGTTGGCGGGCGTCTACTTCGGCGCGGTCAGTCCGGGCCTCGGCACCACGTTGCTGATCGACGCGTTCATCGTCGTCGTGATCGGCGGCCTCGGCTCGATCACCGGCGCCGCGCTCGCGGCCCTGGCAGTCGGACTCCTGCAGCAATTCGCCAACTACTACGTCAGCGGGGTCGGCGACCTGGCGATCGTGTTGCTGCTCGCGCTGGTGCTACTGATTCGTCCGCGCGGCTTGCCGGGGGTTGCCGGCATGACGGAGCCCACGCCCGCTGTACCGAATCTTGCGACGAGCGGCCCGGCGCAACGAACCATCCGGTGGACGATCCTGCTCACGATCGTGCTGGCGCTGGCCGTGGTGCCATGGCTCGACATGCCGACCGGCGGCGTGCTGCCTGATCGTCTGAATGCGCCGGGGAGCCTGCAGGTGTTGGGGCTGTGCCTGGTGTTCGGCGCGCTGGCGATGACCTACGACCTGCTGTTCGGATTCACCGGTCTGCTGTCCTTCGGCCACGCCCTGTTCTTTGCAACCGGCGCCTACACGTTCGCGATCGCCGTGACGGTGCTGCACCTGTCCGGACTGGAAGCGTTCGGACTCACGCTGGGGGTGGCGCTGGTGCTGCCGCTCGCGGTCGGTGCGGTCAGCCTGCGCACCAGCGGCATCGCATTCGCGATGGTCACGTTGGCCTTCGCGCAGGCGGGCGCCGTGATCGTCGGACGGAATCCGTGGCACGCTACCGGCGGCGAACTGGGCTTGGGGATGTCCTACGACCGGCTTCCGCAATTCCTCGTCGGCGTGGTCAATACCCGCTACCTGTACTGGATTTGCGTTGGCCTGCTTATCGTGGTCGCCGGCGTGATCGCCTGGCTGCGCGGATCGGTGACCGGGCGGGTGTGGCAGGCGATCCGCGAGAACGAACGCCGCGTGCAGATCCTCGGTCTGCACCCGTACACGTTCAAGCTGCTTGCGTTCATGGCCGCATCGTTCCTCGCGGCGCTGTGCGGCGTGGCCTATCTCCTGCTGGTCGGGGGTGCCAATCCCTCGATCGCCTCGGCCGAATTCACCCTCACCCTGCTGGTGATGGCAGTGCTCGGCGGCGCGGGAACGCGCTGGGGCGCGCTGGTCGGCGGCGTGCTTTACAGCTTCCTGGACCAGCGGCTCGCGGGACTGGCCGGATCGCCGCTGTTCTCGACGCTGCCGTCGCCCCTGCGGGTGCCATTGTCGCAGCCACTGTTCATCCTCGGGCTGATCTTCATCCTGGTCATCCTGTTTCGCCCGGCCGGTGTCGTGAGCCTGTTCGGAACCTCCACCCATGCCCTGCGGCGGTGGCTGCGATGGCGGGGATTGGACCGGCGCGACACGGCGTAGCCGCACGCGTGACGCCGCCGGTCCGGCGGAATCCTGAATCAATCGATCACGAAACCGCCGTTGGTGCGCCGCAGCAGGTATAATTGCCGGGCGCGGTGCTCCTGACGCCGCTTTTTCCTCTCCTCCGATGGCCGCAGTCGCGGCCGTTTCGCGTGCCCCAATGTCCATCAAGAACCTGAGAAACATCGCGATCGTCGCCCATGTCGACCACGGCAAGACCACACTGGTCGACCAGCTGCTGAAGCAGTCCGGCACCCTGTCGGAACGTGCGGCCGTGCCCGACCGCGTGATGGACAGCAACGACCTGGAGCGCGAACGCGGGATCACGATCCTGTCCAAGAACACCGCGATCCGCTGGACGGATCCGCGCGGCGAGGAATGGCGCATCAACATCGTCGATACGCCCGGACACGCCGACTTCGGCGGCGAGGTCGAACGCGTATTGAGCATGGTCGATTCCGTGTTGATCCTGGTCGACGCGATGGACGGCCCGATGCCGCAGACGCGCTTCGTGACGCAAAAGGCGTTCAAGATGGGCTTCAAGCCGATCGTCGTGGTCAACAAGGTCGACCGTCCCGGCGCACGCCCGGACTGGGTCGTCAACCAGACCTTCGACCTGTTCGACCGCCTCGGTGCCAGCGAGGAACAACTCGATTTCCCGATCGTGTACGCGTCGGCGCTGCACGGCTACGCGGGCCTCGAACCCGATGTGCGTGCGGGCGACATGACCCCGCTGTTCGAAGCCATCACCCGGCACGTGCAGCCGCCGCAGGTCGACCTCGACGGCCCGTTCCAGATGCGCGTGTCTTCGCTCGATTATTCGAACTACGTCGGCGTGATCGGCGTGGGCCGCGTGCAGCGCGGCAAGATCCGCACCAACACGCCCGTCGCGATCATCGACCACGAAGGCAAGCGCCGCAATGGCAAGGTGCTGCAGGTGCTGGGCTTCATGGGCCTGGAGCGCCGCGAAGTGCCGGAAGCGCAGGCGGGCGACATCATCGCGATCTCGGGCATCGAAAGCCTGAGCATTTCCGACACCATTTGCGATCCGTCGGCGGTGGAAGCGCTGCCCGCGCTGACCGTGGACGAACCCACCATCAGCATGACCTTCCAGGTCAACAGTTCACCGTTCGCCGGCAACAAGGAGCTCTCGGGCGGCAAGTTCCTCACCAGCCGCCAGATCCGTGAACGCCTGACGCGCGAGACGTTGCACAACGTCGCGTTGCGTGTCGAGGAAACGGCCGATCCGGACAAGTTCAAGGTGTCGGGCCGCGGCGAACTGCACCTTTCGATCCTGATCGAAACCATGCGCCGCGAGGGCTACGAACTCGCGGTGTCGCGCCCGGAAGTGATCGTGCGCGAGATCGACGGCGTGCTGCAGGAGCCGTACGAGCAACTGGTGGTCGATCTGGAAGAACAATACCAGGGCGGCGTGATGGAAAAGCTCGGCACCCGTCGCGCGCAACTGAAGAACATGGAGCCAGACGGCAAGGGCCGCGTGCGCCTCGAATACATGATTCCCGCGCGCGGACTGATCGGCTTCCAGACCGAGTTCCGCACGCTGACCGCCGGCACCGGCCTGATGTTCCACGTGTTCGACCATTACGGGCCGAAGTCGGAGGGCATGATCGGCAAGCGCGCCAATGGCGTGATGATCTCCAACGGCACCGGCCCGGCCCCGGCGTATGCGCTGTGGGGCTTGCAGGACCGCGGCCGCATGCTGATCGACGCGGGCGCACAGATCTACGAAGGCCAGTTGGTCGGCATCCACGCCAAGGACAACGACCTCACCGTCAACGCGCTGCGCGGCAAGCAGCTGACCAACGTCCGTGCCTCCGGCAAGGATGACGCGCTGACGCTGACGCCGTACGTGAAACTGTCGCTGGAACAGGCGCTGGAGTTCATCGACGACGACGAACTGGTCGAGGTGACGCCGAAAGAGATCCGCCTGCGCAAGCGGCACCTCACCGAAATCGACCGCAAACGCGCGTCCCGGCAGGCGGCGTAGGACCCGGGATCGGAGCCCGGGGCTCCATCCCGATCAGGGCAGGCACTCCTGCGGCAGGTACCTGGCGTCGATGTCGGCACTGCTG
This sequence comes from Lysobacteraceae bacterium, assembly GCA_040255405.1. Classification (GTDB taxonomy): domain Bacteria; phylum Pseudomonadota; class Gammaproteobacteria; order Xanthomonadales; family Rhodanobacteraceae; genus 66-474. Next base: position 186,489 of record JBDZUX010000002.1, read on the forward strand.
CAGCGCCAGTGCAAGCGTGCGGCATTGCCCATCGGCGAAATCACGACGTGTCCGCCACGGATGACCGCACTGGCCTCGTTGCCATAGGTCACCACCACCTTGCCCCCCGCCACCCTCACGCTGGTAACGTACCGGGCGTGGATCGCCTCGGGCCTGGGCAAGCCCAGTACCTGGTTGTTTTCGGGAAGCGCGCCGCGCTCCCCGATGTATTGGGCCACCAGTGCGCGGGCGCGCTCGGTCAGTTCGAGACCCTGCGAGACCTCCGTGCGCAGCGCATGGCTCTGCCAGGCGGGAATCGCGAATGCGGCCAGGAAACCGGTGACCGGGAGGATCAGGAAAACGCAGGCGCCGACCACGACCAGCACGATGCCCCAGCCCGGCAGGCCACTGGCACGTTGCGCTGGCACCGTCGACGCCGACGATACCGCCTGCCCGTCCTGCCATTCGGCAAGCCCGGCCTTGCGCACCACGCAGCAACCAGCCATGCCATCGTGGAGCGCCTGTTTGCGCCCCGTCCACGCCGCGAGCAAAAAGCCCACGCCAAGGGAAAAGACGGAGACGAATTTCCCGAAGTGGCGCCCGGTAGCGCGGGCAAATCCGACCCGGCGCCCGTATTCGTCGGTGACCTGCAAACCCAGCGCGAGCTTCCCGATCGTCGCCTGCCAGCGCGAGGACTCGCAGACCGCGAAATAGAGCCACACCACGACGATCCCGAAGGGCTGCAACGCGATGTCGACCAGTTCCGCAACCGCCGGCCCGTGACCGCCCCCGAGCAATGTCAGCGGCACCATCAACCAGATGCCGGAACACAACACCACCGTCCAGTGGATCGCGGAAAAAACCACCGCGTCGACCAGCAACGCGACCAGCCTCCGCCAGAATCCCGCGTACAGCTGCGGCTGACCCCGGTGCGAGGGCAGCATCGGGAAGCCGTTTGCGATCGCGTCGGGCAAGCTCATCCGGGGTGATGGTGGCACAGCTGCCGAGCCGCGTCATCTGCAGCCATGCAACAATGTGCGGCATGACTTCGCGCACGCGCACGATATTGCCCGACGTGCTGGCGCCGGGCTTGCGCGTCGTGTTCTGCGGCACCGCGCCCGGTACCCGTTCCGCGCGGGAAGGCGCCTACTACGCGCATCCCGGCAATTATTTCTGGCGCACGCTGTTCACGGTGGGCCTGACGCCACGCCAACTTCCCCCGCACGCATTCCGCGAAGTGCTGCAATTCGGGATCGGATTGACCGACGTCGCCAAGCACGCTTTCGGTTCGGACGCGGAACTCCCGCGCGGCGCGTTCGATCCCAAGGCGCTGGAACGGAAGCTTGGACGTGCTCGTCCGCGCATCGTCGCTTTCACCAGCAAGAACGCGGCGCGTGCCGCACTGGGCCTGCCACCCGGCGCATTCCGGTACGGCCCACTGGCATTGCGCATCGCGCAATCGCGCGTCTTCGTGTTGCCCTCGCCGTCCGGGCAGGCGCGCGGCTTCTGGGACATCGAGCCGTGGAAGGAACTGGCCGCCACCGTCGCCGAAGCGCAACCGCTGTCAGCGGGTCGGAACCGTTGATTTGCGCACGATCAGCATCGCCAATTCCAGCGACTGCTCGTAATTGAGCCGCGGGTCGACGGTGGATTTGTAGGCGCGGGCGAGGTCGGATTCGGACAGGTCGCGCGCGCCGCCCATGCATTCGGTGACGTCTTCGCCGGTCAATTCCAGATGCACGCCGCCGAGTTGCGTGCCCGCCGCGGCGTGGATGTCGAACGCCTGTTCCAGCTCGCTGCGGATATTGGCGAAGCGCCGTGTCTTGACGCCATTGCCGAGTTTTTCGGTATTGCCGTGCATCGGGTCGCACACCCACAACACGCGCCGGCCGGTCGCCTGCACGGCTTCGATCAGGCGCGGCAGGTGCTGGCCGATGCCACCCGCACCCATGCGGTGGATCAGGGTCAGGCGTCCCGGCTCGTCATCGGGATTCAGCACCTCGATCAACTGCTGCAACGGTTCCGCGTGCATCGCGGGTCCGATCTTGACCGCGATCGGGTTGCGGATGCCGCGGCAGAACTCCACGTGCGCGCCATCCAGCGCCGCGGTGCGCATGCCGATCCACGGGAAATGCGTCGACAAGTCGAACCAACCCCACTGGCGCGGCACCTGGCGCGTCAGCGCCTGCTCGTAATGCAGCAACAGCGCCTCGTGCGAGGTGTAGAAATCCGCGCGCTGGAAGCCCGCGATCGGCCCGGTCAACGTTTCCATGAAATGCATCGCGCCGGAAATGCCGTCGACCATCTGCCGGTAATCGGCCGCCAGCGGCGAGCGCTCCACCCACGCAAGGTTCCAGTATTCGGGATGGTGCAGGTCGGCGAAACCGCCGTCGACCAACGCGCGCACGAAATTCATGGTCATCGCCGAACGCGAGTGGCCTTCCAGCATGCGCTGCGGATCGGGACGGCGCGCCTCCGGGGTGAATTCGGGGCCGTTGACCAGTTCACCCCGATATACCGGCAAGGTCACGCCGTCGATGGTTTCGGTGTCGGCCGAACGCGGCTTGGCGTACTGGCCGGCGAAGCGGCCGACGCGCAACACCGGCATCCGCAGCCCGTGCACCAGTACCAGGCTCATCTGCAACAAGACTTTCAGGCGATTGGCGATCACCTCGTTGTTGCAGTCGGCGAAGGTTTCCGCGCAATCGCCGCCTTGCAGCAGGAACCGCTTGCCCTGCTGGGCTTCGGCCAGCAGCGATTTCAGCGCCAGTACTTCCCATGAGGTCACCAGCGGCGGCAGCGCACCCAGGCGTTGCATCGCCGATTGCAGTTCCGCGGCATCCTCGTAGTGCGGCATCTGCGCAGCCGGATGACCTTGCCAGCTCCCGGCTTGCCACGGCCGCGCTTCGCGCACCGGACGCAAGGTCGCGCGCGACGGCACTTCGGAATTGGCCATGATCAGATCCTCGTGGTGCGCAGCGCGCGCGCATTCCCGAATTTATTCCTGCGCGGCCGCGGCAGCAATGCCCAGACACCGAGCAGCACGTACCAGATCAGCGTCCAGCCGGCCATCGACAAGCCGAGGAAGCGCCAGGTCACCTGCGCGCAATCGCCCGACCCGCGGAGCATGGTGGTGATGAACTGGCTGAGCGGAATGTAATGCCCCTTGAGTTGCGCCAGCAGCAGGTCGAACCCGGCGCCGCACGCCGGAATCTGGCTGGCCGGCAGCGACTGCAGCCACAATTGCCGGATCGCCATGGCTGCGCCGAACGCGGCGCCGATCAGGACCAACCCGACGTACGCCCAGCGGCCGCCGCCACGCGGCGCGTGCAGCCCCCCGACGAGGAACCACAAGGCCATCCAGATGAACGCCACGCGCTGCAGGATGCACAGGTTGCACGGCGTCAACCGAAGCTGCTGCTCGGCGTAGATCGCGTAACCCAGCAAGGCCACGCAGATCACGAAGCCAAGCAGGAAGGCGGTACGGAACGACCAGCGGAGGGGGTTCATGGGCGCGTCGAATGAACGGCAGACGGGCAACAGTAACGCTTTCCCGGTGGCGTGTCATGTCGTCAACAAAAAACCCGGCCATGGCCGGGTTTTCGTTTTCAGGTCCGGATCAAGCCTCGGCGGCCTGCGCCTGCGGACGATCGACCAGTTCCACGTAAGCCATCGGTGCGTTGTCGCCGTCGCGGAAGCCGCACTTGATGATGCGGAGATACCCGCCCTTGCGTTCGCGATAGCGCGGACCGAGTTCCACGAACAGCTTGCCGACGGCCTGCTTGTCGCGCAGCCGCGCGAACGCGATGCGGCGATTGGCGACGCCATCGATCTTGGCCAGCGTGATCAGCGGCTCGGCGACCCGGCGCAGATCCTTGGCCTTCGGCAAGGTGGTGCGGATCAGTTCGTGCTTGATGAGCGATGCCGCCATGTTCTTGTACATGGCTTCGCGATGGGAACTGGTCCGGTTGAGTTTACGTCCGGATTTGAGGTGTCGCATGGTGGAGATCTCTCTGTCTTATCGTTATGAAAATCCGGCGCCTGCGTCCGGATTCCCGCGGAATCCCGCTATTGAGTTGGCAACAAGCCCCATCGAGGCGAGCTGTTGTGAAAAGTCAGGCCATGGATGGCCGTTCTGGTGCTGCCAACCATCGAATCGCTTCAAGCGACTCGATGGTACGTGACGCAGCGATCAGGGACGATCGCTCAAACAAACACGCGGAGACATGGGCGCGAGAACGTACCCTATCTCAGCCCAATTGCATACCACTTGAAATCCCGGCCGGCGGCCAGTTTTCGAGCCTGGTGCCGAGCGCGAGGCCCTTGGCGCCGAGCACGTCCTTGATCTCGGTGAGCGACTTCTTGCCGAGGTTTGGGGTCTTCAGCAGCTCGACCTCGGTCTTCTGGACCAAGTCGCCTATGTAATAGATGCTTTCGGCCTTCAGGCAGTTGGCCGAACGCACCGTGAGTTCCAGATCGTCGATCGGACGCAGAAGCAGCGGCGACACGCCTGCCTTGTCCTTCTCGGACTCGGTGGATTCGCGGCTCTTGAAGTCGCCGAACACTGAAAGCTGTTCGTGCAGTGTCTGCGCGGCCTGGCGCACGGCCTCGTCCACCGCCACGGTGCCATTGGTTTCGACGTCCAACACCAGCTTGTCGAGGTTGGTGCGCTGCTCGACACGGGCGGCGTCAACCGAATACGCCACGCGGCGCACCGGGCAGAACGAAGCATCGATTTGCAGGCGGCCGATCGGACGGGATTCCTCGTCCGGGTTCGCGCGGCTGACCGCCGGCTGGTAGCCGATGCCGCGACGCGCCCTGAGCCGGATGTTCAACGCGACATCCTTGGTCAGGTGGCAGATCACGTGCTCGGGGTTGACAATTTCCACCGTGTGGTCGACGGTGATGTCGCCTGCGGTGACCACGCCCTTGCCCTTCTTCGAAAGCACGAGGTTGGCTTCGTCGACGCCGTTCAGTCGGATCGCGACGCCCTTGAGGTTCAGGAGCACTTCGATCACGTCTTCCTGCAAACCTTCGAGCGTGGTGTACTCGTGCAGCACGCCCTCGATTTCGGCCTCGACGATGGCCGCGCCGGCGATGGACGACAGCAGCACGCGGCGCAGCGCGTTGCCGAGCGTATGGCCGTAGCCGCGCTCCAGCGGCTCGACGACGACGCGCGCGTGATTGGGTCCGACGGGTTCGACTTTCAGACCACGCGGACGCAAGACCTGAGTGGAAGAGACTGCCATGGGCTACTCCGGAAGATCACAGGTGGAGCCGCGCAGGATTCGGGCTCCGATAATCAACACCGAACGGCCTTGCCGTCCGGCTCGCGTCGATGGCGCCGGCGGCGACCGCAAGGTCCCGCCGCGCCAGCAGCAACGCGTTACTTCGAATACAACTCGACGATCAGCGCCTCGTTGATGTCGCTGGGCAATTCGCCACGGTCCGGCATGGCCTTGAACACGCCCGTCGCACTCTTCGCGTCGACCTCGATCCAGCCCGGCCGAAGGTCCATGCTTTCGGAAACCTTCAGCGCTTCCTGGACGCGCAACTGCTTCTGCGCGCGCTCGGTGAGCTTGATCTCGTCGCCGGGGCGAAGCGGCAGCGACGGCACGTTGGCCTTCTTGCCGTTGACCATGATCGACTTGTGCGCCACCAGCTGGCGGGCCTGCGCGCGGGTGACCGCGAAACCCATGCGGTACACGACGTTGTCGAGGCGGGCTTCCAGGATGCGCAACAGGTTTTCGCCGGTATTGCCCTTCAGCTGGGTGGCCTTCTTGTAGTAGTTGCCGAACTGGCGCTCGAGCACGCCGTAGATGCGCTTGACCTTCTGTTTCTCGCGCAACTGCACCGCGTAGTCGGAAGGCCGCGAACGCTTGGCTGCCACGCCGTGCTGGCCGGGCTTGTTGTCGAACTTGCACTTGGAGTCGATCGCGCGCGCCGGACTTTTCAGCGACAGGTCGTAACCTTCGCGACGGGCAAGCTTGCAGGTGGGACCACGATAACGTGCCATGTCAGACCCTCCGCTTCTTCGGAGGACGGCAGCCGTTGTGCGGAATCGGCGTGACATCGATGATGTTGGTGACCTTGTAGCCGAGCGCGTTCAAGGAACGCACTGCCGACTCGCGGCCCGGGCCGGGGCCCTTGATGCGCACTTCCAGCGACTTGACGCCGTAGTCCAGTGCCACGCGCCCCGCCTTTTCCGCCGCGACCTGGGCGGCGAACGGCGTGGATTTGCGCGAACCGCGGAAACCCGCGCCACCCGCGGTCGCCCACGACAACGCGTTGCCCTGGCGATCGGTGATGGTGACGATGGTGTTGTTGAAGGAAGCCTGGACATGGGCGACGCCGTCAACGACGACGCGCTTGGTCTTCTTCTTCGGCTTGGCTGCTGGTTTGTCCATGGGTTGTCCGGTTGAAAGATGTTTCGGTGCAACGGTGCGCGCCCATCACGGCGCGCGAGACATTACTTCTTGATGGCGCGGCGCGGACCCTTGCGGGTGCGCGCATTGGTGCGGGTGCGCTGGCCGCGCGCGGGCAGGCCGCGACGGTGGCGCAGGCCGCGATAGGTGCCGAGGTCCATCAGGCGCTTGACGCTGATGCCGACCTCGCGGCGCAGGTCGCCTTCCACGCTGAACTTCGCCACTTCGCGGCGCAGGTTTTCCACCTCGCCCTCGGACAGCGACTTGATCAGGGTGGTCGGGTCCACGCCCGCCGATTCGCAGATCTTGCGCGAGCGGGTGCGGCCGATGCCGTAGATGCCTTGCAAGCCGACCCAGACGTGCTTGTTGACGGGCAGGTTGACGCCTGCGATACGTGCCATGTTGTGGGTACTCCACCTGAAATACGTTGCCGATTCGGCAAACTGTTAATTATAGCCTGAAACCCGGCCTCGCGGGAACCCATTCCCGCCGGCCTCAAATCTGCCGGACCACCGCCCGGCCGGGCCCTCGAAACGGCCGGCGACGCCGTGCCGGCGCATCCAACTGCATCCGCCGCGGACTAGCTTCGCCGCAGGTTGGCCTTTTTCAGCAAGCTCTCGTACTGGTGCGAGACCAGATGCGCGGACACCTGCGCCCGGAAATCCATGGCCACCACCACCACGATCAACAACGAGGTGCCACCGAAATAGAACGGCACGTGCCACTCGGTCTGCATGAAATCCGGGACCAGGCACACGGCCGCGAGATAGATCGCCCCTGCCCCGGTCAGCCGGGTCAGCACCGCGTCGATGTAATCCGCGGTCGCCTTGCCGGGGCGCAGCCCCGGAATCAGCGCACCCGAGCGCTTCAGGTTGTCCGCGGTTTCCTGCGAGTTGAACACGATCGCGGTGTAGAAGAACGCGAAAATGATGATCATGCCGGCGTACAGGATGATGTACGGCGGCTCGCCGGGCGACAGCGCCGTGGTCAGGCGCTGCAGCCACTGCATCTGGCTGGCATTCGAGAACCACGTGGAAGCGGTGGCCGGGAACAGGATCAGGGACGAGGCAAAGATCGGCGGGATCACGCCCGACATGTTGATCTTCAGCGGCAGGTGCGAACTCTGGTTCTGGTACGCCCGGGAGCCGCCCTGGCGCCGCGCGTAGTTCACCGTGATCCGCCGCTGGGCGCTTTCCATGAACACGCAGAATGCGGTCACCGCGAGCACGATCACCACTACCAGCAGCACCTTGATGGCGGACAATTCGCCATTGCTGGCCATGGTGAACGTCTGGGTCAGCGCCTGCGGCAGGCCCGCGACGATGCCGGCAAAGATGATCAGCGAGATGCCGTTGCCGATGCCGCGCTCGGTCATCTGCTCGCCCAGCCACATCAGGAACATGCTGCCGGCGGTCAGGCCGATCACCGAGGCGAAGATGAAGCCGAAACCGGGGTCGTACACGATCGGCACGCCGCCCGACATGCCCTGCTTCTGCAGGGCCATTGCCACGCCGAAGGCCTGGAAAGCCGACAGGCCGACCGTTCCCCAGCGGGTGTATTTGGTAAGGACGCGCTGGCCGGCCTGGCCTTCCTTCTTCAGCGCCTGCCAGCTCGGCAGCACCGAACCCATCATCTGCACCACGATGGATGCCGAGATGTACGGGATCACGCCCAACGCAAACAACGAGAAGCGCGCCAGTGCGCCGCCCGAGAACATGTTGAACATGTTCAGAAGGCCGCCGCCCTGCTCGATCATCCGGGTCATCGCTTCCGGGTTCACGCCCGGCACCGGGATGAACGACCCCAGCCGGAACACGATCAGCGCCCCGACCAGGAACAGCAGACGCTGGCGCAGTTCGGTCATCTTGCCGAACTGGGCCAACGGGTTGGTCGATGTATTGCTCGCGGCCAAAACGCTTACTCCACCGAGCCGCCGGCAGCTTCGATCGCCGCCTTGGCGCCTGCAGTCGCAAGGATGCCGGACACCTTCACCGCGCGGCCGATTTCGCCCTTCTTGACGATCTTGACACGCTTGGCACGGCCGTCGACCAGCTTCGCCTCGCGCAGCACGGTCAAGTCGATCGCATCCTTCTTGAGGCCCGCGATCTGGTACAGGAACACCTGCTGCGACTCGGCCTGCATTTTCGAGCGGAAGCCGACCTTGGGCAGGCGGCGCTGCAGTGGCATCTGGCCGCCTTCGAAACCGACGGTGTGGGTGTTGCCCGCACGCGCGTGCTGACCCTTGTGCCCGCGGCCGGCGGTCTTGCCGAGCCCCGAACCGATGCCGCGCGCGACGCGACGACGCTCCTTGCGCGCGCCCTTGCCGGGTTTCAATGTGTTGAGTCGCATGATGATGCTCCGGAAAACTCGAAATTCGGGATTCGGGATTCGGGATTCGGGACTCGGATTCGCCAGGCCGGCTGCAACGATTCCCGATTCGCCACGCCCTATTCCCAGCTTATTCCTCGACCCGCACGAGGTACTGAACCGTATTGATCAGGCCGCGCACCTGCGGGCTGTCCTTCAATTCGCGTACGTCGCCGGTGCGGTTCAGGCCCAGTGCCTTCACGCTCAGGCGGTGCCGCGACTGCACGCCGCGCAGGCCGCCCACGAGGCGCACCTTCACGGTGCCGGTGGTGGTTGCTTTCTTAGCCGCCATGACCCAGTTCCTCGACCTTCTTGCCGCGCTTGGCTGCGATGTAGTCCGGGCTCGCGACCGACTGCAGGCCCTTGATGGTGGCACGCACCAGGTTGATCGGGTTGCGCGAGCCGACCGCCTTGGCCAGCACGTCCTTCACCCCGACCACTTCCAGCACCGCGCGCATCGCGCCGCCGGCGATCACGCCGGTACCTTGCGAGGCCGGCTGCATGAACACGCGCGCCGCGCCGTGGTTGGCCTTGACCGCATACCAGATCGTGCCGTTGTTCAGACCCACCGACACCATGTTGCGGCGCGCACGCTCCATCGCCTTCGAAATCGCGACCGGCACTTCGCGCGCCTTGCCGTACCCGAAGCCGACCTTGCCGGCGCCATCACCCACCACGGTCAACGCGGTGAAGCTCATCTGCCGGCCACCCTTGACCGTCTTGGCCACGCGGTTGACGGCGATGAGTTTCTCCAGCATCCCGTCGGAATTGTCGCGATCGTTGTTCGCCATGTTCTCACCTTGCGCCCGCGAAATGCGGGCATTTGATTACGGCATCAAGCCGCTTGGAGTTGTAAGTTTTCGTGGAAAGTCAGGCCATGGAAGGCCGTTCCGGTGTATCCGACTGCCTGATACTGTTCGCTACCGAGGATTCCGAGATGCAGCGATCATGGACGATCGCACAAATGAACACTCGGGCCCCACACGCAACCCGTCCACCCATCAGAACTTCAAACCCGCCTCGCGCGCGGCATCGGCCAACGCGGCCACGCGGCCGTGATAACGGAACCCCGAGCGGTCGAACGCAACCGACTCGACGCCGGCGGCGCGTGCTTTTTCGGCAATCGCCTTGCCCACCGCCGCGGCGGCGGATTTGTTCTTGGTGCCCTTGAGGTCGCCCCGCAGTGACTTCTGGACGGTGGAAGCGGCCGCGACCACGGTCTCGCCATCGGCGGCGATCACCTGCGCATAGATGTGCTGGCCGCTGCGATGGACGGAAAGGCGCGGCACCGCCAGCTTGCGGATGCGTGCGCGCGCCGACTTGGCGCGGCGCAGACGCGATGTTTTCTTGTCGATCATGACTTAAGCCTTCTTCGCTTCTTTCAGCGTGATGCGCTCGCCGGCGTAACGAACGCCCTTGCCCTTGTAAGGCTCAGGCGGACGGAACGCGCGAATCTTCGCGGCGGTTTCACCGACCCGCTGCTTGTCGGCGCCCTTCACCAGGATCTCGGTCGGCGACGGGGTTTCCAGCGTGATGCCTTCGGGCGCCGGAAACACCACCGGGTGCGAAAACCCGAGCGACAGGCTCAGGCTCTTGCCTTGCAACGCAGCGCGGAAACCGACGCCGACCAGTTCCAGCTTGCGCTCATAACCCTGGCTCACGCCCTGGACCATGTTGGCCAGCAGCGCGCGGGTGGTGCCCGCGAACTTGGTCTCGGCACTGCCGTCTGCGCAAATCAGATGACCGTCGGAACTCTTGATTTCGACGCCCGGAATCGCGTGCATCCTGAGCGTTCCCTTGGGGCCCTTGACGGTGATGCCGTCGGTGGCCACCTGGCACTCGACGCCCTTCGGCAACGCAATCGGTTTCTTGGCTACTCGTGACATGTTTCTTGCTCCGTCTGAGCTTACGCGACGCGGCCGATCACTTCGCCACCGAGACCCTTGGCGCGCGCCTGCGCGTCGGTCATCAGGCCGGACGAAGTGGACACGATGGAGATGCCGAGACCGCCCAGCACCTTCGGCAACGCGTCCTTGCCGCGATACACGCGAAGGCCCGGGCGGCTGACGCGCTCGATGCGCTCGATCGCCGGCTTGCCTTCGAAATACTTCAGCTTGATTTCAAGCTGCGCCTTGCCGCCGTCTTCCGAGCGGCGGGAATCCAGCACATAGCCTTCTGCCTTCAACAGGTCGGCCAGTGCCTGGCGCACCTTGGAAGCCGGCATGCTCACCGTCTGCTTGCCCATGGCCTGGGCATTGCGGATGCGGGTAAACATGTCGGCGATGGGATCAGTCATGCTCATGGTTTGTTCCTGTTGCGTTGCATCGATATCCGTTACGGGCATCGAGAATGGGGAATCGGGAATGGTGAAAGCTGTATTGCGAGCTTTGGTATTTGAACGATTCTCGATTCCCTATTCCCGGCCTCACTCACCAACTCGCCTTGCGCAGCCCCGGCACGTCGCCGCGCATTGTGGCCTCGCGCAACTTGCTGCGGGACAGGCCGAACTTCACGTACACCGCGCGCGGGCGCCCGGTCAGCGCGCAGCGGGTGCGCAGGCGCGAAGCGCTGGAGTCGCGCGGCAGCTTTTGCAGCTTCGCGGCCGCAGTCATCTTGTCTTCGTAGCTCGCATCGGCGCTGGCGATGATCTTCTTGAGATCGGCGCGCTTGCCGGCGTGCTGCTTGATCAGCTTCGCCCGCTTCAGATCGCGGTTCACCATGGATTTCTTGGCCATGCCTGTTTCCTTTAATTCCTGAACGGGAAGTGAAACGCTTCGAGAAGCGCCTTGGCTTCCGCATCGGTGCGCGCGGTGGTGGTGATGCAGATGTCCATGCCGCGCATCGCATCGACCTGGTCGAAGTCGATCTCCGGGAAGATGATCTGTTCCTTTACACCCATGTTGTAGTTGCCCCGGCCGTCGAACGCGCGGCCGGATACGCCGCGGAAGTCGCGCACGCGTGGCAGCGAGATGTTGATCAGGCGATCGAGGAACTCCCACATGTTGGCGCGGCGCAGCGTGACCTTGCAGCCGATCGGCCAACCGTCGCGGATCTTGAACGACGCAACCGAAGTCCGTGCCTTGGTCACCACCGGCTTCTGGCCGGCGATCTTGGCCATGTCGGCGGTGGCGTTCTCCAGCACCTTCTTGTTGGCAGCGGCTTCGCCCACGCCCATGTTCAGCGTGATCTTGCTGATGCGCGGCACCTGCATCGGGTTCTGGTAGCCGAAGCGCTGCATCAGCGCCGGCAACACTTCGTCTTTGTAGATTTTTTCGAGGCGGGTCATGGCTTCGTCCTCATGCATCCACGACTTCGCCGGTCGAGCGGTATACGCGCACCTTGCGCCCGTCGCCGAGCGTCTTGCGGCCCACGCGTTCGCCCTTGCCGGTGGCGAGGTCGTACAGCATGACATTGGAAATGTGGATCGGGGCCTCGCGCTCGACGATGCCGCCCGGCTGCTGTGCTTGCGGGTTCGGCTTGGTGTGGCGCTTGACCATGTTGATGTTCTGCACGAACACGCGGTCGCCGTCGATGCGGGTGACCTCGCCGTGCTGACCCTTGTTCTTGCCCGCGATCACGAGCACCGTGTCGCCTTTTCTGATCCTGTTCATATGCGTGTCTCTGCTTTCGTAGGAGCGCGCCTGCGCGCGATTCCAAGATCTTTGCCAATGATGGCTTTTCCGGTCGCCTGCAGGCAGGCTCCTACAAAACCTCCGGCGCCAGCGAAACGATCTTCATGAAGCGTTCGCTGCGCAGTTCGCGGGTGACCGGCCCGAAGATACGGGTGCCGATCGGCTCCAGCTTGTTGTTGAGCAGCACCGCGGCGTTGTCGTCGAAGCGGATCAGCGAACCGTCCGGACGGCGCACGCCCTTGGCGGTGCGCACCACGACGGCGTTGTACACCTCGCCCTTCTTGACCTTGCTGCGCGGAATCGCATCGCGGATCGACACCTTGATGACATCGCCGACGCTGGCATAGCGGCGCTTGGAGCCTCCCAGCACCTTGATGCACATCAGTTCACGCGCGCCGCTGTTGTCCGCCGCGGCCAGCATGGTTTGCATCTGGATCATGGTCGTCGGCTCCTCATTCCGCCGCGCGCGCGATGATTTCCACCACGCGGTGGTGCTTGGTCTTGGACAGCGGCCGACATTCGGCGATGCGCACCAGATCACCCTCGTGGCACTCGCCGTTCTCGTCGTGCGCATGCAGCTTGGTCGATCGGCGCAGCAGCTTGCCGTACAGGCCGTGTTGTTCCTGGCGGCCGACCAGCACAGTCACCGTCTTGGAAGCCTTGCTGCTGGTGACGCGACCCTCGAGGGTTCGCGTGGTTTTTTCGGTTTCGTTCATCACGCGGCTCCGTGGGTCTTCTGCTTCTCGCCCAGGATCGTCGCGGCGCGCGCGATTTCGCGGCGCACCCTGGCGAACTGGTGGGTCTGCGCCGCCTGGCCCTGGGCCTTCTGCATGCGCAGGCTGAACTGTTCGCGACGCAGCTCGGCGATGTGGTCGTTCAGTTCCTGCGCGGACTTTTCGCGCATCTCGTTGGTATCCATCACAGCAGCGCCCTGGTCGCGAATTGGGTTTGGATCGACAACTTGGCCGCGGCCAGGCGGAACGCCTCGCGCGCCTCGGCTTCGGTGACGCCTTCGATTTCGTACAGCATCCGACCCGGCTGGATCGGCGCGACCCAATACTCGACGTTGCCCTTGCCGGCGCCCATGCGGACTTCGATCGGCTTCTTGGTGATCGGCTTGTCCGGGAACACGCGGATCCAGAGCTTGCCGCCGCGCTTCACGTAGCGGGTGATGCAGCGACGGGCCGCCTCGATTTCGCGCGCGGTGATCGCGCCGCGGGTAGTCGCCTTGAGGCCATACTCGCCGAAACTGACGAGATTGCCCGAAAGGCTCAAGCCCCGGTTGCGGCCCTTGAACTGCTTGCGGAATTTGGTTCGTTTTGGCTGAAGCATGTTCGATGCCCTTTATTGCGTCCGTCCCTGGCCGCGAAGATCAAAAGACGGTCGTCCTGACCGACTTCTCAATTCTCTGTCGACTGCCGGTCGCGGCGCCCGCGCGGGGCGCGTTCGCGACGGTCGTCGTCACGCGAACCGCGTTCGCGACGCGGCGACGGACCTTCGTTGCGGTCGTCTTCCTTGGCTTGGCCCACGCTGGCGAAGTCGAAGATTTCGCCCTTGTAGATCCACACCTTGACGCCGATCACGCCGTAGGTGGTGCGCGCTTCGGCCAACCCGTAATCGATGTCGGCGCGCAGCGTGTGCAGCGGCACGCGACCTTCGCGATACCACTCTGACCGTGCGATTTCGGCTCCGTTCAAGCGGCCGGCGACGTTGACCTTGATGCCCAGCGCGCCAAGGCGCATCGCATTCTGCACGCTGCGCTTCATCGCGCGGCGGAACATGATGCGGCGCTCCAACTGCTGCGCGATCGACTCGGCAACCAGCTGCGCGTCCAGCTCCGGCTTGCGCACTTCGCTGACGTTGATGTGGGCGTCCACGCCCATGATCTTCGACACGTCGCGGCGCAGCTTCTCGATGTCCTCGCCCTTCTTGCCGATCACGACGCCCGGGCGCGCGGTGAAGATCGTGATGTCGGCATTCTTCTGCGGACGGTTGATCTGGATCCGGGACACGCCGGCTTGCGCAAGCTTTTCCTTCAGCAGTTCGCGCACCTTGAGGTCGGACACCAGGTGCTCGGCATACTGGCGCTTGCCGGCGAACCACTTGGAATTCCAGTCCTTGGAGATGCCGAGGCGGATTCCGATTGGATTGACTTTGTGACCCATGATCAGCCTACCTCGACCGTGATGTGCGACGTGCGCTTCAGGATGCGGGCGCCGCGACCCTTGGCGCGTGCGTGCATGCGCTTCATGACCGCGCCCTCGTCCACGTAGATGCGCGCGATCTTCAGCTCGTCCACGTCGGCGCCTACGTTGTTCTCGGCATTGGCGACCGCGGAAAGCAGTACCTTGCGGACCAGGTGCGCCGCCTTCTTGTTGGTGTGCTCCAGCACCGCGCTGGCCGTGCCCACCGGCATGCCGCGGACCATGTCCGCGACGAGCCGCGCCTTCTGCGCCGAGATCCGCGCGCCGCGCAGGACGGCCTTGGCTTGAGTCGTCGTCATATCGGTACCCATCACTTCTTGCCGGCCGCGGGCGCCGCGGCCTTCTTGTCGCCGCTGTGGCCCTTGAAGGTACGGGTCACCGCGAACTCGCCGAGCTTGTGCCCGACCATGTTTTCGTTGACCAGCACCGGCACGTGCAGGCGACCGTTGTGGACGGCAATGGTGAGGCCCACCATCTCCGGTAGGATCATCGAACGGCGCGACCAGGTCTTGATCGGGCGCTTGCTGTTGCTCTGGTTCGCCGACTCCACCTTCTTGAGGAGGTGCAGGTCGATGAACGGGCCTTTCTTGAGTGAACGTGGCATGTCGATGAGCCCTTACTTGGTGCGGCGACGCACGATCAGCTTCTGCGTGCGCTTGTTGTTGCGGGTCTTGTAACCCTTGGTCGGCGTGCCCCACGGGCTGACCGGATGGCGGCCACCGGAGGTGCGGCCTTCACCGCCGCCGTGCGGATGGTCGACCGGATTCATCACCACGCCGCGTACGGTCGGACGAATGCCCAGCCAGCGCTTGGCGCCGGCCTTGCCGAGCTTCCTGAGGTTGTGTTCCGAATTGCCGACTTCACCCACGGTGGCGCGGCACTCGACCGGCACCTTGCGCATTTCGCCCGAACGCAGGCGCAGCGTGGCGTAGCCGGATTCCCGCGCGACCAGCTGCGCGGACGAACCGGCGCTGCGCGCAAGCTGCGCACCCTTGCCGGGCTTCATCTCGACGCAGTGGACGACCGTGCCGATCGGCATGTTGCGCAGCGGCAGCGTGTTGCCATCCTTGATCGGCGCATCGGTGCCGGCCATCAACTGCGCGCCGACCTGGATGCCCTTGGGCGCGATGATGTAGCGGCGCTCGCCATCGACGTAGCACAGCAACGCGATGTGCGCGGTCCGGTTGGGATCGTACTCGACGCGCTCGACCCGGCAGGCGACGCCTTCCTTGTCGCGCTTGAAGTCGATGATCCGGTAATGCTGCTTGTGGCCGCCGCCGCGGTGACGCACGGTGATGCGCCCGAAGTGGTTGCGGCCACCGGTCTTGGACTGGACTTCGGTGAGCGGGGCGTACGGTTCGCCCTTGTGCAGACCGGGCGGCGGCGCCACGCGCACCACCCCGCGGCGTCCCGGCGAAGTCGGCTTGGGTGTGATCAGTGCCATCGTTGGTTGACTCCTGAGCTCAGGCCTTGCCCGCGGCGACGTCGATGCTCTGGCCATCGGCCAGACGCACGTAAGCCTTGCGGACATTGGCCTTGCGACCCGGGCGGAAGCGGAAGGTCTTCAGCTTGCCCTTGATGTTGGCCATGTTCACCGACACCACGCTGACGTCGAACATTTGTTCGACGGCAGACTTGACGTCGGCCTTGGTGGCATCGGGCGCCACCGCGAAAACGTACTGGTTGTGTTCGGAAAGGCGGGTGCTCTTTTCCGATACGTGCGGCGCACGCAGCACCGACGAAATGCGATCGCCGCTCATGCCAGCCACTCCTCGATCTTCTTGACCGCGTCGACGGTAATGACGACATGGTCGGCCGCGGCCAGCGCGACCGGGTTGATGCCGTCGACGTCGATCACGTCGACGATGTTGGGGTTGTTGCGCGCGGCGAGGAACAGCTTCTCGTCCACCGTCGCGCCCACGATCAGGGTGCGCCCGCCGGCTTCGATTTCACCCAGCTTGCCGACCAGCGCCTTGGTCTTCGGCGCGTCCACCGCGAATTCAGGGACGACCTTCAAGCGACCCTGGCGATTCAGTTCGGCCAGCATCGAGCACAGCGCGCCGCGATACATCTTGCGGTTGACCTTCTGCGCGAAGTCGCGCGGCTGCGCCGCGAACGCGCGCGCGCCACCGACGAAGATCGGCGCGCGGTAATCGCCGTGGCGGGCGCCGCCGCCCTTCTGCTTTTTGAATTTCTTGGTGGTGCCCGAGACGCGGGTGTGGTTCAACTGCGCCTTGGTACCGGCGCGGCCGGCATTGCGGTACGCCACCACCACTTGGTGCACGAGATCCTGACGGAACGCGGCGCCGAAGATCGCTTCGGACACCTGCACCGGATTCGCGCCAATGACATTGAGTTCCATGATCTGGCTCCGTTTATGCCTTGGCCGCCGGGCGGACGACCACGTCGCCTCCGGGGGCGCCTGGCACTGCGCCCTTGACCGCGATCAGGTGACGCTCGGCGTCGATGCTGACCACTTCGAGATTCATCGCCGAACGATTCACGTTGCCCATCTGGCCGGACATCTTCTTGCCGGGGAACACCCGCCCCGGGGTCTGACGCTGGCCGATCGAACCCGGCGCGCGATGCGACAACGAGTTGCCGTGGGTGGCGTCGCCCATCGTGAAGTGATGGCGCTTGATCGTGCCCTGGAAGCCCTTGCCCTTGGACACGCCCGCCACGTCCACGATCTGGCCAACCTTGAACACTTCGTCCACCTTGATCTCGGCGCCGACCGCGTACTTGCCGGCGTCGGCGTCAGCCAGGCGGAACTCCCACAAACCGCGGCCCGGTTCAACCTTGGCCTTGGCATAGTGGCCTTTGGCCGGCTTGGTCAGCAGCGACGCGCGCTTGGCGCCCGCGGTGACCTGCACCGCCACGTAACCGTCGGTGTCGGCGGTCTTGACCTGGGTGACGCGGTTCGGCGTCGCTTCGATCAAGGTGACCGGCACCGAACGGCCGTCTTCGGTGAAGAGCCGGCTCATGCCGCATTTTTTTCCAACCAGTCCGATGCTCATGTTCAGTTCCTGCGGTATCCCTAGTAGGAGCGCGCCTGCGCGCGACCTGTCTCATGTCGCCGGCAAGGCCGGCTCCTACATCAGCCCAGCTTGATCTGCACGTCCACGCCGGCGGCGAGGTCGAGCTTCATCAGGGCATCCACGGTCTTGTCGTTCGGATCGACGATGTCGAGCACGCGCTTGTGGGTGCGGGTCTCGTACTGGTCGCGCGCATCCTTGTCGACGTGCGGCGACACCAGAATGGTGTAGCGCTCGATCTTGGTCGGCAGCGGAATCGGGCCGCGCACCTGCGCGCCCGTGCGCTTGGCCGTCTCCACGATCTCGCTGGCCGACTTGTCGATCAGGCGATGGTCGTAGGCCTTCAGCCGGATGCGGATGTTCTGGGTTGCCATGTCTGTTTACTCACTAAAGAACGTTTGCTTTCAGCTTTTCGCTTTTTTGCTTTCCCGGCGTTATCCGGCCAACGGCCGGATGAACGGCGGGAGTTATTGCTGCGCGCGTCGAGCGCGTCAGCAATGACCGCTACTCGATGACCTTGGTCACCACGCCGGCGCCCACGGTGCGGCCGCCTTCGCGGAT
>JBDZUX010000085.1:0-2469 GCA_040255405.1 Lysobacteraceae bacterium
TGCACGAGCAGCGGCGCGATTTTTCCTCCGAACACGCGATCGAGCAGGCTGCGGCTTTCGTGCGACTGCCATTGCTCGCGCTTCAGCACGGGCGAATAGAGGTAACGCCGCCCTTCGCGTTCGGCGCGCACCGCGCCCTTTCGAATCAATCGGTTGAGCAAGGTTCGTACCGTGTTTTCGTGCCAGCCGGTATTCCCGTGCAGCGCCGTCGCAAGGTTTTCCGAGCCTTGCGGCGCCTGATTCCACAAGACCTCCATGACCCGGCTCTCGGCTTCGCTGATGGCGGGGACATCAAGCTTTGGCATGGCCGACTCCAATCACGACATCTGTAGTTGTATTGAATACTACACGTGTCGTTATATGTGTCAAGCGACACGCGACGGCATTCCGACAAGAGGCGCGTCGCGCACGGACGCGCTCCTGCGAACGGCTGTGTTCCGATGCGCGCTTTTCGCAGGCGCCGGCCGGCGCGCAGCGCCTGCTCCTTCTTTTCCGGCGACAGATGGTCCGGTCGCGCGCAGGCGCGCCCCTACAGGCGGCGTCCGCCGCTGACGCGCTCGTGGCCACCGAGATCGCGTTCGGTGAATACCTCGGCGTAACCGTGCGAAGCCAGCAGTTCACGCACGGCCGCACCCTGGTCGAATCCGTGTTCGAACATCAGCCATCCACCCTCGCGCAAATGCGCGCGCGCGTCACGCACGATCACGCGGATCGCGTCGAGGCCGTCCGCGCCGGATGCGAGTGCATGGCGCGGTTCAAAGCGCAGGTCGCCTTCGCGCAGGTGCGCATCGCCTTCGGCGACGTACGGCGGATTGGAGACGATCAGATCGAAACGCGCGTCGCCCAAGGCGGCGCACCAGTCGCCCCGCACGAACTCGACGTTGCGCAGGCCGAGCCGTCCGGCGTTGTCGCGCGCCACGCCCAATGCCGTGATGCTCGCATCGGTGGCAACGACACGCGCAAGCGGCCGCCCCCGGGCGATCGCCAGCGCGACGGCGCCCGAACCGGTGCCGAGGTCGGCCACCTCGCTTTGCCCGTCCACCGGAATCCGCTGCAACGCGAGATCCACCAACAGTTCGGTTTCCGGGCGCGGAATCAGGACGTCCGGCGTGACGGCGAGGTCGAGCCGGTGGAATCCGCGGACCCCGACGAGATAGGCGATGGGCTCGCCGCGCACGCGCCGCGCAACCAGCGCGCGGTAATCGGCCGCCCTCGCATCGTCGACGGTATCGCCCGCATGCGCGACCAGCCACGCATCCGATACACCAAGAACGTGCGCGAGCAGAAGCACGGCTTCGCGCCGCGCCTCAGGACCTGGCAAGTCGTGCAGACCATGGTCGAGCAACCGTCGAACCGTCATCAGGATCCTCCTCCGTCACCTGGCCTGGAGTGGGCAGCAATCGAGTGCATGGAGCAGCCTGGACACTGGATTACGGACTGCGCCGGAATGACGAGGATCGTCGCCACTCCGGCGCCAGCACCCGGTCATTGCACAATCGACGCCGGATCCTGGTGCGTTTTCAGCGCGCTGCACAGCGCGATGGATTCATGCGTCTGCGCAAGCCCGCGCTTCAGGCCGGGCACCTGGTCGAGCTTCGGCTCGAAATACGCCTGCACGCGCTGCGCTTCGGCATCCGAGCAGCCGCCGCCGGCCGCCAGCCTCGGCAGGTAGCCGCCGGAGAACACGCCGGTGCGCGCGACGATCTTGTCGTAGTGCGCGGTGAACCAGTTCCACAGGCTGTCGCGCTCGGCCACGGTGTCACGGCCGTTGCGCAGCAGCATGCCCATCTCGCCCACTTTCACCTGCGGCGACAACGCGAAATCGCGCACGACGTCAGCCTGGGCGCCCTTGGCGTGGCTGAGACCGCCCAGCATGGCGTTGCGCTTGACCGGATCGGTGGTCTTCGACATCGCCGCAATCAATTCATCGACCGCGGGCTTGCCTTTTTCCTCCACCGCGACCGACAGCGCGGTGCGCAGCAGATCGGGATTCGCGGCCATCAGGTCCGGCAGACCGTCCTTGCCGGTCCTGAGTGCCGCTTCGCCTTGTTCCAGCAACGCCGCGCGCACCGCCGGCACCTCGAACTCGAGTCCCAGCGAGCTTGCAAGTTCAGTGCGCATCAGCACGTCGTCGGCCGATTCCCCCGCGCGGCGCTGGTACCCCAGCTTTTCGAGCCGCGGCAGGTAAGCCTTGGCGACCGCGCTGCGGATCGCCGCTTTCCGGGCGTCGGTCTGCGCTTCGTGGTCGTAGATCCAGCCCACCATGTCGAGCGGTGCCGTCGCGATCTGGCGCACACTCGACGGCGCAAGCTTGCGCATCATCGCCAGCATCTCGCCCGCGTCCATGTGGCCACGCTGGAACGCCGCATCGACGGAATCGGCGAACGCCAACTGCTCGCCATCGTTGCGCTGCGCGATGACGTGGTTGAGGCCGGCGCGATCGGCCTTCGCCAATTCGAACCGGTAGTA
>JBDZUX010000016.1:0-57836 GCA_040255405.1 Lysobacteraceae bacterium
TCTGGACCCCGCACGCCGAGCTGTACCATCACGAATCCGCTTCGCGCGGGCGCGATGACACCCCGGAACGCCAGGCACGCAACACGGCGGAAGTCGCCTACATGCGCCGCCGTTGGTCCGCCCTGCTGCAAGCCGACCCGGCATGGAACCGCAACCTGTCCCTGCGCGGATTCGGCAGCGGACTGGCGTTCCCGCCGCGTCCACGATTCGAAGATTGAATCCAACTGGCATTGTCTCGCGGCGGTCACAACGACGCGCATATCTCGCCGAGCCCGCGTGGCTCCCAGATATACTCACCAATCGCGGAAACCAATGCCGGAGGCTTGCCGCGTGCTCCCAGGAGGGGCTCAGATGCGAACTGTCCTTACCTACGGAACCTTCGATGTGCTGCACATCGGGCACATCAATCTATTGCGCCGCGCGCGCGAACTGGGCGATCGGTTGATCGTCGGTCTGTCTACGGATGAATTCAATGCCCTAAAACACAAATCCTCGCTGCTGGATTACGCTAACCGTTGCGCAACGCTTGAGGCCATCCGCTACGTCGACCTGGTGATCCCGGAAGAGTCTTGGGAGCAGAAGGTTACCGATGTACGCAAATACGGGATCGACGTTTTCGTGATCGGCGACGACTGGGCAGGGCAGTTCGATTTTTTGAAGGAACTATGCGAAGTGCGCTATCTTCCCCGCACCGCGGAAATTTCCAGCACGGCGGTCAAACAGACGCTGCTGACACGTAACGGCGTCGGGTAGGGCCGTTGCTGGAGGAGCCGCAAGGCCCGACAAGACCGTCGAGCGCCACGGTTTCCCTACAGTTCGTCGATCATGACCTCGAATACTTCAGGCAAGGGCGCCGCCTCCGTCTCCGGTGTATCGGCGACAGCGCAAAATGCACGTAAGGCGACCTTGCTGCGCAGACTTGCGCGCCGATTCCTCAATCGTCTTGCGCCCGAGGACGCGTTGCTCGCGGATATTGCAGCCATCGAGGCTTCACAACGCTTCGACAAGCGGTGGTACTTGGCGCAGTATCCGGACGTCGCCAAGTCCGGAATGAGTCCGATCGAACACTATGTCCGACACGGGGCGAAGGAAAAACGAAATCCGTGCGCTCACTTCAATACTTTATTCTACACAACGGAATATCCAGACGTAGCCAAAAGCGGAGTCAACCCCTACCGACACTATCTAGAGTACGGTGTCAACGAAGGTCGCAAACCTATTTCAATAGCAAACCATAATAATGTCACGAAACCACTTGTTAGTATTATTGTTCCAGTGTACCGCGTGGAGAGCTATATATCAGCGTGCCTTGAATCAATTACCAAACAGACATACAAAAATATAGAGATAATCGTTGTTGATGATGGATCACCAGATCGCTCATATGAGATCGCGAACGCGCAGGCTAAGTCCGATTCGCGTATCAAGATCTTGAGACGTGAAAACGGTGGGTTGGGTGCGGCCCGCAATGCCGGCGCTGTGATGGCGGCGGGCACATATCTTGGATTTGTCGATTCCGATGATGTGCTGCCGCTGAACGCCATAGCTATGATGGTCGGCTCCCTGCAACGTTCCGGATCAGATTTTGCAGTCGGTGCAATAAGACGCATTTGGCACGAAGAAGTCATGCCAGCCGCAGACTGGGTTAAGGAAGTATTTGCAGAGAATAAAAGCAGTGTAAGGCTCGATGAATTCCCTGCAGTACTGAAAGATGTATTTTCTACAAACAAGTTGTTTAATTCGAAATTTTATCTGGAGCGCGTTAGCCCTTTTCCGGAAGGAATTCGATATGAGGACCGTGAGCCATCCGCTAGGGCTTTCTTGTATGGAACGTTTGATGTCCTGAGGGATACTGTTTATTACTGGCGAATTCGTGAAGATGGCACATCGATCAGTCAGCAAAAAACAAGCATCGACGACTTGCATGACAGATCGGTTGTCCAAGAGCGAGTGTCGCGGATATTTGCGGCAGCGAACCAGGCCACTTATGGAACCTGGCTTGCGAAAGCACTTGGGTTTGACCTTCGAGACTACTTTGAACAAGTGCCCAGAACCGATGAGGAGTATTTCAACACGCTTCGTGATGGCATGTTGCCACTTGCCTCCCAGATGACTCCGCGGTTGTGGCAGAAGGTTCGAATGATTGATCGGCTTCCAGCACTTGCGGTGTTGGCCGGTCATCGCGACGACGTTCGTGTCGCGATCGGGCTGCGAGAAGAATACGGATACTTTGTGCCCAGCCGGATCGAAAATGGGTCAGCCTACCTGGATCGAAGGTACTTGGAAGGCATGCGTACGTGTCCGGATGATGAGCTGCTGATACTCGGCGACCCAGATCTCTTGGTGATAGCCCATGCAACATCGCTGTGGTGGCATGGCACCAGCTTGCGCTTGGAGGGCTACGCGTTCCTGGCCAGCGTGGAATTCGGCGACCATGGTTTGGTTAGCGCGCGCTTGGTCGCTCGCGACCGGGCTCCCGTTGAATTGATGTTGATTCGACGAGACTGGGCGCGCGCGGATCGGGAGACCAAAGACGCTTGGAACGGGCATGCCGGGTCGGGGTTCGTCATTGAGATCGATCCCTTGGCGCTCGACCTTGATCCGGATGTGACGTGGCGTATCGAGATTACTGTGGGTTGTTCGGGACTGGGGGAAAGTCGGAGCGCCATACTCCGCAACGCCGACATCCGCGGAATCCTGGGCACGCCAACGATCGCCGCCACGGCTGGGCCCGTGCGGTGGATGGCTAGATTCGAGCCAAGCGCGGGATTTGTACTTCGATGCTGCACTGACCACGGGGTGCGCGTAACCGCGATCCGCATCGAATGGGACACCGTGACGATTGCGACCAACGAGCCTGCGGCGCGGACCTTGCTGCTGAAGTGTGAAACGCTGTGTGGACGTATGGATGTAGCTGGTGTCGCAACGCGCGATGGCGAAACGGAGTTCCGCTTCCGTCTACCGGAACTTCCGAGTAGTGATGACCGTGAGCACGTGTGGCATGTTTACATGAGTGGCGAAGGCGGCCCTTGGAGGCTTACCTTTCCCGGCGATGGCGACGCATTGGAGCGGGCAGCGCCAAAGTACCGTCGAGTCCGTGCAGCCATGGATTGGGACGGCACGTTGCGATTGATCCAAACCACCTGGTGGGCAGTCGCCGATGAGTTGCAGGTCGGTCCAGATTTCATCAAGGTCGACGGTCGCATCGACGCGCCTGGGGCAACCTCTCTCTCGGCCACGTTGGCGGGCGAGTCCCAAGCGCTCGAGGCTGATGAGGTTGAGTTCCATGCGGATGTGCAGCGCTTCCAAGTGCGCATTCCATTCGATCCCGGAATCATCGCCGTCAAACGGACAACGCCTTTGACGCCGTCGCTAACCAAGGCAGTGAAATCGCATCTGCCCTGCGCCAATGATGGAAGCCCGCCTCGCACACTCGTACAGCCGACCATGTTGCACGGATTTAGCTTGCGCCTGTCGGTGGCATATGGTCAGGAGCACCGTGAGCGCTGGCTGGCAGTAAGTACCAGACTGCAACACCAACTGCCCACGGAGTCCGTCGCATCTCGCTACAGGCTTGCGGTGACCCGCACACCGCGTTCCGCGGCGTTATGGATACGGTTTCGCCAGCCCTATCGCGAAGATGAACGCGGGCGACTGGCCCAACGTCGACTGCAAGACCAGACGTTCAATCAGCAAGGGCGAGGAAATGGTGCGCGTCTACGCCTCGAAGGCGCGGTCCTGTTCGAGAGCTTCGGAGGTACGCAGGTTTCCGATTCGGCACTGGCGATTTGCGAGGAAATCATACGTCGCGACATGGGGCTTGAACTGTACTGGTCCGTAGCGGACATGAGCATGTCCGTCCCGAAAGGAACGAAACCATTGTTGATTCATTCGCGGGAATGGATGCTCAAACTGCACCACGCGCGTTATCTTGTAAACAACAACTGTTTTCCGCCCTACTTTCGCAAGGCCGACGGCCAGATCTACCTGCAAACTTGGCATGGAACGCCACTCAGGCGAATTGGCGACCATGGCCCGCGCTCCGGCCAGTCGTTTGCCCATCGGGCGGCGATGCGGCGAGAGTCAACGTACTGGGACTTCCTACTTGCACAAAACGATTTCGCCGCGGATGTGCTGCCCAAGGCCTTGGGATACAACGGACGCGTACTCAACGTGGGGTATCCTCGGGATGATGCGCTGACCGGCTTCCGAGCGACCTTGCGCCGCCGGTCAGCACGCGACCACTTCGGCTTCGAACCAACTCAGTACGTGGTGCTTTACGCACCCACGTGGAGACACTGGCTGTCGGGACCACGAGGCTACAGGCGTGCCGATTACCTCGACTTCGATACCATACGCCAAGCGTTTGGTGTCGATGCGCGGTTGCTCCTGCGCGGCCACCACAATACAGCGAAGAACCCTGCAACTGCGGCTCCAGGGACCATCGACGCAACGCATTACCCGAACATCAATGATCTGCTGTTGACGGCAGATCTGTTGATCACGGACTACTCATCAATAATGTTCGATTGGGTGGTCACCGGCAAGCCGATAGTATTTCTGACCCCAGACCTCGATCGATATCGAAGTAATACCGGGGGGTTCTATTTCAAATTCGAAGAAACCGCGCCGGGGCCGATTTGCTATAGCGTTGAACAGGTGCGGGATGTACTGCGCAACCTGGCTACAACCAAAGAAGCTTACGCCGAACGCTATGCAGCATTCACAAAGCGCTTCGCGCCGCGGGACGATGGTGGCGCTGCCGCCCGCGTGGTTGATGTGGTATGGGGAATCCGCGACGAACATCGTCCAACGGGGTAGCGCGTCAGTGCCGAATTCCGCCGCACCGTCCAGCGTTGGATATCTCCCTCCGCCACGAACTCGTTTGCTGGGTTGTTACGCAACGTCCCAAACCACCACTTCCCGGCGACGCGGAAACCGAAGATGTTTCACTCGGGCCGACTACCTTCCAAGAAAGTGCCCTTTTTGGCAACAACGAACATCGCGACGGGGCTGACGTCACCTGGCGGCCATCAAGTTACGCACATAAACCACATCGTTGGGGGAACAAGGTTGCTTGGCCTCTTTGGCACGCCTATACGACTCCAATGCGCTCCTCTGGTAAAGAGGAAAGCCAGTACCTTGCCGCGCAAGATCAACATAGGCAGACAGTGCACCGGAATAATCCCCACCACGAAAGAGCCGGTTCGCATCACCGAACGTTATGCGGCCATGGTGCAGCTTGGGTTCCTCCAACCGCGGCGGGAACAATGACGCGTAATCGACGCGACCAAATACTTCCAGATGACCCCCAATCGTCGCATTGGATATGCTGCGCCCGGTGGACTCGTACACCAGCTTTGCCATTTTGTAATTAAGCGCGACTCGGTCAAGTTTAGGATCCTTCCATGTCTTGCCCTTACCGAAGTAGTCCTTATGAAAGTGGTTAGGATCATCTGTGTTCGAAAGTAGGACGTCACCAGTTCGACTATGCGAAGCAGGAATAACATAGTTGAAATCCATCCCGATCAGATAGATTTCCTCGAAACCCATGAAATAGGCCAACTGCAGATTGATATAGGTGACAGACTGCCCGCAATACAGCACGTCGGACGCATCCGTCGAGAATCGCGGAACCACGAAATTGGGGGACGACTTCTCGTAGAAACCACGATTCATGTTAAAGAAGAATACATTCGGCCGTTTTGGGTGAAGATGCTTGTAAATGGTCGGAAAGAATTTGAATGGTGCGTTGTAGGCCTTGATCTCTTCAATGTTTTCCTTCATCACAGAGCTGTCTTCGACCACGTAGAAATACGGTGTGAATCCAGTTTCGCGGGTCTTGTAGAAGAACGAGTTAACACCAAAGGTGTACTCGCCGTCGAGTAACGATAGATCGTGCTTGTTCAGGGAAGGGCCGTTACCGATGATGAAGCAGCGTTTTCCTTTGTAGGCGTTGTAAAATGTGGCCAGTTCGGTCGAATCGGGCTCGGGCGCCGACTTGTATGTCTCGTGCTCTTTATATTCTCTGAGTGAATTGAAATCCGGCGGATAGATGACGTTTTGACGAGACGCTCGCCCGCCCCGAGAGCGCTGTCCGTTGACGGTGAGGCAGCTACCACTTCGGTACAGGTCAATATCACCAAAACTATCAGCTCGCTGCCGCATAAGTGCCAAGGTCTCCAGCATTGGTGCGTGGCTGCAACCTTTATGGATAAAATCGAACGCACCCAAACCGTTCTGATATGTGCACCGATAGTGCGTGACGAGATGAGCGTAAATGTCGTCGAAGCGACCACGTCCATCAAGATCGCGTGTGTGGTGAAGGTGCACATAAGACACCGGTGCGACGCGTAACTTGGACTCCGGCACGTGATTGAACAGCGTGACGTCCATTGCGCGGTCCTCGCAACCGTACCCGCAATATTGTTCAAATCCCTTAAGTGACAGAAAGACGTCTCGGCGAATAATCAGAAGCCCGCCCGCGACGGTGATAGGGTTCTTTATGCGACTAGAGTCACTCAAGACGTCGATCCGCATATCCCTACACACCGACAATGTCTCGGATGGCGTCGAATAATAAATGTTCTGGTACGGCGAAATCGCGTCATACTTCGTGTGGCAATCCATCACTTCGCGGACAAAATTGCCTCCGGTCAATATGTCGGCGTCCATAAGAACAACTATTCTGGCATCCAGGCAGAAATGCTTTACAGCTACGTTGTAGCCCCATCCGCGATTGAAATCAGATGGGTTGTAGATGAATTTGTACCGCACGTGTGGAGCCAGACCGAGAGACGCCAAGTTTAGCCTGGGGGTGCTGTCCTGCTCGACTATGAGTATGTCGAAAAGGCCTGCATAATGATATTCCAGCCACTTGAGCATGAACATGAAGTTGCGCAACCGAATCTTGTCGCCGGGCTTCAGGCGCACGCCCACGACCAACGTCGCCAAGTACTTTTCGGCACGTACGCTATCGAGTACCTCCGTCTGCTTGGCGCCAATGATACGTTCGGGGTTGGTGATTCCCGTAAAAGATGTGCTCCTCGCGCGCGTGACCATGCTCCCTAATGGCGCACCAGCCGACGACAAATCCGGCCCTGTAAGCACATTCATAATCCTCAACGTCGAAACGAGCTCACCGTAGATGTAGTTGTTGCCAGCCTCTGTGACATGGAGGTTATCGCACGTGTAGCGTTTAACATCTTCGTTGGACCATGTACGAAGGTCGATCACTTTTGCAGTTTTTGCCAGGTATTGCGTGAACAGATCAGAATATTTATGCGTGATGGCGATATTTTGGGGTCGGCCCTTTTTGAAGTCGCCCTCCCAATTCGGCACAAAACGATTCGAATTTATGAATACCAGATTTGGTATTTCTGCAAGCCGCGGGAGTAAGTCCTTCTCGGCCATGGTCAGGCTATACATGTTTGACGTTTTCTCACCGGCATACGTTGTGCCAAACGGCGATGCAAAGTACTCGCGAATTGCTGCTTCCCCAAAAATGTGGTCGAAAATTTCTTTCTTATTGTTCACAACTTTGCTGGAGTAGTCTCGCGTATTAAGAGATACATTATTGAGATTAGCGACATTGTGGTTGTCATACAGGTCCGCCTTTGCGCTGCTGACTGGGCGTGGTGACCAGTCGACGATCCCGGTCCAAAGAATAATTGCGTCGTATGTGCTCAACTTCTCGCGATCGAACATCGCCAAGAAGTCCAGCGTTGTTGTCCACTTCATCGGGCAGAGGTAGAGTTCCACATCGATACTGGGATCGGCTTTCAGCCGTTCCGCAAACATCGGATGATTCTGCCCGATGGGTTTATGCTGGCCACGGCTGTCCGTGAATATCAAAATCCGCTTCCGCCTTGACGCAGTAGCGGCGGGCGTGGCGGGGTGTTTCGACCGCTTGGGCCCTTCAGCGAGCCAGTTTGCTACTGGATCGACCAGCCATGAAAAAGCCCCGTCTTCTGCATTCGTGATCTGGGCGAGTTTCCTGATCGCGGGAAGCCATCTGGCGGAGCGTGCAAAAGTCGGTGCTGGGTAGATGGTTTCGGTCGAGAACGAACCGACGTCGTAGGTGTTGTGCTTAGATTCCAGCGCCGTCACTTGCGGTGGCGAACGAAGGTTCGTCGACATTGCTTGCGTGACGTCGACATCGTATCTGGCGGCATACGTGCGGGAGTCAGCCTGCAAGTTGATCTTGAACTCGAATCGGTGGGTGCCGGTTTCGGCCAGACTCAGATAGATGTCCACATATCGAGACGTCAGCGCAGCACTCTCCCGGAGCCCTTCTTCCAGGCGGCAGTTCATGGCCGCGACTGAGAGTATTCTGCGCCCGGCCTTGCCGACTACGTGGCGTATGTCGACGTCCGAGGCGCGAAAACGACCGTTTCGGCCCAAGTCAAGCTTGACGTCCGATGCCGAGTAGCCAGAGAAGCCGCTGGGCAGCAAGTGATCGAAAAGATGTTCGCCCGGCTCGCCATCATTTGCCCGCACATTTCCGAAAAGCCCGTACAGAAAATTGAGGACGTAGCTGGCGAAGAAACCCCTGGAAGCGCTCTCGACTTCACCGTGCTCCAGTTCGCCGTTTGTCACGGCATCCTTGAACTGGTTGCTATGACTCGCCCAGCAAAAAAAGATCGCCTGCGCCAGCGCGAAGCCGCGATTCGGATCGTCAGCTTTCAGGTCCGCAATTTCAATGGCGCGCAGACGCGCAATGGTTGCGTGGGAAATCAGCGATCGGCTCCTGGCCCCCATGAAAGGATCATGGATGGCCAGTACGCCACAAAGCACATAGTTGTTGAGGCCGATACGGGTTGCGCGGAAGCCCAGCTCGGAGTCCTCGTAGCCGAATGGATTGAACTTTTCGTTGTACACGCCGACTGCGTCGACGACATCTCTGTGAAATGCCGTGATTCCGCCGGCCACCGTGAATACATTGACCGGCTGGCCAGCATCGACCAAGGTTGCCAACAGCTGAAGATCGTGCCGAAGCGTGGGTAGCTTGGTCCGGAAACGCGTTTCGTGACCTTCATCCCACGGCGCTTCAGCTGTTGATGCCGATACCAACCCTTGGAAATGTGAGAGCCAAGGGTTGCTTATCCCCGCGTGATAAATCGTAGAGGCCGCTTTGTCACGTCCCCATGCTGTGACCAGCTCGCCCCAAATGTGATCGAGTACGTGCGTTTGAAGGCGCGAACCATTGCCAAATGCTTGCCAATCAGCGACGTCATCGATTCCCAGCAGCCCCTTGATCTGTCTGCCGTCCAGCAGTATGGGTTGCATTAGCCCCACTTTTGGATCGACTTGCTTCAAGCTTCGATATTCAGCTTCAATACTCTCAAAGTAGCCGTCTGCAAAAATTACATCGTTGTCGCAGGAGATGAAAAAATCAAACCCCGCGGCAACGCCATGCTTGATCACCGCGTTGCGCCCACCAGCAACGCCGAGATTGCCGTTCCCACCCAGTACATGGATGAATGGACTAAGCGCACGGCAGATTTCCACCAACGCATCCAGCCCGTCATCATTGACAAAAAGTAATAGCTGACGATTTACATTGAGGCTTGGGACGCACCGATTGACGAGAAACGTCGCCCTTCCGAGCTCGGTCTTCTGATACAGCGTATAGATAGCAGTCTTCATGGTGATCGATTCTCGTCAGAACAGAGAGTCAAAGGAAACCCGATCAAATAACTCCAGCTTGCCCCCGGCGGTGCCATTCATGATTGAACGGCCGGACGACTCAAACGCGAACTTGGCGCGATGATAGCTTCTCAGCACCCGGCCGAGGCGCGGATCCTTCCATGTCTTTCCCTTTCCAAAGTAGTCTTTATGAAAATGATTCGGATCGTCGCCCCTGGAATGAATGTGGCCGCCTTTCTGTTCGTGATTGGGAGGTATTGAGTAGGAAAAGTCCATTCCCAGCAGAATTACCTGGTCGAAGCCCATGTAATAGGCCAGCTGCAGGTTTATGTAGGTAACCGACTGCCCGCAGTAAAACACGGGGTTCGACGAAAGATTGAACTGAGGCAGGGCGCGGTTGCGGCTGTTCTTGTTGTAGAACGATTGATCCATTTCGAAAAAAAAGCAATCATCCACATTGTTGAGTTGTTCCGCATATTGCTTGGGAAGAACTTTGATTACGCCACCGTAGGTATCGATTGCATCCTTGTTTTCGGCGAAGACAAGGTTGTCTTCGACCACGAAATATGTGGGTCGAAAGCCATTGGTCCGCGTCATCAGAAAGATCGAATTTACGCCGAACGTCACTTCACCACGCAGCTTGTCGAAGTCCACCCTGTTGAGTGACGGACCATTGCCTAGAATGAAGCACCGCTTGCCGAGATGAATGTTGTGGAGGTTTTTGGCATTCTTCATGCGTGACTATCCGTCAGATTGGCTCTCAACCGGGCAGGTCCGGGGTACGAATTGGCCAACGAACGCGCGGCCTCTACTGATGCGAACCTCGGTGGCGCACGAATCAGCCAGGATCGTGCAGGACTGCGCCGATGCCGCCATCAAACGTCGCGACGCTGCCGTTGGCAAAGGTGCCGGGTAGCTCCACAAGCGACCGTGCAAGTGCAGCGAGCTGCCTTGGCGTGCCGATTTTGCCTGTCGGGTGGAATTGGTTCAATTGCTCGTAACCGGAGACGTTGCCCGCGAACCCTGCGCGCAACATGGGTGTTTCGATCGCTGCTGGTTCAACTGCGATCACCCTGATGCGGGTACCGAGCTCGACGGCCATGGCGCGGGTCATGCCGGAGAGCGCGGCCTTGCTGGTCGCGTAGGCAACGAAATTCCGCTTGGTCAGGCGCGCGTGGATGCTACTGACGTTGAGTACCGTACCGTGGCACGCCTCCAGCCCCGGCAGGAATGCCTGCGCCCAGAAGAATGGGGCAAGCAAGTTGACGTCGAGCGTCGTGTGCCAGTTTTCGCGCGTCAAAGTGTCTGCGGAACCGAGGATTTGGACTGCCGCGTTGTTGATTAGCGCCCGCAGTGGTTGTTCCGTCAGACAAATGCGGATTCGGCCGAAAACCTCCGAGGCATAATCCGGATCCTCCACCGTACGTCGTAGGTCCGCCTGGATGTAATGCCAACCGGGAAACCCTGCAGGCGTACCGGTCTTGTCGGTACCGATCACTCGATATCCGCCCTCGGCAAAACACTCGACCAATGCCTGTCCGATGCCACCGGCTGCGCCCGTGACGATGACGTTGCCCCGTGTCTGTTCGCTTCCCACTGGCGCTACCTCATTTCTGGGGCGCCAAGAAACCGAAAAGCCGGTTCATCGCCTCGTGGCTCGCGCGACGCACTGCGTCCCTGGTGTTGGAACCATTGTGCGATCCGAAAATGCACTGCGGCATGCCGCGCAGCGGGGAGTCCGACGGCAGGGGCTCAACTTCGAACACGTCCAACGCTGCCCCTCCCACCCGCCCGGATTCTAGCGCGACGACAAGCGCCTGCTCGTCGACAAGCGGCCCCCGCGCGACATTAATGACCTGCACACCGCGGCGGCACTCCGCGAGTGCTTTCGCGTCGAGCATATGCCGGTTGTGCGCATTCAGGGCGCAGGTGAAAACAATGAAGTCGGCTTCTTGGAGGCGCTGCGGCCACTGCGCCCGTTCCACGCCTGGAATACCGGCATCGCCCTCGACGCCCGGATCGTAGGCGACGATCGGCATATCGAAGGCGCTCAGGCGTTTGGCCACGCTGCGGCCGATGTCGCCGAATCCGACCAGTGCCACGTGCTTGCCGGCCAGGCTCATGCCGGCGGGCTTGGGCCATTCGCCGTCGCGGATGCCGCGGTCGATCAGGAACAGTTGGCGCGCCAAGCCGATGACATAGCCCACGGCCACGTCGGCCACTTCGCTGCCAAACATTTTGGGTGTATTGATGATGGGGATGCCCAAGCTTTCGCAGGCGGCGAAGTCGACGTTGTCGACACCGATGCCCCACTTGACGGCGGCCTTCAGCCTGCCGGCCTTGCCGGCCTCGAATACGCGCCGCGTGGCCGGATCGTCGCCGATGATCCAGCCCTCGTACTGCGGGAGTAGGTCTACCAGTTCATCTTCGCTCAGGGTTTGGGTGACCTTGGCAGGAACCAGTTCAAAACCGCGTTGCGCGCCCACCGGGATGAACTCGCCGATCATGCCAAGCATCGGTGGACAGGTGACCAGAACCTTCATTGGTCCATTTCCCTTTTCTCTCGCTTCTCCTGCATGAAACGCGCGGCGACGATGGCAAAATCCCAGTCTTGGGGTGTATCGATATCGATGGACTCGAATGCCGGCCCTTCGAACATCACGGGCCTCCTGCCAATACGGGCGTTGGTGGACATGAAGCTGCTGCGGCTGAAGATGTACAAGTTGGAATTCTCTTCGAACCACGGCTCCAGATCTTGCGTGCGAACGAGATTGTCGGGATCGTGGTTCACGGCGCTGCCGTCAGCGCGATAGAATCGAGTTTGCACTTTGTCGACCGTGAACAGCGAGTCCGCCCGGCCTGCCGATACCGCCTCGCGATAGGAAGCCAGCGCACCACGCACGGTACTGGCGCTCATCAAGGGATTGGTGGTGTGCGTCATCAGGTAGGTGCCGGCATCCACGTTGGCCACGTCGTCGGCCAGCACCAGGTTCATTGACACCATGTCACCGCAGATTTCCGGCTTGCGGTCGCGGATGGCGATGCGGTTGGTTTCCACCAGTCCGTTCTCGGCCAAAATGTGGCGCGCGTCGGTATTGATGACCACCTGGTCGATCTCATCAACCTCCAGCAGCGCGTCCAGGATCCAGCGGAACAGTGGTTTGCCGCAGAACTCGCGGAAATTCTTGCCTTTGACGCGCTCGCTATTTGCTTTCATGGGCAGCAGCGCGACGGTACGGTTTGGATTGGTTGTCATGGTTCCGAAACGGGGCGTGGGTACGAATTAGGCATGATCGCCATGTCGCGCGACGTATGTAGCGCGCTCGTGGCCGGTTGTAGTATCCGGTTCCTTGGCTGGTCCTGCCGGCGGCAGCCCCGGGTAAAAGTACTTGTCCTTCTGCGCCTGCGATAGTTTGCGGTGTTCGCGATTGCCCTTGAACGAACCGACGTATTGCCAGAATCGGTACAACGCGATCGATTTGGCTTTGCGCATGAAAACCCGTTCCCGCAACGCTTGACGATAATCGAGCCAGATGCTGCTGGTCATGTAACGCAGCAAATCCCGCCGGCGGATATGAATCTGCGGCATGATTCCCTGCAGCGCCAAAGCTTCACGTTCGAAGCGTCGCTCGATCTGCTTCCAGGATTCCAAGTGGTGGTGGTACACGCAAGCCTCGGCGACGTAACCAACACATCCGCCGTGCCGAACCAGCCTTTGTGCAAGCTCCATGTCCTCGAGGCCGGTGATCAGTTCGTCGAACGGCTCGCGTTGCCAGAACGTGCGCCACAGCGCCGAGTTGGCGTTGTTGCAGAAGAAGCCATCCTGCGGAACACGCGTGATTGCGGGAAAATATTTGTTGAAGATGCGACGCTCGCTGAAGTGGCTTTCGGGCCCACCGATTTGCCGCCCGTACGCATAGTCGACGCGCCGATTCGCGACCGGGGCGCATAGCGATCGGAGCCAGGCGTTGTCGGTCGGGATGCAGTGGCCGCTTACAAAGACGAGGATCTCGCCCGTAGCGACGCTGCAGCCGCGGTTGAGCGAACGTCCGAACGAGAATTCCTCTCGCGAGATGTGGACGATGGTGCAGCCGTGGCTCGCGGCGATTTCGAGGGTGCCGTCGGTCGATCCGGAATCGACCAGAATCACTTCGCTGGTGAAGCTGCCCTTGTCCTGCGCGTCGATGGACTCGAGCAGTTCCCCAAGGTGGCGGGCTTCGTTGAGCGTCCGAATGACAATGCTGACGTGCATGGCGGTCACAGGCGCATTCGGTCGGGCCGCACCAGCAATTGAAAGCCCGGCTTCATCTGCCCGTACACCGCATGGATCTCGTCGATGGCGACACTGTTGGCCGCGAACATATCCCAGTGCACAGGAACCACCGCTTTCACCCCCAGCTCCTCGGCCAGTTGAAAGGCTTCGCGCACCGACATGTTCCCGATTATACCGCGCCGGGCCCGAAAGAAATTCTGTTCATTCACCGGCAGGAAGGCGCAACTGATGGGCCTGAGGCGCTTCAGGAAGTCGAGGAGCTCCTGCGTCACGCTGGTGTCGCCTGCGACGTATATTCGGCGGTCTTCGTATTCGATGACGTAACCAACGCAGCGCGACCGACCTTGCTGGTCACGTTCGTGAGTTGGATGGGCTGCTGGGACTGCGTGCACTCTGACCGTTGTCGATATGCTGGTCCATGCCTCTGCGGCTAGATGCAGTCGTTCGACCGCAATCCCCCATTCCTGTAACAGGCCCAGGACGGGGGCAGGCCCCATGAATAGTGCGCCGGGTGAGGCATTCGCAATCGATGGCAGGGTGTGCGGATCGCAGTGGTCAATGTGCTCATGCGTAAGCAGCACCCAGTCGGCGTCAGCCACGTTGCCGGGCAAAACCGGGACTGGAAGCAGCCGCTCAAGGTCCGGCATATCAAGCTTCTGCACGGAATTGGAAAGGTAGGGGTCAACGTAAACCGTGCAGCCAGGGAATCCGAAGCGACATCCGGACTGACCTAGTAGGGTGAGTGATAGCTCACGGTGGACGATATCTTCTCGTAGGCTCATGTGTACAGCTTCATGCGGTCTGTGCTCCCGACAACGTTACATGTGCACTCGAGCGCGGCATCCAGATTCCTGTGATCATCCTCTTCGAATCTGGCGCGCGCGACTCGATAGAATCTTCCGAATGCACCGTCTCGGAGCTCTGCCAGTTTTCGCCAGTCCCAAAATCGTCGAAGCTGAAGTGATCCAGATTCGCGCCTTACCCGTAGTCGAGTTCGTCGGGCTGGGTCCTCATATTCATGACCATGGCCAATTCTCTAATGTCACGATCTTGCGAAAGCGCAGATTCGGGTTGTCTACGAAACAGTGTCGGCTGTGTCATCCAGCATTCGTTTAGGTTCGTGGCACCGTCTGCTGCAGCTGGTACCCGTATCGGCCCAGCCAAGCAGCATGATCAGTGTTGATCCGCCCGATCTCGTTTTCATCCAGCGTGTCATGGAAGGACAGCACCCGGAGCGGGTCGGTAATGTGGATACTGCTCAGGAGGGTTCTTTGGTAGTCGTCGGTCGGGAGTCCCGCGACCTCGGCGCAAACGGACTCCGCGTCCACTTCAAGTCCGA
The DNA here is from genome assembly GCA_040255405.1 of Lysobacteraceae bacterium. Taxonomy (GTDB): domain Bacteria; phylum Pseudomonadota; class Gammaproteobacteria; order Xanthomonadales; family Rhodanobacteraceae; genus 66-474. The sequence goes on from JBDZUX010000016.1 coordinate 15,261, forward strand.
GAAACGACAGGAGCCTTTGGGCCTCATCTTTCGGCGCAGCCATATATGCTTCATATACGAACTTGTAGTCGGAGTACGGCAGCCAGACGTCGTGAAGCGATCTATTGTACTTTGCATAGGAGGTGGCGCCGCCGAGTTTTTCGAGTAGAGGGAATTTCCGCCGCTTCGCGGACGCGACCGTGTCGCGCAGGTCCCTTCTGGTCGTAATAATCGCGTCTGCGCGATGTAGTACGTCATCGCGCAACTCGTGGGTCTTGATCAGCAGCGGGCCCGAATCCGGGTCGTCCACCAACTCGCAGTTGGCGCCGTCCGAATAGCATGACGCGTAGCGAAGTCCTGCGTGCTCCAGCGCCAACCGTATCAGGTTGAACGCCGCCGTGGAGCCGGAGTGCCGCATGCCCGCAACGAGGATGGTTCGCGGAACTCCCGCAGCTGGTGACGGGTTCGGGGGCATCCTCTGTGTACGACGGCTAGCGACGGACTCGGTGATCTGAAAACGCGGAGGCGTGTCGGCGCTGGAAGGGTTGTGGCCATCCGATGACGGCTCCAGCAAGGCGCGGGTAGCCTGATCGAGAAGGCCCAGCCGGACTATTTCGCGAACGGATCGTGCCTGACATGCCAGCCTGGCGTCACCACTTACGCCGGATACGGCATTCTGGAAATGGTGTAGGGCCCGTGCTTCCTCGTGCCGGATGGCCGACATTCTTCCCAACGTGTTGTGTACGCCCGCCAACACGACTTCAAGGGCATGCCGCCAGTTACAATTCCATTCCAGCGCCTTCACTACATGGCTCCTGGCCGCATCGCCATTCCCCAGCTGTTGGTGCGCTGCACCTGTCAGCAATGCAAGCTCGGCCCGTTCTGGATGGCGCTCGATGACTTGCCAGTCCATTGCGGCCAGATTGTCCCAGTCACCGAATTGCCACTGCATTCGTGAACGATCAAGTATCTCGTCGTCGCTGGTGGACAACGATCCCTTTGTCGTGGCGTGTGCCGGAGTCCCAAGTGGACCATTGCTCGACACACTTGTCTTGCTTTGGCGGCCTGCGGGTTTCTTCGGGCTCTCTTTGCGGGAAGGGTGTCGTGTCATGCAATCAAGGTGGAGTGGGCGATGGCGCTACTACCGTTTCGATCACTTTCGTGCGGAGTCTTTCAAGAATATCTCTTTGATGAACTCGATTTCAGCCTCGGCCTTGAGCATTTCCTCATTCAACCAAACTTGACGTTGTTGCAGCTCGGTGTGCTGTTTGTCGAGCGCGGTGATACGTGAACCACGCTCCTGGTTTTGAAGACTGACCTTCTTGAGCAGGACATCGCGGTCCGCCGCGAGTTTGGATTGCGTGGCCAATTCCGCCGTTGCCTTCGCGAGTTCGATCTTGTGTTGTGCCGCGGCGTTGCTCAGGGCGTCGCGTTCTTGCATCAGCGCCTGAAGTTGCGCGTGGCAGTCTGACGCCAGCTTTTCCCGCTCGGCGAGTGTCGCCGTAGCTTTGTCTAACTCCATTTTGTGCTGTGCTATTAGCGAAGCGCGGTCACGGGTGAGCTGTTTCACTTGATCTTCCAACTGGCCGATTCGAACGCGGGTGTCGTTTCGCTTCAGCAGCACGATGCGCTCAGGATGGATGGTGTCCGTGTCTTCTTGGACGCAGTCAAATCCCGCGGCTTTGAGGCTGGCGAGGCACGCCTCCATATTGTCACCTTCATACAGCGGTACCGCGTCGGCATGAACGATGATCCAATCAAATGCCTGCAACCGTTCTGGCGGTGTGGAACGGATCAGTTCGGTAGTCTGCCCCGGGGCGGCCAGTACCAGAAGGTTGTCGGTGCCCTTGGCCGGAACCGACTGCTGCAGGGCGATCCCGAACTTGCGCGCTGAAACCACGGTTTCGCCAATCATCTTCAGGTGGGGGAAGTAACTGTCCAGCTCGCATGGGCGATGCAGGCTGCTGAAGCGCGGGTTGTTGCAGGTGTGCAGCACTGCCTGTTCCTGGTCGGATGCGGTAATTGCTAACGGCCAGACCTCCTCGCCGCGTGTGGTGTCTATGCATCGAGCAAGTTTGGTAGCCAATTCCGGATGCGCCTCGGTAAGCACGAGGCGCTTGCTGCCTAGTTTCCGCCAATCCTGCAGATTGCCCCCACGAGCGGCACCCACGACAAAAATGGTGTGCACCCCATTCGGATGTTGCTTCGATATCTGTTGTATGAGTGACGGCATGGGTCAGGGACGTTTGCTGCTGCCGAGCACGCGCTCGTTGCGCGAGCATCGAAGGCAATTTTGTGATGTGCGTCGAAAGTGGATGGATTTACGCCTCACGGTTTCCGTGGTCGGCGGCCTTCGCTGCTCCCGTGCTCGTAGAAATGCCACAGCGGGTTGACGCCGCTTTCTCGGACATCAGGGTATGTTTTCAGATAGTAGGCTGTATCAAAACCCGGGCACGGGTTGCGGTTTTCTTTCCAGCCGACGGTCAAATAATGCGTGACGGGATCGGCATTCGCCGCGCGAATGTCCGGGTACGTGTTCAGATACCACTCGGGATCAAACCATCCAGAGTGCACCAATCGTTGCCTTTTCGACTGCTGCCGTCGCTGGTTCAGTGCACGCAAAACAGCCCGCCGCAGCGGTGCCGGGAAGACCCGAGCGCTTTTCCGCCACCCGTATAAGGCCTTACCTCTGCCATTCACCTCGGCGTGCCCCTGTGCCTTCGAGAGCTCGTCCTGCTTCTGGCCAGGTTTCAGTTTGAGCGTTTCGCTACCCGGCTTCACTCGGTCGGTCACCGGTTTCGCTGTGGGGGTTGCCTTCCATTCCGTCGCCGATACATTTTCGAAATCGAGTCCCTTGAGGTAGTACTGCTCCAGTTCTTCCTGCACCTGGTGCAACTGGATCAGGAGCAGTTCGCCTTCCTTTCTCGCCTTGTCATGTGCCGTTTTCTCGGCCATCAACGCTGCCTGCGCGGCGTCGTGTTCCTTCGCCGCCGCCGCCAGTTCGTCTCGAATCCCGGGCAATGATCGAATATCGAGCAGCGTTTGCAGCAGCCCGTCTAGGGAGGATTCATTCGGTTCGTACATGCCCCGAAACTGCGGGGTGTCGCCCGACGTCCATGCGGTGGCTTCCAGCGCTTCGAATACATCCCAGCAGCGGGGCGCAGTCAATTCGAACAATTTGGCCAATGCACAGGATCTCTGTGCCGTTGCGTCTTCCGCTGGAGACGCTGGCTGCACGCTCCCAGGCCGCTCAATCTCTGCCTTGATGTCGGCGGCCTGTACCCGGTCGACGTTGGTCAGAAGCAATGGCGGCCCCTCTTTGCCGCGCGCATTCAGTACCGCGCGATTGCCTTGCACCCACTCGGCGAGCATTCGCGCGGGGTCGTGGCTCGTGTCGACGACATTGGCATCCAGGAATGTGGACCATGGTGCGCGGTACAGCCACACCATTCGATCTACGCCCTGCCTCCCGGCAGGCTTGGTCAGGCGATCGGCAAATTCGGTCTGAGAACACCAGCGGATCGTGTGGTCTTTGGATTTCAGGTCACCAAGGAGCGACCGACATGCGGACTCATCTAGTCCCGCTACCAAGATATGCATTGGTGAACCTCTGAATTCCTTCGAGTTCCCAAAATTTTCCGAATCGACAAGGAGCTGCGCAACGCGGTGCTGTCCATCTCATCGAACGGAATGGTAACTGACCGGAGTCACCTCACGCCACGTTCGCCCTGCAACACGGTCTCGGACGATTCGGCGTGAAAGCGAACTGCGATCTCCGCAGATTCCAAGGGCCCAGCCGGTGCGACCCATTAGCCGCGTCAACCATTCCGCCCGTACACATCCTCGAAACGCACGATGTCGTCCTCGCCGAGGAAGCTGCCGGACTGCACTTCGATCAGTTCCAGCGGACCTTGCCGGGGTATTCGAGGCGATGCCGGGTGCCCATCGGGATGAAGGTGGACTAGACCTGAGACGGTTTTTTGTAGCCACTCAGGGGGTGAGTCTCGGTTCGATAGTAGCGGTTTCGTTCCAGTTTCGACGGACCTCGGCCGGTGGTTGGTAACGATCGGCACTGTGCGGTCGCCGCTCGTTGTAAAAGCGCCGCCAGCGTTCGATCAGGACCTTGGCTTCGGTCCGCGTGCGGAACCACTCGCGGTTGAGCAGTTCGTCGCCCAGCTTGCCGTTGGAGCTCTCGACGAAGCCGTTCTACCAAGAGCCGCTAGGTGCAATGAACGCCAGCCCGATGGCTTGGTCGCACGGCCAGCGCATGACCTTGGCTGCGGGAAATTCCGCATCGTTGTCGGACTGAACGTGGGCCGGCTGGCCGTACAGTCTGGTGTCAAGGCTGAATGATGAGCAACATAGGGATGGCTGCCCATTGAAAGGACAGTTTCACGAAAGGCGCGCGGGCTCAAACTCCGCGCGTACTTTTCCGGAGCCAAGTCATGCGGCGCATGGCGCTGCTTGTCATCATCCTTGTTTTCGGGCTTGGCGCCTGTTCGACGGCACCAATCCAGCTTGGGATGGGGCGCGAAGCTTTGCCTCCCGACACCCCCGAGGTGATTCTGATCTCGATTGATGGGTACCGCGCCGAGTACCTTGCACGTGGCGAAAATCCCGTCCTGGACAAACTGGCAGCCCATGGTGTGCGTGCGCGCTGGATGGTCCCGTCGTTTCCGACCGTCACCGAACCCAATCACTACACACTGCTGACCGGTATGTATCCCGACCAGAACGGCATCGTGAATAACGATATCGCCGACCGGGAAATCCAACCGGAGCACTTTGAAATGACGCGCTATTACTCGACGGTTGATCCACGTTGGTGGTCGGCGGCCACACCGTTGTGGCTGACCGTGCAGCGCGACGGCATGCGAACCGGTGAAGTGTCGTGGCCCAGTGGCGACATTCGCATCCACGGCGCAAGGCCTGATTTGCGCCTCAATGGTCAACAAGCGGGACCGACCGACGAGAAAAGTGCCGACGTCTTGCGTTGGCTCGATCTTCCACCGGACCGGCGCCCGCGTTTCATCATGTTGCACTATGACCTTGTCGACGGCATAGGCCATCGTTACGGTCCGGACTCGCCGCAAATGGATGCCGCATTGCGGGAAGTGGATGGTGCGATCGGTCGTTTGGTAGATGGGCTGCAGCAGGACGGCCTGTACGCCACCACCGATCTTGTTGTCGTCTCCGACCACGGCATGGCGGAGCTTCCGCCGGGCCATGAGATCTACCTGGACGACATCGTCGATCGTCGGGACGTCGGCCTGGTCGCACTGGGTGCGATGGCGGGCGTGGAGCCGCATCGCGGAATAGGCGGGGCCGAAGCGGCAGCGGCACTGCTGGCGCCGCACCCCCACATGCACTGCTGGCGCAAGCAGGATCTGCCGCCGCGTCTGCACTACGGCCACAACCCGCGCGTTCCACGCATTGTGTGCATGGCATCGACGGGTTGGGAAATTGTTACCCATTGGGAGATTGAACATCGCAAGTACGTTCTTCGCGGCACCCATGGTTACGACAATGCGGCCCCTTCGATGCGTGCCATCTTCATCGCCGAGGGACCGTCGTTCCGCGAGGGCATCGTGGTGCCGCCGTTTCCCAATGTGGATGTCTATTCGATGCTGGCGCACATCCTCGACGTCGAGCCTGAAAGGGATGCCGCAAGCTTCGCGCAAATGGCGTCATTGCTGAAACCAGTCGATCGCCAGCATGGAGTACGGCATGCCGACGACGGCCACAGGGCGCAGTCGTAGTTTCGTGGGCGATGCTGTTGCCAGCCCGGGATGCCGGTGCCGCGCACTGGGCATAATGGTCGCGATGCAGGTGAAAGGCGCCCCGTGAACCTGATCGCCCATCGTGGCGGCGCGGGCTTGCGTGTCGAGAACACGCTGGCGGCGTTCGCCAATGCCGTTGATTTGGGTGCCGATGGCGCCGAGCTGGATGTGCATTTGACGCGGGACGGCTGCGTTGTCGTGCATCACAACCACCGACTCAACGGCGCCTATTGCCGGGACAAGTCAGGCATCTGGTTGCAGCGTGGGGGTGAACATGCCATTGCCGATCTCACCGCTGCTGATCTTCGGGATTACGAAATCGGAGTACCCGATCCCGCCAGTACATACGCCCGTGAGTTCGATCGGATCGTGCCCGTCCGCGGGCAGGGAGTCCCGCTGCTGCGCGATGTGGTCGAGCTGGTCAAGGCGAAATCGGACAGCTTCTTGCTGGTTGTCGAGATCAAGGCGTCGATCCTCGGCGCAGCCGGCAAGGCCTGGCGCGCACTGGTAAACGCCACGCTCGAGATCATGGACGAAGAGGGTTTTGCGGATCGCACGATCCTTTGCTCGTTCGATTGGGGTGCGCTGTTGTATGCACGCCGTCAGAGACCGGGCTTGAAGATGTGGTTTACCTCATTGCCCCTGACCTGGTTCGGCAGCGGCCAGCCGCCAAGCCGGGATCTGCCGCCGGAGATGCCCTATCTGGAGGCGTTGCGCGCCATGTACGGCACGGGCAATGCACCCTGGTTCGCGGGCTTCGATCCGCGTCGATTCGGCGGCAGTTTTCCGGAAGCCATTGCCGCAGCGGGTGGCAACGCGTGGCTCATGTACTACCGCGATTACACGGATCAAGCGCGGCGTGAACTCGCGCGTTGCGGCCTGGAAAGCGCGGCATGGTCGGTGAACCTTCGCGACGAGAAGGAATTGGCCCGGCTGGTGCGCACGGGCGTTGACAATCTGCTGGTGGATTACCCGGATGTCGACCTGAAAGCACTCGCGTAGTCGGCGTGACGGGGCGACGCGCGAAACGCTGTCGCTCCGGATTTCCTGTGTTCGGAAGAGCGAAGATGAGCATTCGTTCTCCTCCGGTCCGCAGCTTCCAGGGGCTGCAACCGATTCAACACAGGGTCGGCGGCATCAGCCGCTGCGCCCGTAAACATCCTCGAACCGCACGATGTCGTCTTCGCCGAGGTAACTGCCGGATTGCACCTCGATCAGTTCCAGCGGCACCTTGCCGGGATTCTCGAGACGATGCCGGGTGCCCATCGGGATGAACGTGGACTCATTCTCGCCGAGCAGGAACACGTCCTCACCGCGCGTGACACGCGCAGTGCCGTTCACCACCACCCAGTGTTCGGCGCGGTGGTGGTGCATTTGCAGGCTGAGCGCGGCGCCGGGCTTCACCGTGATCCGCTTGACCTGGAAGCGCTCGGCCATGTCGATGGAATCGTAGGCGCCCCAGGGCCGGTAGACCTTGCGATGCAGTTCGGCTTCTGCGCGCGAGCCCTGCTTCAAACGCGCGACCACGTCCTTGACCCGCTGCACGCGATCCTTGCGCGCCACCAGCACGGCGTCGTCGGTATCCACCACGACCGCATCATCGAGCCCGATCAGGACCACCAGCCGGCGCTCGCTCCAGGCAAAGCTGTTGCGACAGTCGAGCGTCATCACGTCGCCCCGGCACGCATTGCCATCGCTGTCCTGCCGGGTCACTTCCCACAGCGCCGCCCACGAACCGACGTCGCTCCAGCCGATGTCCACCGGCAGCACCCTCGCGGCATCGGTTTTTTCCATCACCGCATAGTCGATGGAATCGCTGGGGCATGCCTCGAACGCGGCGCGATCGAGGCGCAGGAAATCGGCGTCGCGTTTGGCTTCCGCGAAAGCCTTGCGACAAGCGGCCAGGATGTCGGGTCGATGCCGGGATAGTTCTTCCAGATAGCGGCCCGCGCGGAACACGAACATGCCGCTGTTCCAGAAGTAGCCGCCGTCCTCGACGTAGCGCTGCGCGGTGGCGGCGTCGGGTTTTTCCACGAAGCCTTCGACTTTGCGGACGCCCTTGCCGGTGGCCGCCTTGATGTAGCCGTACCCGGTTTCCGGCCCGGTCGGCACGATGCCGAATGTCACCAGCGAACCGTCTGCCGCGGCGGCGGCGGCCTCGCGGACGGCGGCGTGGAAGGCGGCGGTGTTCGTGACAACGTGGTCCGAAGGCAAGACCAGCAGCAGGGGATCCTCGCCCTCGGCGGTGGCGGCCAGCGCGGCGGCGGCGATCGCGGGCGCGGTGTTGCGACCGACCGGCTCAAGCAGGATGTTGGCAGGCACGCAATCGATCTGCCGCAGCTGCTCGGCCACCATGAAGCGGTGCGCCTCGTTGGTGACCACCAGCGGCGCACGGACACCCGCCAGCTTGGCCACCCGCATCCAAGTGGCCTGCAGCATCGAGTGCTCGCCGGCCAGTGCCAGGAATTGCTTGGGATGGCCCTCGCGCGACAGCGGCCACAACCGCGTACCGGAGCCGCCGGACAAGATCACGGGAATCAGGTTCAGGTCCATGTGCTTGTGTCTCCCCGCGTCTGGCGTGCGCCTATTCTAGACGAATGGGGTTCGCGGGACGGCCTTGCACAGGTTCCGAATCTCGCGGCAAGTCGCGTCAACCGCCGGCAAGGACGTGCCCGCCCGTGCCGGTGTCATGCACCGCGAAACGGATGACTCATGCTGCGTCGTTTCCAGGCTTCGGTTCACGCTGCAGCCGCACGGCCACCAGCACGAGCATTCCGATTGCCAGCGAGCACAGGCATGCAAAGGCGAAGGCGCCGCGACTCGATCGCAGGATTTCCGGCGGCCCAAGCTGGTTGCGGTAGGTCAATTGCAGCGTGGTGCTGCGGCCGCCGGCCGGCTTGCCGTTGACGAGCGCAGGGTCAAGGTCCGAGTTGCCCAGCCACAACGTTGCCGCATGGCCATCGATGCTGTCGATACCGTCAACACTGACCTGAAAAGGCTGGCTGCTGTCCAGGCCTGCCGACGGGCAGAAGTCCACGAACTTGTTGTCTCGAAGCGAGGACGCGTCGAGCCGCCATTGCTGGGTTTTTGTGCCCTGTTGCCAGCCCACCGAGATATGCCCGGAATCCTTCCGTGCGTAAGTGGCGAAACGCATGGCGAAGCAGTTGGGATGCCCTTTGTAAAGGCGCGCGTTGGCTTTCCGCCAGTGCGTGATGGAGCGCCGCGGAAGGTGGGGGCGATACAGGTCTCCCGGTACCTGTTGTGTCAGATGGAACCCCGGCACGATTTGTCCTGCCGGCTGGCCGTGCCGCTGGCCCGAATCGTACGCGATCAATCGGGAAGTGAACGGCCGCCACACGACCGCGGCTTCGAGCACGAGCAGCGCCACCACGAACACCACGAACGGGAAAGCCTTGCGCATGCCGGTCAGTACTTGCCGTACATTTCAAACGCGTAATGCAGGAAGAAGCCGTCGGACACCACGAGCGCCGCCACCGCCACGCACAGTGCGGCAACAGGCAGCCAGCCGCGGCGCAGGGGCCTCAGCATCAGCAGCGCGAAAAACGGCAGCACCGGATAGAAGTAGCGTCCGTGCAGCGCCTTCACATGGCTGATCTCGCGATAGCCTTCCAGGATCCTGTGGTAGTACGCGAGCGAGAACAGCAGGATGAAAACGCAGCCCGTGAACATCAGCCAGGCATCTTCTCCGTCGCCCCGCAACAACCTGCCATTGCTGGCGCCAGCCCAGACGACCGCCACGAACAGGGCGGCGCAGGTGATCATGCTGTAGTGGTACTTGGTCATCGTTGCGCAGATGATCACGGCGGCCACCGCGAAAGCCGCCACCCAGGGCCATGCGAGGGCGCGTTGCTGGTGCGTGCGAAACGCGTGCGCGATGGCGGCAAGACTGCAGCACAGGATGGCTGCACAGTAGAAACCTGCGACCAGCCCGTCGGCCTGCGCCGTCAGCGCCTTGGCAGGCAGCGTGCCCATCCAGCCGATGAGCGCGACGAAGTTCAACAGGATGATTTGCCAGACCGGATACCTCTGCATGAAGTCCAGGAAACCCATGTGATTGGGCTTGGTCGCATAGACGCCGAGCAGGCGCGCATCCGGCAATGGCGAGTGGAATTGCAGCAGGTTGTGGCCGATCCACAGCACGACCGGCAGGAACATGACCAGCCACAAGAGTGCCAGCCGCCCGAACTTCGTCCGGATATTGCCCGGCCCGTCGTCGCACAGCACGCGATAACCCATCGCGAAAAACAGCGGGACGGCCACGGCCAGCATCGTGACCTTCGTGATGCATCCGAGCCCGATCACCAGGGCACACATCAGCGCATGAGACCATGCGTTTGACATGATCCAGCGGGTGTACCACCAGGCGCCCCAGGCCGCGGTGCAGGCGACGAGGGTATCGTGCGTCACGGCGCCGGCGAGTTGCGTGAACATGGGTGTTGCACCAATGAACACGCCGCCGGCGATGCCGAGCAGTGCGCGGCCCGTGGCCAGCGTCAGGAATGCCATCAGTCCCAGTATGGCCAGCGCGCCAATCGCCGAACTGACAAGGCGCGCTGCATGGACCTGGGCGTCGAACCCTGCGCCCATTGCGCGGGTAGCCACGACGGCGGGTGCGGTCAGGGCGTAGAACAGCGGCGGGTGCTGCGCGATCCAGTTGTAGCCCTGGTGGTGTTTTGGGCCGAGCCACGAATCGACGACGTCACGATCGATCCGGGCTTCGCCCAGGATCGGATAGTGACCGTGGCTGAGGTCCAGCACGTAGGAATAGTGGCCCGGTTCATCGGGGCTGTCCCAGAGCGGCGTGATGAAAAGGGCGAAGGCCGCAAACTTCAGGAAAAACACGAAGCCGATGAAGATGCAAATCCTGCGAGCCGCCTTCCACTCCGCCTCGGGGGAGCGTAGATCCCGGGTCTGCTGCGATTCGCGGGCGCCGAACAGGAAGCGCGGGAAGCGAAGCTGAAGGGCTTTGCGTGAAGCCATCGATCCTTCCTATGGCAAGCGCCGTTGCTCGGTATGCCGGGTGGTTGCGGCATCGAGGGAACGGCGGTCCAGGCGAACGATTCTCACGCTCACGCGTTCCAGCAGCTTGCGGTTGACGGAAATGAGGTCGGCGATGAGTCCGATCATGAAAGCAAGGCCACCCAGCATCAGGCAGAGGGCCGCCAGGATCAGCGATTGCACATGGCCGCCGCCGTCGCCCGCAACCAGGAACACCAGGTAACGGGCGCCGAGGGCGATGCCCGCGAGCGTCAGGATCGCGCTCGTCCACATGAACAGCGTCAGTGGGCGATAGATCACGAATACCCGCAGGATCGTGACCAGGGAGCGCTTGACGTAGTTGGGAATGCTTCTTACCAGCCGCGACGGCCGCAGGTCCGGATTGGTGCGGACCGGCACCGAAACCACGGTCAAGTTGCTCAAGCCGGCCTGGATGATCGTTTCCAGCGTGTACGTGTACGCGTTGAACACGTTCAACCGCATGGCGGTTTCGCGTGTCATCGCGCGGAACCCACTGGGTGCATCGGCCACGTCGGTCTTGCTTGCGACGCGAACTGCCCAGCTCCCGATGTGCTGCAATTGCTTCTTGATCCAGCTGAAGTGTTCGGTTTGCGCGATCGGACGCGCGCCGATCACCATGTCTGCGCGATGTTCCAGGATCGGCTGCACCAGTCGCGGGATGTCGGCCGCTTCGTACTGGTTGTCGGCGTCGGTGTTGACGATGACGTCGGCGCCGTAGCCAAGCGCTGCATCGATGCCGGTCATGAATGCGGTGGCGAGTCCGCGGTTGACCGGGTGGCGGATCACGTGGTCGACACCGAGCTCGCGCGCGAGTTCGGCGGTGCCGTCGCTGGAACCATCGTCGATGACCAGCCATTCGATGCTGTCGAACCCCTCGAGTTCGCGCGGCAGGGTTGCCAGCGCGGCGCCGAGCGTGGCAGCCTCGTTGAGGCAGGGAATCTGGATGATCAGCTTCACGCCCGGTGGTTTCCCATGCCGCGTGATCAGGAAGCAAGCGCTTCGCGCGCTGCCGCGAACAGGTCGAGCGCCTGCGGATTCGCCAGCGCATCGGTGTTCCTGACGGTCTCGCCGTGGATCACGGCGCGCACGGCGAGCTCGGAGATCTTGCCGGAAACGGTGCGCGGGATGTCGTCGACCTGCAGGATCTTCGCGGGGACGTGGCGCGGGGTGGTGTTGGCGCGAATCTGCTTGCGGATCGCGTCGCGCAGCGCGTCGTCGAGGATCACGCCTTCGCGCAGGCGCACGAACAGCACGATGCGCTCGTCACCCTGCCAGCGCTGGCCGACCGCAACCGATTCCAGGACTTCGGGCAACTGCTCCACCTGGCGGTAGATTTCCGCGGTGCCGATGCGCACGCCGCCCGGATTCAGGGTGGCGTCGGAGCGGCCATAGATGATGATGCCCTCGTGCGCGGTGAGTTCGGCGCGATCGCCGTGGCACCACACGCCAGGCACCTTCGAAAAATACGCGGCGCGATATTTTTCGCCGTCCGGGTCGTTCCAGAACTTGACCGGCATCGACGGGAACGGTGCAGTGCAAGCCAGTTCGCCGGGCTGTTCGCGGACCGGCTGGCCGGCCTCGTCCAGGATCTCCACCTTCATGCCGAGGCCGCGGCTTTGCAGTTCACCGCGATAAACCGGCAGCAGCGGGTTGCCGAGCGCGAAGCACGAAATGATGTCGGTGCCGCCCGAGATCGAGGCCAGCAGCACGCGCTCCTTCACGTCGCGATAAACGTAGTCGAAACTTTCCGGCGCGAGCGGCGAGCCGGTCGACAGGATGGTTTTCAGGCGCGTGAGCTTGTGCGTTTCGCGCGGTTTCACGCCCATCTTGGCGGTGGCATCGATCCACTTGGCGCTGGTGCCGAAGACGCTGATGCCGACCTCGTCGGCGAGGTTCCACAACGCGTTACCGTCCGGCCAGGTGGGCGACCCGTCGTACAGCACCACCGCCGCGCCGACCGCGAGGCTGGACACCAGCCAGTTCCACATCATCCAGCCGCAGGTGGTGTAGTAGAAGATGTGGTCCTCGCGCTTGAGGTCGGTGTGCAGCACCAGTTCCTTCAAGTGCTGGAGCAGCGTGCCGCCGGCGCCGTGCACGATGCACTTGGGCTTGCCGGTGGTACCCGAGGAATACATGATGTACAGCGGGTGGTCGAACGGCGTCGGCACGAATTCCAGTGCGCGGTCTTCGTGGCCGGCAAAGTCGTCCCACGAAACCGCGCCGCGCAGGCCGTCGAGTTGCAGCGGATCACCGGAATAGGGGATCACCACGCAGCGTTCGATCGACGGAATCGCCGCCAGCACGTCGCGTACCTTGGCGAGGCAATCGTGCCGCTTGCCGCCGTAAGCATAGGCATCGGCGCAGAACAGCACCTTCGGTTCGATCTGGCCGAAGCGGTCGACGATGCCGTTGACGCCGAAATCCGGCGACGCCGAGGACCAGATCGCGCCCAGCGAGACCGTCGCCAGCATCGCGATGATGGTCTCGGGAATGTTGGGCAGGAAGCCCGCGACGCGATCATCCTTGCCGACGCCGGCTTGCTTCAAGGCATGGGCGACGCGGCCGACGCTCGCGTGCAGCTGCGCATAGGTGGTCTCGCGCGCGTGGCCCCATTCGTTGCGGAAGATCAGCGCCGGCTTGTCGTCCTTGAAACGCAGCAGGTTCTGGGCAAAGTTGATCTGCACGTTGGGGAACCAACGCGCCCCCGGCATCTGGTCGGCGTCCACCAGCACGGGTTCGAATTCGCCGGTGGCGCGGATGCCGCAGAACTCCCAAACCAGGGGCCAGAATTTTTCCGGGTGGCGGAGTGAAAATTCGTACAGCGGCGCATAGCTGCCGATGTCGCTGTTGCCGGTGGTTTCACGCACGAATCGCACGAACCGGTTCAGGTTGGTGGCATCCCTGCGTTCGGCGCTCGGGGTCCACAGGGGGGCGTCGTTCGACATGCCGCATCCAGGTCAGGAATGGCGGGATTGTACCGGATCGAACCGCGCCATTCGGCCCGTGCGACGGCCGCAAGGGTCCCTCGGGAGGGCGCGCGCGGCCGCGAGGATGTGATGATTCCCGCGCTTTCGGATGCCCGGCGGGGAGCCTCGCCCGAATTGTGCGCGAGGCCGCAGCATTGCGTGCCGCCCGCACTGGTATAAAGATAGGGTATTCCACCCATGGAAACCGCCATGCTCCGTCTTGCGCTGCGTGCCTCCGGCTATGCGCTGGCCCTGTCTTTTTTGGTTGGCTGCCTGCCCGCGGTGGCGGCGGCGTCCCAGCCGGTTCTGTATTCCGTCGGTGCAAGCGCGCCGAGGATTCTGGCGCAAGGCGCCCAGAAATCCTGGCCGATCGAGATCAGCGAAAACGCTGCGATGGATGCGGTGTTCCAGGGCGGCATGTGGTTGCCCACGCCGAGCGGCGGGCGCGTCTATGCCAAATACCAGCGCCACATCGTCCATCCGAATGGCATCTGGACCTGGATCGGCACGGTTGAAACCGTCCATGGCGCGCAGGAGGTGGTATTGACGTTCGGCGAGGACGGCGTGTTCGGCATGATCCCGCAGGCGTCGGGCTATCCGCTGCGCATCGTGACCAGCCAGGGTGAAACGCGCGTCGTTGAAACCTCCGCGAGCGCCATGGCGCGGTCGGCGCAAGCACTCCGGTTGCATGCCCGCCCCGACTACGCGGTCCCGCCGCGCATCGGGTCCAGAAGCGGGCAAGACACGACGATGATGCGGGCGGCTGCGGATGCGGCCGTGCAGCAGGCTGCGGCCGCTTCGGGTCCGGTCACCATCGACGTGATGGTCGCCTACTCGCAGGGTCTGGTGAACATGCTGGGCAACCAGAGGGTCGCGCTGATCCGTATCCAGAACCTCGTCGACATCGCCAACGCGGCCTACACCGCCAGTCGGGTGAACCAGCAGATCCGGCTGGTGTACACGACGGAGGTGAGTTATCCCGACAACACCTCCAACCAAAGCGCCCTGGACGACATCACCGGCACCACCGAGAACAACGATCCGGTGCCGATCCCCGCGTCGCTCGCCAACATCGCCTCGCAACGCGTCCAGTATGGCGCCGATCTGGTGGTCTTGCTCCGCGGGTATGACAATTCCACGCAGGGCGATTGCGGCGTCGGCTGGCTGATCGGCGGCGGTCAGGCGGCCATCACGTCATCGGACTCGAGCAAATATGGCTACTCGGTGGTCAGCGACGGCAGCAACGGTGGTTACTACTGCCTCGATACCACGTTTGCGCACGAACTTGGCCACAACATGGGCAACGCCCACGATCGCGCCAATGCCGACGGGGCGGGGGCCTATTCGTATTCATACGGTTATCGGGGCAACGGCACGAACGGCTTTTCCACGATCATGGCCTACGGGACGGATACCCAGACGCCGCTTGCGGTGTTTTCCAACCCGAACATTTCCATCTGCCAGAACACGCCCTGTGGCGTCGCCGACAGTTCATCGTCCTCCGCCGATAACGCGCACAGCATGAACAACACCGCGGCGCTGATCGCAGCCTTCGAGCCCACGATGGCGGCGGGTTCCGTGCCGGTCATTCCCTACATTCATGATGACGTGGACGGCGACGGGAAATCGGACCTGATCTGGCGCACCAAGGACGATTCAAGATTCTCTTACTGGACCATGGCCGGCACGCGTCTCGTGAGCAGTGCGTCGTTCCCCGTATCCACCACGTACAAACTGCTGGCTACCGGCGACTTCAATGGCGACGGCATGATGGACGTCATCTGGACCGACGGCAGCAGCATGTGGATGTGGCAGGGCAACGGCACCAGCTTCAGCAGTTCCTACATGCGGCCCTTCCCGGCCAACTGGGTGGTCGCCGGCGTCTCGGATTTGAACGATGACCGCAAGACCGACCTGGTCTGGGCGAATGGCAGTCGCCTTTCCTTCTGGTTGATGGACGGTACGGACTTCAGCGCCACTTACATCCAGACGCTCGCGAGCGGATGGCGTTATCTGACGATGGGTGATTTCGATGGCGACGGCAGGGACGACCTGCTGCTGACCAACGGTTCCTCGATGGAGATGTGGACGAAATTCACGCGGGGTTCGTTCACGCATGTCGCAAGCCATTCCTACCCGCCGCGTTGGTCGGTGCTGGGTACGGGCGACGTCAATGGTGACGGCAAGGACGACCTGTTGTGGCGCGACAGTGCCCACCGGCGTTTTGCATACTGGATCATGAACGGCCCAGACCTCGCTGGTTCCAAGATACTGTCGGTGCGGCCGCAGTGGCATTTCGGCGCGGCAGGCGACTTCGCCGGCAATGGTTTGCTGAGCATCGTGTGGTATGACACCAGCAGGGTGAACATGTGGCCGGGCTCCGCCACGGGTGATTACCAGGGCGTGATCATCCACTCCTACCCTGACCGGTGGAACCTGCTGCCCTGATCGAATCACAACGGGCGGCACGGCACCCGCCCTGCAGTCATGCGGGGCGGGCACGCAGCAGGTAGCCGTTGCCGAGGTCGCTGCGCAGGAACGGCCGTTGCGTCCACACTGCGCCGCGGATGGCGAGTTTCCCGAGCGGATTCTTGAGCAGTGGGTACCACCGCATGAGATAGCTGCGGTCGGTGCCGCTGCGCGCCGAATTGGCGCGCATGGCGGCCACGCCGGATTCCCCGTTCGCGTTGACCGCGTTTGCGAGACGGTGCGCCCGCATGCGTTCGATGATGTTGGCCAGGGGGTATCCGTAGCACACCAGGTTCTCGACGACAAAGCCGGCCGCGTCCATCAGATCCAGCAACTGGGTGCGTTCGTAACGCCTGAAATGTCCGGCCCAGACGTCCGACGGATTCCATTTCTTCATGTGCGACGGGACGGACAGCAACAGTGTCCCGTTTGGCTTGAGCCAGCGCCGCCACTCCCGCAACGCAGCCGCGTCGTGCTCGATGTGCTCGAGTACTTCGAACGCCATGACCAAACCGAACCGGCCTGGCCAGTCCTCTGCGGGTGATGCAAGGAAGCGAATGTCACGGCCCGTCTCCTGCGCGAGCGCGCGCCCCGTTTCGCGTGCCGCATCGGACATTTCCAGCGCGTGACAGTGGAATCCGCGCGCGTCCAGTTCGTGCAGCAGCATGCCGGGTCCCGGTCCGATTTCCAGGACGTCGCACGGCGGCACCGCCCGCAACTCGCGCAGGATCAGCGCGCGCCGCAGGAGATAGCGGGGCGCCGGAACCCATCCGTACTCCGGCGCGGCGGGTCCCAGGGTGGCATCGTTGATCATGGGCGGATGGGTTCCTTTCCAAATCTGTGTGCAAGAAAGTCGCAGAGCTGACGGCCGACGGCTGCCGGGGTAATCATGGACCGTATGGCCGCGTGGCATCGCGTGGCGCCGTTGGCGCGGCTTAAACCCACGTGACGCCGCACGGCGTCGGCCAGGGCACCGGCGTCGCCCGCAGGGATCAGTCGCACGCAGGGCGGTGCGTCGGCAAGCAGTTCGCGGATCGCGCCGGAGTCCCGCGAAATCACCGGCCGCCCGGCAGCGACGACCTGGAATACCTTGTTCGGGATCACGCTGGCCGCCTTGCGCGACGATCCGAAAATCCCGAGGCACACATCCGATGCCGCGATCCGACCGGGCAACGCGTCATATTCGACCCACTCGATCCATTCGACGTGGGGGAGCGGATCCTCATCCAGCATGCGTCGTATGGCCGGGCCCTGTTGCCCGCGTCCTATCAGGGTCCAGCGGATGGGTTCTGCCCGGGTGAGCCGTGCTGCTTCGATGATCGTTGCCACGCCATGCAGCGGGATGAACTGGCCGTAGAACAAGACGCGGAGACACGGAGATGTCGCGTCCGGCTGCGCCGGCCGGGATTGGAACATGCGTTCTTCGGCGCCGACCCACACCCGGCCGATCGATCCGGCAGGCAGCCGGAACAGTCCTTCCATGCGCCGCGCGTGCGCCGCGGTATCCATGAACGAGGCCGTGGCCGCGTGTGCACCAAGCCATTCCATGCCCCACAGCAACCAGGCGAGCGGATTGCGCGCGCCCAGCAGTTTTCGATCCTGCACGACGGTGTCGTACGCGGAGATGAACCAGTCCAGCACCAACGGTTTGCGTCGAACCCACAGGCACAGGCGGGCGACAAGTACGTCGAGCTGGCCCGGATAGGAAACCAAAACCAGATCGTGTTCGGGCGCGCGCAGGTAGCGCCAAACCAGCCCGGGATACGCGGCGAGCAAGCGCAGACCGCGGGATGCCCATTTACGCGCGCCCCGCAACGAACTCTTGTCGCCGACGTCCTCCCAGATCCCGGCATGGATCTCGTGGACCTCGATGCCGAGCGCGCGCATGCCATCCCGCAGAATCCGGACGCGCGGTTTGCCGGTGTCGTATGTTCCCCACAACACGATCTTCATGGGCACGGTGCGCAGTTCATGGCGTCAGCCGGACAGGATGGTACTTGCAGGGGCGTTGGCGACGGCGCCTTCCGTCAGGACGGCGTGGGCTTGGTCGCGGACAAACCGGTGCGTCCGGGCAGCAACAGAAGCCCGATGACGAGGATCAGCGCATCGCCGAGCGTCGTCGCGATCCGCAAGGCAATCACCAGCACGCTTGCCGACGCGGCCGTATAGGCCGGCGCCAGCATCAACACCATCAGCGCTTCGCGAACCCCCAGTCCCCCGGGCGCGCCAGGCGTGATGAAACCGACCACCCACGCGAGCGCGAACACCGAGATCAGCAGCCAGTAGTCGTGTGGTGCGCCGGGGACGAGAAGCCGGGCAAGCAAGATCATGCCGCTGCCTGACACGAGGTATATCGCGCAGTACAGGACGAATGCGCGCGAAAGGCTCCCCTGCGGCGGGAGCAAGGCACCGTCCAGTGCAGGCGCGTAGCGGGGGGCGACACGCCGCAGGAGCGCGGGCGCAAACCGGCGAACCGCGAGCAGCCCGATGATCGCCATCACGACCAGTACTGCAATGAGCGTGATTTGCGCGCCGTGCAGGCGCAACACTTGCAGACCGATGTCCGACATCGCCCCGGCGCCGACCCCGACCACGACGGCGGCCGCAATCACCAGCAACGTTTCGAGGATCAACGTGACGGCGAGGGGACGCGCGGGTATGCCGCGCCCCAGCGACATTCCGACCCGGCCGATGTATTGCGCCACGTTGCCTGGCACGTACTTGGCAAATTGCGTGACGCCGACGATGCCGAACAGTTCGCGTCGCGTCCGATTGACATGGAGTCCGTCCAAAAGGCCGTGCCACGCCAGCGCCAGCAATGGCGCGCCGCACGACCAGAGCAGGGTGGCCAGGGCAATGCCGATCGCCGCGCGCGGAGTCGCGTAGGCGGAAAAGTCGTGCCCCCGCAAGGAGCGCACGACGTACACGACGAACCATGCCGTGACGAGCAGCGCGCCCAGCAAGCCGAGCCAACGGTAAGCCCGTCTCATGCCAATGGCCCAAGGGCGGCACGGCGCCGCGTCGGATTCACACTGCCGCTTCCAGCTCCGGCACGATCTTGAACAGGTCGCCGACCAGGCCGATGTCGGCGACTTCGAAGATCGGCGCGTCGGCATCCTTGTTGATCGCGACGATGGTGCCGGCGTCCTTGATGCCCGTGAGGTGCTGGATGGCGCCGGAGATGCCGATGGCCAGGTAGAGCTCGGGTGCGATGATCTTGCCGGTTTGGCCGACCTGCATGTCGTTGGGGCAATAGCCCGCGTCGACCGCAGCGCGCGAGGCGCCGGCAGCGGCGTGCAGTTTGTCCGCGAGCTTGTAGATGATGTCGAAGTTCTCCTTCGAGCCCAGCCCGCGTCCGCCCGACACCACGCGTGCGGCGCTTTGCAGGTCGGGACGTTCGCTGGATGCCTGCTGCAATCCGACGAAGCGGGTGTGCGAAGGGACCGCGGCATCAATGGAGAGGGCTTCCACCGGCGATGCGTTGGCGGTTTCTCCGGTGGCCGCCCACGAAGCGGTGCGCACGGTGCCGACCACGATCGTGTCGGCGGGCGCTTCGACCGTGACGATCGCGTTGCCCGCGTAGATCGGGCGCGTGAAGGTGTGCGCGCCCGCCACCGACATGATGTCGCTGACCTGGCCGACGCCCAGCAGTGCGGCCACGCGCGGCGCGACGTCCTTGCCGAAAGTCGTGGAGGGAAACAGCAGGTGCGAGTAACCGTTCTTCGCGGCGGCGGCGATTTGCGGGGCCAGCGCCGCCGCCAGCGCCTGCGCGTTCTCGGCGCGCGCGACGGTCAACACGTTCGAAACGCCGTCCAGCTTCGCGGCTTGCGCGGCCACGGCCTCGGGTGCGTCCGCCAGCACCAGCACGTCGATGGCATCGGGCTTGATTTCGCGTGCACAGGTGACGCAACGCGCGGTCGCGGTGTTGAGTTGGCCGTTGAGGTGTTCGGCGACGATCAGGATTTTGCTCATGGGTCTTCTGTCCTGTTTGAAATGCGGACGCCGTGCTTCACTCTTCTGCTTCGTCATTCCGGGGCGGCGCGCAGCGCGGAACCCGGAATCGGTCTCATTCAGCCATCAAACCGATTCCGGGTTCCGTTCGCGATGAAGCCGCGAACGGCCCCGGAATGACGATCAAAAGGAATGGGTTCTCGGCGACGGGGGCCATGGATGGATCACGCCAATCCCTTCTGTTTCAACAAGCCCACCAGCTCCGCGACGTCCTTCACCATCACCCCGCGCGAGCGCTTGGGCGGCGGCGCGTAATGCGTGGTCTTGATGTCGCCGCCGTGCCCGATGCCGAGCGTCGACAGTTCGATCGTTTCGATGGGCTTGGACTTCGCCTTCATGATGTCCGGCAGCTTGATGAAGCGCGGTTCGTTCAGGCGCAAATCCGTGGTGACGACGGCGGGCAGGTCGACTTCGATGGTTTCGAGGCCGGCATCGACTTCGCGCGTCACCGTGGCTTTGTCGTTCGCGATCTCCAGTTTGGAGGTGAACGTCGCCTGCGGGCGATCCCACAACGCCGCCAGCATCTGGCCGGTCTGGTTGCAGTCGTCGTCGATGGCCTGCTTGCCCAGGATCACGAGGCCGGGTTGTTCCTTCTCGATCAGCTTCAGGAAGGTGCGCGCGGCGGCAAGTGGCTGCACCGGGTCCGGCGTGACCACGTGGATTGCGCGGTTGGCGCCCATCGCGAGCCCGTTGCGCAGGTGCGCCTGCGCGTCGGCGGGCGCAATCGTCGTGATCACCACTTCCTCGGCGATGCCCTTTTCGCGCAGCCGCAGCGCCTCTTCCAGCGCGATGTCGTCGAACGGATTGGGGGAAAGTTTCACGCCATCGGTAACGACGCCCGAGCCGTCGGGCTTCACCTGGATGCGCACGTTGTAGTCGACCACGCGCTTGTAACCGACCAGTATCTTCATCGGGAGTCCTTGCATTGCGTGCTGCGAAACGGTATCCGGCCATTGTAGCCGACCACGCCCGCGTCGCCGCCCACCTGGGTGCCCGAAAACCCGGCAGCGCGGGTGTCCGCGCGCAAAGGTCAGTGACTGCCTGCGCGCGCGAGGATTGCCGTCACGAAGCGCTGCGCGGCGCCGTCGGCATGGGCGACGAACACGGACGGTTCGACCAGTTCCAGTTCCAGCAGGCGAGGCGAGCCGTCGCCGTTGCGGATCAGGTCGACGCGTGCGTACAGCAGTGCGTTGTCGAGCGGAATCGCGGCCAGGGCATGCCGCGCGAGTGCCAGTTCGTCGGGCGACGGCGTGCGCGGCGTGATGGTTTCTTCTGCGTACAGGCCGGTGGTCGGCCCGACGTTCCGTTTCAGCATCGGGCCCTTGCGGATGGCATGGGAAAACACACCATCGAAAAAGAGCAGTGCGGTCTCGCCGTACTCGTCCACGCGGTCGAGGTAGGGCTGCAGCAGTACGCTTCGGCGGGCGTCCAGCAAACGCCGTGCGTGCGCGATGATGGCGCTGCGGTCCGCGCGGGGATGCCGCTGCGCATCGCGCGAACCGGCGCCGACCGCGGGTTTGACCACGAAATCGCGTGCACCCGGATGGGTGTTCAAGACCACATCGAGGATCGCGGCGACGTCATCGTCGGGTTCGAGGAAGGTGCTCGGCACCACCGGCACGCCGGCGCGGGCCAATTCCGCGAGATAGTGCTTGTCGGTGTTCCAGCGCAGCACCGGGAGTGGATTCACGAGGCGCGTGCGTTCGCTGACACGCGCGGCCCAGTCGAGGAATGCGGGCAGCCGCTCGAAGTAGTCCCAGGTCGAACGCAGCAATGCGAGATCGAAGCCGGCCCAGTCGATCGTGTCGTCGTCCCAGTCGACCTCGTGCGCATCCGCGCCGGCGGCGCGCAGCGCGTCGAGCAGCGGCGCCATGTCGTAATCGGTGCCGCGCGCGGCGCGCGCGGTGACCAGGGCAATGCGGGGCATGGACTAAAGGTTCTGGTAGTTGGGGCCGCTGCCGCCTTCCGGCGGCACCCAGGTGATGATTTCGTACGGGTCCTTGATGTCGCAGGTCTTGCAGTGCACGCAGTTGGCGGCGTTGATCTGCAGGCGCAGTTCGGTGCCGCCGTCAGGCAACGCGTCCTCGACGATCTCGTACACGCTAGCGGGACAGAAGCGCGTGCAGGGATTGCCGTATTCGACGGTGCAGCGATCGACGCAGATGTTGGTGTCGAGCACGTGCAGGTGCACCGGTTGGTCTTCGTCGTGTTCGGTGGCGGAGAAATACACCCCCGCCAGGCGATCGCGCGGCGGCAGCGTGCGGTCGATCCATCCGGGTTCGCGCGGCGACGTGGCGTTCGGGCCAGGCCGGTTTTCCCTGGTGGCGGGGGGGTCGAGTTTTTCCAGCGACGACCAGTCGGCGTGGTTCTTGAGGGTCCATGGCGACAGGCCGGCGGTCGCGGTTTCCCACGCGGCGTTGAACAAGCCACGCCACAGGCCTCCGTGGAAACCGGGGCGGATGTTGCGCACCTTGCGCAGTTCCTTCGCGATGCCCGATGCGCGAAGGCGTGCGTCGAAACCCTCGCCCGATTGTTTGGCCGCGAAGTGCTCGGCGGCCAGCATCCCGGAACGGATCGCCTGGTGCGTGCCCTTGATCTTCGGCACGTTCATCAATCCCGCCGCGTCGCCGATCAGGATCGCGCCCGGCATTTCCGTGCTCGGCAGCGACTGCAGGCCACCTTCGATCAGCGCGCGCGCGCCGCCCGAGACGATCTCGCCGCCGTCGAGCAGCGGCTTGATGCGCGCGTGGTGCTTCAGTTGCTGGAATGCTTCCCACGGCCGGAACAGCGGGTCGGAGTAGTCCAGTCCCGCGACGAAGCCGATGGCGACGCGATCCTTGTCGAGTTGGTAAATGAAGCTGCCGCCGTAGGTCTGGTTGTCCAGCGGCCAGCCGATCGTGTGGGTGATGTGGCCGGGCTGGACGCGCCCCGGCGGCAGTTGCCAGAGTTCCTTCAGGCCGATGCCGTAGGTCTGCGGATCGGAATGCTTGTCCAGGCCGTATTTTGCGATCAGGGTTTTGGTGAGGCTGCCGCGGCAGCCTTCGGCCAGCACCGTGAGCTTCGCGAGGATGTCGATGCCTTGCGTGTAGCCGGCCTTGTGCGAACCATCCCTGGCGACGCCCATGTCGCCGATGCGCACGCCGGTGACGGCGCCGTTGCCGTCGAACACCGCATCGACCGCAGCGAAGCCCGGGAACACATCCACGCCCAGCGCTTCCGCCTGCGGCGCCAACCACGCGCACAGCGCGCCCAACGAAACGATGAAGTTGCCGTGGTTGTGCATCTGCGGCGGCGTGGGCAGTTTCATGGCGCGCTTCGCATCGCGCAGCCACAGGAATTCGTCGTGCGCGGCCGGCACGCAGATCGGCGGCGGGTTGTCGCGCCAGCCCGGCAGCAACGCGTCCAGCGGCGCGGGTTCGATCACGGCGCCGGAAAGAATGTGTGCGCCGACGGTGGAGGCTTTTTCGATCACGCAGACGCGCGTGTCGGGCTTGAGCTGCTTCGTGCGGATCGCGAACGCCAGCCCGGCGGGCCCCGCGCCCACCACGACCACGTCGTACTCCATCGTTTCGCGCTCGCTCATGGCGGCTCCTGTCATGGACTCCCGTGCATCCGCCATTGTCTTGGGTTCCCGTGCACGCGGCAAACCCGCATAATCGGGCAACCGGAGGACGCATGACCGCATTCGAAGACGGAGAGCTGCTTGGCCCGGAGGCCCTGCAACGGGGTGGCGTGTGGCAGTGCCTGCACTGGCTTGCGGCCGGGCGCACCACGCCCGCGGCGCTGGCCGACGCCTGCCTGGACGCGATCGAGCACCGCGACCCGGCGTTGCACGCGTTCGTGGACGTACGGCCCGACATCGTGCGCGACCAGGCTGCCAGCGCGACGCGGCGGCGGCGGGAAGGACCGATCGGACGGCTGGACGGTATCCCGGTCGCGATCAAGGACAATTTCGACGTGGCGGGCTACCCGACCCGCGCCGGGTTGCCGACCCGTGGAGATCACGTCGCACGAAATGATGCCCACGCCGTCGCGCGCCTGCGCGCGGCCGGCGCGGTGCTGCTCGGCAAGACCAATCTGGATGAAGGCGCGCTCGGCGCCGCCACCCGCAATCCGCATTTCGGCACCACGCGCAATCCGTTCGATGTGAATCGCGTGGCCGGCGGTTCGTCCGGCGGCTCGGCGGCCGCCGTGGCGGCCGGCATGGCGCCGGTCGCGATCGGTTCGGATACGCTGGGGTCGGTGCGCATCCCCGCGAGTTATTGCGGTGTATTTGCGCTGAAGCCCACCCACGGCGAAATTTCCGCGCGCGGACTGGTGCCGGCGGCACGCAGGCTGGATGCGGTCGGCATCCTCGGCCGCAGCGTCGGCGATCTCGTGGTGATGCTGCAGGTGCTGGCCGGCTATGACGCCGACGATCCGCGTTCGCGCCGCCGCCGGGTCGCGCTGCAGCCGCCGGACTGGAACCCCAACCATCTGCGCTGCGGCGTGCTGCCCGACCTCGCGGCGATCGGCGTGGAAGCGCCCGTGATCGACGTGTTCGAGGCGGCCATGGCGCGGCTGGAGCGCGAACTCAGTGAACGCCAGACGCTGGATTTTTCCGACTGGCCGTTCCAGAAGATGCGCCGCGCTGGCCTGCTGCTGATGGAAGCCGAGATGCGCAACACCTTCGCGGAAGACCTGGCCGACACCACCCACCCGGTTTCGGAACATTTCCGCACGATGCTCGACTATGCCGCACGCAAATCCGCCGCCGACTACGCGCTGGCTGATCGCATTCTCGATTTCGCGGTACTGAAGGCGCGGCGCGTGTTCTCGCGCGTGGACGTGCTGGTGCTGCCGACCACGCCGCAGGGCGCGTTCCCGATCGATGCACCGGTACCCGCCTCGCAAGCCGACCTCACCGCATTCGCAAGTCTTTCGGCGTGTCCCGCGGTCAGCATTCCAATGGGCCGGTTGCCGGACGGCATGCCGATCGGCATGCAGTTCGTGGGTGCGCCGGGTTCCGACCTGCGCCTGCTGGAACTGGCGGAAGTGTGCGCTTCGGCCTTGGACGGCGCGCCCGCCTATCCCGTCGGGGCGTGAGTTCGAGAACTTTCCCTCTCCCGTCAGGAGAGCGTGGCGCGTAGCGCCGGCTGAGGGCCCGACACTCGCGCGATGTCGAACGTGACGGAGCGATGACGTCGGATTTCCCGCGGATGGAGGCCGTGATCGGTCGCAACCTGCGGTGGTTTTCCGAAACAAACATCACGCGCGCGGGAGGCGTGCGGAACAAGACGAGGGATGTCGATGTTCCGCTCGAACGTCAAAATGGATCCCGGCTTTCGCCGGGATGGCGGCAGTTACGAAATCGTCGTCAGGGTCGGCGTTGAGACGTCGCGCCACCATCACTGTCCGCAGGCTGCGTCGCCTTGTCGCGGTTGGCGACATCGATCGTCCAGGCGACCACTTGTTGCGCGAGCGCGTCATCGGCGGCACCGAACGCCGCCACGATTTGCGGCACCTCCACGCCGGACGGATTCTGCGTGACCACGAAGCTGCGCGTTGCCAGCAGGTTGCGCGCGCCGCCGCGCCGCAGTTGCGCGTCGAAGCGCACCACCACCACCGGTGAGCCGCCCCGGTACTCGGACTGGAACGCGCGCAGGTCGCCGGAGAGGGTGTAGTCGGACGCGAAATGATCGTCGTCGGTGGTGACGGCGGGCAGCTTCGCTGCCATGAACGCGTCGACCAGCCGCTGCCGGACCAGCACCGCCGGTGAGTCGCTCCAGCGCGCGCCCGTGTAGGTGCTGACCTGGCCAGGTTCGGGCATCACGACGATGCCCGCCTGGTCGAGCTCGCCGGTGGTGTTGGGCGTGTCCACGCGCAGGCTGAAGTCGCCGGCGACCGCACCCGTGGCCAAGGTGTCGGACACCTGTGGCTGCCAGACCTGTACCGGCGAATTCTTGGGAAGCACCGAGCAGCCGGCCAGGAGCGCGGCGGTGGCGCACGCGATGGCTAGGGTTCGCGCGACGCAAAAGGTTCGTGGCACGGTCATGGCGTCCTTCCTCAGTGCTTGGGCGTGAATTCGGTGGGGTGTTCCCGGCCCAGCAGATAACCCGCGGGATTGGCCTGGAGCTGTCGGGTGATTTGGTGGATATCGCGCAGCGTGGATCGCAAATCGCGCATCGTTGGTCCGAGCTGGCCCACGCCGCGCAGGCCGGATTGCAGCGAACCCTGGTTCTCCGCGAGCAGTTCGTTCAAGGTCTGGGTGGCCTTCTGCAGCGACGCCATGGCGGCGGCCGCGCGGTCGAGGGTTTCACGTCCGGGTCCGTTGACCAGCTGGTTGGCGCCGGCCAGCGTCTGGTTGAGTTCCCTGGCGGCAGCCGCGCCTTGCTGGACCAAGGCCCGCAAGTCTTCGCGTTCGGCAGCGAGCGCGGTCGTGGTCTTGTCGATGTTCTCGAGGGTGCTGGAGATGCGGTCGGCGTTCTGCTGCGACAGGATGCGGCCAAGCCGGTCAAGGATGCCATTGAGCGTGGTGACCACGTCGCTGCCCGAGGCCAGCAACTTGGTCAGCGCCGAGCTTTCCGACTTGATTTCCGGCACCGGGTTGCTGGGCGTTGGCATCAACGGCTGGCTGGATGGCGCGCCGCCGGACAACTGCACGAACGCGACGCCGGTGAGCCCCAGCAGGCCCAGCTTGGCGCGGGTATCCACCTTGATGGGGGTGTCGGCAGCCACCTGGATCTGCGCCAGCACCTTGCGCGGATCCTTCGGGTCCAGCTTCAACTGGCTGACCTCGCCGATCTGGATGCCGTTGTATTGCACCGGACTGCCCTTGGACAGCCCGGTCACCGATTCGGTGAATATGATGTCGTAATAGTGGTATTGGCGATTGAGGCTGGTCTTGCCCAGCCACAGCGCGAACAGCACGACCAGCACCACCACCACCAGGGTGAAGACGCCGATCAGAACATGATGGGCCCGGGTTTCCATGTCGTTGCTCTCATGCAAGGGCGCGAACGGATTGCGCCGCCCGGCCGCGTGGTCCCTGGAAATACTCGCGAATCCAAGGGTCGTCGAAGCGTTCCACCTTGTCCAGCGAATCGGCCACGATCACGCGCTTGTGCGCGAGCACGGCGACGCGGTCGCAGATCGCGTGCAGCGAATCGAGGTCGTGGGTGATCATGAACACCGTCAACCCCAGCGCATCGCGCAAGGTGCGGATCAACTGGTCGAACGATGCCGCCGCGATCGGGTCGAGCCCCGAAGTCGGTTCGTCCAGGAACACGATATCCGGATCCAGCGCCAGCGCCCGTGCCAGCGCCGCGCGCTTGCGCATGCCGCCGGAAAGCTCCGATGGATATTTGTGGCGCGCTTCGGGGCCGAGGTCTGCCAACGCGATCTTCAACGCCGCCACCCGCACCGCGTCGTGCAGGGAAAGATTGGTGTGTTCCATCAGCGGTACGCGCACGTTCTCGCTCACCGTCAGCGAAGAGAACAATGCGCCGTTCTGGAACAGCACGCCGCAGCGGCTTTCGATTTCCACCCGCCGGCCTTCGGGCAATTCGTGCAGGTCTTGGCCGAACAGCTTGACGCTGCCCGCCTGCGGACGGCGCAAGCCCAGGATCGCGCGCATCAGCACCGATTTGCCGCTGCCCGAGCCGCCGACCACGCCCAGGATTTCGCCGCGGTAGATGTCGAGGTCGAGGTCTTCGTGCACGACCTGGTCGCCGAACTGGTTGCGCAGGCCGCGCACCTCGACCAGCGTTTCGCGGTCCTTGCTGGCGTCGGCGGCGGTCACCAGTTCATCTCCATGAAAAACAGCGCGGCGACCGCGTCCACCGCGATCACCAGGAAGATCGATTGCACCACGCTCGAGGTGGTCCGTTCGCCCACCGATTGCGCACTGCCCTGAACCTTGAAGCCCTCCAGGCAACCGACCACGGCGATCAGGAACGCGAAGATGGGTGCCTTGGACAGCCCCAGCCACAGATATCGCAGTGGCGTGTCGGTCTGGAACACCGAGATGAACATGGTGGGGGTGATGTTCAGCGCGAACCAGCACACCAGCGCGCCGCCGATCACGCCGGCGATGATCGCGAGGAAGGTCAGCATCGGCGTCACGATCATCAGCGCCAGCACCCGCGGCAGCACCAGCATCTCCACCGGGTCGAGGCCCATGGTACGCATCGCGTCCACTTCCTCGCCCACCTTCATCGAGCCGATCTGCGCGGTGAACGCACTGGCGGTGCGGCCGGCCAGGATGATCGCCGTGAGCAGTACGCCGAGTTCGCGCAGGAAGGCGTAGCTCACCAGGTCCACGGTGAACACCGTGGCGCCGTAGCGTTGCAGCGCGGTTGCGCCCAGGAATGCGATCACCGCGCCGATCAGGAACGAAAGCATGACCACGATCGGTACGGCGTGGAAACCGGTCTGTTCCATGTGCGCGACCAGGGACGTGACCCGCCAGCGCCTCGGCCGCCAGAAAATGCGCACCAGCGTTTCCAGCGTCATGCCGATGAAGGCCAGCAGCTTGGCGGCGAGGTTGCCGACGTGGATGACGGCGGCACCGACGTCGGCCAGCATGTCCACGAAGCCGAAGTTGCGCGGCGGCGGCGGACGGTGCGCGTAGATTTCCGCAACCGCTTCGCTGACGGTGTCGAGCAACCCGCGCAGTTCCTGCGGCACGTCCCGGTCGTGTTCGGCCAGCCATTGCAGGCATTTGGGGCCGAGCGCCACCGCGATCAATCCCGCGCCCGCGGTGTCGATGCGGCCGATGTCGTTGAAATCGACGTCGGGTGTTTCCGGAAGGCCTGGCTTCAGCGCGTCGAGCTGTGCCTCCAGCTCGGAAAAATGCGGCAACGTCCAGTCGCCGGTGAAGCGCAGCACGTTCTCGCCGGTTTCCGGCAGCGGCAACCACTCCACCAGGCCGGGCGTCGTCGGGGACCGGTTCATCCGCGCAATTTAGCATGGGTTGGCCGTGCAATCGTCTTGCCCTGGGGTGGTCGGGGAGCAAGAAAAAGCGTCAGACTCGGATCAACACGGATCAGTGCGGACAGGGTTTTCAGACGATGGCGAACGCGGGGATCAAGCTGGGGGAATTTTCGCTTGGCCGTATCGGCGGTCATCCGCGTCAATCCGTGTCGAAAGATGCGTTGGCCTCGCGGCGCAAGCCCGGTGCGGCGATAATGCGTCGTTTCCACAATGGGCCATCGCGATGACCAGGCAGACCGTGCTCAACGCCACCCACCGCGCCGCGGGCGCGAAGATGGTGGATTTCGGCGGCTGGGACATGCCGCTCAACTACGGCTCGCAGATCGAGGAGCACCACGCGGTCCGCCGCGACGCCGGCATGTTCGACGTCTCGCACATGACCGTGGTCGACTTGCGCGGCGTGCAGTGCCGCGCGTTCCTCCGGCACCTTCTGGCCAACGACATCGGCAAGCTCAAGAAGTCCGGCAAGGCGCTGTACTCGTGCATGCTCAACGAGCGCGGCGGGGTGATCGACGACCTGATCACCTATTTCCTCACGGAAGATTTCTTCCGGATGGTGGTGAACGCCGCGACCCGCGACAAGGATCTCGCGTGGCTCCAGAAACAGGCGGCGGCGTTCGACGTGACCGTCACCGAACGGCCGGACCTCGCGATGATCGCGGTGCAGGGGCCCAACGCCCGCGCAAAAGTGCTGGCGTTGCTCGAGGCCGGTGATCGCGAGCGCGTGGAAAAGCTCGCCCGGTTCTCCGCCGCCGAAGCGCGCGGTCCGGACGGCATGCCGTTGTTCGTCGCGCGCACCGGCTACACCGGCGAGGACGGCTTCGAGATCATCGTGCCCGAGCCGCAGGCGGTCGCCCTGTGGAACGCACTGGTTGCGGCCGGCGTGCATCCGGCGGGCCTCGGCGCGCGCGACACGTTGCGCCTCGAAGCCGGCATGAATCTTTATGGCCAGGACATGGACGAGGCCATCACGCCGTGGGAAGCGGGCCTCGCCTGGACGGTGTCGCTGGACGAGGGCCGCGATTTCATCGGCCGTGCCGCCCTGGAAAAACAGAAGGCCGAAGGCGTGCCGCGCGAACTGATCGGGGTGGTGATGGACGACAAGGGCGTACTGCGCCACGGCCAGCGTGTCACAACCGGCAAGGGCGATGGTGAAATCCTGTCGGGCATCTTCTCGCCGACGTTGGGGAAGGCCATTGCGTTCGCGCGGGTGCCTGACGGTGCGCGGGAAAACCTGCGGGTGGACATCCGGGGCCGCGAGCTTCCGTTGCGGGTGGTGAAGTACCCGTTCGTGAGGGATGGCAAACCCTGCGAAGGGGTGGCCGGGTAGAACCGGCCGGCGCGCCGCGTTGGGGCGGTGCAAGCGGCAACGCGGCGTCGTGATCGCGCGCGGGCGCTTCTATATTGTGCAAAGGGGTGTCGCTAGAATCACGAGTCTCCCGACCAGCCGAGGACACGAACCATGAGCGAGATTCCAGGTGATCTCAAATTCCAGAAGTCGCACGAGTGGGCGCGCGTCGAAGACGCGGGCCAGGTACGCATCGGCATTTCCGATCATGCCCAGGGCCTGCTGGGCGACCTCGTGTATGTCGAGCTGCCCAAGGTGGGCGACAAGGTGGAAGCCGGCAACGGTTGCGCGGTGGTGGAATCGGTGAAGGCCGCGTCGGATGTCTATGCGCCCGTCAGCGGCGAAGTGGTGGCGGTCAACGAGGCGCTCGCCGACAAGCCCGAAACCATCAACGAGGATGCATACGGCGATGGTTGGCTGTTCGTGGTGAAGGCGGACAACGCGGAAGAACTGGATGCGCTGCTCGGTCCCGATGATTACGCGGAATTGATCGAGGGCGACGAAGCCTGACACCGCAGGCATCACCCGGCGGAGTCCGCCGCGCGGCGTGGACGGATCACCGCGGCGCCCTTCGTCGGCCGCGTTTGGGGACCGTTCGGCGCTCGATCGATGGTCGCGCGCAAAAAAAATTCGCGTCGGGTTGTGCGGCATTCAGTCGCGTTCGGCGATCCGCCGGTGCGAAGATCGAATGTGCATCGAATGACGTCCGTTGCACGATGCTCCACCATGCAGCGGTAACGACGCGTGCGTGCAAGTCAACGCTGGTGCGGGTTCCAGCGTATCCGCGTGATGCGTTCCCAAGCAGCAATTGGACGTCCATACGTCCAGAGTGGCGACGGCGCGAATGATGGACCGGGCGGGAGTGAGGGGTTCACGACGCTGCGCGGGGCGTCCGCAAGCGCTTCATTCGCCGCAAAATATTGATTGACACCACGATTGCATGGGGCTAGCTTTTCGCCCGACGACATGTCGCAAATCGGAAACATGCCGACTGCCAAGTACATCAAGCCGTATATCGAGCACGGTCACAAGTCCGAGAGAGTTCGGAAAATAACCGTCTCGATTCCGACCCACGTACTCCGGCTGCTTTCCGACGAGCGCACACGTCGTCAAGTGTCCAACCTGCGGCACGCCACGAACAGCGATCTTTTGTGCGAGGCGTTTCTGCATGCGTTCACTGGGCAACCACTGCCAACTGATGAGGAGCTGAGACGAACCATGGCTACGAAGAAAGCTGCAAAGAAACCCGCCAAGAAGGCGGCACGCAAA
Organism: Lysobacteraceae bacterium; assembly: GCA_040255405.1. Lineage (GTDB taxonomy): Bacteria > Pseudomonadota > Gammaproteobacteria > Xanthomonadales > Rhodanobacteraceae > 66-474. The sequence continues at coordinate 47,096 of JBDZUX010000016.1, forward strand.
TCGGCGAAAGCCAAAACCTCCACCGCGCGCAAGACGGCGCGCAAGACCACCGCCCGCAAGGCGGCCAAGAAAGTAGCGAAGAAGCCGGCACGCAAGCGCGCCACCAAGAAGACGGCCCGCAAGCGCACCGCCAAGAAGGCCGTGATGGCCAAGACCTCGCGCGCCAGCAAGACCAAGCGTGCGAAGAAGTAATTCCGCTGCAATGCGGTAACGCGTACCGTCATTCATAACCACAAGCCTGCTCTTCCCGCGAGCCCAGCGCGGGGAGATCGCGGGCAAGAGTTTTAGCGTTGGCCCCGGCTTTGCCGGGGCTTGCTGTTTTTATGCGCTCATCCCTGAGCGCGGCTTCGCTGAATGGTTCCGCGACCCTTCCCTTTCGCGCACCGTCCCCATAACGGGCTTCCTGCCCTGGCTTCGCCCCCAAGGCTCGCGGCTTGCAGTCCCGCGCACCTGCGGCCGCGGGGACGGGGCGCTGCCGCTGCGTGGTGGTCGCGAATGTCGAGTGCGTCACAGATCGTCCGTCCGCGAGGGGCCGGGTCTTCCGGCCGGAATCCGCACTGTGCATAGGTGGAACGATTCGTGCATGTCAAGAGGGGGCAATTTCCTTTCTCGTACACAGGTGGGCGCACGATGACACTCGCATCATCCTTCCGTTCCTGGGGACCGTTCGGGTTGGTTGCCGGATTGCGTGGCGTCACGGTTGCAGCCGGCGTCGCACTGCTGCTGACCGGATGCGGTCAAGGCCAGAACACCACCTCTTCCGCACCCGTGGCGAGCGGCAAGTCCGTGGCCCCGGCAGCGGTGGCATCGGCGCCCGCTTCCGCACCGGCGCCGTTGCCCGTGCAGTCGCCGGCCGCTGCCGCAAGCGCCGCGCAGGCGCAGCAAGCCGCGGCCGATGCCGCCCAGGCCAAGCTGTCGACGATGACGGTATCCGATCTGCTCACCGCCGCGCGCGAAGCCTACGCGCAGCACCGCCTGGTATCACCGGCTGGCAACAACGCGATGGAATATTACGAAGCCGCACTCGCCAAGGATCCGAACAACCAGGTTGCCAAGGATGCGCTGCGGGAAACCTTCCCCTTCAGCGTGCCCGAGGTCGAAAAGGCGATCGAGCAGAACAACTTCGATGAAGCCAGCCGCCAGATCGACCTGCTCTCGAAGGCCGATCCCACCAACTACACGTTGACCCTGTTGCGTTCCAAGCTGGACGCGCAAAAGAAGCTGCAGGCACGCCAGCAGCAGGAAGCCCAGTTGAAGGCGCAGAAGGCGGCTGAACTCGTTGCGCAACAGGCGGCCGCCACCGCGAAGGCTGCCGCGGAAAAGGCAGCCGCGGAGAAGCTGGCGGCGCAACAGGCCGGCGCCACCAAGACCGCGCCGCCGCCCAGGCCGGTTGCGCAGACGCCCGCACCCAAGCCGACCGGCGAGACGCGTGTCGCCAAGGTCGTGCAGGCTGCCTCGCCGAGCTATCCGTTGCAGGCCGCCCGCAATCAGACGTCCGGTTTCGCCGTGGTGGAGTTCACCGTCTCCGCGAGTGGCGCGGTCCAGAATCCGCACATCGTCGATTCATCGCCGCGCCGTGTGTTCGACAGCGCCGCCATCCAGGCCGTGAAGCAGTCCAAGTTCGATCCCGCCCTGCGCGATGGCGAGCCGGTCGACAGCGTCGTTCGCCGCCGGATCGACTTCAAGTTCGGTGGATGAGACGCAACGTTTGCGCGACGCCAGCGGCGTCGCGTGGCGTTTCGGATGACCGGACACGAATGGCCGGGCCGGCACCGGCACCCATGCGGGTCGCTCAGGTGGAATCCGATCTCGCGAAGCACGCTCGGGCGCGACATGGATGATCGCGCCGGTGAAGACCGCACCATCGGCGGTCGCTTGCCCGACTTTCCCGGCGCGGACTCGCTTGCGCTTTCAGGCATCGGGGGAACCGCCGGCCCGGCACGGCGCACCAGGATGGCCGCTCGCGGCGAGGCATGCGTGCCGGCTGCGTGATGCCATCGCCCGGCGGATGCAACGATCCGTCCTCAGTGGCGCTTGTGACGCGCGCTGCGACTTGAATGCTTGCGCACGGGGCGGTCGGGACGGTTGAGTTCCGCCCAGTCCTGGTGCGGCAGGCCGAGCAACGCGTCCAGCAGTTCCGGCATCAGGCCGGCCGGCGTATTGCTTTCGCAATTCCACAGCACCACGACGCCCGCGTGGTATTTCGGGAAGAATCCGATCATCGAGCGGTAGCCCTGCACCGCGCCCGCGTGGAAAACCAACTTTTCGCCGTTGTAGTCGTACACGCGCCAGCCCAGTGCGTACGAGGCCTGGTCGACGCGCGTGCGCCGCCAGTTGGAGAACATCCGCTCGTTGGGGGTCGCGATCACGGGCGCGTGCAGCACGTCCAGCAACGCATCCGGCAGCACCATCGGACGGCCGCCCATCTGCGCGATCAGCCATTGCTCCATGTCGCGGATGCTGGCATTGACGCCGGCCGCGGGCGGCACGTAGAAATTTTCATTCGGTTCGTACGCGATCCACTGCCTGCCGTGCCGGTAGTGCGGGCGCGCCCAGCTGCGGCTCCCCTCGAGTCCGTCACGACCGTAACTGGCGGTGGTCATGCCGAGCGGCAGGAACAGGTAGCGGTCGATCAGCTGGATGAAGAACTGGCCGGTCTTGGCATGGATCACGTCGCCGATCAGCGAGAACGCGATGTTCTGGTAACCATAGCAACTGCCGGGATCGCACGTCATCGGCACCGTCGCCAGCTTGCGTTCCAGTTCCTGGTACGACACGCCGCTCGACAGGAGGTTGTCGTAGGCGTTGTGCGGCAGGCCGATGCTCTGGCTCAGGATGTCGCGTACGGTGACTTCCTGCGATGCATTGGCATCGCGCAACTTGAAGAACGGCAGCACCGTGGCGAGCCGCGTATCCCAGCTCACCACGCCCTGGCGGACCAGCATGCCGGTGAGCGCCGTGGCGAACGCCTTGGACAGCGATGCGAGCCGGAACACGGTGTTGGGTTCCACTTTCGCGCCGGTATTGGAGTCGGCATAACCGAGGGTGCGCTCGTATCGCACCTTGTCGTTGATCACCACCGCGGTCGCGAGTCCCGCGGTGCGGTTGGACGCGGCGAGCTGGTCGAGCCAGTGATCGTAATCCTCGAGCGCGGCGTCGACGCGCGCCGCGGGCAGCGTCGTCTGGCCGGTGCCCGTATGGACCACCGTCGGTTCCGGCGGCACCGGATTGCCGTGGGTGCCGGGAGGCTGCGCAGCGGACGCCGCGCCGGCGAAAACGAAACAAGTGAGTGCTGCGCAGAAAGCGGATAAACGCATGCTATGCTCAAATCGTTGTGCGATCACGCGTGATCGCCGCAATGGCTGGCTGGTCGATCGACGGTGCCATCAGGGCGCGTGAAGACCAGAGCAGCCTTCCGTGGCCTAGGGTTTTGCAAGGTTCGAACCGAGGAGGGAACAATGACGGGTCTGATCATCTTCCTGATCATCATCGCCATCATTGTGATTTACCTGATTGCGATCTACAACGGGTTGGTGACGTCGCGCAACGCTTACAAGAATGCGTTCGCGCAGATCGACGTGCAGCTTACCCGACGTCACGACCTGATTCCCAATCTGGTCGAGACGGCCAAAGGTTACCTCGCGCACGAACGCGAAACGCTGGAAGCCGTCACGGCTGCGCGCACCGCGGCGGTGAACGGCCTTGCCGCCGCCAAGGCGCAGCCGGGCGATCCGGAGGCGATGCGGCAGTTGTCCGGCAGCGAGAACCAGTTGACGCAGGCGCTGGGGCGGCTGTTCGCGGTGAGCGAAGCGTATCCGGATCTGAAAGCCAACCAGAACATGATGCAGTTGTCGGAAGAACTCACCTCCACCGAAAATCGCGTCGCGTTCGCACGGCAGGCGTACAACGATTCGGTGATGAACTTCAACAACAAGGTGCAGGTATTCCCCTCGACCCTGGTCGCCGGCCCGTTCGGGTTCACGCCGGCCGAGCAGTTGGCGATCGATGATCCCGCCAAGCGCGAAGCGCCCAAGGTGAGCTTCACCTGAGACCGGGAAGCTGGAATCGGGAATCGGCAATCGTTCGCATGCCATCCGCGGTGCGGGCGAGGGCCCGAACCGTCGCTTCGTTTGCCGGTGACCGGCGCGGGGCGTAGGGCCGCTTTCCGATTTCCAGGCTTGCCATCCCCGCTTCCCGTAACCGTATGGATTTCTTCGCCCAACAAGCCAAGGTCCGCCGCTCCAGCCGCAGGCTGGTATGGCTGTTTGCGCTGGCGGTGCTGGCGATCGTGGCCGCGGTCGACCTGGTCTGCGTGTTCGTGCTGGGCGTCGGCTTGCGTCCGGCGCCGCTGCTCGGGATCACGCTCGGCGTGGTGGCGGTGATCGGGTTGTCTTCGGCCTATCGCGTGGCCAGCCTCGCCGGTGGCGGTTCGACGGTTGCGCGCGAAATGAACGCGGTCGAGGTGTCGGCGGATACCACCAACCCGCAGTGGCAGCGGCTGCGCAACGTGGTCGAGGAAATCGCGATTGCGTCCGGCGTGCCGGTACCGGAAATCTACGTGATGCAGAACGAGGCCGGCATCAACGCCTTCGCGGCCGGCTACACGCCCGCCGACGCCGCGGTGTGCGTGACGCAGGGCTGCCTCGACAAGCTGAATCGTGACGAATTGCAGGGCGTGCTCGCGCACGAATTCAGCCACGTGCTGAACGGCGACATGCGGCTGAACATCCGGCTGATGGGCCTGTTGTTCGGGATCATGGCGATCTGGGTGATCGGCCGCTTCCTGATGTGGGGCGGCTATTTCGGGATTGGCGGTGGCGACCGTCGCCGGCGCGGAGGCAATGGCCAGGTCGCGCTCGCGGGCATCGCACTGCTCGCGATCGGAGCGATCGGCCTGTTCTTCGGACGCCTGATCCAGGCGGCGGTGTCGCGCTCGCGCGAATCGCTGGCCGATGCCTCGGCGGTGCAGTTCACACGCCAGACCTCGGGCATCGCCAACGCGCTCAAGAAGATCGCGGTGTTCGAAGAAGGTTCGGCATTGCAGGCGCCGCGCCGGGACGAGGTGCGCCACATGCTGTTCGGCGACGCCGAAGGCAGCTCGTGGTTCGCCACGCATCCGCCGATCATGCAGCGCATCAAGGCGCTGGAACCCGGCTTCAAGCCCGAGGAACTCGATGCCTATGTCAAGCAATGGCTCGCGTCGGGCGGCGATCCAGATTCGATCGAACTGCACGCGACGATGCAGCCATGGGAAAAGGCGGTGCACGATTTTGCGCGTGCCGATGGGGATGTCGATATCCACGGCACGCCAGCCACGCCGGCGGGCGGTGCACGCAGCGGCGCCATCGGCGGCGTGGTGCCGGCACACGGGGCCGAACTCGCGATCGGCGCCGCGGCCGTCGCGGCCCAGGTCGGCTCGCCCGGTACCGACGACTATCGCGTCGCGGCCGACCTGCATGCGCAGATCCCGCCCGCGTTGGCCGCCGCCGCACACGATCCGCGCGGCGCATTGGCCACGCTGTTTGCACTCGCGCTTTCCGCGCATCCCGAGGTGATGGCGAAGCAGGTACAGGCGATCGCGCAGGCATTCGACACCGCGCTCGCCGGGGCCGCGCGCAACCTTGCCTCGGGCATGGCGGACCTGCATCCGATGCTGCGCCTGCCGCTGGCGCAACTTGCGTTCCCGGCGCTGAAGCGCCGGCCACGGCCGGAAGTGGATGCGTTCGTGAAGACCCTGGATGCGATGATCCACGCCGACGGCCGCGTGGACCTCGACGAGTACTGCCTCGCGAAGCTGGTGCAGTCGCAAGTGGTTGCGGCGCTGGACCCATCGGCCAACTTCAAGGCCGGTACCCTGAAACTCGCGGATGCACGCGACGAACTGCGCGATCTTGCCGCACTGGTGGCGCACTTCGGCAACGACGATGACGACAGTGCGCGCCGCGCCTTCCAGATGGCGATGCAGGAGGCGTTGCCAAATGCGGGCGTGATGTACGCGCTGCCCGATGACTGGCAGGCGGCGCTGGACGGCGCGCTGGGGAAACTGGTGCGGTTGCGCCCCGAGGGCAAGCAACTGGTGGTGCACGCGCTCACCCGGGCGATTGCCGCCGACGGCAAGGTGACCGTGGCCGAATCGGAATTGCTGCGCGTCGCCTGCGCCACGCTCGGTTGCCCGCTGCCGCCGCTGCTGGCCGATGAGGCTACGCCGCGCGACCGCGCATGAGATCCGCAGCCAGTTCCGCGAGCATGATCGTCGGGGCGTTGGTGTTGCCCGAAGGCAGCTCCGGTATCACCGAGGCGTCCACCACGCGCAGGCCCTCGACGCCGTGCACGCGCAATGCCGGATCGACCACTGCCTGGTCGTCATGGCCCATCCTGCACGTGCCGACCGGGTGGTAGATGGTCTCCGCCTTGCGGCGGATGAAGGCTTCCACGGCCGCATCGTCGCGCACGTCCGCGCCGGGAAAGATTTCCTCGCCCCGATAAGGGTCGAAGGGCGGCTGCGCGAAGATCTCCCGCGACAGGCGCACCCCCTCGATCAGCATGCGGAGGTCGTAGCCGTCGGGATCGGACAGGTAGCCCGGGTCGATCGCCGCATCCACGCCGGGATCGGCCGAGCGCAGGCGGATGGTGCCGCGGCTGCGCGGTTTCAGGCCGCAGGCGTGCAGCGTGTATCCCGCGCCCTCCAGCCGATGGCGGCCGTGGTCGTCGAGCAACGCCGGCAGGAAATGGAACTGCATGTCGCAACGCGCGTCGCCGGCCAACCGGGTGCGCACGAAACCGCCGGCTTCGGCGAGATTGGACGTGCCGGCGCCACGCCGGCAAAACATGAATTGCAGGGCGACCAGGCTGTCGTGCAGGCGGTCGTAGGTGACCGGGCGGGTGCAGTGCACGAGCGTGCAGATGTCGAGGTGATCCGAGAGGTTGGCGCCGACGCCGGGCAGGTCCCGCGCCACCGTGATGCCGTGTGCGCGCAGGTGGTCGGCCGGGCCGATGCCTGACAGCATCAGCAATTGCGGCGAATTGATCGAGCCGCCCGCGAGGATCACCTCGCCCGCCTCGATGCGTTCGGCATGGCCGCCGCGGTGGCACACTTGCACGCCGACCGCGCGCCCGCGTTCCAGCAATACGCGTTCGCAGCGTGCGTGCGTGACGATGTCGAGATTGCCCCGGCCACGCGCCGGCGCGAGGTACGCGGTGGCCGCCGAGCAGCGCGCGCCGTTGCGCTGCGTGACCTGGTACAGGCCGAAACCGGCTTGGCTCGCGCCGTTGAAATCGGCGTTGCGCGCATGGCCCGCGGCGGCCGCGGCGTCGACGAGTGCGTCGGAAAGTTCGCTGTGGTCGCGCAGGTCCGATACCGCCAGTGGACCTTCGCCGCCGTGCAGGGCGCTGGCCCCGCGGCTGTTGCATTCGGCGCCCAGGAAGTACGGCAGCACGTTGCGCCACGCCCAGCGCTCGTCGCCGGCCAGCCGGGCCCAGCCGTCGTAATCGGCGGGCACGCCGCGCACGTAGCACATCGCATTGATCGAGCTGGAGCCGCCCAGCACCTTGCCGCGCGGCCACCACAGCCGGCGCCCGTCGAGGTGTGCCTGCGGTTCGGTCAGGTAGTTCCAGTTGAGGTCGGTCCGCGTCACCAGCCGGGCGAGGCCAGCCGGCATGTGGATGAACGGATGCCAGTCACGCGGGCCCGCTTCGACCAGCAGCACGCGGCGCGCGGGATCCGCCGACAGCCGCGACGCCAGTACGCAACCGGCCGAACCCGCGCCAATGATGATGTGGTCGTAGACCATCGCCGATCCCCTGCTGACGCCCTCATTCTGGCACGCCGGACGCGCGCCGGCTTTCGCAACCGCATCACGATGCACAGGGCTGCGTTGGCCTTGGTGGTGACGCGCAGCCTGCGGCGGCAGCCGTGCGTCAGGCCAGCAGCCGTTCGCGCAAGCCGCGGGCATACCCGACGAGTTCGGGAAAGAACGCATCGAAATGCCGCTGCAAGGTGGCGGATCGGGCGTGCAGCGGGGGCAGCGCAGCCGCGATCGGCGAAGGGCGCGACAGACGTTGCGCCAGCGCGCCGTACACCGCATCCAGGGTGGCTTCATCGCCATATCCCGCAGGCAATCCATGCGCGTGCATCCATGCGAGGAAGGCCTGGAATGGCGGCGGCAAATCCGTCACCCGCGCATCCAGCAGGGCCAGCCAGTGTTGCGAGAAGGCCGCCAGCGATTCGCCAGAGGGATACCTGTCCCAGTCCAGGACCAGCAGGTGATCGAACCAGACATCCAGCACGATCCCGGCGTAGCGGCGCATGGGCGGGACGAACAGGTTGCGCGCCGCGACGACTTCGGGGTGCGTGTCGGTATAGCCGTCGATTGCACGGTGAAAGCGCAGGCCCGCGCGGCGGGCTGCGGGCCAGGCGGGATCGGGCCGCCCGTGGACGAAGTCGCCCAGTGCGCTGCCTAGCGCGAATTCGACGTCGCCGGTGGCGGCGAGCAGGGCATGGGCGAGGTGGTTCATGGCGGAAGCCGCGCGTCTCCGGACGCGATCCGATCTTGCACGCCGCGAGCTTACATCCCGCAGTCCAGGATCATGGCAACGGCTGGATGGCCAGCGAAATACCCGTTCCGCGGGGCCGTCCATATATGATTGGGCGGATGAGCGATGCCCTGCCGCCGGCCCCGTCCGGCTTTCCCGACGCCCCCGCCACGTTCGCGTTGCCCGGTCCCGCCGGCGTGCTGGAGGTCGCGACCGCCGTTTCGGAACCGGACTGCGCCCGCGCGGGCACGGCGGTGATCTGCCATCCGAATCCGCAGCAAGGCGGCACGATGCGCAACAAGGTGGTGACGATGCTGGAGCGTGCGCTGCGCGAATCCGGGCTCGCGACCGTGCGCTTCAATTTTCGCGGCGTCGGCGCCTCCACCGGCGCCTTCGACAACGGTGATGGCGAAAGCGGCGACCTGGTTGCGGTGGCGCAATGGGTGCGCCGGGTGCGCCCGGGGGATGCCTTGTGGCTGGCCGGTTTTTCGTTCGGCAGTTACATCGCGCTCCGTTCCGCGCGTTCGCTCGGGGCCGACGCGCTGATCACGGTCGCGCCGCCGGCCGGACGCTACGAGTTCGCCGAGCTCGCGATGCCGACCTGTCCATGGTTGGTGGTGCAGGGCGAAGACGACGAAGTGGTCGATCCGCAGGGCGTATTCGACTGGATCGAGACGCTGGATCCGAAGCCGACCCTGATCCGGATGCCCGAAACCGGCCACTTCTTCCATCGCCGCCTGATGGATCTGCGCGGTGCGGTGAAGAATGCGGTGCGCGCGTGGCTTCCCCGTTGATGTGCGGACACCCTGATTGCGGTCTCGCTGGATGAATGTGGTTCCGGAACGATGGCTGGCCCGGGGCAGCCTGGACGGCGTGCCATGGCCTGGCTTCCCACGGCTGCCGCTTCGATCGGGACGCCGACCCTGCACTGTTCCCGTTGCGTGCCCCGCGCGCGGCGTGACGGATTCCGTGCTTCCAGCAGGCGGACCCTCCGATGTCTGACGGCATGGATCCCCCTTCCACTTACTACGAGCAAGGTGTCGCCGCCAGCCGTTGGCAGGATGATCCTGCGCAGCGCGCGGCGCTCGGCGCCCTCGACCGCATCCACGACGCCCTGCTGGCGCCCTCGCCCGGCCGGCTGGCCCGCCTGCGCGCGCACTTCGGCCGTACGCCTGCGGGATTGCGCGGACTGTATCTGTGGGGGCCGGTCGGACGCGGCAAGACCATGTTGATGGACCAGTTCGCGGCCTCGTTGCCGGCCGGCGTCGCACTGCGCGTGCACTTCCACCGCTTCATGCTGGATGTGCACGCCGGGCTGCGCGGGCTGGGCGAAGTGCGCGATCCGCTGGCGCGGGTGGCGGACGGTATCGCGGCACGTGCGCGGGTACTGTGCCTCGATGAGTTCATGGTCACCGACATCGGCGACGCGATGATCCTCGACGGCTTGTTGCGCGCCTTGTTCGACCACGGCGTGGCGCTGGTCGCGACTTCCAACACGCCGCCGCGCGACCTCTACAAGGATGGCCTGCAGCGCGAGCGTTTCCTGCCCGCGATCGGCCTGCTCGAAACGCGTTGCGAGGTGCTGGAGTTGGCCTCGCCGCACGATTGGCGCCTGCGTGCGCTGACCCGCGCGCCGGTGTACCTGACGCCCGACGATGCGCGCGCGGAAGCCGCGCTGGCGCGCCTGTTCGACGAACTGGCGCAGGGGCCGGTGCAGGAAAACACCGCATTGCACATCAACGGTCGCATGTTCCGCGTGCGCCGCGTCTGTGCGCAGGCGGCCTGGTTCGATTTCGCCGCGCTGTGCGACGGGCCATACGGTTCGGCCGATTACATCGGACTTGCGCGGACGCATCCCGCGATCCTGATCTCGGGCCTGCCGCAGTTCACGCCCTTCAACGAAGATGCCGCGCAACGCTTCGTGCATTTGATCGACGAACTGTACGATCGTCGCGTGAAACTGGCGGTCACGGCGCAAGCGCCGGCGGTGGAGCTCTACGATGGCAAGCGCTTGCGGCTGGCGTTCGCCCGTACCACCAGCCGGTTGATCGAGATGCAAAGCCGGGAATACCTGGCGACGGCCCATTCGCTGTCTGACCGCCCCTGATCCTTGCGTTGCCGGATGCGCGCCGAGGCGGAACCGCGCTCGATGGGCTCATCTTTTCCCGTCGCGTGACCGTCCCTGGCTTGCGTTTCGCCGCAGCGCGCC